>JBFWJS010000005.1:0-83136 GCA_050253075.1 Deferribacterales bacterium
GAAAAAGTCTCCTTGATGTAATTGTTATTGGAAAATCAATATACCATTTATGGGAGATTTCTTCTATTATTATCCTAGCTATAACAACAAGTTATTGCATTATGTCAAGGTGCGAAACTTGAGTTATCATCTATAATAATAAACCTATCAAAAAGCTGATACAAAGTAAGCTCGCTTAAATACTGATCTATATTAAACTTATTAGCAGATGTCTCCACTTCGTCTTTCTTATGAACATGGCTATAGTTATTTATGTGAATACGCCTAAACTTTGAATCGGCCTCACTAACTTCATATATTCTAAGTTTGCTATCAATTGCCTTTATAATAGGGCTAAGATCACCTACTGTTTCTGATTTACCCAAAAACAGTACACCTCTAGGATTTAATGAGTAATAAAACTTACTCAGCACCTCTTTTTGTAAAATAGGCTTGAAGTATATCATAAGATTACGACAAGATATCAAATCAATTCTCAGAAAAGGAGGATCCTGTGTAATGTCGTGTCTGGAGAAAATAACATGTTCTCTAAGCGACTTAACAACCTCAAAGTTGCTGCCTGCACGACGAAAATACTTTTCGATCATGTGTTGAGGCATATCAGATAAAGATGCTTCTGAATAGACGCCTTTTCTAGCAATAGCCAAAGCACTCTCATCTATGTCAGTAGCAAATATTTGTATATCAATATTACCATGTCTATTTTCAAACAGCTCATTCAAAATTATTGCGATACTGTATGCCTCTTCTCCTGTAGCACACGCAGCAACCCAAACTCTAAAAACTTCTGCTTCAGAATCTCTATATTTATCCTCTAAGACTTCAGTGAGTTTCTCATATGCATCATTATCTCTGAAAAAAGAAGTAACACTTATCAGCAAGTCCTTAAATAAGTTAGAAATCTCTTTTTGATTTTTCTGGAGACATTTGACATAGTTGCTATAAGTATCAATACGTAAAGCTGCCATTCTCCTGCGTATTCTACGATCAATGGTATTTTCTTTATAACCATCAAGATCAATTTTATAATTTTTCTTTATTATATTAACAATCTTTTTATAATTACCAGGAGGTTGCTCTGATATCTCTTCAATATGTATTGGTTTGTTATTTATGAATATATCTTCCAGCTCTGAATAAATACTTTCCGCTGGCGATATAATATCCACATCACCCGTCTCTATCGCTGAACGTGGCATCCCGTCATATTTTGCTTTTTGTGGCTCCTGTGCTATTGTAATACCACCGGCAGCCTTTATAGCCCTGACGCCAACCGCTCCATCAGAACCAGTCCCAGAGAGTATTATTCCGCAACAGTGTTGAGTATGCAAATCGGCTATAGATTTGAATAGAATATCAATAGAAGGCTTTGGCCCTACGAAATTATCAGGTGCAGTAAGTTTAAATGAGTTCTCTAAACAGTGAACATTGTAATTTGGAGGTGTTATATAAATTATATCAGTGACTATTTCATCCCCATCTGAAAGCTCTTTAACTTCAATATTACTATTTTTTGCCAATAATGTAACAAGCATGCTTTTATGAGAAGGACTTAAATGCTGGGCAACGACATAACAGAATTTACCACTTGGCTTTATTGAACTTATAAAATCTTTAAGTGCCTCAAGTCCACCAGCACTGGCACCGATACCGATAATTATAGTTTTCTTATTCACAAACCACCTCATAGAAAACACACCAAAAGTTGTCTCTGAAAATAATTTACAAAATATACCATTTGTTTTCAATGTATGCAGTCATAAAACCGTAATGCACCTGATTAAATGACCTAGGTCGAGTTTTTTAGACACCATAACTTTATCATTTAGCGTAACGCTTCGTCAATTCTAATCGAGCATATGCAGCAGGTGAAAGATTACCAAGACTGGCATGTCTTCTAACTCGATTGTAAAATATCTCAATGTATTCCTGAATGTCAGCCTCTGCTTCCTAACGGTTAGAATATTTCTGGTGATAGACCAGCTCATTCTTCAGCGTACTAAAGAAGCTTTCTATAGGCGCATTATCGTAACAGTTACCCTTACGGCTCATTGAAACCTCGAAACCAAACTGCTCCAGCAAGGCTCTGTAACTCTTTGAGCAGTATTGCGACCCCCTGTCGGAATGATGGATTATGCCAGCAGGAGGACGTTTTAGCGATACAGCACGGAACAGAGCACGGCCAACGAGGTCTTGAGTCATTCTGGAGTTCATAGCATAGCCCACAATCTCTTTATTCCATAAATCCTTTATCCCTGCCAGATACAGCCAGCCTTCGTCTGTGGCGCAATAGGTGATGTCAGATACCCATACCTGACAAGGACTGCATACTGAGAGATTCTGGTTCAACAAATTCGGTGCAACAGGATGATTGTGCTTTGAATTTGTCGTCGCTTTGAATTTCTTAACCTGTTTACACCGAAGCCCCATTTCTTTGCGCAGACGCTTGATACGATGAAGGCTTACTTCTATATCATACTCATCTCTCAGTTCGTCATGAAGCTTCTCTACGCCATATGTGCCTCGCCCCTTCTTGTGAGCCATCCTGATAAATACTTTAAGCTTCTCATTGTCCTGAGAGCGTTTAGAGGCTTTACGATTTATCCAAGAGTAATAGCTACTCCGGGATACTTTGAGAGTTTTACAGATTGCTGTTATAGGGAAACTGTTCTCCCTGTTTAAAGCCTCTACTTGTGCGTACCTTTCTGAGGCTCTTGTGTAAGGTACGCCATAGCCGTTTTTAAGATTTCTCTCTCCAGGCGAACCTGTGAAAGCTCTTTTTTAAGGCGGGAGACTTCCGCCTCTAGCTCTGTTACAGTTCGGCTACCTGATTTATCTTTAAGGCTGCCTTCCTTATGCTTCTTAATCCAGTTACGCAACGTCTGCTCTGATAAACTGAGTTGACGGCTAACCTCTGCTACTGAAAGACCTCCGTTCAACACTAAAGAGACTGCTTCTTCTTTAAAGGCGTGGGTGTAGAAACTTCTCGGTAATCTCTCCATGGACTTTCCTCCGGTTATATTATTTATACCAGCTATGGTGTCCAATTTTTCCGACCTACCTCAGAAGTCATAGAGGATGCAGCACAAACAGCACTTGGATTGGATTTGTGTCATACAGTTGGAGCGCTGGATAAATTGATAAAGTCTAAGGCATATGCTGTTGCCACAGAGGATGAAGAGCTTATAGAGGCAAACTTTGAGCACGAAAACATTCGTGGAGCCTCTTATTACAAGTAAGGAGAACAATATGCTTACAAATATGACAATTCAGAAAATGCAATCACTGAAGCTGGGGGGAATGGCGCAAGCCTTTGAAGATCAGCTTGCTGACCCTAACATCGCCCAACTGTCCTTTGAAGAAAGAGTTGGACTGCTGATTGACAGGGAAGAAACACATAGGGCGAATGCGAGAATCCAAAGGCTGCTTAAACAGGCGAAATTCAAATATCCATCTGCTTGTGTCGAAGATATCGATTATACGAGTAACAGGGGGCTTGATAAGAGTGTATTGAGTCAACTACTCAATATGACATGGATAGAAAAAAGGCTTAACCTGACCATCACAGGCCCAACAGGAACAGGCAAAACATGGCTCGCAAATGCTATTGGCAACAAGGCATGCAGGTCTGGTATATCAACTCTCTTTTACAGGATATCTTTCATATTGGAAGAATGTAAAACCGCAAAACTGCAAGGAGAGTTTATAAAAACTATCAACAAGTTTACAAAACCAGACTTATTAATTATTGATGATTTTGGCGTGGGTAACATAGACTCAAAAATGCGTGGAGATCTCCTTGAAGTTATCGAAAGCCGCTCAGAGAATAAATCCACAATAATAACAAGTCAGCTGCCGACTGCTAACTGGCACGACTATCTGGGGGACACCAACAAGACTTCTTCTGATGCTATTATAGATCGGATACTAGGCGGGTGTTATAAGCTAGAGCTAAAAGGCGACTCACTCAGAAAACACAAAAAATTATAAGGGGCAGCAAGCCCCTTTTATTTTGCCCATTTATAGAACCTAGTCATTGTCACATTCCTTAATATAAGACGAATAAGCTTACAGTAAAATATCAGTAGCAGTGGCAGGTATAGCTCCAGAATAGGTGGCGGTTTTCAGAGCAGAATCACTGGCGGGATTCCAGCAGATTGGGTGGCGGGATTACTACAGAATATGCACTCTTTGGCTGAAAAATTACAAATATAGGTTTTACCTTATAAATTTGAATCATAATTATAAGCTATTCCTTATCCTGCGATCTGATTGATCAGGCTTCCGATTTCAAAGACGTTGTATTTTGCAGGGTCTTTGAATTTTTGTTTCTGGTAAGTCCTGATTTTAAACTTGATGGTTTCAATCGAGCATGAATCATCAATGCCCTGCTCCTTACAGAATGAAGTAATCTTTTCAACTGCCTTCTTCTGAATCACAGCCACATTATCCCTTGTTGTCCCCATAAGCACCGCCGCTTCACTCTGAGACAGCTTCCCCCTGTCTGTAAAACCCAGAACATAGTCTAAAACCTCCTCTTCTCTCACAGTGAGTATCCCAAGCAGTGTTTTGATAATTTCTTCGTTTAAACGGCCGTTTTCGGGCTCATCGTCCTTTACCGACAGCTCATTGTCAGTGAATTCCTCAAAGACACACGCAGACTTGTTGCCGTCTTTAAAAACATCCCGCATGGCAGGCACAGTCTGCATGCCTTTTGTGAACCTGCTTCGGAAATTATTCCATATGCGCTCTTCGAATTTGCTTACAGGCACACAGCCGTCAAACTCCGCCAGCATCTCCTGCAGCACTTCATATACTACGATCAGCACCTCCTGCCTGTAATCATTCGTTGAATAGGTGCTGAACACCTCAAAATCCCTTATAAAGCCTTTGATCTTTTTATAGCTCTTATCCGCCCACTTAAAAGCGGCCGACCATACAGCCTCACTGTCGGCTGGATCAGCTTTTATTGTCTTATCTGGATCGTCGGGGTCATTATTGTGCCCAGGGCAATAAATGCAGTAATCCAGAGGCTCAGTCTCCATTACACGCACAAAACAGCATCCGCTGCAGCTTTCATAGCACTTCGCGGCTTTATCTCTGAGTTCAGCTTCACCTTTTTCTTTCAGGGCAAAATCATTCTTCGTACATTTGCCGCAGTAAGGGAAAGGTGTAGACATGCGAAGCTTCTTCACAACGCAGTACGATCTAGCCTTGCACTCTTCAAACATCTCGTTTTCGACCTCTTCAGGCGTTTTCTTTGGCCGGAGGTCTTTGTTTATAAACTGATCACAGTATCTGCAATGCGGCCTTGCCGGAAAATTATCCATAATCACAGAACAATCAGTGTTGCTGGAGCAGCATCTCTGAGCTTTCTCATAAACAGATTCAGTTTCAGATTCATACTGACCGGATATAACCTTTCCGGCATTATTCAGAATGAAGCTGAAAGAAGGCTTAAATTTGCCAGAATGCCCTAACAGGAAATCAGACTTTTTGACACCATCAAAGATCAGCTCAACAGCTTCCGCACCATATTCAGCCATAAGGTTTTGAATATGATCAAGCCTGCTGTCATTTCTCCTGATCGTTTTCTCAGGATCAATAAGACTCAGGTAATAACCCACAGCTTTATCAAAAGCAGCATTTACAGTTTCGGTGTCGAAATTTATCTTTTTTTGTAAACTGGCAGTTTCTTCATGACGGACTTCATCCGCTATAGTCTCTGTAGTCTCTGTATTAGTCTCTGTATATATATGAGAACTGGTCATTTTGCACTGACCATCCGGCCAATCTGCACTGGCGATGTGGTCATTTTGCACTGACGTCTGGTCACTTTGCACACACGTCCGGTCATTCTGCACTGACGCAATATTTTTAGCTTGCGACTGGTCAGATTGCACTAGCGTCTGGTCAATCTGCACCCTCGACAGGTCACTTTGCACTGACGACTGGTCATTCTGCACTGACGGTTTATTAAATTTATCGTAATTAATTGTCAGCCAGCGTAAATTGCTGATCACCGAATCATTGTATTCATCAGTGTTAATTATAGCTTCCTTTTCGGTGAGGCTTTTTATAGTTCTTTTGAGGGTGTCCACGCTCCAGAAACTGAACTGATCGAGCCAGGTCTTGTATTTGTTCACAACCCAAAGACACCCTCCCCTCTCCTTGCTGCTGTAGCTCAGCCAGTAATGCAGCTGCTGAAGAAAGATAGCTTCATTCAGACCATATTTAACAGCAAGCGACGGCTGAAACAGAAGAGGATATTCATCTATGATCAGGTCTGTGCCGTCACTAAGCCCCGTATAGTCCGCAAGGGTTTTGTAGTCAATACGATACCATTTGGTTTTATTAATGCTCTGATTGAATTCTATGGTTGAGATTATGATCTCTTTATCTTCGAGTTTCTTCACTGTCCGACGGAGAGTCTTTTCTGACCAGAACGGGAACTGCTCCAGCCATTGGGCATAAGTATTATATATCCATCTGTACCCGCCACGATCATGCTTTGATATTCTCAGCCAGTAATGAATCTGCTGCAGAAGGATACCTTCATTGAGCCCTATTGACTTGGCAAGTGAAGGAAGGATCAGCAGCGGCGGTTCATTGATGAGATATTTATTATTCATATATTTCGTTTAGAGATATTCTGATGCCTTTGCTTTCAAGAAATGAAATATATTTACGGGCATTCCTGATTGTAGGCCTGCTCCTGCCGGTAAGATTAGCAGAGAATGTTTTTTCGTTGATTGGAATCTGAGATGCCAATGACTTCTGAGATTCTGCAATAATAAGCTCCTTAAATAACTTCTTTAAAGACATGTTTCCTCCTGATAAAGAAATAACACACAGAACACGAAAAATCTATTATTTTTAGATTTTATCAGATCCCATGAAAATATTTCTACAATATTAAGATTTACTTTATTAAGAATACTGGCATAATTCTGTATGGATACTTTTGCAGAAAGACTCAAAGCACTTATTGAAACTAAGAAGATCAAGCAGACAGAACTGGCCGACCTTATTGGCGTAAACTCAAAAAGCATAAATACTTATGTCGGTGGTAGATCAGAGCCAAACCTTAACCTGCTTAAAAAGATGGCTGAAAAACTTGAAGTCCCCATAGAGTATTTCTTCGGTTACATATCCCTAAACGACGCTTTGAAATCGTCAGAGAGCTCTAATAAAAGAGAAATCATCAGACTAATCAACAATATCGAAGCAGACATATCGCCTGAAGCAGTCAGGCTTATAAAAATGATTCTTCTGACATTCAATCATAATATAGCAGACAAAATAGACATGCTTCTTAAGCTTGATTCAGAAGGGCTTGCAGAAATAGCAAACCAGATAAACAAAGAATACTCCATACAGGAATTCAACAAAAAATCATAAAACGAACCACAACATCAACGCATAACTTCTTTCAAATTTTTCATTTTCAATCCTAATGATAAAACTATTCTAATTAGACTTACTCTTGACAATCTACAAATATTAGATTTTAATCAGCTATGGATTTGATGAAAAACTGTCACGGCAAATACAATTTGACCTATAAGCTTGGAAACAAATCATACCTCTGCTCATCTGGCGGCAGGCTCATTGAATTTGACTCCAGAGAAGAAGCCGAGCAGGTAAAAAAGAAAATTGAAACTATCATAGAGAGAATGAGCATTGATAATGGCAGAGAGTGAAAAGATTTTAGAAAAACTATCACTACTTGAACATCTTGTAGCAAACCAATGCAGCATCGCCCCAAGATGGCTGTCTATGAAAGACGCTTGCGCATATGCAGGGAAGAAATCCCGAAACTGGATGCAGGAAAAGCTCCAATCCGGTGACATATACGGATATCAGGAAAACAATAAAGGGAATTGGGTCATAGACAAAACTTCCATTGATGAATACTTTTTAGGCTTGTCCGCTTCAACCAAATCAAAATTGCTTGATTTGAAAAAGCGAACAGGGTTATCATAATGGAAATGAGACTGTTCAAAAGAGAAAACGGGACTTGGTATATTCAGTTTGAACGAGGAAATAAAAAGTCCCTGAAAACAAAGAACAAACTTGAAGCTCAGCGAATATACAACGAGTATGTCAAACAGGCAATGGATGGCAAAATCGTTAACCTTCACAATTCTGAATTTTTGTCTGAGTTTAAAGAATCCTGCCTTGATGATATCAAAGCGACAAAATCAGCAGCCTATCACACATCGATGACATACAGCCTTGATGCCTTTCTGGATATAACAGGAGACAAAGAAATCTCCAAATTAACAAAAAGAGATATGGCAAAGTTTGTAGAACACAGACTTGCATCAGGAAAATCAAAAACCACAGTCAATATTGATATAAGAAACGTAAAATCAGCTCTTTCAAAAGCTGTAGAATGGGAACTGATCAGTAAGAACCCGATGCATGGTTATAAACAGCTTCGTATCGACAGAAAAGCTCCTGCCTTTCTGACTATGGAAGACATCCCTAAAGTAGCTGACAAAATTGAGCACCCTGTCGTCAAACAGGCATTTTACTTCTACCTGCTCACAGGATGCCGGAGAGAAGAAATAATTTCTCTTACATGGAAAGACATCGACTTAAAGAACAACAGAATCCATATCAAGAAAACCAAAACTCATCTGGATAGACACATCCCCATTAACAGTAATCTTAAAAGCATGATTGAAAGCATTGAACATCGTGTCGGATATCTGTTCCCTGGCAGATGCAAAGGGAAACATATCAATAAAGACACCATGACACATTTAATCAAAAAAGCACTCACTGAAGCTGGGTTTGGACACATGAGACTTCACGATCTCCGTCACACATTCGCAAGCTTGCTTGCAATGAACAATATTCCCCTGAAAGCAATCGGCGAACTACTCGGCCACACCGATAGCCGGACGACTGAAATATATGCACATCTCACAAAAGACTATCTTGAAAACGCTGTAGACACTCTTGATATCAAAACCAACGACTGAAACGTCTGCACCCAACTTGCACCCAATTTTAAAAACAAACACTGATAAATATGAAGTTTTTAGTATTGATCTAATTTCTACGGATCAAAAGGTTTGGGGTTCGAATCCCTACGGGCGCGTTACTGAAAAAGCCCTATCTTCATGATAGGGCTTTCTTTTTATCTATTCTGCTGTAATTCCCAAAACTGTCCCATTTGAGCCGTTCTAGCCCCTTTTTTGACGCATCTGCGTACAATTTGCGTACAATTAAAATATCTAGTCACATTACAAAAAAGGCACTTATTATTTTAAAAGTGAGTCGGGCATCTTTATAAATTCTTTTTTGTTTTTATGATAAGGTTTTTCAGTTGGTTTAAAGATCACCTCACCATCAATGCCTGATACATCAAAAGTTAAATATCCATTTGTTATTAGATTCTTTATTAAGTTTAAAATATCTTTTTTCCTAAATGACTCTTGCCTACCTAAGTTCTCTCTATATTCTAATTGTTCCTTATATTTTTTGTAAGTAAACTGATCCCATGAATCAAATATGCTTATTATTCGAGACATAGGGATTTCAAAAGATCTATCAAAATCTCCAGTTAATGAAACTATACTATCAATAGTATAAGGATCTTTTAGCAACTGTGTTTGTGAGTTTTTCACCCAATAAGTCAAAGCATTGCTTGTTGAGTGAGCCAGACTACTTAAAACTTCCTTAGTCAACTGAGCTTCACTAATATTTTTAAATTTGACTGGCTTAATAAGACTTGTCTTTAGTATCTCTGCTTTAAGCTCAGCGAGCTTTCCTTTTTGCTGCTCATTTTCAAGCCTACTATGAGCTACTTTCTCATCTATAAAACATAATATTTGTTTCTTTTGCTCCATTGCATAGTGATATTCAAAATGAGTGTATGAAATTCCACCAAGGCAATCTTCAAATTCACCATATCTGTTATTCAACAGCAAAATAAACA
Source organism: Deferribacterales bacterium (assembly GCA_050253075.1). Taxonomy (GTDB): domain Bacteria; phylum Chrysiogenota; class Deferribacteres; order Deferribacterales; family Geovibrionaceae; genus Denitrovibrio. Next base: position 9,953 of record JBFWJS010000005.1, read on the forward strand.
AATCACTACTATCAATTGACTTTACGATATAGTCTTTTGGACTAGAGCTAGCTGCAGGGAAATATTCCATGCATTTAGGATGAAAGCCTGCTTTCAGTAAACCATCAATGACATCTGCCCTGAAGTTTTGTAAATCTCTGAAAGTTGAACTTAAAAAAACTTGATGTAATTTATCCATATTAATACCCATCCAGTTCATGACGTTCAGAGTCATATTTCGCTCTTTTATCGTAGTCTTTTGCTATAGACTCGTACAATTCTGAAGTTTTTGGATAATCAATAATAATTTCTTTGGATATTATCCTGCATTTATTAGCGATAGCTCTGTCGTCTTTACCCGGATCTTTTCTGTCAATCCAAGATGTTCCTTTATTGTTATGAAGTTGTATAATAAACCCTATATTGACATCCTTACTAATATTCTCATTCAGAACCCTAAGTATAGCCTCTTCTGGCATCATATAACTTTTCACATTAGTACTTTTCGCTAATATATGACCAATATATTGGTCGCCTATTTCTAACCGATCATTTGCCTTACAAATTTCTCTCGCTTCATGTATCCATTTCATGAGTTTATCAAACTCAATTGCACTATCTTCTTCCTGACCAGGAATCATGTTCCAAATATCTAAAGCATGATAAGCATTTTCAGCCTGAGCTAGAGAAACTTCAGCATTGTTCTCTTTAGAATTTCTTGGTTTAAATGCAAAACTGATTAAATCTGCAAAAAAATTTGGATCAGTTGCTATTTTTCTATTAATAGTTTTTGGAACTTTATCATCATCACGATACTTTTCCCAAATCCGCAAATAAGCCCACTCTAATGTTAGCAAATCTTTTTCAGAAACGTCTGTAGACTGCCAAAGCTCGTCGAAAGCTTCATTAATGTAATGAGTATCCATAGTGCCAAGCTGTCTTTCTGGTAAGTTTTCAAGCAAAGAAAATAATATCTTTACTAATACTGATGAGTCAAATTCTTCTTTTTTCTTGGCTCCAGTAACGTATTCTAATGCTGCTATTGCATTACCAACAGATAAATACTTTTCAACAACGACGTCTTTATCAAGTGTTTCATTTAAATGGTAAGGGTATACTTTTTTCCAAAAGGTAGAACAACTCTCAGAATCTAATTGAGACAAATATTCAAATAACTCTTCAATTCTTGAACACCATAATAACACTTCAGTCTTAACCTCATTCTTAACTGAAGCATTATCAAAAATCTTTTGCAGGTAACCTTCTTCACTATACACACGCCTTCTTATATATGTTTCATATAGAATTTTATAAGGCATAGAGAAAGAACTTGAATAGTCAGCAAAGTATAAATCCAAACCATCATGAAATGAGTGGTTGCCTCCGGCAATCCAACCGATATGCCTAGTATCCTTAGAAATGGATATCAATCTAATAAGACCATCTATCCCATCTTGTTCATATATTTCAGTTAACGCTCTTAACCTATCTGACTCAAGTTCAGAATCATGTTCTTTCCAATCTTTAGCATCTGGATACTGTCTCTTTACTGCATGGTAGTCATAATCAAAAAGATAAGAATAGGCATAAGCTAAATCATCAGGCTTAAACTTTTTTGCTAAATCTTTGAGCTGAACGTCTCGTTGCTTTATTGCATCATCGTCAGACTGTGCACACCTCACTATAATATCTTCAATAGAATCCCAAACTGATTTTCTTTCATCTAATGAGAAATCATTTATATCTAAAGCATTTATTGACTTTACAAGCTCTATAAACAAATTATCAGGCACCATGTCTGCATGCTCCAAGATAATGTTAATATGCTCACACCTATTCATTATTTTGAGACCAAAAGAAATCAATTTATTCGCAAAAGAATATGCTTCACCATAGGTAACAACTTCTGTTTTCCTGTAGTCTCTCCATACTGGTTTTGCAATGCCACTCGCAGTTCCGCCAAATCTTTCAGGCAATACTTCTTTTATAAGCTTCCATGCAATATTCTCATCGATAGAGTAAATTTTCCCTACCAGGTTAATACGCTCTTCAATAGTAAAATTACCCTGTGGATGCCAATATAGAAATATTTCTTTCAGGCTTTTAAGAGGCCTATTAACATAATTACTCTCGGTATTAGTATCTAATTTAGCAAGTTCAGCAAGCATAAGGACCGCCTGCTCATTGTAATCATCTATCCAAACAAGTCTTTCAAGTCCCCATAAAATACCAGTAAAGGAATGTCCACCGAAAAATGCATTTGAAGGTTCTTCAAACAATTTTTGGACCTTGTCATTTTGATTAGACAAATATTTGAGTGAACGTAAAAACACTGAAGGGGAAGACTCTGCAAAATCATCAATTTCGCTTCTCAAAGAAGCCCATAGTTCCCAGGAGGTATCCTCATTAAGCAATTCTATTAAAATTGAATCCACATAGGGCTGATTATCGTATTCAATAGCAAGCAAACTAAAGGTTTGCTTCAACGAATCTCTTAGATAAGATGAATACTTATATTGTTCATTTGAATATACTGAGTAGCGTTCTTCTATAACTTTTTGAAATTTGGTGTTCTCATCGCTATAAACAGTTAGAAATGCTTTATGATAGCCTTTCTTTAGCTCTTCTGTAATTTCTGTGGACAAAAAATGCCATGCATCACGAAAAGAAATTAACTCCCATACACCACCAATTCTGCGTACGTAAGGGTCATCACCTTCAGAAAAGTCCGATAATACTTTTTCGATATAGTCATAATTTTTATTATAAATTTCACAGACAATTTGTTTATCCATATCATTATTTGAGTCAAAGGCACCTAACAGCAACATAGGCACCAACTCTTTTTTGTCAAATCCAAGCCAACGAGGTGGAGTAAATTGCCCGTTTGCTTGTAAACGTCTAAATACCGTTAATGATCTTTTAGAATCGCCTGCGAGTCTCCAAGCTTTAGAATGATCTAATCCTAGCTCTTCCAGTGCCTCTGTAAATGAAGACTTATCTTGCCTAACGAGGTCTATCGAGTCGCCTCTAAAATTCTTCACACGACCTATAGGAACAATTACAGAATGTCCTTTAGATATAGCATAATTACCACCTTCGAATTCTGGAAAAATTGGTATTAAGATTATATTAGAATAATTTTCTACTATATTGTCGTATGCACTCTTAGAGCTAACAATTAATGCTCTTGATAATAGGTTTATATTTGAATCAAAAGATTTAGCCGCACAGTAAATAAATGCTAGTCCTTCATCGAGAGAATCAGCCTCTATAGAGAACACATATCTTTTTTTATCGATAAGTTCTTTGAAAGAATCTACAGCAGCTTGTCTGCCCGCCAGCACCATCTTATCTGAGATATTGGGAGTTGTAGCCGTACTCCATTTCTCCCACCAGGAGTCAAGAGCTTCAGTACCATCACCAGAGTGTAATCCTATTTTTGAGGCAAACCACTTTGCAACACTGGGACACGTATTTAACCACGACTCTAAACAGCTAGCATTATACGCCTTAACCGATTGCCAAACTTGCTCTTTATCTTTTGCATCTGCCCACTCAGTATTTTTATTGAACGCTCGAGGTGAAACAAATCTAAAATGAGTTGCAGTTGGTTCGACTCCAAGTGGATTTTCAACACGTTTTTCATAGTCGCTATCAGCTTTTGATTTAGCGTCCTGACTTACACCAAATTCCCAAACAGACATACCTGTGGGGACATAAGGGTGTTCATCTTCAGTTAAAACAATTCCATCCCAGCCTCCAGTAGAAACAGCACTACCAGCTGGAATATCTATTTCTTTAACATCCACCGATGCATATATTAATTTCCGTATCAGTAAAGGTAATAAATCCTGGGCATTTCTAGTTCCTGCCCAGTTTCGAATATGTGATGAATCTACCCAATCCATTCTAATCTCCAAGTTTGCATTCATAATACAAAATATCTAAACAGCACCTTGGCTAGCCCGCTTTATGAATTTCCCCATTTTGATTCGAGTCTGCTGCTCAGGGCATAGGTAGACGTTCATTCTCTACCGCAATGTTTAGTCTCTTTCACATCACATATTAAACCACAAAGTCACCAATATGAAAACAGATAGCTCGACTAAGAGGGCATGCAAAAAATGAATTTTAAATGAGAGCATTTTTTAATGGATGTGTCGGATTAGCACATGACTATTGCAAATAAGTCTTTGCAAAGATAAGTCGAAAAATGGCTGGAGGGATATTCTTTGCAACAGTCATGGCCTTACTCGAAATTTTGTGTCGAAAAAACCAATGATTAATTTCAAAAAACACACACTATTTTTAGCTGTAAAACAAACAGATACACCACCTTTACATTGTAAAAAAAATACGAACATTTACAAAATGGAAATGATCTGCAAGAAAGATTAGGGCACTGGATGGTCGGAAGTGAAAGAAAGAGAATAACAGTAAAGACGGCCTTTAAAATTAAAGTAGTTGCTTATAAGACAAGCTAATATTATCACAAAATAGATTTATTAAAGATCGTTATTCGCATCAGATATGAAAACCTAAGAGCTTAAGAACAGCTAACATAACTCCCATATACACCATAATTTTAAGAACGCTGTTGGCGTTTACACTGATTATTTTATCTGCAATTTCATCATCAGGGGTATCCATTAAACTTCTTGAGGTATAGACACCGCTACAGTTTTTGTAATATGTATCATTATCAAAAACTTCGTCATCTCGCATATCATCAGACATAGCTTCCTCCATTTTAATTTTACTTTTAAAGCCCAACTTAATACTTTACTACCAGCACTTATATTTTGCTGCGACAACTGTTACTCCGACTGCGATCACAACAAAGCCAATAGAAAGAGTAATTAAAAACATTTCAAAACTCATACAAAGCTCCTTTTCCATTTTTATTAATTACTTAACTGTATACTATAATATATCAAAATTTACTTAATAATTCAATAGTATTTAACACCAATAATATAACTGTATATCTTTAAATATACATTAATATTACTTGTAAATATACACTTTATTTTATATTTATTTATTATTTGACAAGCACTTAGGCGTATATATACTCGAATACATGAGAGAAAAAAAACGAGAAATGATACACATCAGACTTGATTCCGATGTGCATAAAAAACTTAAAAGTTTCGCAGCAAAAGACCACCGCAGTATTTCTGATACAATACGTATGCTGATTGATAAATATATCTCAGAAAAAGAGTCAGCTAAGTAAATCAATTCAACTGTTCAAACATTACCATACAACATCACAGGAATGTACAATAACTTGTTTATAAGTATTTTAATTGTATATTCTTAACTATACATTATAAAAAAAATACTTAACATTAAATAAGAATTAATTTTCAACCTGTCATTTTGACAGAACGCTCTGATAAGTTATTCATAAACAAAAGAACTCAAATATACTGTATTTTTAAAACAAACGAAAAATAAGCTAATAGCTTATAATGCATTGGTATTAAAGATAAAATACTAGATTTAAGACTTGATTAAAAGCAGATATGAGATTATACTAAATCTTGAAAGTGAACAAAAAGAAGGCCTCAGCGTTGGCAGACGCTAAGGCCATGGTCAACACTTTCGTGCGAACGAACTCAACAATTTTATGAAGAGGTGTGTTGTGCTTTTAAGATACTTATATCTCACACAAAAGTCAACCTCCTCTTCTTTGGAGGAAAAATGGATCAAGAAGACCGCATACTACTTTTCAAAAAACTAGCCGAGCATTACAATATTGACCTAACAGATGAGCTTATCGACAACTTACATGTTAGAATTTTTGAGAACATGCTTTCTCTTGATGCATTCTCTAATGATGATATTCTTAGTTTTTTCATCGCTTCACCTTTTGAGCTGAATAAAACAATTGAAATGTTCAGGAACTTCGGTCACTCAGTTTTAACTTACGCAGACACTAAAGCCCTGTACTTTGGTAATCCTGATTTCTTTGATCGCCACTATCTGGACTTCTTTGATTTGTTATACAGAGCTGAAGAAATGAGCATCCCGCACACTGAAATTTTCGATATCTTCAAAAGAAGCTACAATGATTATGACAAATACAAGCATGCACTCTTCAGATTTGAAGAGCTGGTCATTGATGAGGAAATACTTATCGGACACCGTTCAAACTTTGAAAAAGAAATGGAGAAGATAAAAGAACTTTTTAAAGAACACCAGACACTTATTAATAAGAGATGGTTAACATTCAATGAGGCGTGTGAGTACTCTAACAGAGGAAAAAATTGGCTACAAGAAAAGCTTAATAATGGAGATATTTACGGCTATCAAGAACACGGTGAACAGGGTAAATCAGGAAAATGGATTGTTGATCGTCACAGCATTGATCAATTCTATTTAACTGACAGCAATATGGCTAAACTCAAATTTGAAAAGCTTAAAACTGGGCAAAGCAGAGGTGACGCATGAACCTATGGCGACATAGTAACGGCACATATTACATACGTTTTGACAGGAACAACCGCAAAAGCCTCAAGACTAAGAACAAACTCGAAGCTCAGCGACTCTTACGTGCTTTCCAGAAAGAGGCAATGGAAGGCCGACTACTAGAACTAACTAAATCAGAGCTTTTATCCGATTTTATCACTGCGTGCTTACAAGATTATGAATCAACAAAAACAAAAGCTACTTACGTGTCAATGCGATACAGCTTAACAGCCTTTTTCGATTTTAACGGAGACAAAGAACTGTCTAAACTGAATAAACGTGATTTATCTGAATTTGTTAATTATAGGATTAAAGCAGGTTACGCAAAAACATCAGTGAACATTGATATAAGAAATTTAAAGGCTGCACTGTCAAAAGCTCTCGAATGGGAATTGATTCACAATAATCCGTTTTACGGCTTTAAGCAGCTAAAGACAGACCGTCAGGCACCCAAATTCTTATCTTTAGAGGATATACACAAAGTATCCACAGCAATAGATGACCCTATCATCAAGAGGGCATTTTTTTTCTACATTTTGACGGGCTGTCGTAGAGAAGAGATTCTCAGCCTTACATGGCAGGATCTTGACATTGAAAGGCGTGTTATTCATATCAAAAAGTCAAAGACTCACTTGGACAGATGGATTCCCATAAATGACTCTCTAATGGAGATCATTGATACAATCCCTCACAAAATAGGCTTCCTGTTTCAAGGTAAGAAAAAAGGAACTCATTTACACAAAGACACTATGACACACAAAATTAAGCAGTACCTGAAGAAAGCAGGCTTTGCAGAAATGAGACTGCATGACCTTAGGCACACCTTCGCCAGCCAGCTGGCATTAAGTGGAGAATCTCTTCAAACAATACGAGATTTACTCGGTCACACAGATATCAGGACAACTGAAATATACGCTCATCTAACAAATGATCACTTGAAAGCAGCAGTCAATAAACTCAAGATAGACATAGGCAAAGAATAACAACTTATCATTTACAGAAACTAAGCTTGGAACTACAATTACTTATTCTCTTTTTAAAGGCAGGAATATGGCTGAATCAAACAGGATAGAATACAAACGACAACTTACTGACTCGCTTGAAAAAGAAGTCGTTGCTTTTCTGAATTATAAAGACGGTGGCGTTATATACATCGGCGTTGATGATTCAGGAAATCACTACCCCATTGAAGATTTAGACGATACTCAGCTTAAAATCAAAGACAGAATCAAAAACAATATAGAACCATCCACCATGGGACTCTTTGATGTATCAATTGAAAATGACTCTGTGAAAATAACTGTTGCCAGCGGTTCAGAAAAACCATATTACATCCGTAAGAACGGAATGTCCGAAAAAGGATGCTTTATACGTGTAGGTTCTTCTGCTGAACCAATGCCTAAACGTGCAATTGATAACTTATTCTCAAAACGCACAAGGAACTCCATAGGTAAAATAGAATCACCCAAAACACAACTAACCTTTGAACAATTAAAAATTTACTATCAGGAAAAGGGAAAGCAGCTTAACGACCAGTTCGCATCCAACCTGGAACTGCTTACAGAAGACAAAAAATACAACTATGCTGCCTACCTGCTGGCTGATAACAACGGAATTTCTATTAAGGTGGCAAAATACAGTTCACTATCCAAAGCTGAGCTTATAGAAAACAATGAATACGGTTACTGTTCAATCATCAAGGCAACTAAGCAAGTATTAGATAAACTGGAGCTTGAAAACAAAACTGCTGCGCAGATTACCTCTAAAGAGAGAATAGAAAGTCGCCTGTACGACCCTAGAGCTCTTAGAGAAGCCATAATCAACGCCATTGTACATAACGACTACTCAAATGAAAGACCACCAGTCTTTGAAATTTTCCCTGACAGAATAGAAATCACTTCCGCCGGCGGCCTCCCCTACTCTTTCACAAAAGAAGAGTTTCTCGCAGGATATTCCGCTCCGAGAAATAAAGAACTGATGCGTGTTTTCAAAGACCTAGACCTTGTTGAACAGCTCGGCTCTGGTATCCCCAGAATCCTTGAAAAATACGATGAAAGTATATTTACGTTTACCGATAATTTTCTGAAGACCACTTTTACAACCAATATGAGGTTGGGTGACAGGTTGGGTGACAGGTTGGGTGACAGGTTGGGTGACCTGAGCGTGAACAGACAGAATATCCTAGCTCTTATGATAGAAAATCCTGAAATATCAATCCCTCAGATGGCAGACAAAATTGGAATATCAGAAACAGCCATTCAGAATAATATTAAATTTCTGCGCGAAAACGGCTATTTAGAAAGACAAGGTACTTTTGGCGGAAAATGGATTGTAATTAGAGGCGATCATGGGTGAAAATGAAGAATACGCCAAAGCAGTACAAGATCTTTCAAAATTAGGCATCAAAGGAATCGAAGCAATAGAAAAACTAGGTAGCTTTTTCTCAAAAGTGTTCAAAGCACCAATAGAAGAAATATCTGGCATGCTTCATGATAGGTTACGTTTTTTTCGCTGGAAATGTCTGGTTAAGATAGTAGATGAGTCAAATGAGATTCTTGACAAAAAAGGCATCACTGAAACAAGGGCTGTGCCTCCTAAAATCGCTCTGCCAATTTTTGAAGAGGCTTCCCTTGAAGATGATCCAACCCTTCAAGCCCTCTGGAGTCATTTACTAGCAAATGCAATGAATCCAGAATTTAATGATGAAATCAGGTATGGCTTTATTGGGATGATCAAGAATATCACAGCCATAGAAGTTAATGTCTTAAATATCCTGTACCAAAGACTACCTAATAAGTTTCTAATAGATGGGCCTGAGATAGAAACCCACGCCCTAACCAAGTATGATATTATGGTACTTTTAGATATCAAATCAGATGTTTGCTCTATAGCTATAAATAACCTTATGCGTATGCAGCTAATAGAGTATAAATTAATCAGACATAAACCTGTTGTTAGCGATAACGATAGAACATCTTATACCGCAACAATGCATGTCGATTTGTATGCAGACTTATTCAATATCACAGATAATCTAGTACTAACGCCTCTAGGGGTAAAATTTGTCGAGGCATGCACACAATAAAAAGCTATAAATACGGGAAAAAAGCATCAACACTGTATTCTCACTACTGAAGAAGAATAGCACTTATACCATCAACAGTTTCCTACATATCAAAAAGTTTTGGGTTCCAAGCCAGTCACCAAAATATTGAGGTTACTCCTGTTAAAAGCTCGCTGATATCTTAAACAAACAACAACAAAGACTTACTCTTAGCAGCACTTTGATATAGAAATCATAATATTATTAGTACTATAATATTATAGTTTTTCTTGAAGGTGGTATAGATGAGTAATCCGAAGGGCGGTATCGCCGATAAAGAAGGCAACAGATATGAAAAGTGGGCTGTAATCAGTAAGTATATTGAGCTGCTCGAAAATAAGATTGATTATGTGATTGTTGAAAAACTAGGACAACGGCACGCTGATTTTATATGTAAAAAAGGCGATGAAATTTATAAATATCAGGCTAAAGCTAGAAAAGGCAATATACTTGTCTGGGATTTTCAAAGCCTCAAATCAATTTTAAAGAACGCAAAAGAGGATTTGGGCAAAGGCGAAAACTTCCAGAGATTTATACTATTTTCTCCGATCTCAGAAATTGATTATCACGACATGGCCAAAGGACTTCGTAACCATGGGCTGTCATTATTTTACAAAGATCAGATAGAGGGAAACACTTCCAATAAACCGAAATTCAATAGAATCAAAGAAGAATTCTTCACATCTGGCAATGATAATGAAGACATCTCTGACACTCTGGATTTTATCAGCCGCTTTGAATCACACACTATGGGCGATGACCAAAACACCAAAGGCTTGCTGATCAGATCACTTGGGTTATTACTGCTCGGGGAACCCAGTTCAGCTTTCAGCATTTTATATGAGTTTATAGACGAATCTTTCGGCAAAAAGGTTACATATGACATCATAACTGACTATTTAGAAGAAAAGGGTTTTAAGTCAAGAGCTGCATCCTCAAAAAATGACATACAGCTTGTTAAGGAAAAAGCTCAATCATATCTCAGCAAATACAGAGAACGGCTTCTGGATGAAAACCTTTATTCACGTGAATATACACAGCAGATCATCGATTCTTTAAATGAAGGGAATGATATTCTGCTAACAGGCTCTGCAGGAGTTGGAAAAAGTGGTACGATCTTCGACCTGATCCAAACATTATCAAAGACACACCTTGTTTTCCCTATCAATGTGAACGATGAAACTATAGGCGATAATATCAAACAGATGTCGACTGCATTCGGATTTGAGAACCGACTGGATTATGTGTTGCATGATATTAAATCAGAAAAAGAAATTATTGTTATTATTGACCAACTTGATACAGCCAAAATGCTTAATGCTAACAAGGGCAATGTCTATTCCACTATTAAAAATTTCATTGAGTCACTCGACTTCATAAGAGGCAAGGAAAGCAGGGTTAAAATATTAATAACTTGCCGGAGTTTTGACTTAGAGAACGACCCAAGCCTGAAACAGTTAACTGATGAATACACAATAATAAACCTTGCGCCGCTATCGGAAAAGGATCTGACTGAAATTCTCAGTAAGAAAGGTATCGCCTATAAAACATTACCAAAAGAGACACAGAAGCTTATCGGTACATTTTTTCATCTTAAGCTGTTTTTGAAAGTATACGACAAGTCGAAACCACATCGGTATGCGACGAAGCTTGACTTAATGGGTGAATATATCAGAAAACTTGAATCAAGCTTTCCTGAAATCAGGAATGCCCTTCTCAGCTTCGCTAACGCACTTATTATGAGAAAAGAAACCAGCAGACATAAAGATAAAATTGGCTGTACAGAAAAAGAGCTGAATATACTAAAATCCGCAGGAGTGTTTTCTGAGAAAGGCGATTTTATAAGCTTCGAACACCAAAGCTTTCTCGACTATTTCAGTTCATTAGACCTCAGTGAAAGACTGGAGAACAACATTGAAAACCTGCTAAACTGGCTTGGTGATAAAGACGATCAAACTCTTGCAAAAGCAGTTATTTTTTCTAATGCTCTCCAGATGATTACAGATAAAATGCTCATTGATGTTTCAAAAGCCATTCTCCCAAGCCAGGGTATACGATATCACATAAAACACACATTACTAAGCTTCTTATCTACAAAAGAAGACCCTGTGCAGCAACTTGAAGAATACATATATCAGCTTGCAATACATCCGAACTATCAGAAGATTATCTTTAACAGAGTGTTTTATCAGGACCGCTACATCAGCACGCTAATTAGTTCTGGAAAGCTTGAAGAATTGCTAAGTAACGGCAACTTCCTTGCATTAAATGTGATAAGCAATACATTAAGACGAGCTGATAAGTATACTGACTTTATCCTAAGTTATGTTTTCCCTAACAAACCAGAGGCGATATATGAGCACTACCAATATGACCTAGAGAAAATGCCTATTGCCCTGATGGACTCTTTCATCTCTCATGCTCCTGAAACATATTCAATTATAGAATATATGCATCTTAATACATCCGATGAGCTTGTAAATATCTGTAGTCTGTGTGCAAAAGCATTGGCAAAGACAGCCTATCAGCCCAGTAATAATGAATATAAAAATAAGATAATTGACAATGAGGATTTCTGCTTTCCGCTTAAGATGGAGTTTCATAGGATACCAACAAACAGCATAGATGCAACTGTAGATAATACCAGCAAAGAGCAGCTAACGGCTTGTTTCGAAACTCTGATTGCCCCACTTGTTGAATTGTTCTCTACTATCCCAGAAGAAAAGATATTTACAATAAATACAGACAGAGACGCAGTAGAGGATAAGGATATAATTGAAAATAGTTACTTTCTGCTCAAGCATATAGGCCGGAAGATTCTGACGCTGGATGAAGATTTTATCATGAAACATTTTAGAGCTTACTGCTCTAGTATGCATCCATATATAAAAATACTTTTCTTTGAAATAATGGATGGTATCAGCAAGCCCGAAAACGCAAATTATATTGTAAACTGGCTTACAGAGAAAAAACTGTCCTATGATGACTTGCACAGTATTACTATTAGAAACAACTGTCACTTTACTGGGCGGCTAATAGAAAAGATATCACATCTATGCAGCAGGGAAACTCTAAGGGAAATTCAGGAAATGGTGCTAAGCACCAAGCCGTATATGTATTACAAATCTATAGGTGACAAAGAACAGGAAGACCACTACTTAAAATACTATAAAGGTGAAGCTCAATTTTTACTTCTTTCTAAATTACCCAAAAAAAGACTAATCAAACCTGCAAAAGAAGCTCTCAAAATCGCCACTGAAGGCTATGGTTCAAACAATCACTATTATGAACCTATGGATTTTAAAATGAGAAAGGTTGTTTCTCCATTCCATAAGAGGGATGCAACTACAGAAGAATGGCTGAAAGTCATTACAGACCAAAATCTGAAAGAAGAAGACAGACTGTCAGAAAGAGAAAAGGATTCTGAATATTACTATGAACATTCTGTGAGAGCGTACTCCAGCGACTTTCAGGATGCAGTAATCAAACAGCCAAATAGGTTCCTAAAGCTTACTCAAGATCATACTGAGCAAGTCAGACCTGAGTTCATAGAGTCCATCTTTTCCGCACTGGAAAAATACTCAAATAGGGACGTAAAGGAAGAAATTGATTATAAGCTGATGAAAAGCTTTATCATTAATTATTTTGATATAAACAATGATAACATTAGTAAAAGCTTCTGCAATATTACCAAACACAGATATTCTGATGATCTACCAGTATGTTTTTTATATGCTCTGCCGGAAATAGCAATGCATAAACCACAAAAAGCTATTGATATACACAATACTGATCTTGATAATGAGGAGGCTCCTGCAGAAAGTATCGAACATGCAGCATACAACTCTGCTAGAGGCGAAGCCTTTTATACTATGAGCAGTCTGTTATTTATAAATCACAACCTTTTCTCGATTTTCGAACCAGCTATCAGACAAGGTATAGAAGATCCGCAGCCAGCTGTTAGAATGGCTGTTATGTCATGTGTAGCCGCTGCCTACAATATAGACAAAGAGCTTTCGTTGCAAATGTTCAGACAGCTAATTCAAGAAGATTATAAGCCTGCTCTTAGCAGTTACGGTTCCGAATATGTTAACGTAATAGTATCGGAACAACCGGAAATATTCAGAGATATATACTACAGAATTCTTAAATCTGATAATGAAAAAGAGATAGTTAATATAACATATGGAGCGACAGCTTACGAAATTTTTTACGGCCATTTTGAGGACTTAGTAGAGGCCTCTTTATCCCACTCGGAACAAGCCAGAAGAGGCGTGTTGAAAGGTGTACGGCAATGCTTATCAGAGTATTACGACAAGACTATAAGATGGCTGGAAAAATTGTTAGAGTATCAGGATACAGACTTTGATAAATTTGCACGGCTTCATCTGAAAGAAATAACAGAGGATCATCTGAAAGATTTTTTGGGCAGACTTAGCAATGGGCAAATCACAATAAAGCTTTTACCCTATATAATTGACTCTATAATAGATGGCGGGATTAGCTGGTCTGACTGTATCGTCGAAATACAGCTATGTATAATAGAGTACCTTAATACGCCAAACCAGAATGAACGACCATATGTCATCAGTGAATTCTTCGAGAATATTACTACACTCATAAAGGGAATGTACGATCATTACTCATTATCCAAAAATAAAGGGCAAATTTCATTTATTTTGGATATTTGGGATGAGATGCTTAAACAACAGAACAGGGCTTATACAGATATGCATAATAAACTTATGCAGGAAATGAACTGATTACTCTGCGGCAAAAATGCGTCAACTTTACTCAACGACTACTGATAAATATCCGACTTTTTAAACCGACCAGTTTTCTACGGATCAAAAGGTTAGGAGTTCGAATCTCTTCGGGCGCGTTTATAAAAGGCAGGATACCAAAAGGTACTCTGCCTTTTTTTATATCTTTCCATAGGATTCTAAGCCAAAAAGATGCAGTGATTTTCGCCACAAGGTTTCGGAGGGCTTTTCATCTGTTACCCATGTGCCACATTTGGACAAAAAAAAGCCGGACATTTCTGCCCGGCTTTATTTACAACATTATATTATTAATGTGATTAGTATCTTCTGAAGTTTCCGCCGCGGTTTTCAGTCTTAGGCTTAGCTTCGTTGACTTTGATGTTTCTGCCATCAAGATCAGTTTCGTTAAACTTGTCGATAGCGGCTTTAGCGTGGTCATCGTTAGACATTTCTACAAAGCCAAATCCTTTCGAACGGCCTGTGTCTCTGTCTGTGATGATTCTTGCTGTGTCTACATCTCCTGCTTTGCTGAAAAGAGAGAAAATGTCGTCTTCTGTTGTTGAGAAACTAAGGTTACCTACATAAATATTCATAATTATGCTCCATAAATTTTTTTGTCAAAATGATCAGATCGAGTTCGGAATTTGGTACAAAATAGTTGAAAGAGGTGTTTAACCTTTCGGAAGCATGACTTAGAACAAATTTATGTGGCTTTTATTGAAATGTATCAATAGATATGCTTAGTAAACTGCTGGTTATGATTCGGAAATCCAATTTAATTTAGTAACAACTTAAAACTTACATCAATGATTGATTGACTAAAGACACTATAGACTGTTGAGAAGTAATAGCAAGAACTATTTTTATTTATTTAAAAATAACTTACGAAATTTGAGAAATTTTCTTATCAAAAATCGCCATAAACTGCTCTGCCGTATCATGTAATACAAAATGTCGGCTAACCGGTATTTCAGTACATTTTATCACTGCGCCGAGGTGACTACGCAAGTATTTATAAATAAATATTTTTTCATTCACTCTGTTTTCATAAATCCAAAGGCCAGCGATTTGAAAGTCACGACACTATCTGATGGATCACATTAAATAGACGGGATAGATATCTCAACGGCGGCGCCTCTTTCGGTGTTGAAGGCGTGTATCTTTCCGTTCATGTGGGTATGGATGATGACCAGAGCCTGATAAAGCCCGAGCCCTGTGCCCTTCCCTTCGTCCTTTGTGGAGAAGTAAGGGTTGAAAACCTTGCTAAGGGTGCCATCTTTAAAGCCTGTTCCGTTGTCTTCGATATGGATGACAATGTCATCATTCTCTTTATTTATGTTCATATGAATAAATTTTTCAGACTGCATATCCTGACCGAATTTTTCATCTATTGCGTCGATAGAGTTATATATGATGTTTGTTATCACCTGTTTAAATTCGCCTTTGAAACCCTTTACAAATGTTTCATTAAACTCGCAGCTAGGAAAATCGTCGATGAAGACATGCTGAGTGTTTTTCCTCTGACATTTGCATGACACGTAGAGCTTTATCCCCTTAGAGTGGAGCTGTATATTTATCAGTCTGAGCAGAGCGAGAATCTCTTCCACAGCTTCAAACTCGGTTTCCCTCTCATCAGGTTTAAAGAAATTCCTGAAATCATCTATTATGGAAGACATCTTTTTCACGATCTTCATCTGGCTCTCTTCGAAGCTGTCCATTATCTCTTCGGTCAGCTCGCCGTTGCGAAACATATCTGCGATGGACTGTGCTTGCAGACCGATATTGTTCAAAGGCTGGCGCCACTGGTGGGCTATGGCGTTTATGACCATACCGAGGTCGGACAGCTTCTTCTGCTCGAAGATTATCTCCTCTTGAATGCGCCTTATGGCAAGCTCTTCCTCTACCCGCACTTTAAGCTGTTCGTTCAGCTCTTTGAGCGAGTTTTCGAGCTCTTTCATTTTTGTAATGTCTTTTGAAACGTTCAGAATGACCTTTTCGCCGTTGAATTCCTGTATGCTGGCAGACATAAGCCCGTGGATGACTTCTCCGTCTTTTCTGACAAAGTCCGCAGCCAGATTTCGATAATATCCATTCTCTTTCAATCCTCTGACAAGCTCAAGGCGGTCTTCTGGATTTTTCCATATATCAAGATCGAGTGAGCTTTTGCCTATCACCTCGTCCTGTGTATATCCCATAATGGCGGTGAAGCCGTCATTGACCATGATGTATCGCCCGTCTTCGATGGAGTTCAGGTTGATGGAATCCTGACTGGTCTTAAATGCATTTATAAAAAGCTCTTCGTTGAGCTTTGCTTTCTTTTCTGATTCTTCCAGCTCGGATATTTTGAGCAGCAGGTCCTTTGTCCTGTCCTCTACCTTCTTTCCCAGTTCAGCCGTCAGCCTCTCCAGCTCTGCATTCTTTTCCTTAAGCATGGCTTCCTGCTTTTTCTTATAGGTGATATCAAGCAGATAGTTAACCGTTACCTCAATATCGTCTATGATGTAATAGTTTGAAACAACTTCTACATTCAAAAGAGAGCCGTCTTTATGTCTTAAGACTGATTCGACTTTATTAACCTTAACCATGCAAACAATCTCGAAATATTCATGCACATCAGATATATCAGCATTAATATCTATATCGCATATATTTTTGCCCGCAATCTCATTCGAGTGATATCCGAGAAAGGCAGTAACAGCCTTGCTGATTTTGAGAATAACCCCGTCTCTGTCTATCCATAGAACAGGCAGATAAGGATTCTCCTCCATTTTGCTCAATAAGTCTTTCATAGTTTCATCTTTGTATTTAATAAACACGCCCTTTAGTCACTATAAAACAGTAGTCATTTATTACTATTATACTCACTGACTAAACCGCAGGGCAATTCTATTTATGTATGGTATAAAATTTTAGCTGTAAAACTTCCTAATCGTCAAGTCCAAGCTCCCGCAGGATAGCGATAATATCGTTATACACTACAGGTTTCATCATATAAAAGTTTACATCGGGGCGGATAGTCTCTTCCATGCATGCCGTGACGGCAATGATTATTTTGTCTTTATCCTTACTCCGTATGTAATCTATCACCTCATATCCGTTCATCTCCGGCATTATGAGATCTGTTATCACTATGTCTGGGTTATACTTTTCATAAATCTCGACCCCTTCCTTCCCGTCTACGGCCATGTAGAGCACCTTAAACTTCCGCTCAAACTGCATCTTCATCAGCACACTGGTCAGAGGATCGTCTTCTATATATAAAACACTAAGATCTTTAAGCATATTCCCTTCCGCTCAACCGTTAAGTCTTTTATTCATCGCCTGTCTGGATATACCCAGCAGAGATGCAGCCTTGCTCTGATTTCCGTTTGTTCTGCTGATGGCCTCTTTTACAAGGAAGATTTCCATCTCTTTTAATGTAGGAAAATGTCCTTCATATTTAAAGTACGTATTACGCACACTGTCTGCCGAATCCATGCCGACATCATGAGACGCCAGAAATTTTTTCAGCTCCGGTTTTGATATGCTCTTCCCTTTGAAAAGCATTACGTAATCCTGCACCACAGACTGAAGCTCACGCACATTACCGGGAAAATCATGATGCAGCATGGCCGTGATAAACTCGTCTGACACGTCTCTGTACTCCAGCCCCATCTTAGCCATATAGCTGTTGTAAAAGTGATATATAAGCAGGTCAATGTCGTCCCGTCTGTCTCTCAGCGGAGGCAGGCTGACCATATGCGATGAAAGCCTGTAATAAAGATCCTGTCTGAATGTCCCCGCTTCGACCTTCGCTTTCAGGTCTGCGTGTGTGGCTGCGACTATCCTTGCGTTTGTACTGCTCGGGGCATCCGCACCGACAGGGAAATATTCTTTATTCTGAAGCAGACGCAGCAGCTTTATCTGTGAAGACTCGTCCAGATCGCCTATCTCATCCAGAAATACCGTACCGTTATCCGCATTCGCCAGAACACCCGGACGATGCTTATCCGCACCTGTGAAAGCGCCCTTTACATGCCCGAAGAGAGTGTCGTTAAACAGATGCTCGTCAAAGGCTGAGATATTCACAGGGAGGAACCGCCCCGCCCTGCCGCTGCTGATATGCACGGCTTCGGCCATCAGATCTTTCCCGGTGCCCGTCTCACCCGTGATGAGTATCGGCGCATCACCCACGGCAACATTTGAAATATATTTTAAGATATCCTCTATGCTTCTGCTGCGGGTGACTATCTTCTGAAACGCAGGGTTTGTGAAACAGAAGCTGTGCTCCATATCTTTCTTTATAGAGCTCAGCTCGGTCTTCACTTTATAAAATTCGAGCCCTTTCATCAGGTTCGTGTGAAATCTGTCTTTGTCTATCGGCTTTACGATGTAGTCTAGGGCGCCATTCTGAATACAGCGCACAGCCGTAGCCACATCCTCCGTACCGGAGATAATATAAACGGAAGACTGCATCCCCCTGCTCTTTATCTCTGCCAGAACCTCTTCGCCATTCACATGCGGCATACGTATATCCAGAAAGAGTACGGCAGGCTCTTCTCCCCCCAGCTCGTCCAGAAAGTCTACGGACGAATTATACAGGCGAAAGTTTTTATAGCCCTTCTTCTTCAAAAGTATTTCGTAGGAATTGGTGATCTCCTGTTCGTCATCGACTATGACGATAAGATCATTACTGTTCATTGCCCACCATAGGTAAAACGATCTTAACCACTGTTCCTTTCCCCTCTTCTGAGTGTATTTCGATGGAGCCTTTATGCTCCTGTATTATGCTGTATGCGATGGAGAGCCCGAGCCCTGTTCCGCCCTCGCCCTGCCTGGTGGTAAAGAACGGATCGGTAACCCTGTCCAGATTATCTTTCGGTATCCCCACCCCTTCGTCTATGACATTTATAACACAGGCACCATCCTGACAAAGGACACTCACCTCTACCAGATCGGTATTAGACACTATTGCCTCCAGAGCATTCATCAGTATGTTTATGAGAACCTGCTCCAGCTTCTGCTTTATAGCGTTAACTTTTATGCCTTCGCAGCAGATATTTACCACAAAGTTTTCGGTGGATTTGTTTATCTGGTGTTCCAGTATGCGTATGGCGGTGGTTACTGATGCGCAAAGGTCGACAGGCTCGAAAGAGTCCGATGTCTCATGCTTTGCAAATCCTTTCAGATCCTGCACTATGTTCTTGATACGTTCGGAGCCGTTGCCGATTCCTTCCATCAGCTTTTCAATATCAGAGCGGAGTTCTTCAAGAGGCATACCGTCCACCTCTGTGATGCCTCTGCCCGTGAATTCTTTATATATGCTGTCCCAGAACTCCACCAGAAGAGAGCTGTTGAACATGATGAAGTTGTTTGGATTGTTTATCTCGTGGGCGACCCCGGAAACAAGAGTGCCGAGGGATGTCATCTTGTTGGCGTGTATCAGCTTCTGCTGCATCTCTTTTTCAGCATTTTCCATAAGTATCTGCTCTGTAACGTCATATACGTCCAAAAGGTAATATTCCGTACCGTCCAGCATAACTTTCTTCGCTCTGAAATCCGCATGAAACTCTCTGCCCGAAGGGAGCGTCTGCATGACCCTGTCCATCTTGAAGATGCCGTCCATATCCTGCTTACCTGCGAGTTTAGCGACAACGGAATCACCAAGATATTCTAAAATGTGGCTGTCCGTATCCTTGTCTCTGGGCACTTCATATGTGTCCATGAAAGCTTCGTTCATCTCATATATCATCCCTGTCGTACAGTTCACGAGCACAGCGGGAACCATCTTCTTCCTGAATATCTTGCTGAATCTGCTTTCTGCTTCGCTCAGGGCTGTCTTTATCTTATACATCTCCGACAGGTCGGTCACATTCAGTAGAAGCCTTTTATTATGCTCCCATATAAGGCTGGTGACAGACAGCAGGAGGTGCTTTACCTCGCCTCTGAAATTAAAGTGTATGATGTCCTGCGCACCGCTGTCACGCAGTTCGCTTATGGTACGCTTGTCAAAAACCTCAGAACACACAGCCTGCAAACCTTCGAAATCTCCATCCTCGACGTCAAATATCTTATAGATATAGCTGTTTGCTCTCTCCAGCTCGATATCGTCCGTGATAACTGCTACGGCGTTGCTTATGCTGTCAATCAACGTTGACAGCATCTGTTTATTCTGGTCAGACTCCTGCTCCAGAGCGACACGCTTAAACGCTGTCTGCACCGTAGAGGCTAGGACGCCGATGGTATAAGGTTTAACAATATAGCCGTAAGGCTCTGTCTTCACAGCTCTTTCGATAGTCGCCAGATCAGAGTAGCTCGTCAGGAATATTACGGGTATCTTGCCGTATTCCTGTATATCTTTCGCCAGCTCGATACCGTCTATGACAGACTTCAGATTTATATCCATAAGGACCATGTCGGGCACCTGCTGCCGTATCTGGACAACAGCATCCTCCGGGCTGCACACGGCGGCAATAACATGATAGTTAAGCGATTGAAGCTTTTGCGAGATATCAAGACCGATTATAACTTCGTCTTCGACGACTAATATTTTCTTCATTTATACCCATCCGGCAAATATACCTAGTAACTTAATACTACCCTGCGCATAAAACATGTCAACTTTAATTTACAAATAACAATTTATATAAAATATCAGCAGTTTATAAGTTCACAATATGCATTATGTCAATAAATATTGACATAACACTTGCAACCTAAAACCTAAACTACTTACAAAAAAGAGGAATATTTTTGGCACACCCTTTGCATTATATACGGCATGAAAGGCAAAAAAATACTCTTAATAGACGATGAAGACAATCTGAGAACAGGCGTAAAGATAGCCTTAAAGAAACAGGGCTGTAATGTCGTTGACGTTGCAGACGGCTTTGAGGGTATGCGGCACGTGATAAGGGTCACTTCGGGGCTTGATACATTTAACCTTATCCTTCTGGACATCATGATGCCTAAGGTATCCGGCATAGATATCCTGGAGTACATGGTTCACAAAAGAATGAACACCCCCGTACTGGTCATCACAGGATACATGAACTACGACATAAAATGCTTCTGCTCCAGACTGGAGAGTGTACAGATACTTCAGAAGCCTTTTTCCCATGATGAGCTCATGGAAAAGATACACGGAATCCTAGACCCTATAGAAAAGACAGAGGAAACAGCATGATAAAAAAACTAGCACCGCTCTACATCATACTTACGGCACTCATTATACTTCAGGCAGTATCTGTCTTTGCAGCGGGCATGCTCGTCAGAGTATCCGTATATGCCGTATCTACTGCAGCAGTCATAGTCGTTATGCTCTACATCATCAAAAGAGCATGCGCACAGAAATCGATAGAGTTCGGCAGACACGAGGCAGAATGCGCAAAGGAATCTAAAAAATCCATGGCACCTGTAGCAGGGATACTTAACGAAAGAGCAGAGCTGCTCAGCATCCTCGAAGGTCAGCTTCTCAAAGCAAACGTAGACAGCGAAGAAGCACACAATGTCATCTCCGAGAAGTTTAACTTTGTGATATCCATGGCCGAAGATCAGGCATCAAACGCATCTCAGGCTGTAAAAGCATTCACAGGCTCAGACAGATCAGGCGACAGCTTCGTGGATAAGACAAAGGCCGTCTTCTCAAACGTACTGACAGAGATGAACAGCATCTACAGGCTGATAGAGGACACAAACGAAAAGCTCTCATCGGCCATCCAGGATATAAACACCATTAAGGAAACTGTTGTAAATGTTGAATACATCGCAGACCAGACAAACCTTCTCGCACTCAACGCAGCCATAGAGGCAGCCAGAGCAGGAGACGCAGGCAGAGGCTTCGCCGTGGTCGCAGACGAAGTGAGAAAGCTGGCTGAGAAATCCAACGAATTCTCTGCCGAGATACGAAGCATAGTCGACAGCGTCGCAAACAGCATCTCCGGCATACACACAAAGGCCGTCAGCGACGTTAAAAACATAAAAGAGATACAGGAAACATCCGAAAAGGAGATCGCTCAGGCTCTCGAATACCTGAACGACTCACTCACAAGCTCTAACGACATAGTTATGGCTCTGCAGCAGTCGGCAAACGGGCTGGCAGACGAGATAAGCAGCATGGTCGTATCCATGCAGTATCAGGACATAAACCGCCAGCGTATCGAGCATGTGATCGAGCCTATGCAGATATTTAAAAAAGACATGGACGACATGGCGGCCGCATTCGCCTCATACGACGGCTATGCACTGAAACTGAACGTGAAAGAGATATCAAGCCATCTGAAGAACATATACACAATGGAATCAGAGCGGGAGATATTCGACGGAAAAGGTTCCCACAGCAAGCAGAATAACGACGACGATAACGTAGAACTCTTTTAGGAGATTAACATGATAAAGATGACTCTCAGCCAAAAAAATGACGAAAGTTCTGTTCTCAGCATCGAAGGTGCTCTGACTGTAGCGAATATCAATTCCCTGCATAAGAAGATAGTCGAGTTGCTGAGCCAGACAAGCTCACTCGAGCTCAACATCAAAGAAGCCGAAGCTATAGACCTCACATTCATCCAGCTCATATGCAGCTCCCACAGAGCTTTCGGCACAAAGGGCAAGCTGTTCACCATCAGCGGCGACAAAGCATCGTTTTACGGCAGAACAGACTGCATAGGATTCACCAGACACAAGGGGTGTCATTTTGAGAAAGACAGCTCCTGCGTATTAGTAAAGGAGGCTTAATATGTCTAAAACAATACTCACGGTAGACGACTCGGCAAGCATCAGACAAATGGTCAAATTCACCCTTACCAAAGAGGGTTACAACGTTATCGAAGCATCCGACGGCAAAGACGCTTTGAGCAAAGCAGGCTCCAACACTGTCGACATGGTCGTAACCGACCTTAACATGCCCAACATGGACGGCATCACGCTGATAAAAGAACTGCGCGCACAGGCAAAGTTTAAGTTCATACCTATCATAATGCTGACCACAGAGTCTCAGGACAGCAAAAAAGCAGAGGGTAAATCCGCCGGAGCCACAGGATGGATAGTAAAACCATTCAAACCTGAACAGCTCCTTACAGTGACCAAAAAAGTATTGAGGTAATAATCATGGCCGTAGATGTGCATCAGGAAGTATTCATCCAGGAAGCGCAGGAACTGCTTCAGGAGCTGGAAGAATCACTTCTGGAACTCGAAAACAACACTGAAGACATGGATGTCGTAGCGAGGATATTCCGTGCTATGCACACTATCAAAGGTTCCGGAGCGATGTTTGGTTTTGAAAACCTGGCGCATCTGGTGCACGACGTGGAAACGGCATACGATATGGTCAGAAACGGCGAGCTGAAAGTTACAAAAGACATGCTCGACTATTCTCTGAAGACATGCGACGTCATCAAAGAACTGCTCGAAGACTCTTTGAAAAAAGCGGACTCGCCCCTTGCGATGGAGATACTCGGCTTTTTCCGCAGGTGTCAGGGAGCCCCCGCACCGAAAGAGAAAAAAGAGCACCACAAAAGCAGCTCTGATGCTAAAGAGAGCAAAGAAGAAACAACATACAGAATCAGATTCAAACCTAATGAGAATATACTCATGCAGGGGACAGACCCTGAGCTCCTCATACTGGAACTGGAGGAAATGGGAGAATCGAAAGTGGTCGCCCACACTACGGCAACCCCGCCACTCGAAGATATGAATCCCGAAAAATGCTATGCATTCTGGGACATAATCCTCACCACTACAAAGACAAAGAATGAGATCATGGACGTATTCATCTTTGTTGAAGACGACAGCGAAATAATAATAAGCGTCATCGACAATGACTACATAGAGAAGGATCACTACAAGAAACTGGGTGAGATCCTTCTCGAAAAGGGCGACATCACAAAAGAAGCTCTGGACAAACTGATATCCAAAAAGAAAATGCTCGGCGAAATGATGGTCGAAGAGGGGCTGGTAGCACCCGAGGCTGTCAAATCCGCCCTCGACGAACAGGAACATATCAAAAACATCAGAGCCAAAAAGCAGGCTGCGGAAAGTGCCGCATCTGTTCGTGTCCCTTCTGAAAAACTCGACTCGCTCGTAGACCTAGTGGGTGAGCTGGTCACCGTACAGGCAAGGCTGAACCAGACAGCCGCCGCAGGGAACAACGCAGAACTGCACAAGATAGCCGAAGAGGTGGAAAGGCTCGTCTGGGAACTCAGAGACAACACTATGAGCATCCGCATGCTCACCATCGGCACAACATTCAGTAAATATAAAAGACTGGTCAGAGACCTGGCCAAAGAACTGGGCAAAGACATAGACCTGATAACCAAAGGCGAAGATACCGAGCTGGACAAAACTGTCATAGAAAAGCTCGGCGACCCGCTGGTGCATCTGGTCAGAAACTCGGTAGACCACGGTATAGAATCCCCCGAAGACAGACTGAAAGCAGGCAAGCCCGCAAAAGGCACTGTCACACTCTCTGCCGAACACTCGGGAGACTCTGTACTGATACAGATAAAAGACGACGGTAAAGGACTGGACAGAAATGTCCTAATCAAAAAAGCTCTGGAAAAAGGGCTGATACAGGAAAACGTAGAACTGACAGACAGAGAGGCTTTCGAGCTGATCTTTGCAGCGGGCTTCTCCACTGCGGCTGTCGTGTCGAATGTCTCCGGCAGAGGCGTCGGCATGGACGTGGTAAGGAGAAACATCGAAGCGCTAAGAGGAACCATAGAGATAGACAGCGTAAAAGGTAAAGGAACCACCATCACGCTGAAACTGCCGCTCACCCTCGCCATCATCGACGGACTGCTCGTGCAGATAGGAACACAGTTTTTCATCATACCTCTATCCATCGTGAACGAATGCATCGAATTCAAAGAAAAACTGCACAGAACAGAATCAGGCAGAAGGATACTCAAAGTCCGTGACGACCTCGTGCCGTATGTGAAAATGCGCGACATCTTCGGCATCACAGACGAACTGCCCGAGATACAACAGATAGTAATAATCGAGCTGGAAGGCCGCAGGATAGGCTTTGTGGTAGACAGCGTGATTGGCGACCATCAGACGGTCATCAAATCTCTGGGTAAATCATTTAAAGACGTGGAATGTATTTCAGGCGCTTCCGTTCTCGGCGACGGCTCCGTCGCGCTGATAATAGATGTAATGAAGATATATACAAGTATTCAATAGCTATTTTGGAGGAAAGAAAATGTTTAAGAACATGAAAGTAGGAACACAGATAGCTGCAGGTTTTATTGTAGTTCTCTTAATCCTGGTAATCGTAGCGACTTCTTCATTTGTCGGTATTGACAAAGCTTCCGAAGGTTTTTCAGAGTACAGGAGAAAAGCCAAGAACACCAACATGCTTGGACGTATTCAAGCAAACATGCTGATGACAAGGATGAAGGTAAAGGACTTCCTTATCACAAACTCTGACGCCGACCATCAGGCGACACTCGATTTTTTTGCCAAAACTGATGAATTCATGAAAGAAGCAAAAGATATGATAAAAGACCCTGCGAGACTTAAGACTCTCGGCGAAGTTGACGGCATGCTGGACAAATATGTCGCAACATTCGACAAGGTAGACAAAGCGATAAACAACAGAAACGCAGAGATCAAAAAACTCGGCGTTATCGGTCTCGAAATGCGCAAGCACATGACAGACATCATGCACATAGCATTTAAAGAGGGCAACTCAGACGCAGCCTATTATGCAGGCAGACTGCAGGAACACCTGATGCTCGCCAGATACTATGCTCTCGGCTTTTCAAAAGCAGGCGATAAAGAGTCTGAGGTGCGTGTACGTGAAGAGACAGGCAAAGAGTTCGATACTGTCGCAGCGCCTCTGGGGAAACTGCTGAGAAACAAAACAGAAAAAGACCTCTTTGCATCTACAATGAGCCTGAGAGACGAATACGTTAAATCATTCGACGTAATGACAGAAAATATATACAGCAGAATGGATCTCGTAAGCAACACTCTCGATGTCCTCGGGCCGAAAATAGCCGAATACACAGAAAACCTTAAGCTCTCCATTATGGAAAGCCAGGATCTCCTCGGACCACAGGTCGAGGCGAGCAACCAGTTCACCATCAGAATGGTGCTCACAATATCAGGAGCAGGTCTGCTCATAGGTATCTTCTTCGCATGGCTTATCACTAAGTTTGTGAAAGCTCCTCTGGGCGGAGAGCCAAGAGAGATGGCAGAGATAGCTAAACGCATCGCAGACGGCGACCTCGACGTTCAGTTCAACAGCGTAAAAGGCAGACAGCCCACAGGTCTCTACGGCGACCTCAAGGCAATGGTCGACCAGCTCCGCTCTATCGTCGCAGATGTTAAAAACTCTGCAGACAACGTAGCATCAGGAAGCACAGAGCTCAGTTCCGCAGCACAGGACATGTCTCAGGGCGCAACAGAGCAGGCAGCCAGCGCAGAGGAAGCATCATCATCTATGGAAGAGATGGCGTCCAACATCAACCAGAACGCAGACAACGCTCTCCAGACAGAGAAGATAGCTCTGAAAGCTGCATCCGATGCCAAAGACGGCGGTGAAGCAGTGGAAGCCACAGTAAAAGCAATGAAGGACATCGCTGATAAGATATCCATCATCGAAGAGATAGCCAGACAGACAAACCTGCTCGCACTCAACGCAGCCATAGAGGCAGCCAGAGCAGGCGAACACGGCAAAGGCTTCGCAGTGGTGGCATCCGAAGTGCGCAAGCTCGCCGAACGCAGTCAGGAAGCAGCAGGAGAGATCAGCGAACTGTCATCCAGCAGTGTAGATATCGCCGAGAAAGCAGGCGCACTGCTCGGTCAGATACTCCCTGACATACAGAAAACAGCAGAACTAGTTCAGGAGATCACAGCGGCAAGCAGTGAGATGAGAACAGGTTCAGAGCAGATCAACACTGCCATCCAGCAGCTCGATCAGGTAATACAGAGAAACGCAGGCGTATCCGAAGAGATGGCCGCCACATCCGAGGAACTCTCCGGTCAGGCGAGCGCTCTTCAGCAGGCTGTGGCATTCTTCAAAATGTCCGACAGCGGCTCAACATACAGGAAGCCAGTAGTGCAGAAACACCATACACCTGCGGCACATATAAAAACTAAGTCTCTCAGCAGCGACACAAAGCAAAAGGCAAAATCTGCCAACGGCAACGGCAAGTCAAACGGAAACGGTGACGGCATAATGCTCGACATGTCCGAAGACACATCCAAAAAGGACAGGCTGGACGCCGACTTTGAAAGCTTCTAAGGAGAGTGTGATGTCTGATAACAGTAACAGCAAAAAACACGAAAGCTGTCAGGTGCTCACATTCACTCTGGCAGACGATGTTTACGGCGTGGATATCATGTCTGTGCGCGAGGTGCTGGACTACACCAGCGTTACAAAGGTGCCTCAGACACCGGAATATATGATAGGCGTCATAAACCTCAGGGGCAATGTCGTCCCCGTGCTGGACCTCAGATGTAAGTTCGGCATGGGAAAGACCAAGAAAACCGTCAACACATGCGTGATAATCGTAGAGGTTGAGATAGACGAGGAATCCACTGTACTCGGCGCACTGGCCGACTCTGTTCAGGAGGTCGTGGACTTCGACGGCGAAAACATCGAAGACGCACCAAAGATGGGCACACAGCTCCGCACAGAGTTCATAAACGGCATGGCAAAGAGGGACGAAGGCTTTGTGATCATACTGAACATAGACTCCGTCTTCTCCTCTGACGAGATAGTGAGCATAGCATCAAAAGCTGAAACACACAACGGGACAGAAGAACCCGCAGCAGTATAAAAGCAAAGTAAGGAACCAATTATTTCATGCACTCCTGTCAAATGCGGCAGGAGTGCTTTAAATTTATCGGAGGACAGATGACCTCTCAGGAAAGCATCTTTTCCCAGCAGTTAAAGCATAAAGATTTCGTTAAGCTGAAAGACTTTATCGAAGACACCTGCGGGATAAAACTAACAGAAAATAAGAAAAACATGGTGGAAGGCAGACTGAGGAAGCGCATAAAGCACCTCGGATATGCAGGCTATGATGAATACCTGAAATATGTATTCGAAAGCGACGAGAACAACCCCGAAAGGCTCCACCTTATAGACGTGATAACCACTAACAAGACCGACTTTTTCCGCGAGCCGAACCATTTCAAGCTGATGACGGAGCGCATACTCCCCCATCTGGCGCAAACTCACGGGCTCGGAACTGAAGAAACTCTGAATGTGTGGAGCTCTGCCAGCTCTACCGGTGAAGAACCGTACACACTGGCGATGGTTCTCTCTGAGTTTTACGGTATCCGCGGAAATTTCAATATATTCGCCACTGATATAAACACGAATGTTCTTCAGGTGGGGCGCACCGCTGTATATTCCGAAGAAAAGTCAGAAGACATACCCCGAGACCTCCAGAGGAAATACATGATGCGCTCCATAAACAGAGCCGACAGACTGCTCCGCTTTAAACCGGAACTGAGGAGCAAAGTACGCTTCGGCAGGAACAATCTGAAAGACGAAAAATACATACTCCCTGTAAAAGTGGACATCGCATTCTGCAGGAATGTCATAATCTACTTCGACCAGCCCACACAGGAACGCGTGCTGAACACCATCTGCTCATACATAAAGCCCGGCGGATTCCTCTTCATGGGGCACTCAGAGTCTATCCACGGCATGACTCTCCCGCTGAAAAACTATGCGCCGACAGTATACGTGAGAGTCTGATATGTTTGACGATGCGAGCTGTACATACCTTTTGCCCGGGGAAATATTCTTTTCCGATGCCCCCTCTATGGTGAATACCGTGCTCGGCTCATGCATCTCTGTCACAATGTTTTCCCACGCTCAGAAGATGGGGATGATATGCCACAGCATGCTCCCCGACTCCACAACAGTTTATAAAAAAGATCAGAACGAATTCAAGTACGTCGACCACTCCATAGAACACATGCACATGAAATTCGCAGCAATGAATATATGCCAGAAGGAAATAGAGGTGAAGCTGTTTGGCGGATCCGATATGTTTGAATACAAGAGCAAGGACGAAACAGTAGGAACAAAGAATATTTATTCTGCCATTAATGTCCTGAAGAAATTAGGCTATAATATAAAAGCGAAGGACATCGGCGGGCAATTCACGAGAAAGCTGTATTTTTCGACCGAGACAGGCATTGTATACGTCAGAAAGATATCCAGGCTGCAGGGTGTATAATGAGTAATAACAAACTGAAAGTAATGGTTGTGGATGATTCGGCTGTTGTGAGGCAAACCTTGCAGGAAATACTGTCTGCCGACCCCGCAATAGGAGAAGTGGTCTGTTGCGGAGACCCGTTCGCCGCTGCAGAAAGGATGAAGTTCTTCATACCTGACGTTATAACACTGGATGTTGAAATGCCTAAGATGGACGGCATCACCTTCCTTAAAAAGATAATGACACAGCACCCTATACCCATCGTGATGTGCTCCAGCCTTACCGAGCATAACTCCGACACGGCGATAAAAGCTCTGGAATACGGCGCTGTTGATATAATACAAAAGCCCAGACTGGGCACCAAAGCATTTATAGAAGAATCTAAGATACTGATATGCGATGCCGTGAAAGCCGCCGCAAAGGTTGAAGTGCGGAAGATATCGGGTAAAACTTATGAGGTTCAGCCAAAGCTGACCGCAGACGCCGTGCTCACCGCCGCAACAAGCCACTCCATGATAAAAACAACCGAAAAGGTCATACTTGTCGGCGCATCAACAGGCGGTACAGAGGCTCTGTCGGTATTCCTGCAGGGGCTCCCTGCGGACTGCCCCGGGGTCGTGATAGTTCAGCATATGCCTGAGAACTTCACACTTTCATTCGCAAACAGGCTCGACAGCCTGTGCCGAGTATCAGTAAAACAGGCGGATTTCGGCGATACTGTACTGCCCGGCAGGGTTTTACTTGCCCCCGGGAATAAGCACCTGCTGATAAAGAGGAGCGGAGCCAGATACTACGTTGAGACAAAAGAAGGTCCCCTTGTAAGCAGACACAGACCTTCCGTCGATGTGCTCTTCCGCTCGGGAGCCAGATACGTCGGGAAAAATGCCATCGGAGTCATCCTCACGGGTATGGGCGACGACGGAGCCAGGGGAATGCGTGAGATGAAAGAGGCAGGGGCTTATAACATCGCACAGGATGAAAAGACAAGCATTGTATTCGGTATGCCGAAGATGGCTATAGAGCACGGAGGGGTGGACAGCATACTCCCTCTGCAGGATATTTCAGGCGCAGTGCTTTATCACTGCAGAACAAACAGCTAGGGAAAGGGATGCACGAAGTTTTTTATGACATACTGTCTACACTCACTTCAACAGTTATATTCACAATGGTATTTCTCCTTCTTTTCTATATAGAAAAGAACCGATACCTATTCTTCTGGTTTATCAGCTGGGCATGCTTCTCCATTGCACTGACACTGCGTGCACTCGCCATAGCAGGCTTTGCCGACAAAGGCGTCTCTGAGCTGAGCATTGCATTCATATATTTCAACAGTGTCTTCATGCTGATGGGAGGGCTCAGCTTCCTCAACAGCAAAAGGCAGAAGACGGCTCTTTTCAGTCTTATAATATTTGCGATCTTGCTGACACTTCTCGATGCTGTTTTACTGGACAATTCATGCATCAGCCATACGGTGTTCATCCTGTCGGCTATCATCTATGCATACACAGGGATAAAACTTTATAAAAACACAAAAGACATTGGCTACGGCGGAAAGATAGCAGGGATAACACTCTTCTTATGGGGAGTTCATAAGGCAGACTATACCCTCATCGAGCATATGCAGTGGTTTGTCCCTCTGGGATACCACATAGCCGTCGCCCTCACACTCATCACTGCCGTCAGCATTGTTCTCATGCACTTTGAAAAAGTGAAAGTGGATAGAAAGCAGGAGGAATTCCTCTTTAAAAATGTGGCGGAAGCATCGAAAGACATAGTTTTCATAGTGCGCTACACGCCTAACATGCACGTAGACTTCATCAGCCCAGCAGTGGAAAAGATCACGGGATACACCCCCGACGAGATAATGAGATCAAGAGACCTCCAGAACAGATTTGTACTGGACTATATGATAAAGGCACACGGGATAACAAACATAGTGAGCTCCGGTCTGGAGTCCAACATGCACAATACCCAGTCAAAATATGCCAAAGACATTATGCTGCAGTATTCATACACAGACTACTTTGCCATGGACGGAAAGCTGGAAAAGACCGTGGGATTTATCAAAGATGTAACACAGGATGTGCTGGCCCTCGACCAGATCATCGTCAGACAGGACTGGTATGACGCCCTCTTTCATAAATCATCCACCATACAGCTTCTGGTCAGTATGGAGACGGGATACATCGTAGATGCTAACCAGGCCTTTCTGCAGTCTTACGGATTCGAACCGTCTGAGCTGGAAGAGATGCATTTCAGAGAAATATTCGTCACTAAGAGCGACTCAGAGATATTCATGAACTCGAACAAGCCGACCCCTGTTTCAAAGGTGGTTAAGCACCACGGCAAGAACGGCGGAGTGATGAATGTCCATCTGACATCCTTCCCCGTGAAGTTCAAAGACAGCAACTATCTATACATCAGCATCATGGACGTTTCAAATGAGGTCCGCTTCAGCACTGCCCTGCAGAACATCACAAACCAGCACAGTGCCATTCTGAAGTCCCTTAGCGAAGGGGTGATAGGTGTCGATGTGGACGGAGATATCTTCTTCATGAACAGCTTCGCAGCGGAAAAGCTGGGGATGGAAGAAGATATAATAGGCGTAAACCTCAGGGATATAATAATAAAAGATAAAGATGCAGGCACAAAATTCTCACTTCATGAACTCCCCTCTTTCAAGCTGCTCAGTTCATCGGACTTTGAGGTGACAAACAGACAGCATCTGCTGAACCGCAACGGACAAGCCATCCCCGTTGAAATGACCATGCGCATGCTGAACACATACGACGGGGACCAGAAATTTGTCCTCGTTTTCAGAGACATCACAAAAGAGCTGGAAAATGAAGAAAGCATGCTGAGACAAATACAGGAAAACGAAGTGCTCCTGCAGGAAGTGCACCACAGGGTGAAAAATAACCTGCAGATAATATGCAGTCTGCTCTCCCTTCAGGCGGATAAGCTGGACGACAACGAGCCGAAAAAGTATCTGGACAGCTCCGTAGCAAGGATAAAGTCTATGTCACTCATACACGAACTGCTCTATCAAACAAAAGGTCTGAACGCCATAAACCTTAAGCAGTACATAGAAAAGCTCATCTTCGACATAAGCAGTACGCTCTCTTTTGAAAACGAGATAACATTCATCACAGATATTCAGGACATGACAATATCACTGGACAAGGCTGTGCCGTGCGGACTGATAATCACAGAGCTGATAACCAACTCCATAAAACATGCATACCCAGAAGACACACAGGAAAAACAGATCGAAATACGCTTCAAAACCGACGATGAATCAAGCACCCTATGTATAAAAGATAATGGCGTGGGAATAGATACTGAGTTTTCGAGCGACAGCCTCGGGCTCACTGTCGTGAACTCTCTGGTGCGCCAGCTCAGGGGGAATATCTCTTTTGAAAATGAAAACGGGCTCGCTGTTAAAATAGAGCTTCCGCCGGAATTCAGAAACTAGCCTTTACGCAGTTTTCCTATATTCAGCGTCGTCAGCAGGATACCCGTAAATATGAACCCGATACCCTTCAGATGAAATCCCATAAGTGACTCACCTAAAAATATCACAGCGAGTATTGTGCTGAAGACAGGCATAAGGTGTACGAAAGGACCTGCCTTATTCGCTCCGACATCACGCACAGCCTTATTCCAGAAGAGGAATGCTATGACAGAGGCAAAGAGCCCCACATAAAGCACGGAAGCGATAGTAGGCGTGTTAAAATGAACGGGTCTGCCCCCGAATGTCTCATGCAGATAAAACGGCAGAAGTATCAAAACGCCTATCATGGAGATAGCTGTAAGGTATGCTATAGGATTGAGCTCTTTAGGGAATTTCTTAAGATTTACAGAATAAGCAGCCCATACAAAAGCCGCAACGAGAACCACAAGGTCGCCCCTGTTGAAAGAGAGCGAACGAAGAGTCTCCACATCACCCTTTGCAATGATGTATACCACACCGCCGAGGGATATGATGATCCCCGCAGCCTGCCTGATGCTAACCCTGTCTCTGAACATAAACCATGATACGGCAACGATAATAACAGGGATGCAGGAATTCACCAGCACGGCATTTATCGCCGTAGTGGTCTGTGTCGCCACGTATATCATAGTATTAAAGCATGCAATGCCCAGCACCGCCTGCACCAGAAGATATTTGAAATTCTTCTTAAGCTCAGGTATCTGCTTCAGCATGTAAGGCAGACCGAAAGGCAGCAGTATAAGCCCCGCCACAACCCAGCGGTAAAAAGCCAGACCGAAAGGAGGGATAACATCGTGCATCCCCCTGCTGAGGACAAAGTTTCCCGACCATATAAGTGCGCTCAATACTAAAAACAGATAAGACATAGCTAAAACCTGCGATATTTTAATAAACCAAGCATCCATTGCGACGTATACATTACCGCTATGAAAAACAAAACTCAACGCTAAATTATGAAAAAAACCGGGTGCACTTTCATACACCCGGTGTCCAAAAGGACCATCATGTCAATATAGGTTGGGTCGTAAACCTTAGTTAGCAAAAAGATTAGGCAGAAACAGCGTGATCTGGGGCACGTATGTAAGCACCAGAAGCACCACTATCATAGCCAGCAGGAACGGAAGAACCCCCTTCGACACATCCTCCAGAGTTATCTCCGACACTCGTGCAGAGACAAAGAGGTTCAGCCCCAGAGGCGGAGTGATGAAACCTATCGCAAGGTTCACTATCATAACAACGCCGAAGTGAACCGGATCTATACCCACAGCCAGAACAACAGGCAGGAGTATAGGCGAAAGGATGATGATAGCCGCCAGTGTCTCCATAAAACAGCCCACGACAAGGAGCATAAGGTTTATGAAGATAAGTATCATTATAGGATTGTCTGTGATATGCGTGATATATTTCGCTATCATCACGGGGATGCCCTCAATGGCGAGCACCCTGCCGAATACCGTGGCAGTACCGACAATGATCATTACTGTGGCTGTTGTCAGTGCGGATTTGCTGATCACATGATACAGCTCTCCCCACTTGAGGTCTTTATAAACGAACATGCCGACGAAAAATCCGTAAAGCACCGCAACGGCAGCCGCCTCTGTCGGTGTGAATATACCGCCGTAGATACCGCCGAGGATGATAACGGGCACCATGATGGCCCACTTTGCATCATATATGATGGCAAGTATTTCTTTTGCGGTGTAATGGTGTTTTTCGCCGTGATAGCCTGATTTTTTAGATTTATAATAGCTGACACCCATGAGCACGGCGCCGATGAAAAGCCCCGGGATGATACCCGCAAGGAACATCTGGCTGACCGATACGCTGGCAGAGATGCCGTATATTACCATTGGAATGCTCGGAGGTATTACCACCCCGATGCAGCCGGCAGAAGCAACGAGCCCCGCCGAAAAGTTCCTGTTGTACCCTCTGGCAGCCATAGCAGGGAACATGATCCCCCCGATGGCGGCAACTGTCGCAGGGCCGGAACCCGAGATAGCGGCAAAGAACATGCAGGTAGCCACAGCCACAAGGGCGAGACCGCCTGTGAAACGTCCGAATATGATATCACCCACATCAAGCAGCCTCTTTGAAAGCCCGCCGTGCCCCATAAGGTCGCCGGCGAGGATAAAGAACGGAACCGCCATCAGAGGGAACGAGTCTATGGATGTAACAAGGCTCTGAGCGAGGTAGCTGCTGTCCACGAGCCCGCCGTATATCAGCGCACCCATAGAAGCCGTACCGAGGGCTATACCCACAGGCACGTTTACCACGAGGAAGAAGACGAATGTGCCGAACAGTATTAAAGCGGTCATTTCTGCTCCTCCTTAACATTCAGCTCCTTGATGTTTTTGATCAAACTCTGGATAAGACGTATAAAAACGAGCAGGAAGCCCACGGCAGGTGCGAGGTAGACATATCCCATAGGGATGCCCATCGCAGGCGAGCTCTGACCGAAATTAAATATCTTCATACTGAGGATAAAGCCCTCCTTTACCACCATAAGGGCAAAGACGAGGAATATTACGTTGGAAAAGATATAGACATACTTCTTCACCTTAGGAGGCATAAACATCACGGCGGCTTCCACCCTGATGTGTGCATGTCTTTTCACAGCATAGCTGACACCAATGTAAGAGACCCAGATAAACAGGTATCTGGCGAGCTCTTCTGACCATGTAAGCGATTCCTGCACTACGTAGCGCATAAATATCTGCACACCGATGATTATACTCATAGCCGAGAGGAGTACGACGAGTACTGCCTCTTCAAAGTGTTCGTCCAGGTAGTGTAAAATCTTCATAAAACTCTCCGTTTAAAACAGCTAAGGTGCGGCACCTTAAAAAAGTGCTGCCGCTCAGATCAATAAGCGGCAGCATACTAAGAGAGGTGTATTTATTCTGCTGTAGCAGCAGCTATAACTTTCTCTACTATTTCGGCTCCGGCTTTCGCTTTCACCTTTTCGTATACAGGGCCCATTTTGCTTCTAAAAGCGTCTTTCTCTTCAGGAGTGAGCTCTATGAACTCGATAGTTCCTTCCATAGCTTTCTCTGCGTCGATATCTTTCTGCTGAGCCATATTTCTTTCAAAACCTTTAGCAGCTTCCACTGCATCGAGGATAATCTTCTGGTCTTCAGGGCTGAAGCTGTTGAAGAGGTCGAGGTTCATCATGATAACAAAAGGAGAGTACAGGTGTGCTGTCTTTGTTATGTATTTCTGAACTTCGTAGTACTTCATTTCGTAGAAGAGGTTGATAGGTGTCTCCTGAGCATCGAATGTTCCCTGCTGAAGAGCAGTGAAGAGTTCGCCGAAAGCGAGCGGAGCAGGGTTATGCACTGGACGTTTGCTGTTGCTGAAGTTTCTGAATCCGTTTTCCCAGAAGCCGAGACCTTTGATGTTGATCTTCTCCATGTTTTTAAGCATTTCCTGACCTACAGGTCCGTCGAGCACTCTGTAAACGCTTGCTCTGTCTTTAAAGAGGAAAGGCATGTCAAGAGCGAAGAACTCTTTCTGGAAAGCCGCAACAGGTGCAGATGAAACGAAGCACATGTTTACGTTGCCGAGCTGAACGCCTTCCACAAGCTCTCTCTCGCTTCCGAGCTGAGCATTAGGATAGATCTCTGTTGTGATCCTGCCGTTTGTTTCTTTGGCTACGATCTCGCCGAACATCTCAAGAGCTTTGTGTCCGGGGTTTGACTCAGATGCGGCATGAGCCATTTTGATAACAACTTTCTTCTCTGCTTTAGACTCTGCGCTTTCTTCCTTGCTGCTGGAGCAGCCTGTGAGGAGCATGAGCCCCGCAGCGAGCATAAGCATAAGCGTCACTTTAAGACGCACTGATACTGTAAGAATCCTTTTCATAGTTTAACTCCTTGTGCTTCCATATGAAGCCGGTAATTAAAAATCTTATTTGCTGCTGTAAACGGTTATATTTACAGCTTTTTTACGGAACATTCATGAGGCGTACCGAACAGCACATTTACCTGTATTATTCAAATAGTCACCCCACTGATTTCAGTTTTTCTGTAATCAAAACTGACGCCTCTTTGACCTTAGCGATATAGTTTTCGAGATCACTCTCCATCCTTTCCTTCGGGCCGGAGACACTGACTGCGGCAACGGTCTTCCCATCTGCATCCTTGATGGGAGCCGCCACACACTTCAGTCCGTATTCTATCTCTTCATCATCGATGGCGTATCCCGCCTCTCTGATCTTTTTTAATTCTTCGTCCAGCCTTGCTCTGTCCGTGATGGTGTGTTCTGTTTCTTTCGGCAGTCCCCATTCCTCCACGACATTATTAAGCTGTTTATCACTGAGAGCCGCCAAAAGCACCTTGCCCACACCTGAGCAGTGGCAGTTCAGCGAAGAGCCCACCCGAGACATAATGCGCAGTGCTCTCTTTTCGCTCTCGATCTTATCTATGTACAGCGCCTGCCCGTTATGCATAACAGCGAGGTGCACTGTCTCTCCGCACTTTCTGCAGAGCTCCTCGACAAAAGGCTTTGCCGCTGTGCGTATATGCCCGTAAGACTCTGCGAGCTGCCCCAGGCAGTATATGCCGAAGCCGAGCTTATACGTCTGCGTACCTTCCACCCTCTCGAGGAATGCCGCCTCTTCGAGGTTTCGGATCAGTCTGAGGGTCGAGCTTTTGTTATAAGCCAGCTTCTCGCTGATCTCCTTTACTGTCAGTGTCTTTCCCCGTTTGTCGAACAGACCCAGTATATTAAATGTCTTTTCCAGAACCTTAACCCTGTAAGTCTCATATGTCGGCATAGTACTCTCCAAATAAATTTTACATTATGAAACTTTTACTTCATCCACGTGCCGTACACAAGTGTTTTCCTATTTCAGAACACCTGCGATAAGCTCTACAGGGTGTACGAGCCGCATGTTGTCGCCATCTTCGAGAGAGCCTGTCAGGTTTATCCTGCATCCCGGACAACCCGTAGCCCAGAGCTCTGCCCCTGTGGCCCTTGCGGCAGCAAGTTTCTTGTCTGTCATCTGCTTTGACAGTTCAGGAAAATCGTAAAAGAATGTCCCCCCTCCGCCGCAGCACTCGTCATAACCTCTCGACTGTACGTATTCGATTACGGGGATCCTATTCAGAAGTTTCAGTGCGTCGGCGCTCCCGCCATGATTACGTTCGTGACATGGCGCATGATACGTTACTTTCACTTTTTCCTTATCTTTATCTATGCTGTTTTCCAGCCATTCATAATTCTCGTTTATGAAGCGGAGCAGGTCTCGGGATTTCGCCCTCAGCCCTGCCGCACCGTCCGTGCTCTCTCCCAGCTCTGCCATCACCTTTTCATATCCTGACGTCAGTGCCGAGCCGCATGTGGTGCAGTCTGTTATAACTGTTTCCGCTTCTCTGAAAAGCTCGATATTCTTCTGTATGTTTCCCGCCGAGGTTTCCACAGCACCTTTCAGATACATGGGCAGACCACAGCAGACCTGTTCCCTCACTATCTTCACCCGCAGCCCCATAGCATTCAGAACCTTTACGGTGCTTTCAGCCACCGAGCCGTAGAGATAGTTTGTACTGCACCCTATGAAGTAGTGCACCGTGCCTCTGACTTCCCCGCCCGAAGGTTCTGCAACTTCGGGCAGAGAGTCCCGCATCGGCTGTTTGTTCAGTCTCGGCATGGAGGAAATCTTTACATTTCCGAGCCTGATATCCTTATATAGTTTTTCAAAGACGGCGTTCTGACCTTTTGAGGCTATCGCCGCCGATATTTTCAGCTTATTTTCATGGCTGAGGAGGTGAAAGAAGAGCCTCTTCTTCCAGTCTTCGCCGTGTTCCTGCTTCATGCTTTTACGCATGCTTATATATAGAGCCTCGTGGTCTATCCCGCTGGGGCAGTACATTGTGCATGCACCGCACATCAGGCACTTTGAGACCACTTTCTGGAGGTTTTTCGAGGTCTCCAGCCCTCCGTCGGTGTATCTCCTGATCAGCTGAACCTTACCTCTGGGGGTGGTCATCTCTGTCAGGTCTTCCTGATACACGGGGCAGGTCTGTATGCATATTCCGCATTTCCCGCATTTGTATGTCTGCTCCATTGCTTTCATACGTCACCGCACATCAGACAGATTTACCGGGGTTCAGTATCCCCGCAGGGTCCAATGTTTTCTTGATCAGAGCCGTCAGGTCTCTTGTATTCTCGTCTATCACAAGGGGGAGGAAGGCCTTCTTCGCCAGCCCTATCCCGTGCTCGCCCGAAAGGGTTCCGCGCAGTTCCACGGCCAGTTTGAAAATCTCTTCGGTGGCTTTTTCCACCCTCTCCCACTCTTCTTTATCTCTTATGTCCGTCACTATAACAGGATGCATGTTCCCGTCGCCCGCATGCGCTACTAGTCCGGCAGTAATTTTATATTTTAAAAGGATCTTACGAACACCTTTTATCATAATCGGCACGTTGCTGACAGGAACAGTCGCATCCTCTGTTATGCAGTTTGGAGCCAGTTTGGAAAGGATACCGTGTACCGCTCTGCGTGCTTTCCACAGCGCTTCCCTCTCCTGCTCGTCTTTTGCAACTTTTATTTCCTTTGCTCCGCAGCCTCTCGCTATCTCTATTATCCTGTCCGCCTGTTTAACCACACCCTCGGCCACACCGTCGACCTCTATGATAAGCATCCCCTCGACATCCCTCGGGAGCCCCAGCTTCGCCGAGTCTTCCACCAGATTCATGGTCACCTTATCCATCAGCTCCATAGCAGCGGGCACTATGCCTGTCGCCATGACGGCTTTCACTGTCTCTGCCGTATTATCCAGATCGTCGTAATACGCCAGAATGGTCTTATAGGCTTCGGGCTGTGCGACTATGCGCAGTGTTGCCTCTGTCACTATGCCCAGAGAACCCTCCGAACCGCAGAAGAGGCTGGAAAGCCTCAGCCCTGTGACATCCTTTACATTACAGCTCCCCGTGCGTATAACACGCCCGTCGGAGAGCACAGCCTCGAGACCGAGTATATAGTCGGCTGTTACGCCGTATTTAAGGCATCTTGGTCCGCCCGCATTTTCGGCAATGTTTCCTCCGATGGTGGAAAAGCCCATGCTCGAAGGATCAGGCGGAAAGAAATAGTTCTGTTCTGCTAATGCTTTCTGAAGATTTGCATTTATCACGCCAGGCTCCACCACGGCGAATCTGTCGCCGAAGTTGAGCTCTTTTATCTTGTTCATCTTTGTCAGGTTAAGTATCAGTCCGCCTTCCACGGCGACTGTCCCGCCGGAGAGGTTTGACCCTCCGCCACGGGGCACCACGGGTATCTTATTTTCAAAGGCGATCTTCATTATCTCCGAGACCTCCCCCGTAGTAAGGGGGAATACGACTGCATCCGGTGCGGATTCCTCAACGAATCCGTCGTATGAATATGCCGCTATCGTCTCGTTATCATCCATGAAGCGCTCTGCTCCGACGATCTTGATAATGCTTTCTCTGATATCTTTGGCTAACATTATGACTCCCGTTTACCTTCAGCCTTTCAGCAGCTCAAGAGCTACGTCTTCTATCATGTCTTCCTGACCGCCCACAGTTTTACGTCTGCCCAGCTCTGTCAGTATATCCCTTGAAGGGATTCCGTATTTTTCAGCAGCCCTTTTTGCAAAGAGCAGAAATGATGAATAAACACCCGCATATCCGAGTGTGAGCGCGTCTCTGTCTACCCTGATAGGAGAATCCATATTCGGATATACGACATCCTGCGCAACATCCATCACACCGTAAAGGTCTATCCCCGTTGAAACATTCATCCTGTCGAGCACAGCCACAAGCACCTCGAGAGGCGTATTGCCCGCACCCGCACCAAGCCCGGCAGCAGAACCGTCTATGCGGTTTGCGCCTGCTTCGAAAGCAGCGAGGGAGTTCGCAACGCTGAGAGAGAGGTTCTCGTGTCCGTGGAACCCGATCTCTGTCTCAGGGCGCAGCTCAGATCGGAGGAGACCTATCTTCTCCTTTACGTCTGAGGGGAGCATGTATCCTGATGAATCCGTACAGTAAACACACTGCGCACCATAGCTCTCCATCAGCTTCGCCTGAACGAGGAGCTCTTCGGCGGATATCATATGAGCCATCATAAGGAAGCCCACGGTATCCAGCCCGAGGTCGAGCCCTGCTTTTATATGCTGTTCGGAAATGTCTGCCTCTGTGCAGTGTGTCGCCACACGTACACTGCCGATGCCACAGTCTGCGGCACTTTTAAGGTGCTCCACAGTACCTATGCCCGGGACGAGGAGGACAGAAATCTTAGAATTCTTAACCTCTTTGCATACAGCTTTAAGGTATTCCTCATTAGTGTGTGCTGCAAAGCCGTAGTTTATAGAATCTCCGCCGAGTCCGTCTCCGTGTGTCACTTCGATGATGTGCACCTTGGACTCGTCCAGCCTTTTAGCAACTTCTATCATATAGTCCAGAGACATCTGATGCCTTTTGGCATGCATGCCGTCCCTGAGTGAAACGTCTATTAATTTAAGGTCTAAGCTCATTTTCATAACTCCTATTTAGCTGCAGCCGCTTTAAGCATGTTTGATGCGAAAAGCTCGCCAGTGTATAAAGCTGCAGAGGTCATTATGTCGAGGTTCCCTGCGTATATAGGGAGAAAGTCTCCGAGGCCTTCGATCTCGAGGAAGACAGACACTCTGTTTCCGTCAAAGACAGGGCCGTTCTTTATCCTGTAGCCGGGGACATACTTCTGAACTTCGCTGACCATTTCGTGTATGGATTTTGTAATAGCTTCCTTATCCGGCTCGCCCACAGTGAGGCAATGGATAGTATCACGCATTAAAAGAGGCGGCTCGGCTGGGTTTACTATAACGATAGCTTTACCCTTTGCGGCTCCACCTACCTTTTCAACGGCACGTGCCGTCGTAACGGTGAATTCGTCTATGTTCTGCCTTGTGCCCGGCCCGATAGATTTCGATGCGACAGTAGCCACGATCTCTGCGTATTCCACAGGCTGTACTCTGCTGACAGCCTTTACCATAGGAATGGTCGCCTGTCCGCCGCAAGTCACCATGTTCACATTGCTGTGCTCCGCCTGCATCAGCTCGCTCTGATTTATGACAGGCACACAGAAGGGCCCGAGGGCAGCAGGTGTCAGGTCTATCATGACGGCTCCCTTTGCTGTCACCTTGTCAGAGTTTGCTTTATGCGCATAGGCAGATGTAGAGTCGAAGACGATCTTAATGTCGTCTGCTTCGATATGAGGCGCGAGACCGTCCACACCGTCGGCAGTGGTTTTGAGTCCGAGCTCTTTCGCTTTTTGCAAACCGGAAGAATCAGGGACAACGCCGACCATCCAGACAGGATTGATAATATCGCTGCGCATAGCCTTGATCAGCAGGTCAGTCCCGATATTACCCGGGCCGATGATAGCAGCATTTATCTTTTCTTTCATCAGACAGCTCCTTATTTAGCTTTCGTCTGCTCAGTCAGCAATCCTGTAAAACAGGGGATGCATATTGCCTCATGAACCTTAAAAGTTCCATAATCTGAAACTTTAATTTTATATTATGAGAATATCCAATTAAAATCGACGTGTCAACTGAAATGAGCATAATTAATAATCATGTTTTATAATTTCGTATTCGTTCAAAAGTACACATCATTTAGACGCTAATCTAAGTTATTAAAATACAAGTATTTTTATCAGGGAAATGTCAGAGAGGGTATAATTGTGTTTTTTACATGGGTGCATAAATATAAATATTCGAAATATTAAATATACATTTTCAGCAATGTATTAGCCGTTTTACACATACATATATAAAGCAGTAATGATGCATCTGTCACAAAGCATAAAACAGGATATGTCCATGCCTTCGGCATAAGCAAAAAAGGGATATATATGAAGCGATCATTTAAAAACAGCACCTAACATCGTTTGGTTTAAATGCATAAAAAGTTTCAGCAGGTAAAAAAGTACATTTTTACATATATTTAAATTTTATTATTTCAGAGTTACTTTTTAATGAACGATTGTCAGCATTAAAACGCTTAATTTTACCCACAACAGCAATAATATATAATATATGCTCATTAACATATATAACCAAATCCATATACACCAATGAATTAAAATGCTACCAAAATACTATTTTAATCGTTGACAGAGTTTAACTACTGCGGTTTAATTAGATGTGTTATGCTACATATATATATTCTGCGGAGGTTAAATTATGGACGCTATTGCACTGTCAAGGCTTCAGTTTGCCCTGACTGCCGGTTTTCACTGGATATTCGTACCGCTAACCCTCGGTCTTATCATCCTGGTCGCTTTTATGGAGACTATGTACGTGCGCACCGGCGACAAGCTGTATCTGCGTATGACAAAATTCTGGGGGAAACTCTTCCTTATCAACTTTGCCATAGGCGTGGTCACAGGTATCACCCTTGAGTTCCAGTTCGGTATGAACTGGGCCGAATATTCCAAATACGTGGGAGACATCTTCGGAGCACCCCTTGCCATCGAGGCAACCGTTGCTTTCTTCCTTGAATCCACCTTCCTCGGCATATGGATATTCGGATGGAAAAAAATAAGTAAAAAGACTCACCTCTTTGCAGTATGGATGGTTGCCCTCGGGTCAAACCTCTCTGCTCTCTGGATCCTCATAGCGAATGCTTGGATGCAGCACCCTGTCGGATACGAACTTAAAAACGGCAGAGCAGAAATGGTTGATTTTGGAGCACTCATCTTTTCACCTTATGCATGGTCAAAGTTCTTCCACTCGGTCTCTTCGGGCTGGGTTGTGGCTGCTTTCCTTGTTATGGGTGTTTCTGCCTATCACCTTCTACGGAAGAATGAAGTGGCATTTTTCAAAAAGAGCCTTAAATTCGGCGCAGTATTCGGACTGGCTGCCAGCCTCTTCCTCGCTGCCATAGGCGACACCAGCGCAGTGGAAGTTGCACACTATCAGCCTTCGAAATTTGCCGCAATGGAAGCCCTGTGGGAAACACAGAAAGGCGCTCCCGAATATCTCCTCGCACTCCCCGATTCTGAAAACGAAAGAAATACCATAGAGATACTTCCTATACCGAAGCTGGCGAGCTTCCTTGCTTTCCACGACTGGAACGCAGAGGTCACAGGTCTGAAAGACATACCAAAAGACGAACGTCCCCCAGTGGGGCTGACATTTTTCAGCTTCAGGGCTATGGTCGGACTCGGCACATATTTCATTCTCGCCTGTATACTCGTCCTCTTCTACCTGAAAAAAGGGATAGAGAACAAGCCGTGGCTTCTGAAGATGCTCCTCTTCTCCATACCTCTGCCATACATAGCAGGCGAGCTCGGCTGGATAGTCGCCGAGGTGGGCAGACAGCCGTGGATAGTATACGGCCTGATGAAAACATCGGATGCAGTATCCGTAAACCTCACACCGGGGCACGTGATACTTTCGCTCATAGGATTTGTCGGCTTTTACTCACTTCTGGGCATCATCGACATATTCCTGCTCGTCAAATACTCTAAAAAAGGCCCCGAAGCGGCCTAAGGAGGGACTAAATGGAACTGACTACATTACAGATAATATGGTTTGGTCTATGGGGTCTCCTGTGGGCTGTTTATTTCATGCTCGACGGATTTGATTTCGGCGCGGGCATGGTAATGCCTTTCATCGCTAAATCCGACACGGACAACAGGGTGATAATAAACACTCTCGGCCCTGTGTGGGACGGTAACGAAGTCTGGCTCATC
The DNA here is from genome assembly GCA_050253075.1 of Deferribacterales bacterium. Lineage (GTDB taxonomy): Bacteria > Chrysiogenota > Deferribacteres > Deferribacterales > Geovibrionaceae > Denitrovibrio. Next base: position 54,621 of record JBFWJS010000005.1, read on the forward strand.
ACTGCGGGCGGTGCCACATTTGCGGCATTCCCCACAACATACGCTTATATGTTCAGCTGGCTTTACCTGCCGCTGCTCCTCATACTCTTTTCGCTGATATTCAGGGGCGTCGCCTTCGAATTCAGAGGGAAGAAAGACTCCGAAAGCTGGAAAAAAGGCTGGGATAAGGTCATCACTGTCAGCAGCTTCCTCGCTACGCTCCTTTTCGGTGTGGCGTTTGGAAACATTTTCAGAGGCATACCGATAAACATGGTGGACGGACAGTTCGTATACGAAGGTCACTTTTTCCTTCTGCTGAACCCTTATGCACTCCTCACAGGCGTGCTTTTCGTCCTTCTCTTTGCTTTCCACGGTGCGCTCTGGCTCAGCTGTAAGACCACGGACGACCTCGCCCTTAGAGCAGCAGCAACAGCGAAGAAGATATTTGTCCCCCTTGTGGTGGTTGCCGTGGCATTCCTCGTCATGACACTTTTCTCCACAAAGCTGTACGACAACTATTTCAGCATGCCTGCATTCTTTATAGTTATTGCGCTCTGCGTGGCAGCTCTTCTCGCATCGGGATTTACCAAAAAAGTTACGGCTTTCGCACTCTCATGTGCAACGATCCTGCTGACTGTCTTCACTGGCATCATCGGGCTCTTCCCTAATTTGATACCGTCCAGCATAAACATGGATTATTCCCTCACCGCATTCAACACTTCATCCAGTCAGTATACTCTGACCATCATGACTGTCGTGGTGGGCATCTTTGTGCCGCTGGTTATCGCTTATCAGATATGGACATACTACATTTTCAGGCACCCCGTCGCACCCGAGGACGTGGCAGACCCGGAAGTGGAATCCTACTAAACATCACAGCCCCCGCCTTAAAACGGGGGCTTTTTTCACCCCTTGCATCCGACAGAAGCACAGGTTAATATACTCCTCAAACAATCAGGAGTTAAACATGCTCGACATCCTCAGAAACAGACGCAGTGTGCGTAAATTCACCGATAAAGCCATAGAAGATAATAAGATAGAAATATTAAAAAATGCCCTGCTGCTCGCCCCCACTTCCCGAAACATTGAGCCGTGCGAGTTCATAATGGTGCGGGACAAAGACACTCTGGAAAAGCTGTCTAAGCTGAAATCAGCAGGCTCGTCATTCATCGCAGGGTGCGACACTGCATTCGTGATATGCGGTGATACGGTGAAGAGCGACGTGTGCATAGAAGACTGCTCCATAGCATCCATCGTGCTCCAGCTCACCGCCGAGACCATAGGGCTGAAAAGCTGCTGGGCACAGGTTCGCCTGCGCAGCGGGGAAAAGCCTTCCGAACAGTATGTCAGAGAGCTTCTGGGACTGCCCGAGAGCTTCACCGTCGTGTCCGTGATAGGCATAGGCTACCCCGCAGAGGACAGAGAGCCGAGGCCTGACGACACGCTGAAACGTGAAAAGATACATGCCGAAAAGTTCTAAGGCGGAGATAAGCAGACGATGCACGGGCTGCGGAGCCTGTATATCTAAATGCCCGCAGCGTGCCATAGAGTTTTTCACCGTGGAATACGTGAAGAAGGCACGGGTCATAGAAGAGCTGTGCGACGGATGCGAAGTGTGCATCCCCCACTGTCAGTTCAAAGCTATAAAAATGAATCTCAAGGACTGAAGAGCAGTCTTAGATTGTTCATTTCTCCTAAGATTGCTTCGCATTCGCTCGCAATGACAAAAGATACGTCACTGCAAAGTCCGCAGGGCTGCGGCACTAGCCGAAGGCTGTACGAGTCCATGACAGTTATTGCCGAGCTAGTCTTATTACATACATTCAAACGGACATTTATCGCATAAAAAAAGCCGACTCGTGAAAGTCGGCTTCTGCATCTGATTTATATATCAGAATTAGTTGTTGCATTTGTGGCATGGGCTCTGCAGCATAACAGCCACACGCTCATACTTTCTGCCTGTCTGTCTCTGTGCTTCATCCATAAAAGGCTTTGTGTCGACATTCATAAGGTCTTCGACATTTCCGCACATTGGGCATGTCACGTGGACATGATCGCCAGTATTGATCTCATAAACAGGCTTTCTGCCGTGGATAGGCACTTCTGTAAGGATATCTTCCTCGACCAAAAGGTGGATATTCTTATAAATAGTAGCGAGGCTCACGGATGAGTAGAAGTTCTTAACCTTTTCATGAAGGTCTTCCACACTTGCGTGACCCATTTTTTTAATCTCCTCAAGGATAAATATCCTCTGTGGAGTAACTTTAAGCTCTTTTTCTCTTAAAATCTTATCATACATTACACACTCTCCCGCATCACACGTTATATGATAGTACACTTTGGGTTTTTGTCTACAGAAAAATATTATTAAAAGAACAATTTTTCTTAACAGTATTAGTTACAATAGATTTCTCTGTAACATTCTTGTATTTACGTTATAATAGACATACGATTCTTAAATATCAATATTTTTATTCATATGAAAGGATAAACTATGCTTAATAAACTATTTTTTACTATTATTATTCTTTTAGGATTCTTTTCATTTTCCTATGCACAAAAAAACGTCGTAGTATCAACGACTCAGATATATGACTTTGCATCTCATGTGGCAGGCGGAGACATAAATGTCATCAGCATTCTCGCCCCCGGGCAGGACCCGCACACCTATCAGCCCGTACCGAAAGACATCGAGGCGGTGCGCAGTGCCGACCTTGTGATAGAGAACGGACTGCACCTCGAGGGGAAGAACTGGATGAAAACCCTCGCCGAAGATGCGGGCAAACCGCTCATAACAGCCACAGACGGCATCAAACCGCTGATAATGGATAAGGAAGGTACAAAGGTGAACGACCCCCATGCATGGTTCACCCCCGCCAATGCCGCCGTATATACCAATAACATCACAAGAGCTATGATACAGCTGGACCCTGAAAATAAAGACAACTACATAGCAAGGGCAAAGCTATTCCTCGCACAGCTAAAGGCTCTCGACGGATGGATACGCTCTGAGGTTTCTGTCATCCCCCCTGAGAACAGAGTGCTGGTGTCAAACCACGATGCATTCCAGTATTTCGCAAAGGAGTACGGCTTTGTAAACACGGCCCCAATAGGCTGGAGCACGGGGAGCGAAGTGGGCGGAGGCGTCACACCAAAAAGGCGTGAGATGGTCGTCAGGTCGATACAGGAGATGAAGGTGCGCTCGATCTTTTTCGAAACCACCATAAACCCGAAGCTGATACGTGAAATAGCCAAAGACGCAGGCGTAAACATCGGCGGAGAGCTCTACAGCGATTCCATGGGCGACAAAGATTCCCCCGGTGAGACATACATAGGCATGATGCGTGAAAACATTATAAAGATAGTGAGAGGGCTTAGATGAGATTTATCCTCACAGGCGCAGTATGGGCGGTGATACTCTCAGCGGTATTCCTCGTCTTTTCCATACGGGCTCCCGAAGTGACAGCACATACAGTCGATACGGACAAGGGCAGGACATCAGTGTCGTTCGAGATAACCACCACATTCGGCGTGGAGAAGGACCCCTTCGCACTTGATATAGGCGACGAGGTATCTGCTTTCAGCCTGACACTGGACGGAGAGACGATATTCTCCGCACAGGAAGGCGTGCACGACAGAGTGCCCTTTGTCACCGTAGAGGCAGAGATACCATACGGGCAGCACGAGCTTTTCGTAAAGGCAAACCCATCGGAAAACGGCATATCACAGGCCGTACGTATAAAGGTGCTGAACCACGGAAACACTCTGAACGAAGAGACCTACTGGTTTCAGGCGGGGCAGACAGTGAACGCCTCGCACAAATTCACCATCGAAGAAAAGGATGATAAAAATGAACACTGAGCACGCAATACAGGTGCGTAACCTGACAGTCAGCTACGGGCCGAAGCCCGCTCTGCTGGACGTCAGCTTTGTCATAAATACAGGCGAACTGGTCGGCATCATCGGCCCCAACGGTGCGGGTAAATCCACACTGATGAAGGCTATCCTCGGCTTTGTTAAGCGTGACATCGGCGATGTTTATATATTCGGAAAACCCGTGGAGCAGACAAGGGGGATGGTGGCGTATGTTCCTCAGAGGGGTACGGTCGACTGGGACTACCCCGTGACAGTTTACGATGTTGCCATGATGGGGCGCTACGGACACATCAGGTGGTGGCAGAACGAGACGAAAGAAGACCACGAGATAGTCGAACGCTGCCTCGAGATGGTGCGCATGTCCGACTTTAAAGACAGACAGATAGGTCAGCTCTCGGGAGGACAGCAGCAGCGTGTCTTCATGGCTAGGGCTCTGGCTCAGGGGGCAAAGATACTCCTGCTGGACGAACCTTTCGCAGGGGTGGACGCCGCCACGGAGAATGCGATACTCGATGTTCTCGCCGAAGCGAAAAAGGCGGGAATAACCCTTGTCGTAGTGCATCACGACCTCGCAACGGCATCTGAGTATTTCGATAAACTGCTCCTCGTGAAGCAGAGACTTTACGCAGCGGGACCTCCGTCACTTGTTTTCCGTCAGGAACTGTTGACAGAGGTATACGAAGGAAAGCTGAAGGTCTTCACCGACCTTATAAAGGATTAGGCATCCCTCGTCATCACGAACCCTAAAAGAGGGAAGTGATCTTCTAACGCATTTGAGCGTTTAGACGTGGAAGACTGCCGCGGATGTACAGCATCCTCGCAGTGACTGAAACATACAGAAAAGGATTAAAAAATGGATGTATTTTTTACATTTCTCATAGAACCGCTTACAAAGATGTATTTCCTGAAGGCGCTGATAGGCGGCAGTATAGTAGCCGTGGTCTGCGCCGTTGCCGGATGCCTTGTGATACTTCAGCGGATGGCATTCCTCGGCGACGCCCTATCCCATGCTATGATAGCGGGTGTCGGTGCGGGCTACCTGTTTATGAAAGTTTTCTTCGGCATCGAAGCAGCAGCGGGAGCCATGCTCATAGGCTCGCTGATAGCCGCTATGATGACAGTCTTCATGATAGGCTTCGTGGCGAAGGTCAGCCGTATAAAGGAAGACACCAGCATAGGCATAATGTATACGGGTGTGTTTGCTGCGGGGGTCGTCCTCGTCTCTGTTTTCAGCAAATACATACACATAGACCTGCTCCATTTCATAATGGGCGACATACTCGGCATATCCGACACAGACATGATAGTATCGTCAATAGTCTCCGCCGTGGTGCTCTCTATCATCATACTATTTTTCAGATATTTTAAGTTAACCAGCTTTGACCCTGTCATGGCTGCTTCCATAGGCATCCCCGTTCTGTTTTTCAAATATCTATTTACGGGCTGTGTGTCGCTGATAGTGGTTTCCGCCGTCAGCATGGTGGGCGTGATACTCGTCGTGGGGCTTTTGATAACCCCCGCCGCCACTGCGTATCTGCTTACAGACAGGCTGGAAAAGATGATGGTGCTCGCCGCCGTTTTCGGCTTTACCAGCATACTCGGCGGGCTGTACCTCTCTCTATGGCTGAACTCTTCCGGTGGCGGGGCTATCATGCTCTTCTCCACTGCACAGTTCCTCGCAGTGCTGATATTCGCTCCGAAATACGGCATGCTCGCAGACTATATGCGTGACAGAAAGGCAGTCCCTCAGCAGCTAACAGAGGACATCATCGCCAGTATATTCAAATCCGAAGGAGTGATATCCTTCACTGAGCTGACGAAGTATGTACAGGCTCCGAAAAAGCAGTTTGCAAACGCTATCTCCAGACTGTCTGATGAAGGACTTATAACCATCTCGCCTGATAAAGCATCCCTCACAGAAAGGGGAAAATCCGAAGCTCTCAGGCTGAAAAAAGCTCACAGGGTATGGGAAACATACCTGCACCACATGGGCGTACCCGAAAATGAGCTGCACGCACAGGCACACGTACTCGAACATTATAACGATGCAGAAGCCATACAATATATTTATGAAAAGATGGGCTCGCCGTCCACAGACCCTCACGGGGCAGTCATACCGGACTTCTACGCAGACGGTTCTTTCTGTCTGACGGATATGTTCGGCTTTTCAGGGAGCGAATTTGAGGTCGTAACCATCAGGTCCGACAAGGATATAAAAACAGGCGATATCGTCAGGATATCACAGACGGACGAAGGGTTTACCATAGTCAAAGACGGTCAGGAGATAGAACTGAACGAAAGAGAGGCCGCCAGCCTCACTGTTAAAGTTCCCGATAGTCTTTGATTTTGTATAATTTTTCTGCTAATTAATACCCTTGCTCGGAGGAAAGATGAAATATCTCATAGTATTATTAGCCTCGTTCATGCTCTTTGCATGCGGTACGAATTTTTACCTGAACAAGCCTACGGTGCACCAGTTCGTCACATTTACCCAGGGCGATAAAAGTCTGAGCCTAGAGGGCGACTCACTCATCGAAGACGACATCATAAGGATGCAGCTTGCCGTCGATTTCCACAAAGGAAATGCACAGGTAATCTACGAAAACGGCGTATATGATATGAGATCCTCAAACCTGCCTATCAATGAAAAACAGAAAGAATATCTCAAACAAGACCTCTATGCCGCTTTTTATGCGGGCGACTACCCTTTCCGCTCCGATCATAAAATGTTCGGCAAAACAGAAATGAAGATGGGCACAAAGTCTGTATTCGCCGAAGACGGCTACGAGCTTTACCGTGTGCTCTATAACGGTAAAGAGATCGTAATACATAATCTGGTGCGGGATTACCGCATATCTATCTTTTCCGATAAACCTATACAGAATATGAAAAAGGACTAAAAGTTTAGTTAAAATAAAATTGACAATTTATGCACGGGTATTTCATAATATATCTTTGGCTTTAATGTAAAAGTCTTTAGAGACTTTAATCAACCACAGAGGAATAAAAAAATGAAGAAACTGTTACTTTTTGCCGTTATTTCGGCACTTCTCGTTTTCGCAGGCTGCTCAAACCAGCCTAAAGAAGAAGCTGCTGCAGACCAATCAGCTGCAAAAGCCGAAACAGGCAAAGACATCAAAGCAGCTTTCGTATACGTAGGACCTGTCGGTGACGGCGGATGGACATTCTCACACGACCTCGGACGTAAAGAAATGGTTAAGCTCCCTTATGTTACAGAGACTAACTATATCGAATCCGTACCAGAAGGTGCTGAATCTGTTCGTATCATCACAAGCCTCGCACAGAAAGGCTACAACCTCATCTTTACAACCAGCTTCGGTTATATGGACCCTACACTTGAGGTTGCTGCAAAGTACCCTGACATCACATTTATGCATTGCTCAGGCTACAAGTCTTCCGAAAACATGGGCACATACTTCGGACGTATGTATCAGCCGAGATACCTCGCAGGTATCGTAGCAGGTAAAATGACAAAGTCTAACGTAATAGGCTATGTGGGCGCTTTCCCTATCCCTGAGGTTATCAGAGGTATAAATGCTTTCACACTCGGCGTTAAAAGCGTAAACCCTGAGGCTGTTGTTAAAGTTGTATGGACACAGACATGGTTCGACCCTGCTAAAGAGCGTGACGCTGCAGAGACACTCCTTGACGTGGACGCAGACGTTATCACAATGCACCAGGACACACCTGCACCTCTTCAGGCTGCAGAGAAACGCGGCGCATTCGCTATCGGCTACAACTCTGTTATGCAGGAGCAGGTTCCTAATGCATGGCTCACAGCACCTGTATGGAACTGGGCTGCAGTTTACAACAAAGTCGCAGAGGAAGTTCACAACGGTACATGGAAATCAGAGCAGCTCTGGGGTGGCCTGACAGAGGGATACGTTGACCTCGCACCTATGTCTGATAAAGTTCCTGCGGATGTACAGGCTTATGTAAACGATGTTAAAGCTAAGATCGTTGCAGGCGAGCTTCACATCTTCTCAGGCGAGATAAAAGACAACAAAGGCAATGTTGCAGTACCTGCGGGCACTACAATGTCTGACGGTGATATGCTCGGCATGAACTTCTTCGTTGAAGGCGTTCAGGGCAACATCCCGGGTTAATAAAAGTATTAAAGATAAGTAACATAGCCCCCCGTCGTAACAAAGCGGGGGGCATCTTTTTTTATAAGGCTTAGCATTGAAACCAGTATTAGAGATCAAAGACATCGTAAAGACCTTCCCGGGTGTTAAAGCTCTGGACGGCGTATCCCTCGGCATATACGAGGGGGAGATACACACACTCCTCGGCGAAAACGGCGCAGGGAAGAGTACGCTGATGAATGTCCTGAACGGACTTTATAAACCCGACACGGGGAAGATCATCATCGACGGCAAACAGACTGTCTTCACATCACCGAAAGACTCCATTAAGGCGGGCATAGGCATGGTGCACCAGCACTTTATGCTTGTCAGGAACCACAGCGTGCTTGAAAACATTCTGCTTTCTGTTGAGGGTCTCAAATCCATATTCAATAAGAAAGCCATAGTGAAGCAGGTGGAGGATATCCTAGACAGGTTCGACATGGACATAGACCTGAACGAACCTATATGGAAGCTGTCCATCGGCGCACAGCAGTGGGTGGAGCTGATAAAACTGCTCATCCGTGACTGCCGTATACTCATCCTCGACGAGCCCACAGCCGTGCTCACCCCGCAGGAAGCGGACAAGCTGTTCACATTTCTGGATAAGCTCCGCTCCGAAGGAAAGTCTATCATATTCATCTCTCACAAGATGCGTGAGGTAATGGCTCTCTCAGACAGAGTGACAATACTGAAAAAAGGCACAACGGTGAAGGAGCTGACAAAAGGCTCATTCGACGAAAACACCCTGGCCTCTCTTATGATAGGCAACGACGAAGTGCCCGTATGGGAGCGCAAAGAGCGTGAGATAGGCAAAGAGATACTCAACATCAAAGGGCTCTCCGTAGATAACGACAAAGGTCTCAGTGACCTTGAAAACTTTTCCATCGCCCTCCACAAAGGCGAGATACTCGGCATCGCAGGCATAGCGGGGAACGGTCAGAAAGCTCTGGCAGAGGTTCTCACAGGGCTGAAAGAGCCGAAAGCAGGACGCATCTTCCTCGAAGACGAAGACATCACGAAGGGGAACAGCCGAAAGAAGCACATCGCAGGCATTGCACACGTCCCCGAAGACAGAAAGAGCATGGGCATCGCTCCTGAAATGCCCGTTTCAGAAAACCTCATATTAAAAAGCTATAAAGAAAAACAGTTCCGCAAGGCATTCCTTCAGGATAAGAAGGCTATCAAAGCCAATGCGGAGAAACTCATAAAGGAATTCTCCATTAAATCCGGCCCTATGGGCACACCCGTACGGCTACTTTCCGGCGGAAACATTCAGAAGGTTATCATAGCCCGTGAGCTGTCGCTTAATCCTTCCGTGCTGGTAGCACTCTATCCCACGAGAGGTCTGGACATAGGCTCCGCCGAATACGTGCATAAGGTGATAGTGGAATCCATGGAGAACAACATGAGCACCATACTGATATCCGAAGACCTCGACGAACTGCTGAAGCTGTCCGACAGGATAGCCGTTATGTTCCGAGGAACAGTGACAGGATTCGTAGACCCGAAAAACACTACGAGGGAAGAGATAGGGCTCCTTATGAGCGGGGAGAAGGCGCAGTGATAAAATTTGTCAAACGCACGGACAGCTCAAGGATATTCAACTTCACAGCCCCGTTCCTCTCGGTACTGCTGGCGCTGACCACGGCGGGCATAATAATGCTCATCGCAGGGGTCAACCCCTTCGCCGCCTATGCAGGTATGCTGCAGGAGTCTGTCGGCTCATTCTACGGCATCAGTGAAACATTAGTAAAAGCAACTCCGCTCATCGTGACAGGGCTTGCCGTGTCGATTGCATTCCGTATGCAGATATGGAACATCGGTGCCGAAGGCCAGCTGCTTATGGGTGCGGTGGGTGCCGCATGGGTAGCTCTCTACTCAGGCATACAGGGATACATCATACTGCCCGTGATGTTTGTCGTCGCCGGTCTCTTCGGAGGCTTATGGGCTGGATTCGCAGGTGTTTTAAAAGCAAAACTCAGGGTGAACGAGATCATAGTTACCCTGCTTATGAATTATATAGCCATATCCATCGTTTCATACCTTGTATATGGTCCGTGGAAAGACCCTAAGGGGTTCAACTTCCCTCTTTCGCCTAAGTTCCCCGAGTTTGCACAGCTCGGCTCGCTCTTCGACACAAGGCTGCACTACGGCTTTATACTCGCTCTGGTGCTTGTGGCCGTCATGTATGTCGTGATGGAAAAGACCATATGGGGATACGAGATAAGAGTGATAGGCAACAACCCGAACGCAGCGAAATATGCAGGGATAAAAACCGAGAAGAACATCATACTCGTGCTTTTCCTCAGCGGTGCGCTGGCGGGCGTGGCGGGCTTTTCCGAGGTGGCGGGCATACAGTTCCGCATGCAGGAGGGGCTTTCGGCGGGATACGGATACACAGCCATCATCGTGGCATGGCTGGCGGGGAGAAGCGCAATAGGCGTTCTCATAGTGTCTGTGATAATGAGCGTTATACTGGTCGGCGGGGACAGCCTGCAGATACTCATGGGGCTTCCCGTGGCATTTGTAAACCTCTTTCAGGGGCTGATACTCTTTTTCATCCTCGCATCCGATTTCTTCATAAATAACAAAATAGTTTTCGACAGGAGGGGCGAATGATAGAAGTTCTCCTCTTTGCAACCATAAAGGCGGGTACACCCCTGCTTTATGCTACACTCGGCGCAATAATCATGGAGCGTTCGGGCATTATCAACCTCGGCATAGAGGGGCTGATGCTCATCGGTGCGCTGTCGGGATTCGCCACTACCCTATACACGGGGAGCTACTTCCTCGGCGTTCTCGCATCCTTCGGTGCGGGTATGCTGGCGGGCTCTATACACGGCATAGTGACAGTTTATCTCCGTGGAAACCAGATCGTCAGCGGACTTTCCCTCACCATGTTCGGCGTGGGTATCACCGCCCTCTTCGGACGCTCACTTGTTGGGCGTGCCCTCGAAGGCTTCTCCCGTCTGGACATTCCCGTGCTGTCGAAGATACCCGTCATCGGACCGGGGATATTCAACCACGACATACTCGTCTATTTCTGCATTTTCCTTGTGATATGCATCAGACTTTTCTTTTATAAAACAAAGTGGGGGCTATACCTCCGCTCCGTGGGTGAAAACCCTTCGGCTGCCGATACATCGGGCATCAGCGTCACGAAATACCGCATGTGGGCAGTGCTCATAGGCTCAGGACTTGCGGGGCTCGGAGGCGGATACCTCTCACTCGCCTATACACCTTTCTGGGCGGAGAATATGTCTGCAGGGCGTGGCTGGATAGCCGTTGCCCTCGTTATATTTGCCCAGTGGAACAGCACAAGGGCACTCGCAGGCGCATACCTCTTCGGCGGGATAAACGCAATACAGCTTCGCATGCAGGCGATGGGCACGACAATGTCTGCTCACCTGCTCGCTATGCTTCCGTATATATTTACTATAGTGGTTCTTATTATCGCTACAATGAGGCTTGAGAAAGGCTCATCTCCACAGCCTGAGAGTCTCGGACTTCCATACGACAGAGAGGACAGAAAATGAGAAAGGCACAGTTTACCCTCGTAGAGCTGATCAAAAAATTCGGCGAAGTGAACGGAGAGATTGTTAAGGTGGACAGACTCCTTAACCATATGGTGGACATAGACCTTATCAAAGAAATAGGCGAAGACATCGCAGACAAATTCGCAGGAGTGGAAGTGGACAAGATACTCACCGTCGAGGCGAGCGGTATCCCCGCTGCACAGGCGGCTGCCTTTTCCATGCACAGGGACTACATCTTCGCTAAAAAGAAAAACCCTATAACCATGAAGGGATTCTTCTCTGCCGAGAGTTTCTCTTTTACAAAGAACGAAACGACAACCCTTTACGTGTCGAAAGAGGTTCTGAAAAAAGGCGATAAGATACTCTTCGTAGACGACTTCTACGCCAAAGGGAATACACTCCGTGCTATCAGAAATATCATCGAACAGGCAGGCGCAGAGCTTGTGGGCGTTGCCGTTATAATAGACAAGATGGACAACCCCGACGTTCACAGCATACTGACACTGAACGAACTGAAAGCAGCACTGGGGCAGTAATACATGCTGAAACTTGTGATAGCCCTCGTAGCGGGGGTTGCTGCGGGATTTTTCCTCCCCGGCGGCTTTATGTCCAAACCAAAATCATACATCTTCACAACGGCTCTCCTCGGGCTCCTGTTCTTCATGGGGGTTAATCTGGGGCGAGACCCTGAGCTTCTCTCAAAACTCTCTTCATTCGGCTTTATATCCATTTTCATGAGCATTGCCGTGATTGTGTTCAGCCTTCTGGCTGTTATGCTGCTGATGAAGATCTTCGGAGGGAAGGAGCAATGATGATATTCTCCATGCTGGCTGCGGTTTTCCTCGGCACGGCACTTTCATATACACATATCCTCAGCGAAACACTTATAAACGGATGCCTCGGCATCACAGAGGTTTCACTGCTTATACTCCTTTTCCTCATCGGATTCGACATCGGAAACAACAGGGAATCCCTGCGCACGCTGATAAAGGCGGACAGGTATGCACTCATCATCCCAATAGGCACGGTGCTCGGCACTTTGGCGGGCGGATTCTTCGTAGCTCTGTTTACAAGGCTGTCGGTGAATGAGGGGATGGCTATATCTGCGGGATTCGGCTGGCACTCACTGTCTGCCGTTATGCTGGCAGAGATGAAAGGGAGCGACATAGGCGCTATCGCATTTCTATCAAATGTTTTCCGTGAGAGCATCACACTGCTCACTATCCCTGTCATGGCAAAGTATCTGGGCAATTATGTACCTATCGCAGCGGGTGGAGCGACCACAATGGATGTGACACTCCCTATCATAGAAAAATACTGCGGAAAGCGTGCGGCTATTGTCGGCTTCATAAACGGAGTGATACTGTCTACGCTCGTACCGATAATACTGCCGTTATTTTAGTGGGCAGCCCCACGGGCATATCATGAGCAAACCGAGACTAAGATTGCTTCGTCACAAAGTTCCTCGCAATGACGAAAATAATGGTTATCAATTTTTAGAAACGAGTAGTTAAAGGCGGCTTTCTATTTGACGAGCAAAAGCGTACTCAAATGTACGTGTTGCGAACAAATGGAAAACAACGATTAAATACGAAGTTTATAAAATTTGAGAGAGGAAGAGCTTGAGGCGGTCACTCTGAGGATTATTATATATCTCCTCAGGAGTATTCTCCTCAACCTTCATACCTTCATCCATAAAGATAATCCTGTCTGCCACTTCTCTTGCGAATCCCATCTCGTGAGTCACCACGACCATTGTCATGCCTTCTCTTGCGAGGGTTTTCATAACATCGAGAACCTCTCCGATCATCTCGGGGTCGAGGGCTGATGTGGGTTCGTCAAAGAGCATTACCTTCGGCTTCATAGCAAGGGCACGGGCGATGGCTACACGCTGCTGCTGACCGCCGGAGAGCTGTCCGGGGTATACGTCGCGCTTTTCGGAGAGACCGACCTTTTTCAGCAGGTCTTCTGCAACTTTGATAGCTTCTGCCTTTTTCATCCCTTTCACATGTATGGGAGCCATTGTGATGTTCTGCAGTACAGTCTTATGCGGAAAGAGGTTGAACGACTGAAAAACCATTCCGACCTCTTCTCTGATCTTGTTAATATTAGATTTTTTTGAAGTGAGCGATTTACCCTCGACAAGTATCTCACCGCCCTGAATCTCTTCAAGGAGGTTGAGCGAGCGGAGTATCGTCGATTTACCCGAACCTGAAGGTCCGATGACAACGAGCACTTCCTGCTTTGCCACTTCGAGGGAAACCCCTTTCAGTGCCTTTACGCCGTTAGGATATATCTTTACTACGTCTGTTGCTTTTATCATGTCTTCCCCCTTAGTCCTGTGACGCCATACGTTTTTCCAGCAGCTGTACCAGATATGAAAGTGCCGATGTGAGCACAAGGTAAAGCGCAGCTACCGTAAACCAAACCTCAAACGGGCTGAATGTAGAGGCGACAACCTCACGTCCTGCCTTTGTAAGGTCTGTGATGGAGATAACGGAAACCAGTGAGGAGTCCTTGATAAGAGAGATGAACTGACCTGCCATCGGCGGAAGAGTCCTGCGGAAGGCCTGTGGGAGAACCACAAGAACCATAGCCTTAGGATAGCTCATGCCGAGGCTTCGAGCGGCTTCCATCTGCCCTTTGTGTATGGACTGTATACCCGCACGCACTATCTCGGCGATGTATGCACCGGTAAATACAGAAAGAGCCATGACACCCGCTGTCATCCTTTCAAGGTCGAAAACTGTTCCGATGAAAAAGTAAAAGATGAATATCTGAACAAGCAGAGGGGTACCCCTGATTATCTCGATATAAAATACTGAGAGCTTTTTCAGGAAAGGGTTCTTTGATATCCTCGCGAGACCTGTCATGACACCGATGATGATAGCAAAGAATATGGAATATACTGATATCTCGAGAGTAACAAGAAGGCCCGACAGGAGCGGGCCTATCTTTGTATATTTATTTTTGGCTAAGACATCGCCTTCGAAAACTGTATCTCCGTCGGAAATAACAAGGCCTTTCTTAATTTCTATCTCGACAGGTGTGGCTCTCCTGCCCGGCGGTGTGATCTTTACGATGTTTCCATCTATGCTGACTGTTCCGTCGGACGGGGCTCTGACCTCTTCGAAATCAGAATAGACTATATACTGGGGGAGTCTTTCCCAACGCCAGATATAGTCGACCTTTTTACTGGATGCGTATATCCCCATTGCAATAGAAACAAGGAATGCTACCAGTGCTATGTTCCATAGAAGATTGTGTTTTTTACTCAACGTCTCAGACCCCGTTATTACTGGATATCTTTAAGCCAGGCGTCTGTTGCGAACCACTTGTCGTAGATAGCCTGATATCTTCCGTCGCCTCTCATTTGCTTCATCATGTTGTTGAGGAAGTTCATGAAGTCAGGGTCGCCCTTTCTGATAGCCCATGCGAGTGGCTCGTATGTGAATGGCTGATCAAGGAAAGTAATGCCGTTAGAGTTCTGAGCGAAGAAAAGAGCGTTGTATGGAAGGTCGTAAACGAAAGCATCTGCTTTACCGTTTTTAAGTTCCATAGCGCCTTCGAGCTCTGTCTCGAAAAGGTTGATCTTAGCTTTGCCCATGTATTTTTTAGTAGCGTAATCACCTGTTACACCGAGCTTTGTAGCGATAGTGTATTTAGGATCGTTAAGGTCTTTGTAAGATTTGACTTTGTCTTTCAGCTTGCTGCTGAGAAGGATTGTCTGACCGACAACGATGTATGGGTCAGCAAAGTTGATCTGAAGGTTTCTCTGTGGAGTAACAGTCATACCGGACATGATCATGTCGTATTTGTCTGTGAGCAGACCGGAGATGATGCCGTCCCAAGCTGTGTTAACAAGAACGAGCTTAACACCCATTTCTTTAGCAAGTTCGTTTGCCATATCAACGTCGAAGCCTACGATTTCGCCTTTCTTATTTTTCATTTCGAAAGGCATGTAGCCTGCTTCCATACCGACTCTCAGCTCGCCTCTTTTGAGGATCTGGTTAAGAGTGGATTTTTCCCAGAGGGAATTGTCGTTTGCAAAAGCTGTCATAGCAGCCATAGCAAACACGAGTAGAGTAACAACAAGTTTTTTCATATTACAAATGCCTCCTTAGCATGATTTGCCTTCTTCAAGTATCTCGTGGATATTCATAGTGATGTTATGCACGGGACACTTCGGTATCTGTTCTTTAGGGATATATACGATCTCGGTATGATCGCACTTAGGACACTTCACCTCGACCATCGTATTCTTCTCTTTTTGTGATGACATAGAGTACTCCCTTGATTTGCGCAAAATCTTATTTTAAGAAAAAGTAACAAAAAAATAAAGTTAAATGTTAACTTTCCCTATATATTATAATTTAATTATCTTATTTCGCACATAAAAGTACAATAATTCCAATAGATAGTTATACTGTAAAATCAAAAGTGTTCAGCTTTATTGAACTTTCGTCCATTTGAAATTAAACGGCTTTCCACGGGAGCGGACTATATCAATGCCAGCAGAGCCTTTACGTCCTCTTCCTTCGTGGCGAACGAACACATAAAACGGCAGAGGTTTGTCTCTTCGTTCCATACATAAAAGCCGAAATCAGTCATAAGCCTGTCTATAACGTCCTGCGGAAGATATACGAACACTCCGTTGCTGTTAACAGGATAGCCGAATTTAAAGCCTGCCTTTGTAAAACCTTCCGAGAGCATCAGCGCCATATCATTGGCATGTCTGGCGTTTTCCCTCCAGATACCGTCTCTGAGGTATGGTATAAACTGCGCAGAGAGGAATCGCATCTTGGAAAACAGCTGCATCCCCTGCTTGCGGTAATACTTCATATTTTCTGCCACTGCGGGGTTTAGCACTATGACAGCCTCGCCC
This sequence comes from Deferribacterales bacterium, assembly GCA_050253075.1. Taxonomy (GTDB): domain Bacteria; phylum Chrysiogenota; class Deferribacteres; order Deferribacterales; family Geovibrionaceae; genus Denitrovibrio. The sequence goes on from JBFWJS010000005.1 coordinate 71,045, forward strand.
ATCACCATGCCGTTCTTCGTACCTCCAAAAGACACAATGTCCGCACCCTTCACTGCATCCGCAAGGGAGCACTTAAGGTGTACGGCGGCATTAGCCAGCCTCGAGCCGTCGATATGCAGCAGCATATTATTCTTTTTGGCAAATGCGGAAATCTCCGCTATCTCTTTCTGTGTGTATGCTACGCCTGTCTCAGTCACCTGAGATATGGATATGACATAGGGCTGTGTGTGGTGTTCAAACCCGACAGAATGAAGGAGCGGTTCGATATCTTTCACACTCAGCTTGCCTGTCTCAGTCCTTACACCTGTCAGTTTGCTGGATAAAAATCTCTCCGGCGCACCGCATTCGTCTACGTTGATATGCGCAGTCTCCGCACACACCACCGACTGATAAGGAGCAAGCACCGACGACAGGGCTATTACATTCGCTCCCGTACCCGTCAAAACGGGATAAAACTGTGCATCTTCACCAAATTCCATCTGTATTATCTGGGACGCCTCAGACGTCCATTCATCATATCCGTAAGATAGCTCAAAGCCCTCGTTTGCTTCGGTCATTGCTTTTAAAATCCGCTCGTCTGCACCCGCAGTATTATCACTCATAAATGCTTCGTTCATTTGTGTCTCCGTGGAATAATTAAAGGATGATTGTAGCAGAAACTATCGGATTTGGAAAGTTGGCGAATAAAAAAAGGCGGTCCGAAAACCGCCTTAAAAATTTAAACTTTGAACCTGCTCACCAGGTCGGACAGGCCTTCCGTCTGAGACTGAAGATCCGTAATGGTCTTTGTGACCTCGCTGATGGCTACGTTACTCTGGTCGAGACCGTTGCTGAGGGTCTGGACATTGTCGTTGATGTTGTAAATGGCGCTGTTCTGCTCATTTACGGCTGTTTCGATCTGAAGGCTGGATTCTGCGATAAGGTTAACCGCATTGGTCACAACCTCGAACATCTCCCTTACGTTGTTTATCTTAACAACGCCGTGCTCAACCTTTGAACTTGCTTCGCCCATGTTTTTAGATGCGACGGCAGATTCGTTCTGAAGGTTTGTAATGATACCCTCGATCTCTTTGATAGCATTCTGCGAACGCTCTGCGAGCTTACGCACTTCGTCAGCGACAACTGCGAATCCGCGTCCCTGATCACCTGCTCTGGCTGCCTCGATGGCTGCGTTAAGAGCGAGAAGGTTCGTCTGGTCTGCGATGTCGTTTATCACGTTAAGGATGCCGCCTATCTCGTTAGATGAATTACTGAGCTGGTCTATCGTCCTGTTAAGGTCGGCAACGCCGTCTTTGATAGCCATCATGCTGTTAACACCGTCCTGCAGCATGACTTTACCGTCGCTGATGGATCTATTCGCCTCGTCTGCTCTGCCTGAAACCTCTTTAACAGAGAGTCCGACTTCCTCTGCGGATGTACTCATCTCTTCTGTAGCAGAAGCTATTGTAGCGAGCTGTGTCGTCTGCTCGTTAAAGTTTAGCGAAAGCTCTTCGGAAGCTGCAGAAAGCTGTGTATTACCCGATGAAATGCTCTCAGAGTTTGACCTGACGGTACTGATTATCGAGTGAAGTTTTTCTATAAAGTCGTTGAAGTAAAGAGCCAGAAGCCCTATCTCGTCGCCTGACTTCACAGGGAGCTTTGCTGTAAGGTCACCCTCTCCCTCGGACAGTGTTTTAAGAACATCTGTAGCAGAGGTAAGGTTTGACACTATGGATGCGGCCATCCTGTTTCCGATGATAAAAGCCGCCGCAACCCCCACAAATATCAGAGCCATAAACATATATAAGGTAGAGCTGAATGCACTTTTGGAATTGTCGCTCTCTTTCTGTGCGTTATTAAGGCTGATCTCTGTCAGCTTGTCTATGCTGTCTCTTGCTGTTTCGAAAAGATTGTATGTTTCACCGAAAGACATATCCGCAGCGGTTTTTCTCGCTTCGGGAGTGTTCTCTTTTACAAGAGCAATGATCTTTTCTGACGATCTTTTCCAAGCATTAAAATCTGCGTAGAATTTCTTGATCAAAGCATTATCAGGCTCTTTGAAAAGTTTTTCAAACTTCTGAAAACGCTGATATACCTGATCTGTGTTTGTTGTGTAATCATCCATAAAGCCTTTGAATGACTCTGCCTTCGCATCTGTGACGAGAAGCGCTCTTTCGGCTATCAGCATCTGGTGATAGTCCCTGTCTGCTTCGATCAGATAGTCAATGGACGGAAGCTCTTTTTCAAAAATATTATTAAGATGACTATAAATACTATTCAGCCCGATATATCCGGACAGGCCGTTAGCGACTATCATCACGATCATAACACTGAACGCGATGTAGAGCTTAGTACGAAGGGACATTTTGATCTGCTTCTGCATATGCTCACCCCGTTAACAAGGAATTAAAAAAAATATACTACATGTGCCTATACATAGTTAATATATAATTATTTAACTCAAAAAACAATTTTTAATTAGAGCGATAATTACAATTTGGAAACAATTTATTTAAAATAAAAATTTTTCTAATTCGGACTCATGGATAAATTGAACAAAAAAGGACTCGCCAAATCTCACCAAGTCACAGTTAAATAATTAATATAAAAGATAAAATTTACTTTGTCATTTACCTTTACATTGTATACAAAAAACATTAAAATTGATTGTTTTGTTTGGTTTTAATAAACCATCAGGAGGTTTGTAAAAAATGCAGGAAAGTTTTTTTAAAACATTGATCCTCGGCGTTCAGATGCTCTTCGTAGCTTTCGGCGCACTGGTGCTCGTGCCGCTTCTCACAGGGCTCGACCCGTCTATCGCACTCTTCACAGCGGGTGCAGGTACTATTCTTTTCCAGATAATAACAAAGAGAATGGTGCCGGTATTCCTTGCCAGCTCATTCGCATTCATCGCACCTATATCTTTCGGTGTGAAAGAATTCGGTATAGCTGCAACACTCGGCGGTCTCGCTTGTGCGGGTCTCGCTTATCTCGTTTTCTCAGCTATGGTGAAGGTCGGTGGTGTCGAAGCTATTGAAAAATATCTTCCGTCTATCGTGACAGGTCCGGTGATCATGGTTATCGGTCTTAACCTTGCTCCTGTTGCCGTTAACATGGCAAAGAGCTTCGACGGTTCAGGCAACTACAACGGGAAAGCGATGCTCATCGCCGTTGTCTCACTCCTTACTGCCGTCATCACAGTCACATACGGAAAGAAGATATTCAGCCTCATACCTATCCTTACGGGTATCGTCGTAGGATACGTCTTTTCCCTTATACTCGGAGTAGTCAGCTTCCAGCCTATCACAGATGCGGCATGGTTTGCTGTTCCATGGGTTGCAGCTATGGAGGCAGGCACATATGCAGTACCTGTTTTCGATATAGCAGCTATCCTCTACATCGTTCCTGTTGCTATAGCACCTGCTATTGAGCATGTCGGCGACGTTCTCGCTATCTCAGGCGTTACAGGAAAGAACTATCTCAAAGAACCCGGTCTCCACAGAACACTGCTCGGCGACGGTGTGGCAACATCATTCGCAGCACTTCTCGGCGGACCTCCTAACACTACTTACTCAGAGGTTACAGGCGCAGTGGCACTTACAAAGGCTTTCAACCCTATGTACATGTCAATAGCCGCTGTCACAGCAATCGTTCTCGCCTTCGTGGGCAAGCTCGGCGCTGTGCTTAAGACTATCCCTGTACCCGTTATGGGCGGTATCATGATCCTGCTTTTCGGTATGATCGCAGCGATAGGTATCAGCTCACTCGTTCGTGACAAAGTAGACTTTTCAAAGTCCCGCAACCTCATCATAGCATCCGTTATCCTCGTCGTAGGTATCGGTAACCTCTCATTCACAATGGGCAAGGTTACTCTCGGCGGTATCGGTCTTGCAGGTATCGTGGGCGTAGTACTTAATCTTATTCTTCCAAAGGAGAAGTAATGGAATTCAAAAATTTCAGCGTAGTAAAGCACCCGCTCATAGAGCACAAACTTACTATCATCCGTGACAAAAACACCTCTAAAAAGGAGTTCAAAGAGCTCGTGGATGAGGTCGCAATGCTTATGGCTTATGAGATCACAAAGGATTTCCCGCTTGAAGAGGTGGAGATCGAAACACCTATGGGAAAAACAAAGGCAAAGATGGTTTCGGGTAAAAAGGTAGCCCTCGTGCCTATCCTCCGTGCAGGACTCGGCATGATAGACGGCTTTCTTAAGCTCATGCCTTCTGCCAGAGTCGGACACATCGGACTCTACAGAGACGAAGAAACACTTCAGCCTGTTTCATATTATTTCAAGGTTCCGCCTAATTCCGAAGACAGGGACTTCATACTGATAGACCCTATGCTGGCCACAGGCGGTTCAGCCATAGCTGCAGCCAACAAGCTGAAATCAGAAGGAATAAAGAACATCAAGTTTATGTGCCTCATCGCTGCCCCTGAGGGCGTAAAGGCATTCTGCGAAGCACACCCCGACATTCAGGTGTATGCTGCGGGACTCGATGAAAAACTGAACGAGATAGGCTACATCGTCCCCGGGCTCGGCGACGCAGGTGACCGTCTCTTCGGGACTAAGTAATCTAGATTATTTTTTCATCCGTGAAAAAATAATTTGGTCGGATACTGCAACACGTTGCACCTATCCTCCCGCTTCGCGGTTTCCATCCGTGGAAACTGTAATCTAGCGATGCACATCCATGTGCATTTAACGTCATCCTGAGTAAAACGAAGGATCTGACAAAAGAACAGTTGAATAAAACATATAAAGGCGGTTCGAAAGAGCCGCCTTTTTTATTTACATAAACAGAGCTCAGGCGGATAATATACTCATCGAAAGGAGTAACCGTATGATAATCCGTGATGCATCAGAAGCAGACCTCCCCTCCATATTAGAAATATATAACGATGCCGTGGTAAACACCGATGCCATATGGAATGAAAAGACCGTAGACATCGAAAACAGGCGTAAATGGCTGAAATCCCACGCAGACGCAGGGCTTCCTATCATTGTAGCCGTGGACGACGACGGAATACTATGCGGATACGCTTCACTCAGCGAATGGAGACCTTTCGAAGGATACAGACACACCGTGGAAAACTCTGTCTATGTAAACAAACATAAAAGAGGCAAAGGAACAGGCAGGATATTAATGCAGGAGCTGATAAAACGTGCATCAGAGCTGAACATGCACGCCATAGTCGCAGGGATAGAGGCAGAAAATGCCGCATCCATAAAACTGCACGAACAGCTCGGATTTAAAACAGCAGGAAAGCTGGACGAGGTCGGCATAAAGCACGGCAGATGGCTGGACCTTGTCTTCATGGTATTACTGCTGAAAAACGAAGATTAAAGAGGGAAAAGATGAAAGTATTTGTAACAGGAGCTACAGCAGGATTCGGCGAAGCGATAGCAAAGAGATTCGCCAAAGAAGGACACACGGTCATAGCCGCAGGCAGACGTAAAGAACGCCTTGAGAAGCTCGCATCAGAGATAAACTGTGAAACCGTGGTGCTCGATGTCACAGATAAAGATGCCGTCTTTGAAACCTTTAAAAAATATACCGACATAGACGTTCTGGTGAATAATGCAGGGCTGGCACTCGGGCTGGAACCCGCACATCAGACAAACATCGAAGACTGGGAAAACATGGTGGATACAAATATAAAAGGGCTGATCTACTGTGCACGTGCAGCACTCCCCGCTATGGTCGAAAGGAAAAAAGGGCATATCATAAGCATAGGCTCCATAGCAGGAAGCTGGCCCTACCCTGGCGGAAACGTATACGGAAGCACAAAGGCATTCGTACAGCAGTTCGCAAGGAACATCCGCACCGACCTCGCAGGCACCAACGTACGCAGTACAAACATAGAACCAGGGATGGCGGAAACAGAGTTTTCCCTCGTGAGATTTAAAGGGGATAAGGAAAAATCAGATAACCTTTATAAGAATGCTCACCCGCTGACTCCCGAGGACATTGCAGAGTCCGTGTATTGGGTCGCCACACTCCCTCAGCACGTGAATATAAATACGCTGGAGATAATGCCGACATCACAGTCGTGGGCAGCACTTAATGTACACAGGGAGCAATAACTAAGCCTTTCGTGTGTCTCTGAAAAGCTGCATCATATACAGTGCGACACCTATCCAGATGAAGACGAAGATGGTAATCTTCCCCGTGCCTAAAGGCTCGCCGAATACGAAAACGCCGATGAAGAATGTTATGGTCGGTGATATATACTGAAGCGTGCCCAATGTGCCAAGACGTATCCTCGACGCACCCGCAACATAAAGCAGCAGAGGCACGGATGTCATCACCCCTGTACCTAAGAGCAGAAGAGTCTTCGGAGTGTCTGATAGGAATGCCCCGCCACCGCCAGCATGCACATACCCCAGATACGCAAGGGTAAAAGGCATAAGGATAGCCGCCTCTATGAACAGCCCGGGCAGAGGCTTCACATGCACCTTTTTACGAAAAAGACCGTAAAAGCCAAAGCTGACCGCAAGCAGGAAAGCAACATAAGGAAACTTTCCATACCCAACGGCCCCTATCAGGATACCCGCCATAGCAAAGCCGACTGCGGGTTTCATAAGCCCCCTGACCTCTTCCTTTAGAAAGATATAGCCGAGCAGGATGCTCACCATAGGGCACATGAAGTAACCGAGGCTGGTCTCTATCACCCGATCGTGATTCACCGCCCATATATATAAAAACCAGTTAAAACCTATCAAAAGCCCCGACCCCATCATAAGCATCAGCGTGCGCCTGTCGGAGAGAACCTCCCACAGCTCAGACATTCGCCTCTGCACAAGCAGGATAAGGAATACGAACACAACAGACCATACGACACGATGGGATAAAACTTCCTCGGAAGGTACGCTGTGAAGGAGTCTCCAGTATAGCGGGAGTGTGCCCCAGCAGATGAACGCAAGTGCTGCGTATCTGAAACCGGCTGAATTTTCGTTTGTCATACTACGGTCAGCTGGCGTCCGTTATCTAACGGAGAAATGTTTAAGATAAAAGATGCGGCTCTCTTCACCCAGCTTTCGGGTGATTCCGCTCCGCTCCCCTCGCCATAGATGCTCTTTGCCATATCTGTATCTATGAATCCCGGGTTCAGGCTGACCACTGCCATGCCTGCGGGAACCTCTTTCGCCATTGCCATGCTCATCCCCTCCACCGCATACTTCGATGCGCAGTAAGGAGCCACATGGGCGGATGTCGTACGTCCCCAGCCTGAGCTGAAGTTGACGACTATCCCGCTCTTAGCCATAGCCATAGCAGGGAAAAAAGCCTTTATCATATTAAATGTGCCTGTCACATTTGTATTTATAAGAGATGAGAAAGCCTCGGGATCTATCTCCCAGAGGTTTGCGGCCTTGTTCATGAGTGCGGCATTATTAACGAGAAAATACGGCACACCCATATCTGTCATGACCTTCCTTGCGAATTTCTCGACAGATGGGAAGTCGGACACGTTCACAGCCTCGCAGATGCTCAGACCACGGGGGCCTTTCCCCAAACGGCTGCACCCTGCGACAGAGTAGCCCGCATCACAGAACTTTTCCGCCAGTTGATACCCGAGCCCTTGAGAGACACCGGATATAACTATCTTTTTATCCATTCCATACCTCTCCGAGGCAGTTGCATACCTCACCCGAGTATACACCTAAAAGATACTTGTCTCCGTCCTTTTCAGCTTTCACCGTCACTTCCTTCACGTCGGGCATTATCTCATGCACGTATGAGAGGCTGACAAAGCTGTTCTCCAGCTTATAGCCCATCTTAGACAGGGCAGTATCGAGGAACTGTCCGTATGTGACGTTGCTGACGTGTCCGTTTACGTCATAGTCTGACGGTCTCAGAGTCAGCTTAAGGGACTGCGCATCAGCGGACGGCTCTTTAAAAGTGAGGCTCTGCACCATATCGTCAAATACGGGCACGTCCTCGCTGTCGTATGTTTCTATCATATCCGCAGTCGGGCGGACGGGGCGTCTCTTTTCTATGTTCAGATATATCCAGATGCTGCTTCCTGTCACGCACTTCTCTCCGTCGGCATAGAGCTCATAGTTTCTGAATCCTTTGAACTTGTCTATCCCTCTGGACCACGTCTTCACCTTCAGCCTCTGTTTAAAGTCAGGCAGCTTATCGGCTTTGAACATATTTTTGTTGTGCATCCATATATTTCCGCACCCCATGAAGCTCTCTGTGGAGTATCCTATGCTTTCGGAATGATATATGGCAGCCTCCTGAAATATCTTCAGAATGCTGTCCAGACGGAGGAACCCGTCTTTGTCGTAATCTGCTATATCGAAATGTCTGTCAAATTCGTAGAACATACCTTATTAGTCTCCTCAAAAAGCCCGTCGTGGGCTTTTTTCGCTATCGCATATGCACAGCAAGCAGTACAATGCTCCCACTCTGCTGAAACCTGCGCAGGCAGAGCCCGCTGCGGTTCGCTCCGTGCACCTCATCCTGAGGTGTAGATCTCATTTCAGCTCGGAATTACACCGACAAGTTTAGTTATAGCACTAATTGATAACACTGCCCAGAACAAATGGTATGAAATGCTCCGATGTGAGCACCCTTTCCCCTATGGTGAAAGGCACAAAACCTCTGCCTGTGAAGGTATCCAGCTCTTTGTCTATGAAGCCGCCTTCGGGACCGATGGCGATGATGGCAGGTTCGCACGGCTTAAAGCTGTTCTCTGAATAGGGATGTGCGATATATCTGCTCCGCTCCTCGGGCATCATAGGCAGAGCTTCATCTATAAAATTATTGAAAAATCTATGAAATGTAACATCTGGCATCACAGTATCCTTACACTGCGACAGAGCCTCTATGCATACCTTATCTACACTTTCTGCTGAGATGTACGGGCTGTCCCAATAGCTCTTTTCCACTCGCCAGCTATTGATTATGTGGATGTCCTTCACCCCGATAGATACGGCGGAGAAAAGCATCCTTCGGAAAACCTTCGGGCGGGGCAGCGCAAGTATCAGCGATATCTTATGCGGTGCGGGCGGCTCTTTCTCCGGAGTGAAACGCAGCTCGGCATAGCTGTCCGTGATGTCTATCACCTCGGCGGTGCCTATGTGCCCGTTCAGCACGCCTGCTTTCAGCCTGCTCCCCTTTTCGGGTTTCAGATATTTCTGAATGTGTGTAAAACGTGGATCCGATATCCTGACAAGACCGTCCGAGAGCTCTTCGGGTCTGATGATGATGAGGTTCATTTAATCTTCCAGAACCCTTATGATGATGGCTTCTCTGCCGTCTGCGCTGTAGTATATCTCGTCTATGATACGGCGGGATATTTTCACACCCTTGCCGTCCACCTGATCTTTGTCATACATCCATATTTTCAGCGAGTGCGGGTCAAAGCCTGTTCCTTCGTCGGTGATCTTTATAAAGACATATCTTTTGCCCATCATTCTGCTAATTCCGAGCTTCACATATATCTTTTTATCACTCTTTGCGGAGTTTATGTATTCGTCGTATTTACCGTCGTTTATCATGCGGTATTTGCTTCTGTTGTCCAGCTCCATGATGGAGTGCTCGAAGGCGTTCATCACCAGCTCTGTGAAGGCGAGTGTCAGCATGGAGGTGTCTTCTATATCGAGTTGGTTGCCCACAAGATATTTCTCCACCCATTCGATGGCTTTGCCTACATTCTGCAGAGACGCTTCGAAGTCATATTCCTCACACTCTTTACACTTATCCAGCTTTATGATGTGTATGCAAGAAACATCGTCTTCGGGTTCGTTTATTATCTTATTTATATCGTTGTGGAAATCAGTCTTCATAAGGTTCTTCGAATAGAAGTCCTTCACCTTTTCCATAACAGTGTCGCCGCTCTTTGTCGTACATTCGTAAAGACCGTCCGTCAGCGCAAGTATCCCTTTGATATCGGCTATGTCGCATGTATCAGTCTCAAAATCGGAAACATACTTTGTCAGCGGCGGATTATTGCACTTAATTGACTTCACATCGCCGTTCCTATCCTTGATATAGATAGGCGGAGAGCTGAAATTTGCATATTCCATGGTCTCATTTTCAAAGTCTATCTTAAGGAAGTTTATGCTGAGTATCTCGTCGTCCAGCAGTATGCCTTTAATATATCTGCTGAAAGAAGAGATTATATTGCTGAGGCTTGATGTTATCTCCAGCCCTTCGGTGTCTATGATGTGGTTCATATACGATGTCGTAAGGATGGATGTAACAGACGCCGAAAGTCCCTTACCCATGGAGTCTGCGAGGAAGACGAATGTTGTCCCGTCGGGCAGACGCCTGATGGAGTATATGTCTCCGCTGAGTATATCGAGAGGCTTGTACAGTATATTCATAAATATGCCGTACTCTTCGCCGTATTTATTCTTCATCTCAAATTTCTGAAGGAAGTAATCGTTCAGAATGAGGCTGAGCTCTTTCTTAAATGCGTTGTTTTCCTGATGGGAATGATACTTTTCACGGTATTTAAGCAGTTCTATCTCCTGCTTCATCGTCTTTTCCTGCAGGCGGGCGTTTATTATGGGCTGGAGCGATTTCTCAATCGCTTTTTCCAGCAGACGTGCGTCTATAGGCTTTGACAGGAACTGATTAACATTACAGTTGATGGCATCCACCAGAGAGTCTTTCTCCGTGTATGCAGTGGTAAGGATGATCGGAACCTCAGGGTCTTCGTCACGGATGCGCATTATCATTTCTATGCCGTCCATGTACGCCATCCTATTGTCTGTGATTATGATATCAGGCTTATGTTCACGAAACGCATCCAATCCGGTCTGACCATCGTCAGCGGTGTAAACCTCTCGGAATGAGCGTTTTAACTTTAATGAAAGATATTCCCGGGCTAACGCCTCATCATCAACACAAAGCACAGTAAGGTCTTTCGTAATATCTTTGAAAAGATTACTTTTAGTCATATCATCCTTTTAATTGATATTGTGCTTTTTTCCTTTAAAAATTAAGTTTATAATAATATAAACAGAAAAGCAAAACTATATATCAATTACGGGGTCGGTTTATGAATATTCACAAGGGAGATAACGGAAATCTTATAATCACCGGCGAGATGAAAACCATCGAGGACTACTCTTCTATCAAAGCAGCCCTTGTGGAACTCGTCGGCAGCGGTACAGAATCCGTTATAATAGAGATAAAAGAGTCCATGACGATAACTTCATCCATCATCGGACTGTTTACCAAAACTGTTCACGGAGACGGCATGAAGATCAGCCTGCACGTCAACAGTGAAAGGCTTTATAACCTCCTTGAAGACCTCAACCTTGTTACCGTATTTAATGTTAAGAAAGTATAGCTTAAACTAATAAACCGGAAGATATGAAAAACAGAAAAGTTCTCATAGTAGAATACAAAACAGGTTCCACAGGCGGTCTGGAAGGAGCTTTAAAAGCTCTGCGTTATTCGACGCACCGAATGAGCTTCCGACTGGAAGATCTGGCGGAAACTGTCAAAGAATTCCATCCCAGTATCCTCATAGTCGACATGTCCGTCCATGCTGATAAGAACATTATAGCCAGAGCCACAGAGGTTCAGGAGCAGTTCACCGTGCCGGTAATATATTTTACCGAGGCGATAAACAGCAGGACGCTTTATCAGACGATGAAGACCGACCACTACGGCTATATCTATTCCCCTTACGACGAAAGCACACTCCAAACGACGATAGAGCTCGCCCTGCACAAGCATAAGAATGACGTATCCGTCAGAGAGAGCGAGTATAAATATAAAGAACTGTTTAACAACATGACAAACGGTGTCGTGGTATATGAGCTTCAGGATTTCGGCAGCAGATACGTGATAGTGGATGTGAACACGTCCGCAGCGCATATGCTCCACAGAAAGCGTGAAGACACCATCAATAAACCCCTGCTGAACGTTTTTAAAAACGCAATGCAGTATGGACTGCTGGATACGATAAAGGGCGTACAGGAAACGGGTGAACCCGCCAGCCTGAAAGCACACTATTACGAAGACGAAGTTTTCAAAGGATGGTACAACAGCTATCTGTATAACCTGCCTACGGGCGAATGCGTACACATCTTCCACGATATATCCGAGCAGATAGCCGCCGAAAAAGAGCTGAAAAACAAGCAG
>JBFWJS010000005.1:83236-206768 GCA_050253075.1 Deferribacterales bacterium
AGCAGGTTCTTTTCGAACAGTCCCGCTTCCTCGCTATGGGGCAGATGATCAGCGCAATAGAGCACCAGTGGAGACAGCCCCTCAGTGCCCTCGGTATAAACATCGAAGACCTCGAGGATGCCTATGCATCGAACGAGCTCGACAGCGAATACATCCACGACCTCACCATAGACTCTATGGATCTCATCAAGACCATCTCAAAGACGATGGAAGACCTTAAGACATTCTTCAAAACAAGCCAGGCCACAGAGCCTTTCTATGTTATGAAGCTATTGGGCGAGGTTATGGGGCTTGTATACGCAAGGCTTATGAACAGCGACATATCGTTCCAGATATCCTATACAAAAGACGACTCCACCATCGAAGCACACGACATGGACGTGCTCGGTTTTACTTCAAAGATCACCGATTTTCAGCTTCAGGGAATCCCTGCAGAATTCAAACAGGTGATAATAAACATACTGAACAATGCCGTGGATGCCATCCTTGAAAAGAAATCCGCATCTCTGGACTACTTTCAGGGTGTGATATCACTGGATATAGAAAAGCAGGCAGGAAAAGTGAAGATATTCATCAGAGACAACGGAGTGGGCATCACCCACGATGCCGTGACGAAAATTTTCGAACCGTACTACAGCACAAAGCAGGAAGGATCGGGAATTGGTCTCTATATGTCCAAGATCATTATAGAAGACCATATGGCAGGAACTATCAGCGCTTCTCCTCTGCCGAACGGCGCTATTTTCACCATAAACTTACCCATCTGCTGATTGATGTAAAAAAGAGGCTTCTAAAATATGTCATTTTTACTATATTTCAAATACAGACAACAGAACGTTATGATTTAATGTGGGTAAAATAGATGAATAAGCGAATTTCAAATATAACCTTTTTTTCTTCGATAATTATTGCGGCAGTTTTCTGCGCCGTTGTCATATGGAACATGCAGGAACTTCTGTCGAAATTCATAAAGCAGAACAGCACCGAGATCAGAGTTTTCTACACCGAACAGCAGAAAAACCTTATAAAGAACGAGGTTAACCGTCTGGTCAAAAGGATATATGCCACAAAGGACTCAATAGAAAACAGCACCCTTGAGAGCATGAAAGAGCAGGTTCGCTCCGCTAATGATTTCATAATAAACATATTATCCAACCATAATCAAAGAAATCAGAAAAAACATATAGAAGAGATGGTCTCATCCTTTAACTGGAACCAGAGCTCAGGCTATTTTTATGTGCTCTCCCCCGAGGGTGTGGTGTTATACCACGGAGGGAGCAAAGAGCATGTCGGGCGTAACCTTCTGGAGATGCGTAGCAAATACCCTCGCCTGTACACCTTTCTGCAGAATACTGTTAACAAGGGCGAATTCTCCGGCGAATACGACTTCCCCAGACCAAACAGCGACGGCACCCTGGAAACAAAGCTCGGATATGCAGTATATAACAAAAGCCTTAACATGGTCATAGGTACAGGCGTATACCGCAAAGACCTCGATAAAAAAATGCAGGACGAAATACTCGAAACACTGAAAGACGAACGTTTCGGATATATGAACTACGGCTATTTCTGGATATTCAATACTGAATACGACACCATATTTCACATAAATAAGGACCTGTATAACGACAACCTCTACAACCTGCAGGACACTCAGGGCAAGTATGTCTTAAGAGAATTCGTAGACATAGCTCTGAATCAGGGGAAGGGATACACACAGTATTACTGGACCATCCCCGGCCAGGAGGAAGAATCCGAAAAGATATCCTATCTGCGGTATCTGCCCGAATGGAACTGGATAGTCGGATCGGGCTTCTACTTTGAAAACTTTAACGAACTGATACAGAAAGAAGAGCAGATAAGCAAAAATGTTCTGGGCGAACAGCTTAAGAACAATGCAGCCATACTGCTGATATTATTCACTCTGGTGCTGATAATATCTCTGTTCATACGCAAGCGAATCAGACGTATAGAAACAGAGCAGGAGGACTATGTAAACGACCTGCTCCAGTATAAAACCGTCATAGGCCAGAGTGCCATCGTCAGCATCACGGACCTAGGCGGCAGGATACTCCACGTGAATGACCAGATGACAAACATCACCGGCTTCACAAGTAAAGAGCTGGTCGGCAACAGACACACAAAGCTCGGACACCCGGACAACCCGAAAGCCACATATCAAGACCTCTGGAAAACCATTACAAAGGGCGAAGTATGGCGGGGCATCATAAAAAACCTCACTAAGGACGGCGGATATTTTTATCAGAAATCCACCATAATACCTTTCAGAGATAAGACCGGTAAGATAACAAAATACATCGCAGTCAGCTATGACGTTACAGAAGTTTTTGAGAACAAATCACAGCTGCAGAAATATCTGCACTCCGACCCTCTCACAGACTTGAAAAACAGAGCCAGCCTGCTTATGGAGATCAAAAGCTCGAAGTCTGCCGATCTCGCTATCATAGACATAGACGACTTCCATAAGATAAACGAAACCTACGGTATGAAGGTTGGCGATGAAGTTCTGAAAGTTTTCGCAGGGAGACTCACAGACAACATCCTTCTGAAGCCTTACGACATATACAGACTGCACTCAGACGTTTTCGCTGTTTTCTCTCAGCAGAGCGACAAAAATCTCTTTATCATAAACGTTGAAAACGCAGTGAAAGAGACCACAAAAGAGAGCATATGTATTGAATCCGGCGAGGTCATCATCTCTACCATAACAGGCTATGCACACGGCTCAGACAACATAATGGCACACGCCGACGCCGCTCTCCAGTTCGCAAAGGCAAACAACATAAGCCACTACACATACGACCCGCTGGAGATAGACAACAGCAAGATATACGAGCAGAACATCCGTGTTGTCAAGATGCTCAGCAAAGCCATAGAGGAAGACAGGGTTATGCCTTTCTTCCAGCCTATCGTAGGTGCAGATAAGCCCAAGTATGAGTGCCTCATGCGTATTATAAACGAAGACGGCAGCGTCGTTTCGCCTGTCGAGTTCCTCGACGTCAGTAAACAGACACGCTATTACCCCGACCTGACAAAAATAGTGGTGAAAAAGTCCATAGACAGATTCGAAAACGAAGACGCAGAGTTCAGCATAAACGTCTCCGCAGAAGACATTCTGAACAATGCCACAATGGACTTCATATACGACTATGCATCTGAAAAAGGCGTTATGAACAGGCTGATACTAGAGATAGTCGAATCTGAAAGCCTCTCATCGTATTCGTCTGCCACAGCAGTGCTTTACAAGTTTAAGATAGCAGGCGCAAGGATCGCCATAGACGACTTCGGCACAGGATACTCAAACTTTGACTACCTGCTGAAGATAAAGGCGGATTTCATCAAAATAGACGGCAGCATTATAAAGCTGATAAACAAAGACGAGAGAGCCGTGGACATAGTGCAGTCGATAGTCTCATATGCGAAAAAACTGAAAATGAAGACCATAGCAGAGTTCATCTCAGATGCTTCACTCGCCAAAAAAGCCGCAGAGCTCGGCGTGGATTATCAGCAGGGCTACCACCACGGTAAACCTGAAAAAGACCTTAGAGCCTAAAAGCATGGGCTGTTGTCAGGCTTTTTCTGCCAGTCCGAGAGTGTTTCCGTCGGGGTCTTTGATATAGAATTCTTTCATACCGTAGAATGTCTCGTGCAGGCCTTTAACAATCTCTGCCTTTCCGTGCAGTTTATCGAATAGTCCATCCAGGTCAGCAACTTCCAGATACATCATAGAGCTGCCTTTCCTGATATCTTCGGGTTTCATGCTGGATTCCGACTGTATACTGTCTGCTGTCTGTATCATAAGGTTTACGCTGTCGTTTGTTATAATGCAGAAGCAGTATTCCACACCGCTCTCAAAGCTGAAAACAGCCTCGTCTGAACCTTCGGGAACTGTGAGCAGCAGTTTGAATCCGAAGTTTTCCATATAGAACTCGGTGGTCTTCACCACATTTTCAGATATAAGGATATTAGTGAGCTTATTTACTTTCATCGGGCACCCCTAAAAATAAATACTTTGTTAATCTTATTAACCAAATCAGGAAAAGTCAAATCAGTCTTTGTTAATAATTTTTTCGCTTAGGTATTTTATAATAAGCAGCACTATCGGAGTGCTGTGCATCACAAGGTCGAATATATCTATCGGACGGGTGAGCGTTCCGTCGATCAGCATATTTATCTTTTCGGTCAGATGTGGTTCAGGAACAAAGGGCGCAAGCCCCAGCACTATCGAAAAAAGTATGAGATATCTGTATTCCAAAGACTTCAGCAACTTAGCTCTCCAAATGTGAAATTATGTAGAAATCATAGATTTTTTATCCTCAAGGTTCAAGCGGAAATGCCGATATGCGGATATATAACACCTGACACGGGTGTTGCGAATGGTGCTTTTTTCGACGCAATCTAAAAGCATTCTTCGAAAACAACGGACGGTATAACGAAGAATATTTCACCCCGAAATCTCTCCGGGTGAAGAGGAGAACACAATGTACGTGAGCAATGCTAGCGTTCAGACCATGAATCTGCGCTATAGCTATTCAGACAGTCAGTCTGCGAAGACCAAGGAAGGTCAAACAGCGGCTAATTCAGAGAAATCTGAAGAATCTAAAACAGAAAACACTGAAAAATCCACTAATTTTTTAGATGTTTTGTCTGTGATGTCTAAGGACGTATCACCAACAATCCAGAATATCGATGCGTATATCAAGGACACTGTCACTAAGGTTCTTGAAAAGATCGCCCGTCATGCTTCTGAAACATTTTCAGGACAGTCGGAGTCTTTCTCTCTCAGTGTGACCAGCATCAGCATCTCCATAGAGCTCGATGCAGGCGAAAGCATTAAAGATGTTCAGTCTCAGCTCAGCTCTATGCTCGGCGACGACGGATATTGGGGCGTGGAAAAGACCTCACAGCGCATGTTCGACTTCGCTGTCGGCATAGCAGGGGACGACCCTGTCCAGCTTGAAAAAGCGAGAGACGCCGTGACAAAGGGATTCGAACAGGCAGAGGCTATGTGGGGCGGTAAACTGCCTGACATCAGCTACGACACCTATAACGCCACAATGGAAAAGTTTGATAGCTACCTCAGCAATATCAACAGCTCATTATCAGCAACTTACGCATAAAAAAAAGAACCCAATGCGTTTAAAAGATATGTTGATGCACACACAAGTAACCGTCACTCTGAGGAGCACTAGCGACGTGAGAGTCTCATAATTTTTGATAAGCAGACCTTATAGTCACTGTGACATAGAACCTGATAAGCAAGAGCTTTAGATTCTTACGCCTGTGTACAGGCTCAGAATGACAATTAAAAATCTTCTTAAACAAAAAATCCCCAGTCTTTATAAAAGATTGGGGATTTTGTTATTTAAGGTTTAAAAAAACATGTTTATCGGAAAGTCAGAGGTTTTACCCCCTTTATCATTTCAATTAACTCTATCCAGCATAATACAGATACAGGCTCCCCTGTCGGTGTTTCTGACATGTATGTCGCCGTGCATCCTGTCTTTTATAATGAGCTTCGCCATGTAAAGCCCGAGCCCTGTACCCTTGTCGCCCTTTGTGCTGACATAAGGGTCAAAGATACGGCTCATCACTTCCTCAGGCATACCGCCGCCGTTATCCTCTATACATATACGAATAACACCGTCTATCTCGCTCAGTACTATGTGCACTTCACCCTTGCTAATCCCCCGTGATTCTATAGCATCACGTGAATTAGTGAGGAAGTTGAGTATAACGTTCTTAAGCTCGTTCTCATAGCCGTGCACTTCTGCTTTTTTGATCTCTTCGTCGTCATAGAATATTTCGCAGTTCATGCCGTAGTGTCGGAGCTGTGGTCTATACAGCTTCACGACATCCTGCACTACCTTGTCGAGGTTAAAATCACATTTCTGATTTGATGGTTTAAGAAAGTTTCTGAAATCGTTCATGGTATTAGACATAAAGTCTACCTGAGCGATGACGCTGTCTATGCTCTTAATAAGCATGGTACGGTTTTTCTCGTCTACTTCTATCAGTTCGTCCAGCATCTGCACTATCATAGCGATAGAGTTCAGAGGCTGCTGCCACTGATGAGCGATAAGGGCGACCATCTCGCCCAGCGTAGCCATCTTAGACTGCTGGATCAGCATCCGCTCCTGATCGATGTGCTTCCGCTCCATCTCACGTATACCTCGCAGATCATTGAGGAAGACGAATATCTTCTCCCCTTCGTGCCCGATGACCATCTCGAAGTTTACGAGAACGTCTATCTTCTCGCCGTTCTTCCCCTTAACACGATAATCCACGGAGTTGATCCTGCCGGCGCTGTTGATGAATTTAGCAAACATCTTGCTCGCACCGAGCACATCATCTTCAAAGAGAAGATTTACACTGTGCATCTTTGTCATCTCTTCGCTGGTATAGCCAAAGAGGTTAAGTGCGCTGGTGTTATAGTCTGTGATGTATCCTTTCAGATTAAGTACGATAATGGCGATCTTAGCGTTTGAAAAAATAGTTTCAAAGGCCTGTGTATTGACATTCTTGGCAATCTCGGCCTCTTTCATGCGGGTGATGTCTCTGAAAACTCCGGAGACGCTCCCCTCTATGGTGTTTGCAGGGTGGTCGATGATGACCTCTATATGCTTATCCCGCTTACTACTCCCTCTGTAGATGAACTGAATGTCGTAATCATCACCTTCAGAGATGTTAGCGATGGCATCGCAAAACTGGTTATTATGCCCCTGACGTATGTTTTTACAGAAATCTTCTATCTCGAAAACATTCTCGCCGTCTTCAATGCCAAGACAGGCGCATGCTTCGTCGGAAAGTACAATGAGTTTGTCCTCTGGGAGATACTCGAATGAACCGATACCGGCAAGGAGCTGGGCACGCTGAAGCCTGTCACGGCTCCTCTGCATGTCCTTCATCGCAAGGCTGAGACTGTCACCCTCGTAATCCCGATTTTTTGAAACAAAATCCTCGTTTGTATCTCTCATGTCCACCATTATATCAACATAAAATCTGTATTGTAATCACAAAATTCACGGTTTGATGCCGAAAATGGCAAAACCTGCAAAAATGCCCGCAGGCAGAGGCTTTTGCCAAAGTAAAAAAGTGATAACAAAAAAGAAAACGCCGATAAACGTAAGCACAAAGCCCACACGTTTGAAAGCGGCATCCCTCGCCTCGTCTTTCACATCTTTAAAATACTTTTCCATAGCAAAGGTTTCCACCCGTATGTAAAAGTATCCGCCGAGTATCATCCCCGCAAGAAACAGCAGTATCGTATCAGTGTTTAATTCCATCGGATTCCTTATTATCGCAAACCTGCCCTGTCTGACAGTGCCCCTGTCCACAAGCGCAGGAGCTCTTTTTTTTGCTCTTTGTCAGTATAAACATGAAAAAGCCTATCAGCACAAAGCATATCGCAAACAGTAAAAGATACTGCATCCTAACCGCCGAAATCGTCGAGATAAATATTGTCAGGCTCCACACCGAGGCTGTCCAGCATGGTCTTCACCGCGCCGATCATCATCGGAGGTCCGCAGAGGTAATATTCTATCTCTTCGGGGGCTTCGTGGTTCTTCAGATAGTTGTCCAGAACTACCTTATGAATAAATCCTGTATAGCCTGTCCAGTTGTCCTCGGGGAGAGGGTCTGAAAGGGCAATGTGCCAGCTGAAGTTTTCGAATTCTTTCTCCAGTGCCTCGAAATCCTCGAGGTAAAAGAGCTCCTTCTTGCTCCTTCCGCCGTACCAATAGCTTATCTTACGGTCTGCGCCCAGCCTCTTTAGCTGGTCGAATATTATCGAACGGAGCGGAGCCATACCAGCACCGCCGCCGATGAATACCATCTCGTTCTTTGTATCCTGAGCAAAGAATTCACCGAAAGGTCCCGTGATTGTGACCTTATCGCCGGGCTTCCTCGACCATATGTATGAGGAGCCTATGCCCGGGGGTACGTTTTTGTTCGGAGGCGGAGTGGCAATCCTAACGTTCAGCTTCACTATCCCCTCTTCCTCTGGGTAGTTCGCCATGGAGTATGCTCTCTGCACGCCCTCTTTCGTTCCTGCGTGATATCTGAAAACGCCGAACTTCTCCCACTCGGGGACAAAGCGTTCCTCGACATCGATATCTTTATAGTCCGCCTCGTATGGAGGCACGACGACCTGTATGTATCCGCCCGCTCTGAAATCCACCTTTTCAGGCACTTTCAGCACGAATTCCTTAATGAATGTCGCAACATTTCTGTTGGATACGACTTCACAGTCGAAGCTCTTCGCAGCGAAAACCTCAGGCTCAAGCTCGATCTTCATATCCTGTTTCACCGCTGTCTGGCAGGAGAGTCTCCAGCCTTCACGCTCTTCACGTCGGCTGATGTGTGATTTCTCCGTAGGGAGTATCTCACCGCCCCCCTCGTGCACCTGCACACGGCACTGTCCGCAAGAACCGCCGCCCCCGCAGGCAGATGAAACAAATATCTCGTTATCGGCTAGAACATTAAGGAGCTTCCCGCCGACACCTGTCACTATATCTTTCTCATGATTGATATTTACAGTCACGGTTCCACTGGCGACCAGTGCTTTTCTGGCATTTACGATTATACCGACCAGAAGGATTATCACCGCAGTGAATGCAATTACGCCAAGTATAAGCAGCATCATAATTGTATCCCCGAGAATATCATGAAGGATATCGCCATGATCCCCGCCACGATGAATGTTATTCCTGCGCCGTCCAGCCCTTTAGGAACAGATGCATATTTCAGCTTTTCCCTTAAACCTGCCATAGCGACTATGGCAAGTGCCCAGCCGACCCCCGAGCCCATGCCGAAGACGACAGACTCGCCGAAGTTGTATTCACGCTGAACCATAAAGAGCGAACCGCCGAGTATCGCACAGTTCACCGTTATCAGCGGAAGGAAAATACCGAGGGCGTTATAAAGCGAAGGTACGTATTTATCCAGCGCCATCTCCAGTATCTGAACGATGGCAGCGATAACGCCTATGTATGTGACAAGACCGATGAAGGTCAGGTCCACATTGCCGAGACCAGCCCATGCGAGAGCTCCGTCTTTCAGCAGGTGTGTGTATATCACGTTGTTCACCGGCACAGTGATTGTCTGCACCACAACAACCGCAACCCCCAGCCCGAAGGCCGTTTCCACCTTTTTGGAAACAGCGAGGAATGTACACATCCCCAGAAAGAATGAGAGCGCCATGTTTTCTATAAATACTGCCTTTATAAACAGTGCAAGGTATGACTCAAACATATCAAGCCTCCTCCTTTACCACTGTCAGCTTCGCAGCCCAGATTATCACTCCGATGAGGAAAAATGCACTAGGCGCAAGCAGGAAGAGACCGTTTGGTGTGTACCAGCCTCCTTCCGTAACAGGCTTAAGTATTGTAAATCCGAGTATCTTGCCGGAGCCGATCAGCTCCCTTACTATCGCCACCTGAATGAGAACAATGCTGTATCCCGCCGCATTCCCCACACCGTCGAGGAAGCTCTTCACCGGTGTGTTTGTAACGGCGAATGCCTCCGCACGTCCGAGCAGGATGCAGTTTGTGATGATCAGCCCTACGAAGACGGAGAGCTGTTTGCTTATCTCAAACATGTATGCCTTTATTATCTGATCCGCAATGATAACGAGTGTGGCTATCACCGTCATCTCAATGATAAGCCTGATGCTCGAAGGCATCATCTTCCGTATCAGAGAGATAAAGAAGTTCGACAGCCCGAGGATGCATATCACCGATATGGACATAACGAGCGTCGTCTGCATCTTCGAAGTGACCGCCAGAGCGGAACATATCCCTAGTATCTGTATAGCTATGGGGTTGTTTTTAAATATTGGCTCGAATAGGATCTTGCCGTAGCCTGCTGCCATATCAAGCACCCCCCTTCTTCATTTTTTCAAAGTATTTGCCGAACGCATCCTCGCCCAGCCAGAAACGTATAACGCCCTGCACGCCTCGGCTGGTCAGTGTGGCACCGCTGAGTGAATCCACCTGATGCACGCCCTTCGCACCCCCCTTCACAATGGAGATGGCGACACTGCCGTCGCTTGCGTATATTTCCTTGCCCGGCCATTTTGCCTTCCACAGCGGATTGTCTATCTCACCGCCGAGTCCCGGTGTTTCACCGTGCTCGTAGAATGTGATACCGCTGACGGTGTTCATATCGGGCTCCACAGCGAGGAATCCGTACATAGTAGACCAAAGCCCCGAGCCGTATATCGGCAGGATGACCTTGCTCACGTTACCTTCACCGTCCTTTACAAGGAAGAGAGGAACCTTCGCAGGGATGCTCTTTATGGAAGCCTTATCCTGCGCCTGTGTCAGCTTTATGGATGTAGGCCCCGTGGAGAGCTTTTTAAAGTTGTTAAAATAGGCGGTCAGATCGCCGTCTGTCACATCGCCGGTCTTCATATCCACAAAGATTATGTCGATGGACTCAAAGACCTGTTCCACATCAGTGCCGTCTTTCATAAGACCGCCCGCAATGAGGACATTCTTTTTACGCTCCAGCTCCTTATTCTTATCCTGTTTCGGTTTCAGCATCACGGCAGCACCCGAAACCAGAAAGGAGCAGATAACAGCTAAAACGAAAGCTGTGATAAAAGTCCGAAGATCACTTTCACGCTGCACTTCTAGCCCCCCTTCTCTTAATATTTGCTCTCACCACCACATAGTCGATGAGCGGAGCCATCACATTTGCAAAGAGAACCGCAAGCATAGCCCCCTCGGGGTATGCAGGGTTCACCACCCGCACCAGAGCCGTCATGGCACCGATGAGGAAACCGTAATAGAACTTACCCTTATCCGTGAACGATGCAGACACGGGGTCTGTCGCCATGAACACCGTCGCAAAGGCGAAACCGCCAAGCACAAGGTGCCACTGAGGAGTGAGGGCAAACATGTAGTTTGTATCCGAGCCTATGATGTTAAACAGACCCGTAATGGCAACCAGCCCGATGACGGAGGAGATCATTATCCTCCATGAGCCGATGCCCGTAATGATCAGAACAAACGCACCGATGAGGCACGCAAGGGCGGATGTCTCACCCATTGAGCCGGGGATAAACCCGAGGAAAGCATCCATGAATGTGTAGTTGAACTCCAGACCAGATGCAGTAGCTCCGAGCGGAGTCGCCTGTGAGAAGCCGTCGAGAGCGACCCATATGGTGTCCCCTGTGGCTGCCGCAGGATAGGAAAAGAACAGTATCGCCCGTGCAAAAAGCGCAGGGTTCACAAGGTTCCGCCCTGTACCTCCGAAGAGCTCCTTACCGAAAACAAGCCCTATGGACAGAGCCACCATAGCCTGCCAGATAGGTACTGTCGGCGGGAGTATCATCGGATAAAGGAGAGATGTAACGAGGAACGCCTCGCCTATCTCATGCTTTCTCACCACGGCGAAGAGAACCTCCCAAACACCGCCCACCGCAAGAGTAGCTATGTACAGGGGGAGGAAATATGCAGCACCGTGCATGAAGTTGTCGTATATGCTGTGCGGGTTAAACCCTATGCCGAACATGCCGAGCATGGCAGCACGCCACCCCTCGGGTGTTGCGCCTGTGGATGCTATGGCATTATTCGCCTGAAGCCCCGTGTTATACAGAGCCATCAAAAGGCAGGGGAGCAGAGCCAGCACGACTGTGGTCATGATACGCTTAAGCTCTATACCGTCACGGACATGTGTACGTCCTTTAGTCTTTACAAAAGGGGTATAGATGAAGGTATCCACCATTTCGAAAACGGGATACCATCTCTCCAGCTTGCCGCCTTTTTCAAAGTGTTTTGCCTGTTTTTCAAGGAAAGCCTTCATATCATCAGCCCTCCTTCTCTATTGTGGTCAGCACGTCTCTGATGATCGGTGCATAGTCTATCTTCCCAGGGCACACATATGTGCATAGGCTGAGATCCTCCTCTGAGAGCTCCAGACAGCCGAGCTTCTCCGCCATCTCGAGGTCGCCCGTGATGAGTGACCTGAGCAGGTGCGTCGGCAGTATGTCCAGCGGCATGACCTTCTCGTATGTTCCCACGGGAACCATAGGCCTGTGTGCGCCGTTCAGCGATGTGTCAAAGAGCAGCTTCCCCTTACCCGCAAATGCAGATGCGAATATGTTCTTCACTGAGAAGAGGTCTACACGCGGGGTTGTCCAGCCGAAAAAGTATCTGTCCTTCAGCTCGGGGAGCGCCGTTACCTGTGCAAAGCAGGAAGAGAGACAGTCCACACCGTCCTCTACCTCGTATCCGTACAGCACGGAGCCGATGATCAGCCTTATGTCTGAGGCTGTCAGCCTGCCTGATATCACCTCGGATACGGGAGCACCTTTCAGCGTTTCTATATAGCAGGGTTTGTCGAAAGCTCCTGAGAGCGCAACCCTTGTTGTCTCGTTGAGTTCACCGTGGGTCAGCAGATATCCGATGTCCACCACCGCCTGCATATCTATTGTCCAGACTGTTCTGGAGAGAGAAACGGGCATGATGAAATGTACGTGCGTGCCCGAAAGCCCCGCAGGATGCACTCCGTCGAATATCTTAACCTCTGCTCCTGCCACTTCGGGGAGAGTGAGGTCTATCCCTTTGCAGATGAATGTGTTTTCAGACAGCTTTGTCAGTGCCTCTGCGCCTTTTTTGAAATAGTCTTCGTTCCCGCTGAGGAGAACAGACATATCGGGTGCAAGGGGGCGTGTGTCCATACAGTTGATGAATACAGCCTTCGGCTTGCGGTCTGCGCTGGGGCATTTGGCAAACGGACGCTCTCTGAAAGAGGCGAGAAGCCCGCTCTTTTTCAGCAGTTCATAAAGGGCATCGCCGTCTGATATGCCGGTGTCAAATTTTATTGCTTCGCCTTCGCCCTTTTCAAAAACCATAGAGAGAAACTTGCGTTTATTACCTCTCTTAATGGCTTTTACCGTGCCCGTCACAGGCGCAGTGAATGTTATCTCAGGGTTCTTTCTGTCGGTGAAGACCGGCTGTCCTTTGGAAACAGCGTCCCCTTCACGCACCAGCATAGAAGGCTTCATCCCGGGGAAGTCATCCCCCAAAATGGCTGACTGATTGATACTGCTAAGTTTTTCGATGTCGCCAGAGGGCGCACCTTTGACAGGAAGATTTAGTCCTTTCCTGATTCTGATTAATGTCATTTCCCCTCCATATAAGGGTATAATCAAAGACCCGATGTGGCTCTTCTTAAAGTGTAAACCATTAATGACTTATGTCAAGCTGAAGGGGGTTAAAATAAGGGTCAATTTTTCTTTGATAATCCAACAAGAACACCGCTGATACCCACTAAAAAGATACCTGCCAGTGAAATAGCACCGGGCCAGCCGTCACCTGCGAAGAATCCGAAGATGGTGGAAAAGATTAGCCCGACATAGCTGACGGTGCTTACGACGGAGGCTCTGCCGTATTTATACGCCACAGACATCAGCCACTGAGCAATGGATGCGAGTATGCCGACCATCACCACATAGTATATATCCGCCCCTGTGGGGATAAACTGTGTGGAGAGATATCTCGGGTCGCCGAGGATGACACGTATGATGAAATATATCGTGGAACCCGTGAGCCCCGCTATGGAGAAAGACAGCACTATCGTGCGTGCATCGTAAAACTTTGCCAGTCCTCTGACGGATGTGTATGCCATGGCTGCCAGCACCCCTCCGCAAAGCCCCGCCACAGCCCCCGACGGCGATATGCCGTGGGACGGACGCAGAACAAGGAGCACGCCTATAAAGCCTATTATGATCGCCGTCCACACCTTTAGTCCGCTCTTTTCCTTCAGCATGAAGCCGGCGAAGATAGCCGTAAATATCGGCGCAGTCTTACCGAATGTGGATGCGGTAGCCAGTGGTAGGACGCTGATGGAGTAAAAAAAGCAGAACATGGCCATAAAGCCGAAGACGCCACGCATCACCAGCAGAAAAGGCTTCCCGCCGATGCTTTTCGGTTTGATAAGGAGCATAGACCCGCCGAGAATGGCGAAGCTGACGATGTTTCTGAAAAAGACTATTTCGAATGTGGTGTGATGCGCACTGAGCATCTTTATGAAAAAGCCCATAAGGGAAAAGAAGAACGCAGCAACGAACATTATCAGAACGCCCCGCAGCTCTTCACCCAGAGCATCAAACTTTGCCTTTGTATTGGTATATGCCGTCATGGGCAGTAATATATCACTGCCCTTTCAATGTTGCTACGGTTAAAAAAAGTATTTATACACCCAGTCGAGGCGGCCGCGTTTCAGGTAGTGTATCCCGCTGAATTTCATCACTTCCTTAATGCGTGCACGCATCTCAGGCCTGTAGCAGTGCACGGGGCATTTCTTGCATCTCGGCTTTGGGTCAAGGTGGCATTTCTCCGTGCGTTTCAGCGCATACGCCAGAAGGTCGTGACAGGCAGGGCACAGCCCCGAAGCCCCGGCCATTGCACCTTTTTTCAGGTGCTTCTGCCTGCAGTATGCTTTTATAAACGCCTGTAAGACTTCAGAATCTTTCTTTATGCGTTTCTCTTTATTCATATAATGTTCTTTCTCTTAAAGTCATTGCGAACGAAGTGAAGCAATCTTAGCCCTTCATTAAAGTTAATAAATTTGGAAGATTAGCTCACTGCTTCACAGTTTCGTACAGTAAACTAGTGCCGCGTCGGCATAATATGCCTCCTCGCAATGACACTTATATTAATTCAAGTGTGTCGCCTGTTCTTATCCTGTTGCGCAGGTCTAGGAGCTTTTTATCCAGTTCCTGCAGCTCTATAAGGTTCGCACGTTCGGCATCGGATGTTTCGATGATCTTTGCCACACCGCCGTTTTTAATGACGAGGCGTTTGTCGCCCATCAGTGCGAGGATAGGGTCGTGTGTGGACATAAGCACTATCTTCTCTTCGCCTACGAGGAGGTCGAGGGCTTTCTTTCTGTCGATGCCCGCATTCTCTATCTCGTCTATCAGTACGATAGGTGATTTGCTGAGGAATGCAGTATCGGCGATCATGAGCGCTCTGGACTGTCCGCCTGAAAGGGCTGTCACGGGTGTATCCCCGCTGAACTGCTCGCCTGCGAGCTCGTTCGCCTTTTCGATGATGAGCTCCACCTTTTCCTCCGGGTTCGGAACGAAACGGCTCTCTGCGTGTATCATGACGAAATCTCTTGCAGATAAGTCCATTACAAAGTTCATGTTCTGGCTGAGCTGTGCCACGGGCTTATGCTCGGGGCTGAAACGCCAGCTTTTGTCTGCATCTGCGCCGTTTATCTTTATATGACGTTTTGTGGGTGTGTCGCCCATAGCCATCCATTCGATATCCGCCAGCAGACGGCTTTTGCCCGAACCTGTAGGACCGACGATGCATATAACTTCGCCCGCTTTGATCTCCAGATCGATATCTTCGGGCTCGCCCTTCTTATTTATACCGCCGATTATGCGCATGGTCTCTATCTTCGAAGTCTTTTCTGTCAGTGCGCCGACGGCATCCACGAAGGATACGAAAGCCTCAATGAACTCTGCGGGGTCTATGCCGAGGTCTTCGAGGGTGTCCTCGGAAAGTGCGTTAACGAAATCCGTAACGTTCCCCTCGGGTGCGGTGAGCCCCTGAGACTCGAAGAAATCGCCCGCAAAAGGGAGCTCTGTCAATATATCTGTGAAATCTGCGCTGAGCAGTGTCTTTCTATCCATTGTCCACATCCATCTTTCTTACGTTGCCCATCTGATACTTTGCGCCGATGCGCTTTTCGCCGAGGCAGTATGAACAGAGTGCCGACGGCATGGAGAACCTGAGGCTCTTTCCGTCCAGTGTCTCTGTCTCTGTCTTTTCATCCGCAAACAGTGTCGAAAGCTCGAAAGCCCCCTGCCCTGTGATGCCGTTCACATGCATGATGCTTGCTGTCGGGTTCACCGCTGCCACTCTCGCTGCGAAAACCTCACGCTCTGCCTGTGATACGATATCGCCCTTTGTGATGATGACGATATCTGCGGATTTCAGCATAGGTCCGATCTTCTTCGGAGTGTTGATGCCTGAGAGGTTATCTATCACGCACACTGCGAGTATCTCTTTTATATGCGGGGAGCATCTGTTGCAAAGACCTGCACTCTCGCTCACGAGGATGTCCAGCCCCTGCTTTACGCCCCATTCAAAGCTCTCGGAAACATTGCTGACGAAGTAGTGGTCGGGGCAGAGTGCGCCCGACAAGCCCTTTTTCACAGGGATCCCCTTTGCTTCGTACAGCTTGTCGTCGTCTGTATATAAACAGTCGAACTTCACCACGCCTGACTTTAGTCCACGCTGCTGAAGGCTCTCGACTGTTTTCAGTATCACTGATGTCTTGCCCGATGAGGGAGGGCCGCTTACGGTTACGAATCTCATTGTTACTCTCCGAGTGCTTCGTTAAATTTCTTATCCAGTTTCTCAAGGAGTACGCCCATGTCTGTGTTATAAATGTAGTCCCATCCGACCCAGTTAAACTTTGCGCCTTCGGGCAGTTTGTTGTCTACCTCTGGGTTCAGCGCAGGGAAGAGCCCTCTATGGCTGAGGATCTCGCCGACCTCTTTACCGTAGAGGAAATCTGCCGCAGGTTTTATCACTTCTTCTCTGTCTTTTCTGGTCAGCATGAAGATAGGGCTGATGATAGCGCCCTCCTCCGGCCAGACTACCTCGGCTGTTTTGCTGCCGAAGAGCATCTTTGTAAAGAAGTAAGGCATGATGGTCACTGCGGGTTTCTCTTCGTTTTTGCGTCCTGCATTTTTAACCATCTGAGCAGGGTGCATAGACTGGATCATGCTTTTAGCGAGCTTTTCCACCCCTTCGTCGCCGAACATCCTGTGGATGTGTACGAGCATAGCATTGAAAAGGTCAAAGTCGCCCACGGGGAGAGACACGGACTTTTCAAAAGCAGGAGAGAGGAGATCGGCCCAGCTCTTCGGCACTTCACGTCCGTTCAGGGCATCTTTATTCACAAGGAAGACCGCGGGCACGACAGATATCATGCCGTAGTTTCCTTTAGGGTCTTTCATCTGGCTGAAATATTCGTGGGTTTCGCCTGTCATGTCTGTGAACATGCCGTTCTTCACGTGCTTTCCGAATGAACGCTCGTCGAAGAATACGTCGAAGCCCGCAGAGACGAACACATCGGGCACATTGCCTGCTGCGATGCCTTCGACATTTTCTTTCAGCCATGCTTCACCGCCGGATGCGGCTACAAGGTCGTGGGCAACGCTAAGGCCTGTCTGCTCTGTCACGCCCTCGGCAAATGCGTCGATGGACTCAAGGAGCGGCAGACGAACAGGGCAAGGGAGCAGTCCCTTCACTGTGATGTCCCCCTCTTTCTTTGATTCGCGGAGGGTGATGTCTACCTTTGCGTCGTTGTTTATGTCTATTTCGTTCAGACTGTCCAGGAATGTCTGGATGTCATAGTTTTTTTGTTTTATAGCTGTTTCGAGTTTCAGAAACTTTCCTGCGCTTTTAAGCATAGGGTCCTGTTTGAACTGGTCGAAGCCTTTGCTCACGAACAGGCTGAAAGCCTCGGGGTGTCTTTCTGAAAGCTCAAGAACTGTGATGTTTCCGTTTATCATTTTTCGCTCCATCATTTACTTTATGATAGTGAATATAAACGAATATCGATAGATTAACTTGATAGGTGTCAAAAAACAGAAGTTTATTCTGCTTCTCTGATAAACTGCTTCACACGGTCTTTTATGCTGTCTCTGACAGTGCGTGTGAACTCCAGCTTTTCATCGTCTGAGCCCTGAAATGATGAAGGATCGCCGAATGGCCAGTGCTGCTTCTCACCGCTGCCCGGGAATATGGGACAACGCTCCGCTGCCTCTTTGTCGCACACGGCTATCACGTGGTCATATGTTTTTCCTGCTTCGAGCATCTGCAGTACTGTCTTTGTCTCATTGTCTGATATATCAAAGCCGAGCTCCATCATGGCACGCACGACGATAGGATTCAGCTTTCCCCCTTCGATGCCTGCGCTCTCCGCCTCGAATCTGTCTCCGGCGAATTCGTTAAGGAACTTTTCAGCCATCTGGCTCCTTGCGCTGTTGTGTATGCAGACAAATAAAACTCTCTTTTTCATATCAATCCTGTCCTTTTTCCGCTTTACGGAATGTAAGCGTGAATTCTGCTCCGCCTATTATATTGCAGACATTTATTGTGCCGTTCATGGACTTTTCCACCATTTCTTTGCACATATACAGTCCTATGCCGCTCCCCTGATCAGCCTTTGTGCTGAAATGCTTTTCAAATACACGGTTAAGGATATTCGCAGGGATGCCGCCCCCCGTGTCGGAGACCTTTACTATCACAGTGCCTCCGTCTATGGCTATCATTATTTTTATTATGCCTTTAAATACGGAGATGTCCTCCCCCGCATCGACCAGCCTCTCCCTGTAGTCTACTATGGAGTCTCTGGAATTATTGAAAAAGTTAAGCATAATATGCTTAAATTCGTTCGGATATCCCAGAACATTCGCTGATTCATCAACATCAGGGGTAAATTCCTTTTCAAAGCCGATGTTATATCTGTCAAAGCTGAATTCGAAAAGATGTATAACATCCTCAACGGCTTCCGCCACGTTGAAGACCGTCTTGTTCTTACTCGGTTTCATAAAGTTAAGGAAGTCGGCTCCTGTCTGGCTCATGAACATGGTCTGTTCTTTTATATTTTTAAGACTTTCTTTTATCTCTTCATCATCGCATTTCTTGTCTATATCTATCAGGACGATGTCGGATATCATTGATATAGAGTTTATCGGCTGTTTCCACTGGTGCAGTATGGATGTGACCATCTCTCCCATCGTAGCCATCTTAGACTGCTGCATGAGGAACTGGTCTTTATTCTGGAGCTCTATCACCTTCTCTGTGACCTTCCTCTCCAGAGCTTCATTCATCCGCAGTGTCTTCCGCCTGCTGTTGTCCAGAGCGGCGAAGATTATTATAAGTGAAAGGGCTATCATGCTGACAGACACGAAAAGCACCCTGTATGTATTGATGATGACCCTATAGTCCTCTACCAGACCGTGACTGATGATATATCCCACACCGTTCCCGTCGACAGTTATCACGGGGATGTATGTCAGCAGTATGTCATCGCAGTCTGTATGAACTATCTCGGAGAATGGCTTATACTCCGTCAATCGGGTTTTATTAGTATCCACTATGGATGTCATCAGCTTCGAGTGTATCTCAGTCTGAGAACAGGCGTACTCTTCGCTTGTGATACAGGCGTCACAGCTCTCCATAAAATATGTTTCTGAAATGCTGTTGTTGAGATATTTATCAATGGTCTCAGCCGTATAGTTCTGAAATACCTTTTCTTTATCCAGTATGTATGAATAGCCTATGCCGTACAGCCTGTTGAGAGCCTGTATCATCTCCTTCAGCCCCACAGCCATCTCAGCCGAGCCGATATGATCGCCGTCCATATCAAGAGGGAAGACATAGCGGTATGCTACGAGGTGTCTGCCGTTCTCAAATCCCTGGATCATCTTATCAGTATGATTAGCCTGCATAACAGTTTTACGGAAAGGTGCGAGGGAATCGCCGTAATAGAAAGGTCTGTGCATACGCAGCAGGCTCGTGCCGTCGGGCATATGATACTGCATATGGGAAAGACCGATGGAGCGTAAACTATCAAAAATAGGCTGAGTTTCTATCCTCAGCCTATTCCTGTATATGTCTCGATTGTATTCTTCGTCTGCTGCTTTCAGCATGAGAGTCTTCACCTCCCGGGTGTCGATCTTCTGCTGAATAACGTTTGTAAATATCTGCTCATAGGCAGAAAGTGCCGACTTAAGATTATTCTCGCTAATAGTGACCTTTGACCTGTAATAGTCGTCAAGCCTCAGCCCTCTGGAATAGTCCATAACGGCATAAATAGCCAGTTCAGCTAATAGCACGGTAATAATAAGTACGCTCAGGCGCTTCATGAGCACTTCCTGTCTTGTATATTTAATATACTATTAATACATTAAATACACTGTAAACATCAACTTTTAATTTACTTTGCCATGTTCCTCAGAACATAAGCAAGGATTCCACCGTGCTTAAAGTACTCTATCTCTACGTCTGTATCCAGCCTGCAGAGCACATCGAATTCCTTAACGCTTCCGTCGGCCTTTGTGGCTTTCACTTTCAGCGTACATCTAGGTGTAACGCTTGCTACGCCTCTGATGTCGAATGTCTCAGTACCGTCGAGCCCGATTGTCGCCCAGCCTTCTCCGCCTGTGAACTGAAGCGGAAGGATACCCATACCCGCAAGGTTGCTTCGGTGGATACGCTCAAAGCTCTCGGATATAACAGCCTTCACACCGAGGAGCAGTGTACCTTTCGCTGCCCAGTCACGTGATGAGCCGGTACCGTACTCTTTACCGCCGAGGATGACAGTCGGTGTGCCCTCTGCGATATATTTCATAGCTGCATCATAGATATAGCTGTCTTCGCCGGCAGGCATGTATTTTGTGAGACCGCCCTCTTTAGGCTCAGCCAGTTTGTTCTTTATACGTACGTTTGCGAAGGTACCGCGCATCATCACCTCATGGTTACCCCTTCTGGAGCCGTATGAGTTGAAGTCCACGGGTTTCACGCCGTTAGCCTGAAGGTATTGACCCGCAGGATACTCAGGCGGGATAGCACCCGCAGGTGATATGTGGTCTGTGGTGATGGTATCGCCGAGCAGAGCGAGGGGCTTCGCGCCGATGATGTCTGTCACAGGGGCAGGTGTCAGCGAGAAATCCTCGAAGAAAGGCGGACGGCGGATATATGTTGAATCAGGGATCCAGCTGTATATATCAGACTTTGTGATAGGCAGTGCCTGCCAGTTTTCGTCCCCTTCGAGTATCTGAGCATAGCGTGTTGCGTACTGCTCTGATGTCACGCATGTATTCACGAGGTTCCATACCTCTGCATTAGAAGGCCAGATATCTTTCATATAGACGTCTTTGCCGTCTTTGGATTTACCGATAGGGTCGGTGTGCAGGTTGATATTCACAGTGCCTGCAAGGGCGTATGTAACCACCAGCATAGGAGATGCGAGGTAGTTCTGCCTTACGAGAGGGTGAACTCTCGCTTCGAAGTTTCTGTTTCCTGAAAGAACAGATGCAACAGACAGCTTCTTATCCTTAACCGCATCGTTGATAGCAGGTGTGAGCGGGCCGGAGTTACCGATGCATGTGGTACAGCCGTAAGCCGCAAGGTTAAAGCCGAGCTTGTCGAGGTATGTGTCTA
Source organism: Deferribacterales bacterium (assembly GCA_050253075.1). Taxonomy (GTDB): domain Bacteria; phylum Chrysiogenota; class Deferribacteres; order Deferribacterales; family Geovibrionaceae; genus Denitrovibrio. The sequence continues at coordinate 104,461 of JBFWJS010000005.1, forward strand.
CACCCGCAGCCTGAAGGTAGTCTGTGACAACCTTAGACCCCGGAGCCAGAGATGTCTTAACATACGGCTTAACAGTGAGGCCGAGTTCCACAGCCTTTTTAGCCACGAGTCCGGCACCGATCATTACGAACGGGTTGGATGTGTTTGTACAGCTTGTAATAGCGGCGATGACCACGTCGTTCTCTTTCAGTGTCATCTTTTCGCCGTTGAGAACGATCTCTGCTGATTTGGATTCAGGAGCTTCCTCGGCAACAACCTTTTTAAGGTTTTCCAGAGGTACGTTCTGCTGAGGCTTTTTAGGGCCTGCGACGCTAGGTTTCACAGTGGAGAGGTCGAGCTCGAGAACTGTTGTATATTCGGGTTCGTTGTCATAGTCATAGAAGAGCATGTTTGCTTTTGTATAGTTCTCTACGAACTGAGCCTGCTCTGCCCTGTTTGTCTCTCTCATGTATCTGAGTGTCTCGTCGTCCACAGGGAAGAAGCCCATAGTGGCGCCGTACTCAGGGGACATGTTTGATATTGTCGCTCTGTCTGTCAGTGTGAGAGATTTAAGCCCCGGTCCGAAAACCTCGACAAATTTCTCAACGACTTTATGCTTACGCAGGAGCTCTGTGGCTTTGAGAACCACGTCTGTGCCTGTGATGCCTTCGGCTATCTCGCCTGTCAGACGCAGACCGACGACCTCAGGGATAGGCATATAGTAAGGCTGGCCGAGCATAACTGCCTCTGCCTCGATACCGCCTACACCCCATCCCATAACGCCGATGGCGTTGATCATTGTGGTGTGTGAGTCAGTACCCACGAGTGTATCGCAGAAAGCCGTTTCTTCGCCTTTCACGTCGCCTTTCAGCACTATCTGGCCGAGGTATTCAAGGTTTACCTGGTGGCAGATACCTGATCTTGGCGGTACGATGCGAAGGTTATTAAAGCTCGCCTGAGCCCATTTAAGGAGAGAATATCTCTCGCCGTTTCTTTCGTATTCGAGCTGAACGTTTTTATCAAGGCAGTCCGGTGTGCCGTAATAGTCGACCTGTACAGAGTGGTCGATGATGAGATCCACAGGTACTACTGGGTTGATGAGCTTCGCATCCTTACCCTTTTCAGCCAGAGCATCACGCATGGCAGCGAGGTCTACAACGCCGGGAACTCCTGTGAAGTCCTGCATAACGACCCTCGCAGGGTGATGAGCTATCTCCTGCGGTTTATCATAAGTTTTCTTCCATCCGCCGACCTCCCTAACGTCGGCTTCAGTGACGATCTTCCCGTCAAAGTTTCTTACTATATTCTCAAGGAGCACTCTTATAGAGTAAGGCAGTTTTTGTATGTCTGCCATCCCTGCGGCCTGAACTTTCTTCAGGTCGTAGTATGCGTATGTCTTTCCACCAAACTCAAAGTGGCTTCTAAAATGTGTTCTATCCATTTAGTTACTCCTCACTTTTATTGTGTCGTATATAGATTCTACCCTGTCCGCAGGATTTTTCAACGGAGGTTGAACTCTATTTGCATTTTAAATTTGTTTTTTGCCCATAAAGGTATAGTTTATATTAACAGTTAAGGAGAAAAGATGAAAGCTCACTGTTTAAAACGTGTACAGATTCTCCGTACAGATTTAGACAAAGCGTGGAACTATTTTTCCTCGCCGCTTAATCTGGCAGAGATAACACCCGACTGGCTTAATTTCAAGATAGTTTCAGACGTACCCGCAAAGATGTACGAGGGGCTGATAGTGCAGTATAACGTGCACCCTTTCTTCGGCATCCCCATCGGCTGGGTGACAGAGATAACCCATGCGAAAGAGCCGCATTACTTTGTGGATGAACAGCGCATCGGTCCATACAGGCTGTGGCATCACCAGCATCATTTCAAAGAGACAGACGAAGGGGTCGAGATGACGGACATAGTCCACTGGATGCTGCCGTTCGAGCCTTTCAGCCATATTCTGCTGGGCGGAACAGTGGCGAAAAAGCTCGACGAGATATTTGCATACAGGCGTGAGAAGCTAGACATTCTGTTTAATAGGTAATAATACATAACCCACTAACAAATATATAACATTTCCATAACATCTATGCATAATATGGCTATATATCATTATGCAAAACAATGCTTTACCAGAGATCTGGCAGGAAAGAATTAATGTTATGGAACACGCGTTCCAGCCTATTGTAAACCCTCTGAGCGGGTCGCTTTTCGCTGTGGAATGTCTCCTGCGGGGACACGACAAGGCGGGCTTCGGAAATATATTCGAGGTCTTCGACACTGCATACGACGAGGGCATACTGCTGACTGTCGATCTGGAACTGCGCAAAAAAGCGATAGAAAAATTCACCAGCATCGGACTTTCTAAAAAGATAAAGCTCTTTTACAACTTCGACGTGCGCATCACAGACATGTGCAACTATACACCGGGCACCAGCGCACAGATGCTTCAGGGGTATAACCTTGACCCGGGCGTTTTCACATTCGAAATAAGCGAAAGATACCATACAAACGGCACAAGGATGGACTGTCTGCTGAACAACGCAAAGACATCAGGATGCCAGATAGCCATAGACGACTTCGGCTCGGGATTTGCAAATTTTGAGCTTTTCTACTTCAGCGAGCCGGATTACCTCAAGCTAGACAGGTTCCTCATCACAAACATCGAGAAAGAGGTAAAGAAGCGTAAGTTCTGCTCACATATAACAAACCTTGCACACTTCTTCGGTATATCCGTAGTGGCAGAGGGGATAGAGACAGAGAAGGAATTCCTCACATGCAGAGACATGGGGGTAGACCTGATACAGGGCTATTTCATACAAAAGCCCGTGATGGACGTGGACGAACTTCAGGCAAAATATGATGTGGTGGAGACACTCTTCAGAACGAACAAAAGGAAAGTCACACAGGACTCCCACCTCGTAAACAGCCAGATGATACAGCTGAGCCCGATACATAAGAACGGAACAATGGAAGAACTGCTGGAGAAGATCAGCGAAAACACCGACGTGCCCATAGTGCCCGTGGTGGACGGAGCGAACATCCCCGTGGGCGTAATAAGCGAATCGAACCTTAAGAAATACCTATATAAACCGTTCGGCAAGGATCTGCTGTTTAACAAAAGCCACACGCCGTCCATAGCAAAATTCATCAGCAAATGCCCGACGATAGAGATCACCGTGCCTCTGGAGCAGATGCTCGAAGTATACGTGGCGAACCCCGACTCCGAAGGGATCATCATCACAAACGAACTGCACTATCACGGCTTCATGACGGCGCAGTCCCTCCTGAACACCCTGAATGAAAAGAACCTCGCATACGCCAGAGACATGAACCCTCTGACAAAACTGCCCGGCAATAATATAATAAACAGCTATATGAACAAGGCATTCAAAGAGGAAGACGCCTCTTATGTGTTCGTATATTTCGACTTTGACAACTTTAAGCCTTTCAACGACAGGTTCGGCTTCCGTCAGGGGGACAGAGCCATAACACTATTCGCAGACCTCATGCGTGAGCACTTCACCGACGACAGAGCCTTCATCGGACACATCGGCGGGGACGACTTCTTCTGCGGGGCATCGTGCAAGGAATCTGACGAAGACTGCTGTGTGGCAGTGCTCAGCCGTATAAAGGAGCTGGTGAGGATATTCACCGGTACGGCGGCATCCTTCTACGACTCAAGAGAACAGGCGAAAGGACTCTATACGGCGAAAGACCGCAACGGCATAGTAAAGGACTTTCCCCTGCTGAGCGTCAGCGCAGCCGTCATACGCATCCCAGTGGGACCGAGACAGATAAACGCCGAAGAGATGAGTAATGTGCTCGCCGTGATGAAGAAAGAGGCGAAGCAGAGCGAAACAAAGATATCATATCTGGACATAGGCTCCGAAGGCGTGGTGGACACCACTCTGAACCTCGAATATCTGAAATTCACTATCTAAATGCACTTTTGTTCAATTTCACCGTCCTAATCAGACATTTTTGGTTTCATTCCACAATATTTTCATATATAAATGGGACATATCGGAGGTACAGATGCCTGAGATAATCGTAATCGGACATAAAAATCCTGACAGTGACTCTGTATGTTCTGCATATGCATACGCAGAACTTAAAAATCTAACAGACGGAAAAGATAATAAATATACCCCCGCCAGATGCGGAAACCTGAACAAACAGACAAGGTTCATCTTTGACAAATTCGGGCTGACGGCGCCGAAGTTCGTCAGCGACGTATACCCGAAGGTCTGCGATGTCATGACGAGAAAGGTCGTCGCCATCGATGAGAACGACCCTATCAAAGGCGTTATCAAAAACATCGATGAACTGAAGATCCGCATAACCCCCGTAGTATCAGGCGGAAACATACTCGAAGGCGTGATAAGCGTGCTAGAGATAGCCCACTTCTTCACACCGAACGACTCAGAGGGGAGACCCGTTTATCTCTTCAGAGGCTCAAACTTTGAAAAATCCATCAAAGGATACACATACGCACGTGGCGAACAGGACGAATTTGAAGCATCCCTCGTGATAGGCGCTATGCCTTTCGAGAGATTCAGAGAGCGGATGGAGACATTCGACGCTAATAAATCCATACTGATCGTCGGCAAGAGACGGGACATCATAGAATACGCTATCAAAGAGGAGCTCCCCGCTATCATGCTCACGGGCATCAGAGGCGAGAGTGACATAGACATAGACTTCACCGGATACAAGGGATGGGTCTTCATATCCGAGCTGGACACGGCGGAGACAATGAGAAACCTGCTGCTGAGCATCCCTGCGAAGTTCTTTATGACCAAAGACGTGCCGCACATAGCAGAGACAGACTACCTCGATGCCGCAGGTGACGTGCTCATGAGCGTAGACCACAAAGGTCTGCCTGTGACAGACGACGGACGCCTGATAGGTATCCTCACAAGGTCTGACATCATCAAAAAGGTGCAGAAAGAGCTTATCCTTATGGATCACAACGAGCTCTCTCAGGCTGTGGACGGTGCGGAAACGAGCAGGATAGTCGAGATTGTCGACCATCACAGGCTCGGCACTATCAAAACAAAGACACCTATACACTTCTTTGCCAAACCGGTGGGAAGTACATGTACGCTGGTCTTCCAGCAATACAGGATAAACGGTCTGGAACCGAGCAGAGAGGCGGCATCCGTGCTCCTTTCGGGCATACTCTCAGACACCGTAATACTGAAATCACCAACCACAACACAGCAGGACATCGACGCTGTAAAAGCCCTTGCGGAGCTCGCAGGGCTCGACTATGAAAAATACGGCGTAGAGATGTTCTCCTCCACGGACAACCTGAAATCCAGAAAGACCGAAGACATCATCGGCACAGACTTCAAGGTCTTCTCCGAATACGGAAAGACATTCGGTATCGGACAGGTGGAGGTCGTGAACCTCGAAGAGCTCGAAGGGGTGAAGGACGAACTGCTGAAAGGTCTGGACAAGGTAAAGATGGACAAAGGTCTGGAATGGAGCATGCTGCTAGTCACAGACATCATAAGGGAAGAATCCGTACTGCTCACCAGCGGATACGCACTGGCAGAGAAGCTCATCAGCTATAAGGAAACGGGCGAAAGAAGATTTTATCTGCCCGGCGTCCTCTCCCGAAAGAAACAGCTCCTCCCCGAGATACTCAGGGTTTTGGAAGAACTCACAGATTAAAAAGCAAAGGCGGTGCAAACACACCGCCTTTTTTTATATCTTAAACGTTTCAGATTTTTGCGAGAGGTTCGCCGCATTGGACTGAAGCCCCGTTGCAGCACCTGCTATCTGCCCTATCGCCTGGGATGCTTCCTGTATACTGGCGGATATCCCCTGAAGCGAATGGTTCACTTCCTCTATATTCCCTGCAGATGCAGACATGCCGGATGATATCACGCTCTGCTCCGAGTTTATATTCTGCATATTGTCGGAGACCTTTCTGTAAAAGGTTTCCAGATTTCTTATGAGGCTCATACCTTCGCCGACCTTTTCCACAGACACTTCCATGGAGTCCTTTGCCCTTGAAGTATCCTTCATAAGCTGGGTCACGATCTTTTCCACTTCGCCCGTGGCTGTCTGTGTCCGCTCTGCGAGCTTTCTCACCTCGTCCGCAACAACGGCGAATCCGCGCCCTGCATCCCCTGCTCTGGCTGCCTCTATTGCGGCATTCAGCGCCAGCAGGTTTGTCTGCTCTGCGATGTCGTTTATTACTTTAAGTATATTCTCTATCTCACTGGATGACTCGACGAGGCTCTCCATAACGCCTGAGAGCTTATTGGTATCCTCGCTTATCTCCTCGGTCTTGCTTATCACATCCTCCAGATGGGTGAATGCCTCGGCTGTCTCCAGACTGGTGCTCTCCACCATATCTGTCATGTTCTCCAGCCGGGAAATGATATCCATCGTGGAGCCCGCCAGAGTATCCATTGCGCCTGCTATGTTTGATATCTCTGCCGACTGCTGATTGAATGTGACAGAGAACTCCTCCGAAGCGGAAGAGAGCGTCGTGCTGTTCTCCTTTATCTCTCCGATGGTGTTTTTCAACATTTCTATGAGCGAGCGGAGGGACTTTGTAAAGCTGTTGAAGCTGGCGGAAAGCTCGCCTATCTCGTTCTCTTTGCTGTATCCTATCTGAACGGTCAGGTCGCCTGATGCGCCCTGCTCAAATTTACCTTTGAACTCCTGCAGCGGGCGAAGCACCGAGCGAGTGACTACCACAGAAAGCGTGACAGCCAGCAGCAGAGCAACGACACTGAGGAAAGCCGACATCTTCATTATAGATGCAGACATATCCGTTATGTCCTGAAGTACGAAGTGCAGCTCGTCATCATGCCTTTTGACTATAGTGCTTATGGTCTCGCCGAGGGCTTCTGCATATGGGTCGAATTTGCCCATAAATTCGTTCCCTGCCTCAGGCCCCTGTTTAACATAGACATCTGCCATCTGCCTGCCTACATCGTAAAAGGCGTTTATCTCGCTTTTCAGCTTTTGCAGTTCGCCCAGCTCGTCGGGCTTTATGCTTTCGTCCCCGAGCATCTTATCCAGTATGCCCATGGCCTCTTTATAATACTTCTCCGCCTCGCCAAAACCGTCGTCGAAGCCTTCCATAGCACGGGTAGCGGAAACATCCGTCAGCCACTGCTGTATCTGGATGATGTCTCTATCCAGCTCGATGAAGCTCATGGTCTGGACGACTATTTCGTTTTTAAGATTTTTAAGGTCGAGCAGTGTTGCTCTGGTTGAAAGTACGCTGTAGATGCTTAGCAGTAGAATCAATAATGAAATGAGTGAAAAACCGCCGATGATCTGCGTACGTATCCGAATTTTAAACATGGCTTACCCTCCGAAAATTCCGCAATCATAACAATAATCTTGATTATGAATTTGAATATCTCATAAAGCCGTAATAAATATGTCAGCTCTTCTACACGTAAAATAAAACTTTACGAAGGCTTGTCACTACATTTTTTCAGCAATAACAACAAGTGAATAGCTATTTTTTCGTTCATAAGCCGACTTATCAAATCCACCGTAGAATTTATTTAAACGCAAATTATTATCAGTTAAGAAACTAGTTATAAATAATGATGCGATAGGATAAATATTAACGTCCGAAGATTGTTCACCTGTGTTCGAAATTATTTTTCCCTTAAACAGTATGTGGTCTTCAAAATATTCATATTTTCTTTCGAATTTTATATTTTCTGTTTCTATCAGAGGCAGACCTTCAGGTTTTGTCAGCATGATGCGGTCATAGTTCAGTATCTGCACAAGGAGCTTTCCGCCCTTTTTCAGCACTCGGGCAAACTCTGCTATCACCGAATTCGGGTCTGTGGAGTGTACGAGAGTATTGCCCATACATATCACACTGTCGAAGCTATCATCCGAAAACGGCAGGCTGTGCATGTCGCCCTCTATCGTCTTTTGCGGATAGCCTATCAGCTCGGGCACGTATTCCAGCCCCACAGCATCATATCCGTCTGAGACAAGCCTGCGCACGAGCTCGCCTTTCGCCGCTCCCACATCCAGCACTCTGCCTCCGCATGGTGTTATATCCTCAGCCATTTTAACGGCCGCCTCGCTCAGCGGGAATATCTCTGAATAGTTTTCACTCAGCATTCTGTAGAATTCCATGGTCACCTCTTAATGCTGAATATAGGCTCCTGTCATGCAGATTGGCTTGATAAGTGTCAAAAAAAATAAATTTCCCAAACTTTACGATACATTATAATTAATAAGTAAAAAACAGACTTTAGTTAACTTTTTAGAAGCAATTATTAATAAATTCACCAGTGCTTTATGAATTATAAATTCAATAAAGTTAACAATAATATTTAACCTTGAAAACTTTCTCGAGCACATTATTCTTCTAATTATAACAATGTTTCCATCCGGTGATATTATGAGATATATAGACACACAAGCCGGATTTCCCGGCAGGATTAATAGTCTGAGAGAAGTACATAATTTTTCTGAATTCGTAGAGTATGCGCTCCCATACGGGATAGCTAAAGTATACATGACAGCAAACAGGCGCTGGATGTTCCTTGAGCGTGACCGCAGGAAAAGGGCACTTGCTCTGCTCATAAACAGAGTCATCAGGCGCTTCGCATTTAACATATGGGATGTCCGAACCTCGGGAGGAGGCTTCATGGAGGACTTCCATACTATGCCGGTGATAGGTATAATAACCATACTAGCGACAGAATACGCCAGACAAGAACACCTTATAAACACCTATGGCAACCTGAATATGGCGACATTCAAACTATGCGGTGAAGGTTTAATACCAAACGAACTGAAAGACAGGATAAACAGACTGAACGAGCTGAAGCTCCGGAAAGAAAGAGGCGATGTTGCGGCACCACCGAGCCAAGATAACAAACCGCTGCTTTACGAAGAAGCCGTAAGCGCCCTTTACGAACTGGAGGAATGTCTGATCAGTGCCCACCGGAGACATATCAATCATTCCTTACAGGCGAGCGCCTGATACTTATTTGGAATAAACTTCGACAAGTGCCTCTGCGAGCTTTTCCGCATCTACGGGTTTGTTCATAAACACGCTTGCACCGAGAGCCATGACGTTCTCCCTTGTCTTGTTCTGGATGTCTGCGGTGAGGATGATGACCTTACACTCTTTATCCACCGTGCGTATCTGCTCCAGAACCTCTTCACCGCTCATCTCGGGCATTGTAAGGTCGAGGAAGACGACAGACGGCGAATGTTCCTTAAACAGTCCGAACGCCTCGGTGCTGACACCTGTGTCGATAATCTCCCACCCTTCGAGCTGCTGAGAGAGGAGCTTTTTCAGTGCTCTTCTCGCAAAGTTAGAATCATCTACTACAAGAACTTTCATCTTTCCCTCTTTGTATAATCAGTTAGACCCGCGAAACACAGTCAGCTGTTCGCTGAGCCCTTTCACATTTTTTCTTATCCCGCCGACAAGCTGCAGTGCATATTCAATGCCTACATCAAGTCCGTGCTCTTCGAGCTTTTCCATGGATGCTGCCATATCTTTCAGGTAAAAGCTGAGGAACTGTCCTTTTATGTAGTGCGCCTTCTGCTTTATCTTAGCGTGCAGTTCATTTTTAACATTATATTCGAGTTCGTCGAGGTCATTATATATTGATTTGAAAAATATATCCAACAGCCTTTCGACATCTTCGCTTTCGATTTCAGCATTTTCCAGCATATTCAGCATAATGTACTCTATCATTCCGCTCGGAGATATGGCAGAAACTGTATGTTCAACAGGCGCAGCCACATCCAGAAGCTGTTTTATGACAGAAACGCTGATAGGCTTCACCAGATATCCGTCAAAACCGTATGAAAGGTATTCCACCTGTTTTTCTTTCAAAGCGTGGGCCGTAAGCGCATATACCGGCGGAATGTCCGCATTCTCTTTTTCAGCGTATTCCTTTATCGCGGTCATGGTTTCCAGTCCGTCTTTGATAGGCATGTTGATGTCTATCAGCACAAGGTCGTACTTATGCTGTTTGAAATACATAAGCCCCGATTCGCCGTTTGAGACGATGTCTGTTGCAGCACCCAGCTTCTCAAATATCACTTTCATCAGGAGCTGGTTATTATAGTTATCCTCCATCACGAGGACACGTTTATTCGTATCTATCCGCCCGGCAGGGTCTTTCTTATAAGCCTCTTTCACCGCCAGCAGGAAAGACCTCGGGTCGAGGATACCTCTGTATGTGACGAGCTTGTCGCCGTGGGCGTTGTTTCTGTGGGTTTCGCAGTGGGTGTCGGACAGGCACACTATCTTCATATCGCCCATCTTCTCCAGCAGTGCAGCATCCTTACAGAGCTCGTCGCACTCAGCGATGACATTCACCGCAGAGAACCTTCTGCCTCTTTCGTTCTCTTCGATAATGTCAGAGAACTTTTTAAAGACCTTATTCGGCATACCAAGACTTTGCATGTATTTGCTGAGTGTCTCAGTGACAGCACCCTTATCTTCCTTCAGCACGACAGAAACCGCAAGGTCTCCGCTTCGCTCGGCATAGGCAAATGACCTGCCGTCTAGGATCTTAGATTTTATAACAAAGCTGAATTCGCTCCCTTCGTTAACGGCGCTTTCGACCTTTATCTCGGTCTGCATCAGCTCTGCAAATTTTGAACATATATAGAGCCCTACTCCGGAGCCTTCAAAATACTCATCCGTTTGCTCCCTTTCATAAGGCATGAAAATCTTATCGGTAAATTCCTTATTCATACCTGCGCCGTTATCCTTCACAGAGAATTTTATCTCTGCCACGCCTGTTGCAGCACTGACCAGCTCAGCCTTTACATACACCTCACCCTCTTCGGGGGTGAATTTCACGGCGTTGCTTATAAAATTAAGCAGGATCTGGCGTATCTTTGAAGAATCCGCAAAAACTTTTGCAGGAAGCTCAGGATCGATAAAGCAAACGAGCCTGATAGACTTCTGCAGCGCCTTCGCATAGAAGAGCTCTGCGGATGATTTAACAGTATCGTGGATGCTGCATTCGGTAGGCTTGAACTCCAGCACGCCCTTTTCGACCTCGCTGATGCTAATTACGCTGTTTACGATGTCCAGCATAGAGTTAGAGCTGTCCTGCAGGACATTGAGGTATTCCCTCTGCTCAACAGACAGGCTGGTGCTTTTCAAGAGTTCGATGAATCCGAGGATAGAGTTCAGCGGAGTACGCAGCTCGTGGCTGGTATGCGCTAGGAATTCAGACTTGCTTTGGCTGTGCTTCTTATTTATCTCGGCCATGCGGTTCAGCTTCTGTTCCACTTCGAGATAAGGCGTACAGTCGTAGACGGTAACGAGATAAACGTCCTCGTCATCCAGATAGCTGACTGTGACATCCTGCTGCATCACGTCAAAGAACTGCCCTGTCAGGCTTTTCACCTGAACGGGTATAAGATATCTATCGTTGAAACCCTGATAATAAGCAGGGGCCTTCATCATTTTTGTCTGATTCATCTTACGTTTGAGCTTTTTCAGATTTACATCGGGAAAGATTTCGGCAAGCTCTTTACGGCTGATCTCATCCACGCACACACCGGTATGCAGATACAGCCAGTTGTTCCAGAAGAGCACCCTGCACTCTTCATCCAGCACCATGACACCGTTGTTCACATGGTTGAAAAGCTCAAATTTGTAGTTATCAGAAGTTTTCATCTATAAATTTTTCTATTGTTTCCTGAAGATATTCAAAAGATTCCTCGTTTATAAATATCAGCAGATACCCGACAACATCGCTCTCCTGACCGGAAAGCCAAGTCTTAATTATAAAAAAATGCTCGAACGAGTTGTTCCTGTATGTGAAAACGATATCGTCGATATGGCTGTCCACGAGGTTTGGTGCGGAGAAAGACATATGGGACGAAAGCAGCTCAGCGAGCTTGCCTATGCTGACAGATGTCAGAATATTTGAAAGCTCCAGAGCACAGCTGCGGATGTCTTCTTCATCAAGTGCATCTGCGGGCTCTTCCAGCATCAGCGAAGCAAAGTTCTGCGCTGAAGACATATCTACAAGGAACAGACTCTCGCCTATATAGGCTCCTTTGAACTTCTGATTTGTGACGATGCAGTTTTTGAGATTCACCGGTATCTTATCCAGCTGATTCTGGATGTCGTTGATATCTGTGACGATAATCTCAGGCACGCTGAGTTTAACATAGCTGCCTGCTGCATTCGTAATGAGGGATGTAGCCATACCGTATGAAATGTTTACTATCTCTTTGAGAACATCGACTTCATCAGCCGAGAATTTAATCATCTAATCCACCATTCTTATCATTTAAGCCCAAAAGAATATAACTATCAATAATATCTGTATTTAGACTAATTTTATCATTATACGCTGTCTATATCAAGGATATTTCTGAACAACATAGGTTTAATAAAACCGACACACAGATAACCTGCATATAATATGCCCTTTTAGGCACTTAGCAATAATATTTATTTTCAAATGATTGACATCGGCATCCTTAAGTAATAAAATCATGTCGATATATACTTAACTACATAACGATTATATTCTCAGTAGGAGGCGGTGCAAAAAATGATAAACATCTATTCATCCGGCAGCATTTCAGGCGCAGTGCGAGATGCCGTAAACAGCCATCTGTTCAACGAAGGCGGCATCGGTATAAACTGCACCGTAGGCCCTGCGGGGCTCCTCCGCAGACGTATCGAAGAGGGAGAGATGTTCGACATATTCATCTCCGCCGACCTGCACAACGCCAAAGAGCTCCAGATAAAAGGGATAACAAACGCTCCGATACATCTGGTGAAAAACAAGATGTCCGTATTCATAAAAAAGAGCCTCCACGCCGCAAAAGACACGGTGCTCGACATTCTGGCGAAGGACGGCATAAGACTGGGCATATCCACCCCGCTGTCTGACCCTGCGGGAGATTATGCCATGGATGTGTTTTATAATATCGAGAATAATATATCGCAGGAATTAGGAAAACTGCTGAAGAAAAAGGCTATCCCCGTTGTCGGCAATGCTCTGCTACCCGCCATGCAGAACCACGGCAAAAGCCCCGTAGTGAGACTGTTCAGAGAAGGTCATATCGATGCATTCATAGGATACTCGAGCAGCTTCCTGAAGCTGGCGGAATGTCATGATTATGTCGAAGAGATAGACCTGCCCGAGCAGGCCGCCGTACAGGCGGATTATTACGCCGCACTCTTCATCGGAGCATCAGACGGCGCAGATAAGATAATCTGTACACTGCTGAAACAAAAGGACATATTCCTGAAACACGGCTTTATTCCGCTGGAGATATCTTAAAGGTCTCCACCCTGTTTCGTCCGTTATTTTTTGCGCTGTAGAGAGCTTTGTCCGCAGAGACCATTAGTGATTCGAGGGAGTCATAACGCTCATATGCGCAGACTATGCCTATGCTTATGGTACAGCTTATAAGTTCGCCTTCGGCATCCATCTTTGCACTCTCCACCAGCTCCCTTATGCGCTCCGCTACGAGGCGTGCTTCGTCAGGGTCTGTCTCTACGAGCACAGCCGCAAACTCCTCTCCGCCCAGACGACCAAAAAGGTCATTGTCTCTCAGTGCATTAGCACATATATCCGCAATATTCTGCAACACCAAATCGCCTATGTGGTGTCCGTATGTGTCGTTTACAGATTTGAAATGGTCGATATCCATCATCAGCAGACAGGCGTTGTGCTTATAGCGGATGCTTCGCTGAAGCTCTTTTTCGCCCAGTTCCATAAAGTGACGCCTGTTGCTGACACCTGTCAGCTCGTCTATCATGGCTATCTTCCGCAGTTTTTCCTCTCTGTTGGAGACCTCGTTATCGTAATAGACAAAAACCTTCGCCATGTCGGTTATCTCGTCATTACCGGAGGTGTCTATATCTACATCGTCACCAGCCAGCCTGCCGAGTATAGCTTTGTTCAGCCTCATCAGCCTCTGAACCAGATTCTTTCTGAAATAGACGACCACAAAGCCAGACGTCATAAAAGCACCGATGGAAACAACTGCGAATATCAGAGTCATCTGACCTATCCTTTCAGACAGCAGCCTCGAATTATCGGCGGTATAGTTGATCAGGGTATTAAAGCCTGAAGTGTTTCTGTTTTTGAAGTCTTCGACCATATTACGGGTGAAATTGCCCCGTCCGTATTTCTGCAGGCTGACCTTTATCGCTTCCTCTATTTTATCCACCAGCCCGTCATCGGAAATGACAAAATCAGAGAGCTGTTCTTCCACAGCCTTCATTTTTAAGCGCAGGTCTGCGGGCATATCGCCGGATATCTTTTCAAGATTTGCGAAGTCTCTGCTGAGGCTGTTGCGCAGTATCTTTATCTTATACATGGCGTCGATGGTGCCCGCCTGATTAGCCTTGTTTATGATGGCGACCATATGCCCAGTCCATGTGGAAAGTCCGGAGTATGTCTTCTGGTCTGAGATGGTCACACGTGTGTCCTGCTCGAATTTTATGATCTCTTCGGAAAAGTCGAACAGCCTGCTCATCAGTTCCTGTATTCCTGACGAGACCGCCACGTTCTCTGTTACCATATCGTTCAGCTCTTCCAGAGTGCTGTTTATGACCTCTATCTCATTCGACAGAGTTTCATTCAGCTCAAAGTCCGAGCCGACTATCCTGCCTATCTCCTCCATGCTCTGCTCGATATTGCCGTACGCCAGCCTCTGTACAGGGCTGGACTCCGCAGATATGAGCCTCTCTGTCTCACTCAGCACATGGCTGATGAGGTTGTTCAGCTTCGCCCTGCGTGTGATGTCGGGGAGGCCCTTATTCGAAATATCTTTCATAGCAGAATGAAAGCTGTGAAAACCGATAAGCGCAATGCCGGACACGGCGACAAGCGCTATGACTATCGCAATGAGCCCGCCGGTGATCTTCTTGGCTATACTCTGCTTTTTACCGTTTAAAATTTTTAAAATCTCTCTACTCCAAAAAAATAACAAATCATGGGCATTTGGTTAATATTCTGCCCTCTATCTTCGGACTAACCACATTCTTATTCTGGACATATTCCCTCACTATCTCCCAAATAAGCATGGACGCCTTTTTCCCCTGAACCACTCTAGCATCCTTCAGCATGGAGAAGCCGTCCCCTCCGTTCGCCATGAAATCTGCCGTGGCAGCTCTGTAAATCTTATCGTCTTTCAGCGGTTTGCCGTTTATCGTTATGGATACGACCCTGCTGCCGACGGGTTTTTCAGGACAATAAGCCATCTTCACACCCGAAAAATGCAGGAATCTACCCTTTACGTCATCCATAGTACTGAGACCGTTTTCCACAGCGTCTCTGAGCTGTCTGCCTGTGATATCCAGCAGTATGCCCGAATTCCTGAAAGGCAGCTCCGACTGTATGTCTCCCCGTGTCAGCAGAGTGCCCGCAGAGTAAAGCCTGTTGCCCCTTATCCCGCCTGAATTCATAAAGGCGATGTCGCTGTCGTAGTAATCACGCAGGGCATCCGCCGTCAGGTTGCCGAATGCGTTTTCGTAAAGCCTCACTATCCTCTTAACGGTGGTCATCTCTGTGGTCGTCCTGCCTATCACGGCGGACATAACGTCTGAGAGCTTCCCGTTGTAATAATCTACTTTTTTACTAACCTCAGGATCAGGCGGAAATTCTAAAAGGTGCCTGAAAACAGGGCTAACAGATACACCGTCGGCGCTTTTTTTAATATCTGCGACGATTACATTGCCGTCCACCGTCCCCTGCTTCACAAGGAAGCTGCCGTTCACGTCTATCACCTGATCTTCCTGTGATTTCACTATGAACATGATGTCGACACTCTTGCTGTATATCATCTGCATAATGTCTTCGTTCACCATACCCGCAACCATAAGCACAACATCGGCACCGTTCTTTTTCAGCTTTCGTGCCAGTTCGTCCATGTGGCTGATGTCCGGGTCTACTATTATTCTGTCTGGCATATAGTCCATATTTACCGACGGATCGAGGTATGAAATGACGCATACATTTATATCATTTATCTTATTACAGTAGTTATTTAGAACACCTTCGAGGTTTTTCCCCGTGAGAGGGTCAGTTATATTCGAAGAGACAAAGGGGAAGCCAGCCTCTTTTATCCTGAGCACCAGCTCGTCTTCTTTATAGGCGAGTTCACGCTCATTTACGGTGACGGCGTCAGGCTCCAAACTGTTAAGGATATCTATCATATGAGAACCGTGGTCAAAAGCAGACATCGCACTGGGCGCAAGGAAATCTCCGCCGTGAAGGAAAAATACTGAGCCCTCACTGCGTGACTGTCTGAGCAGACCGCCCAGCTCCACAAGCCCGCCGACACCCTTATCAGACATAGATATATCAGGTGTACGAGAGATGTAGATGAGCTTTAAACTACTTTCTGCATATGCTGTAAAACTTTGTATTAAAAGAAATAAAACTAATAACGACCTAAGCATAACACCTCCGTACGTAAGCCCAGAAATGTAAGCTGACAAATTAATAATAAATAAAATTATCCCAATAAGGTATAAATTACAAGGAATTTTGAGCTAGAATTTAAAAATTATTTAACAAGAAAACAAATAGGCATGATAGAAAAAAAAGGCATGCACCCTTTCGAATGCATGCCATTGTATTAAGTTTACGAACTTAACCCTACCGGTCCTTCCATAACTTTTATCATGGAGCTGCCGAGTATTCTCACCAGGAATATCTCTCCCGTGGTGTCGTTCTGGAACCACTTAAGAGAATAGCCTGTTTCGGGCACTACACCTGTGTAGTAGATGCTGCTCAGCATGCTGAAACCATCCAGCCCTGCTGCTTCCACATCCAGCTCTTTCACTGTGCCTAAGGAGTTTCTTATGAGATGCGTAACAATGCCGTTCTCCCCATAGATACCCACATAGAAAATATCATCCACCAAAAGCGTAGGATATATCAGAGGGATAGGAACAGGAGGTATACTGTCAGGCTTTGCCACTGTATGCACCAGAACCGAGCCGTCCACAGTGCCGTCTGTCTTCCAGAGGTATTCGCTGCTGAGGTCTTCTGCTTTAAAAGTGTAGTAGTAATCATCTTCTACCGTAAGCAGTCCTGTAGCATACTCAGTAGAGAGGAAGTCTCTCAGTTTTACGGAGCTCATGGTTGTAAGGTCTGTCGCCCATAAGGTCGATGTGCCGTCATCCATTGCTACCAGAGTAAAGAGCTTGCCCCCTGCGTACTGAAATGAATTTGATGAACTATCATTCAGAACATCATTAAGCTGTATTTCGCCAGCGAGTGATGTTCCGTCCTGTGTACCGTCTGTGAGATAAACATAAAGCAGGGTTTCGTCTGCTGAGTTCATAGCTACGATAGCCAGCTCATCATCCACGGCTATTGCTTTGATTATATCGAGGTCCCCGTCGTAATGGTTCCCGTCGATGTCCTCAAGCCTTGTCACATTACCCTGCACGTCCATTATAAAGTAAATATCATCGAATGTATCTGTGGTCTCACCGATGAATAATATCTTGTCGCCGAATACGGTCAGGACTTCGATATCGCCGTATATATCACCGAAAAGCTCTGTGCCTGCCTGTGTGCCGTCACTCCTTACGAACTGACAATCGCCTGTACACGTAACAGCGACACCGTATCCGCCGACAGAATAGATTGTGTTGATGGATCCGATCGTGTCTTCGGCAGCAAGAGTACCTGCTTCTGTGCCGTCAGATGTCCATAATTTATAATCGACAGACTTCAGCACATATCCGTGCTCCGCTTTTACAGATGCGATATACATATTGAGACCGTTTGAAGGTGTGGTATTTGCATCTTTCAGTATGGCTGTTCCTGCTGCCGTACCGTCTGACATCCACGGTTCAAACTTGCCTTCGAACATTCCTGAGAAGTATACCTTCCCGTTTAGCTCAACGTGGGCATTGTAGTCCCTGCTCGGGATATCGATGTCTCCTATTGATTTGATAAGTGTCGTTCCCGCATCTGTTCCGTCTGTAGACCAGAATCCGTATTCGTCATCAACATCGTAACCATAAAAAAGCAGTTCATCCCCAAGCTGATAAAACGATTTAATACCGTCTACTTTGCTTGTTACTGCGGAGATGGTACCCGCTGTGATATCTGCTTTATAGAGGACATTATAATAAAGGAAGTAAACATCTTCATTCATCACAAATGCTCTGCCGTAAGTATATGAGTCGGAAACGCTGAGAACGTTAGCGAAAGGATCTCCTGTGCCGTCTGAATAATATATTCTGGCATTATAGCTGTCACTTGTGTCACGCATAAGAAGGAATATGCTATCTTCCCCTGCTACCATTGATTTATCTGTATTATAAATAAAGCTGTTACGAATGGTATTATTCGCAGGGTATGCATATGAAGCCGGTGCAACCAGCTGTGCCTCATTTGTCAATGCTTCTGCGGCATCAGCAGGTGTCAGCCTATAAATAGTAGTGCTGGTCTGTACATACAGGTCATCCTTGAAAGTAAGAAGAGCACTATTCGCCTCTATATCCATAGCATCAACTGTCTTTGTCCCGTCTGAGACATAGAGCTTATCAGGCGTTTCAAACCAGATATATTCACCGGCAACTTGTATAATAGCTCTATCAGTCTGCGGGATAAGATTCCCGTTAACATCCTGTACAGCTACTGTGCCCGCTTCGGTTCCGTCTGTAACTCCGACGACGTATACCCCCATGGATTCCATAGCTGCAGAGAAATACGATTTACCCTTAAAAGATGTAAAGCTGTAAGGAAAGCTGCCGTTAGGTCCGGGTATTATATCCTTCAGCATGACAGTACCTGCTTCGGTTCCGTCTGAGATCCATAGCTCACTTCCATGTACAGAGTCATTCACTCTGAAGATCAGAGTGCTGTCGTCAAAAGCTGCTAAAGAATACATCTCATTCGTGAACTCTTTAACCAGAACCGTACCTGCTTCTGTCCCGTCAGATTTCCATAAAGATCCGCCGTTATCGCTTACAGTTGTGAAATAAAAATCTGAGCCGACCATAACAAAATTTTCCGGAAATGCTCTTTCAGTTGCGCTGTTTAAATCTTTTACAAATTTGAGTTCTTTGCCGTCCTCTGTCATCCACAGCTCTAATCCTCGCTCTGCATCATAGCCTGCGAAGATGCGCTCTGTGGACTGGACAGTGCCGTCAGGGTCTATGGCGAGCTCGTTGAAAGTATCTTCCATGTGCTCCATAGCTTCCTCACGCTCGACAAATCTGAGCCCTTGAGGCAGGGTATCCCTGAGCCACTGCTCAAAGCCTGATGAAGAAAAGTCTGCATTTATAAGAGCAGCCAGAGCATCTTCGTCGGGAGTGATACCGTCTGAAGGGTCTCCGTTGCTGTCGATACTCTGAAGGAACTGAGCAAGGTTCAGAGCACGTTCCTCATCACCGGGAAATAGTGAATGAGGCGTGATATACGGGCCTGCCGGAGCAGAGCCGAGGACGATATCACCAGCCTTGAATGTTATAGTATCCCCTTCATTGTATTCGAACCCGCCGTTCTCATCTGTTGTTCCTGTTATTCCTGTCGGAGTGGTCTCATAAGAGAGGTTTACGACTGGGCTGTCGACGAAAACCCCTGTTTCAGAACCTGTGACAGGGTCTGGATCTGGGTCCGGATCTGGGTCTGTTGAACCACCACCCGGGTCTGGTGTCGGCGCTACTGTTGTGGAACTTCCGCCCGAATTCCCAAGGAAGTTACAGCCGCCGGCTAAAAGGACCAGCGCTAAGATAACCGACAATGCGATTACACGTTTCATTAGTGTCTCCTTTAATGTGATAATAATAGATACATAGAAACATAAATAACTGAGTTAAAGAAGATTATACCTAGAAAATTAACAGGGCAACTAATAATGAAGTGAACTAATGTTAAAATTACCAATCTGTGAGACATGTACTGGAAAATATGTATAAGGATTGAATTTTATCATTAATAATGAAAACTTACCTATGTTCACGGCATCAGATTATGAAAAACTTAAACGTCACTGAGAAGCCGGCAGGGCTGTGGCACTAGCCGAAGGTTTTCCTCGCAATGACTTTCACGCTCCAGAGCCGGAGTCTGAGACAGCATAAAAAAAGGTCAACTCCGTAAAAGCTGACCTTAGTTAAAATGGAGATAATCGGGATCGAACCGATGACCTCTACAATGCCATTGTAGCGCTCTCCCAGCTGAGCTATACCCCCATGCATATTCGAAAGAAACGGTCTCAAATGCTGACCGAGACAATTTATTACATACTTTTCATACATATGTCAAACAAAAAGAGCTCTATAGACTGTAAGTTACAGGTATATAATAGCTGAGCACGAACAGGTCGTCGTCAGAGAGGAAGTGATTCTTTTCATAAACGGCGTAGGCAGGGAGGGTCGTCGTCTCATAGCCGTTTGCGGGAAACCAGTCGTTATAAACCCACTGCATGAATTTCAGCACGTCGCCGTACCTCCCCTGCAGGTCGAAACGGGCAAATATCCCGCCCGGGATGGTCGTCCGGGGGAGCTCTGTTTCCACCCCCTCTTTCATACCGTCTATGCTGAGACAGGCGATGTAGCTGCACTCGCTAAGAGGTGTAAATGACGGGTTATCGTGATGCAGTCCTATCTGTATGCTGTTCTCCGCATTCATTTTCAGAGCCCACATATACAGCTTTTCCCACGTGCGCTTTATCGTGCGCCCGTATCCGTTGTGCCTGATGTATACGCAAGTCATCTTAGGCATGCGCACCATCTTCGGCTTCAGGTTTTCAAAGGTCATCTCGCTGTTCTTTGCCCAGTCGGATGTGCTGATGATGTCTGCAGAATATTTCCTGTATCCGTCCCTGCGCCATTCCTTCGGCGACATGCCGAACCTGTCTCGGAAAACCTTGTTAAAAGAAGACTGTGAAGCGTATCCGCAGACGGACGTTATCTCTGATATAGTCGAATGCTTGTTTGTGATGAGCAGGTTAGCCGCCTTGTGCAGGCGTATCTGTTTTATGGATTCGTATATATTCTTTCCAAAGACATCCTTGAACACACGCTGAAGGTGAAACCTGCTGACCTTCAGGTCGTCCGCAAGCTCCTCAATGTTGATGTCGGTATCTATATACTTATAGATGTAATACAGGGCATCGTTTGCCATCTTCGAGTGATTCAGCAGGGTTGTTTTCTTCATAAATTTAAAATTAGCAAAAATAGACAATTTTACAAGCAAAAATAATAAAGAATAAGTAAACCAGACGTACTATTATCCTGTGAAAAGGACTAGGGGGTAGTCTATGAAAAGATCATTTATAAGAGAGATCCTCGAATCTATCAACGAAGAAACGATATCCTTTGCAGGGGGGCTTCCCGACGACAAGCTCTTTCCTCTGGAAGGGATGCAGGAAGCTGCTGCGAAGGCCATGCTCAACTCTTCAAATCTGCAGTATTCCACCAGCGGAGGCATCATGCCACTGCGTGAGAAGATAGCAGAGCTCCATACCGAAGAGGGCTTTCCCACAGAAGCGGAAAACATCCTTATCACCACAGGCAGCCAGCAGGGCTTATATGCCGCTGCAAAATATTTCGAAGAGAGACAGATAGTCATCGAGTCGCCTTCATACCTCGGCGCCGTGAATATCTTCAGAGCAAACAACATGTTTATGCTTTCCGTACCGCTCACACAGAACGGCATAGACATAGAGCTCTTCGCCGAGAAGTTCCACAGGGCAAAGCTGACATACCTTATACCTGATTTCCAGAACCCTACAGGACACAGACATTCGCTGGAGAACAGACAGCAGACAGCCGATGTTGTCTATAACAACAGAGGGCTCATCATCGAAGACGCTCCGTACAACGAGCTGTACTTCGACGAACGTTACCCCAGCATCTCGTCCATGATACCGGACAACAGTATCTACATGGGCTCATTCTCCAAAACCCTGACACCGGGGCTGCGCATAGGCTGGGTAAGGGCAAAGAAAGAGATAATAGACAGACTGACAGCCATAAAGGAAACCATAGACCTGCACACAAGCACCGTCACACAGCACATACTGTATGAGTTCCTGAAAGACGATGTGACATATAAAGAGCATAAAAACATGCTGAGAAGAGAATACAAAGCAAAGATGGAAGTATTCGCAAACGCCCTGCGCAAATATCTGCCTGATTTCGAATTTACCAACCCTTCAGGCGGTATGTTCATATACGGCAGGCTGAAAGGCGTGGATACATACGACATGATACAGGAATGCATGAAGGAAAAGGTCGTCTTCGTACCGGGAAACCAGTTTTACAACGACAGGGACACCTGCGACGAGATACGCTTTAACTTCACCCACAGCTCTCCTGAGATAATAGAGGAAGGGCTGAAACGCATCAGAAACATCTACGAATCTGTACACGTATAAAAAAAGGCGGGGCAAAAACCCCGCCTTATCTATTTTCTACTTAATCTACTTAGTAAGTAAATTGTTTCTGAACACCGAATACTCTTCCGTATACGTCGAATACTTCGAAGTTTGCGTTGTATGAGTGACCGGATGTAAATGTGGTTGCGTTAGCCACGATGCTTGTTGTATCGAATGGGATGCTTCCGCCGTCGTCATCGCCGTCGCTGCCGCCTTCGAAAACGTTATAGCCGCCTTCATTGTCATAAACATCAAGCTGCACTTCGGAAACGTTTGCATTATCTGTGTGAGTAAAAGCAAATGTTACAGTACCGTCTGTGTTTTGTGTAACGGTGAGCGTCGGGATGAACTCATCCAGAACAGCCTCAGTAGGACAAGCAGGGAGAGTGAGCTCTATGCCGTCTGTTGTGCCGTCTGTGTAGTCCACATGCAGATCGATGTCTCTGGCAGCGCATATGTCTGCAGAGTATGTTACGTCGTACTGCTGGTTGCCTGTGTAGTAATAAGGATATGTCTCACTTGTGTACAGGTGGTATTCGTTGCTGTCGTCGTTAGGGTTGATGAAAAGCTCTACAGTACTAGGAAAGAAGCCTGCATCGAGATATACGTTATCGATAGGGTAAAGGTCTGTCTCTGTGACATCCGCCCAAAATCTGCTCTCGATAGTGCCGTCGCCTGTGTCGTAGAAGCCCATGTTCACCCAGAACTCAGACTTTTTCTGGTTACCGATGAGAGCCCACTTCTGTGTGGCTTCATCATATGTAACATACATAGGAGCTGCCTTGTATGATGCCTCTTTTGAGTCGTCATAGTTCTCTTCCTCAACCACTTCGCCGTTGAGCTTAAGCTGTGTGTGTGAAGCGATGAATACTTTATAAGTAGTATCGTTCACTTTAACAGCTTTTGCATCTGAGCTGACGAGAGTCAAAGTGAGACCGGCATCTTGCATATCGGTTAATTCACTCTGAATGTTTGTAAGCCAGTGTTCTGCATCATATCCGTCTGTGAGGAAATCTGTGCTGAGGCTGGCTGCGAGTGTTGTAATGTCGCCTGTGGCATAAGCGTTGAATACGCCTTCGATGATCTCGGAAGCTGTTTCTGCATCATTAGATGAAGCAGGAACGACAAATCCGCCTGTTGATATCTCTTCATAAATTTCAGAGCTTTCGAAAGCAGAAGCGAGAACAGTCGAAACACTCACACCGTTCTCAGCGTTTTGCCATGTGAGAGCATTCGTGTAGGACTGCCTGAGGCTTTCAAATGTACCGTCATTTTCAACAGACTCTCTGAATGTTGTCACGTCGATATCAAGTGTAGCATCAGAAAACCCTGCAAGAAGCTGAGCAGCACTGGCGCTGTTGTTGTTTGCCTCGAGAGCACCTACATAAGCCTGCAGGATATCTACGAAAAGTGTCGATTCAGGGTCTGTGGCACCTAAATCAACGCCGCCGTCTGTGGATGCAAGAGAGGAGAAGAAGTTCTTGAGAACAAGGTCTCCTGCGTGGGCTTCAACGTATCCCACAGCATCTTCGGAATAGTTTCTGACAACACAAGAGTATTCGCCGTTGCCGTCGTCAGTCATTTGATATGTTGTACCGTCTGCGAGAGTAAGAGTAACGCTGATGGCTGTTGCTCTTGATAAGCTGTCGTCAAAAAATCCTGACGGTGTACCTGTCAGAGACAGAGTTGTTTTGATCTCTACATCTGTAGAGTCGTCTGTTCCTGCATTATCTGAGCTGCTTCCGCTGCCGCCACCACATGCGACAAGCGTGAGCATTACAGCTGTCATAAGCAGGTTTCTTAATAGTTTCATATAACCTCCAAGTATTAAGTTCTTTTCCCAGTGCGAATGGAAAGTAATAAAATATACCCCCGCAAAATATGCAAAACAAGTTATATTTACCAATTCATATATATGTCAAACCATTGTCAATTTTATTAATTTCCGTAAACTACTATTTCTTATGATGTTTTCATAATCACCAATGTCTGAAACTCTTATAAAAAATAAAATTATATTCATGCAAGGTTTGCATCGGCATTTTATATATGTTAAGTTCAAAAATGCTTCATAGAATAATCAAAGATAAAGACTCACCCGATGAGCACAGACATAAAGTCAGCAAAAATACAAAAAGACTAATAATCCCGAAGAAGTACACCATAATCAGATGGCTTACACAGAATTTCTTCATAATAATAGGCAGTGTGATATCCGCACTGGGCTATGTTCTCTTTCAGATACCGTTCGACCTCGCCGCAGGCGGTGTGACAGGCCTCGCCATCATCCTGTATAAACTGGTCAATATCCCCGCAGACACCTCATATCTTGTACTCAATATACCATTGATGATTTTAGGATATTACACACTGGGAAAGATGAAGTTCCTGTCCTCCACCATGGTAGCAGTATTGACATTTTACCTTTCCACAAAGCTTTTCCTTGTCTATCTGCCGATATGGTTAACTCAGTATCCGATATCTCAGGACATGCTGCTGAGCAGTATATACTCCGGCGTTCTCTTCGGTATAGGGATGGGCATCATATACCGTGCAGGCGGAACACTCGGCGGAACAAGCATCCCCGCTAGGATAATACAGCAAAAGACAGGATTCCCCCTTTCGCAGTCCTTTATGGTCACAGACCTTTCGATAATAATACTTGCAGGCTTCATCTTCAGCTGGGAGATAGCACTCCTCGCCATACTAGCACTGCTGCTCTCGGGCATGGTCTCCGACTTTGTCATGGAGGGGAGCTCACAGGTGCGCACCGCTTTCATCATCACAAAGCATCCGAATGTACTAAGCAACACCCTCATGGCAGAGCTGGGCAGAGGCGTCAGCACATGGACCATACAGGGGGGATACTCCCAGACAGACCAGACAATGGTCTACTGCACAGTGCGAAGATCTCAGGTTTCCGAGCTGAAATACCTCGTGGCTGCCGTGGATGAAAAAGCATTCCTTGTCATCGGCACAGCACAGCAGGCGTGGGGCGGCGTAGGCTTCAACTCTCTCAAAGCTCCTAAAAACTAATCCGCACATACCCGACATACCCGAAATTCTGCAGAAGCGTCTATTTTTACATCCTGATTTACATCAAATCCGTCTATAGCTCTTACATTTTTACACAATACTAATTTAATCTGATTCTATAACAGTCTAATAAATAGCGTCTTTTTCGCTATTAATATTTTACATTTTTCTTTACATTTTTAGTGTAAAATCTCTTTACATGCATTTACATAAATGGTATATAAATAACTGTGAGTTATGGAATTTAGATTTACATTTTATTTATAATGAGAGGTTACAAATGGTTACTAAAAAGGTTATGGCTACATCTAAGGTTTTTATGTTCAGCGACTCCTATGATAAAAAGTCCCTCGGCGAAATGCTCTCCCGTGCTGCAATCCTCAATACAACGATAAGCGACATCCCCATGCTCCCTCAGCAGGCAGCAGACATCGATACGGAGATACTCGCTTCATCCATCACAGGCACAGCAGCAATAGACGGAAATCCGTTCACTGAGCAGGACATTCGCACTGTCATTGAAAAAAATGATGTAGAAAATTACTCACTTAACCACAAAATAGAGATAGAAAACCTCATAGCAGCCTACGAATCACTCGATAATTTCGAGACAAAGGGTGAAAACTTCATCATAACCGAAGAGTTCATCAAAACCCTCCACTACTCACTCACAAAAAACCTCACATACAAAAGCAACACACCCGGAGAATACAGAGACAAGCTGGTAAAGGTCGGTTCCGAACAGCACGGCGGTATCTACAGACCACCATCGACTCTCAACGATATAGAAAACCTCATGGCTTCCTTTGTGGAATGGATAAACAGCGAAGAACTGCTGAACGCATCACCTTTCATCAGAGCATCACTCGCACACTATCACCTTTCCCTCATCCACCCTTTCTTCTCAGGCAACGGACGCACCGCAAGGCTTCTTGAGGCTTACATCCTGCACGCTGCAAACATTCGCAATGTTTCAAAAATGCTCGCAGGCTACTATTACAAAAACATGGACAGATACTTCCTCTCCTTCAGCCAGACAAAGCGAAAGGGGAAGGACACTACGCCATTCCTTATGTTCGTCCTCGAGGCTGTAAACGCATGTCTGGACGAGCTTAAGAACCGTGTCTACGGATACCTGTATGACCTCACCATGAGAGAATTCCTCACTATTATGAAAAACGACGGAGACCTGAACACGAGACAGTACGAGCTTGTACTTCTTATGATGGACGAAGATGTAGAGATAAGCCTTAATTCACTTCAGACAGAGAAGCCCTTCGTATACCTCTACAGCGATGTGACAGAGCAGACGGCAAGGCGTGACATAAAGAAACTGTCAGACCTGAACCTGCTCCGTACGGAAGACGGCAAAAGTTTTCACCTCTGCTTTGATATGCTGATGTTTTAATTATTTAATGAATTTGCTGAATTTCTCGCCGAAGTCGTCGAGACTGTAAACGGTGACAGATTTATCATGTTCATTAAGGAGCTCTGCCAGAGCCTCCCAGTCGTCCTTAGGATAGACGTTTTTAGATATCTCGGGGAGAACGCCCGTGTCGGATGTGATGAGAGGCACACCGCAAGCCATGGCTTCCATCCCCACCCTGCATATTGCCTCTGAGCCAAGAGAGGATACAACGCACACATCGAGGCTGTTGTATATATCCGCAATATCATCCCTCTTTCCCGTTATCAGGCTTATATCTTTTATACCGTGCTCTGTGAGCATGCGTTCTATCTCTGCCTCACTGCTGACAGCGTCGAACCCTGCTATGAGCAGACGTATGTCTTTACGTCCGTTATGATAAAGTTTTGAGACCGCCCTGATGAGGTTCTCGTGTCCTTTGATAGGGTCAAATCTGCCGACTATCCCCACCACAAAGTTTTCATCGGTATAGCCGAATTCGTCCCTTAGCTTTATACGTGCGAAACCGCTCGGTTTGAATATATCAGTATCCACACCGCCGTATATGACATTCAGCCCTATTTCAGGCGTGTCAAAGATGTCTCTGTACTGCTGTTTGATGAATTCCCCTGATGTGATTATGGCATCGGTGCATCTGTTGTGAAAGAATTTGTTCAGCTTCCCCGGTTTCGGAGGACGGATGTCTCCACGGACACGCAGGAGCTTATATTTCTGTTTAGTGACCCGTCTGTAGGCAAAATAGCCATAAAATTCTCCCCTGTTGCATATGACGATCTCCGGGTCAAAGGTCATCATCAGCTTATCCATTGCGCCCATAGCAGCCAGCACCCTGAAAGGGTCTGATTTGTTAATATCGGCCTCGAACGTTTCGAGGCCGATATCATGAGCTTTAAGGACAGGAGGTGTGCCAGGCAGACCGCAGACAAGGACATCGTGTCCTCTGCGCTTGAGGACCGATGAAAGGTTCACGGCATACCAGGCAGTTGCGTTAAACCACCTGACGTTTATCACGTTCAGGATACGCACCTCGTACTCTTTTAATCCGCCTGATTTCTGAGGTAAGCCGGCAGTTCGGATTCTTCCTCGTTGAAGTCAGACAGAGTTTTTAACCTGTGATCATTTTTTCGGATGCTTCCGAGTGTTCTTTTAATATCGTTACCGCTTGTAGCTTTCTCGGCAAAGCTCTCAAGGTCTACGGCCTTTTTTTCGCGAGATTTACCAAGCCCCGTGGCAACGACTGTCACTCTGATCTCGCCGTTCATGTTAGGGTCAAGCACAACACCCTTAAAGATGTTTGCATCTTCGCCTGCGGCTTCATAGATCTTGAGTGCGATGTTTTCCATCTCCTGCATGCGGAAGTCCATACCGCATGTGATGTTCAGCAGCAGAGCTTCTGCGCCGTTGATGGATGCATCAGTGATAAGCGGAGAATTAAGGGCACGCTCTGCGGCCATAAGGTCTCTGTTCTCCCCTTCGCCCACACCGATACCCATGAGAGCCATACCTTTGGAACCCATGATGGTGCGGATATCTGCGAAGTCGACATTCACGACACCGCTGGAGTTAATAGCGTCTGAGATACCCTGTACGCCCTGACGGAGAACATCGTCTGCCATCTTGAACGCTTCGTCAAAGAGTGTGTTCTCTTTGCACTGGTCGAGTATCTTGTCGTTGTGAACAACGATATATGTGTCAACATGCTCTTTAAGGAACTTAAGTCCTTGGTCAGCAAATGTATTTCTCTTTTTACCTTCGAAAGCGAAAGGCTTAGACACAACAGCAACGGTAAGTGCGCCGAGGTCCTTTGCAATGCTCGCAATAACAGGCGCAGCACCTGTGCCTGTTCCGCCGCCCATGCCTGCTGTTACAAACACGAGGTCGGCTCCTTTGAGCTGCTCTTCTATCGCTTCCATATCTTCGATAGCGGATTTCTTACCCACTTCAGGGTTACCGCCGGCGCCGAGTCCACGAGTGATAGTGGTTCCCAGCTGTATCTTCACCGGGGCGAGGTTCGCCTTCAGTGCCTGAGCATCAGTGTTTGCCGCGATAAAATCGACATCCTCTATGCCCTCTCGTATCATGTTGTTTACAGCATTGCCGCCTGCGCCGCCAACACCTACAACCTTGATGACCGCGTTACTGGCGATCTCAGTGAATTCAAACATTAATTCCTCCTGCAGAAAGCTCAACTTCTGCGTGTTGTCCTTAAATAGTACGCTCGATATATACTTCTTGATGAGTCGTCCTGACCATCTCGTATATGTCATGGAAGATCACCACAGCCCTTTGGGCTTCGCGATGACCTTAAAACACTTCTTAAAAGAATTCGCCAAACCAGCTCTTCATCCTGCCGAGCACATTTGTAAAAGCCTTCTCGTCGTTTCCGGAGAGCTTGTTACCCGGCTGATGCCCTTTGCGGCTTGCCACCATAGCCAGTCCCACTGCCGTAGCGTATTTAGGGTCTGTCACATGGTCTGAAAGCCCGCCCACTCTCGAAGGTTTGCCGAGCCTCACAGGCACACCGAGTATCTCGGCTGCGAGGTGCTCTATCCCCTCGTGGTTTGCGAATCCGCCTGTAATAACAACGCCCGCTCCCAGATGATCCATCAGCCCCTTATACTGGAGCTCGCCTTTGAATATCTGGAAAACTTCTTCGGCTCTCGCCTGAAGTATCTGTGTTACAACAGGTTTTCCAACTTCCCTCGGTGGACGCCCGCCCACTGTCGGTACTTCTATAACATCATCTTCCTCTACCAGAGGCATCCAGACACACCCGTGTTTTATCTTCAGCTTTTCAGCCTCGGATTCAGGCGTATTCAGACCTATGGCGAGGTCTTTTGTAAAGTTTCTTCCGCCGATAAGGAGAGCCGCTGTGTGGAACACTGCACCCTGTTTGTAAACAGCCATGTCAGAAGTTCCGCCGCCGCCGTCGATGATACACACCCCTATCTCTTTTTCATCGTCCGAAAGGACCGATTCTGAAGAGGCTAATTGCTCTAAAACTATGTCATCAACGATAATTCCTGCTTTTTCACAGCTCTTCACTATATTCTGGGCACTGGATACTGCACCGGTGATGATATGCACGTCTGCCTCGAGGCGCACGCCTGTCATCCCCACGGGGTCTTTTATCTCGCTCTGCCCGTCCAGAATGAACTGCTGAGGGAGTATCGCCAGTATCTCATTACCCACAGTGATGTTTGTCGCTGCTGCTGTTTCGATAACTCTTTCGACGTCCTTCTGAGTGATCTCACGTCCGCCTTTCACAGCTATCGTTCCACGCTGGTTAAAGCTCTTTATGTGACCGCCAGCAATGCCTGCGGTAGCTCTCTTTATCTGAACACCCGACATGCGCTCTGCCTCTGCAACAGCTTCTCTGATGCTGTTCACAGTGGAGTCTATGTTGACGACCACACCTCTGCGGATGCCCTCGCTCGGAGCTTTCCCCAGACCGATAATATCAAGGCTTCCGTCCTCGTTCTTGCTCGCCACCACTGCGCAAATTTTAGTTGTGCCGAAATCAAGACCGACAAAGATGTTGTCCGTTGCCATTACATCACCCCTTTAACATATATTTTATCGGGTATGCGCATATCCACGTATTCGATGGATTTATATCTGTTCTTCACAGTTTTCTTATAAACCTCGAAGAGCTTTGCAAATTCTTCCCTGTCATAGTTGCCGAGGATCTTGATATCCCCGTCTGTAACAGTGAAGTAAAACTGCTTAAGCTCCACATCCGCATCTTTCAGCACGGCAGTGTTCTCGTATATACGGATGAACTCTCTAAAGTCCTGATCCTCAACACCGCTCTCCATGCGAACCTTTGCCTCTTTGCAGTCTTCCTTTATCAGGAGGCCGGATGCAGTCGCTGTAAAGCATCCCTTTGTGTTTGTAAGCTGAAAGACGGGAGTCTTTTCAAATACAACCACTTCGAGGCTGTCAGGAAACACTTTCCTGATCTCCATGCGCTCTACCCAAGTGTCGTCGACACTCGTTATATTCGTATTTTTAATATCAAAGATACTCTTGCCGACCAGCGATTTCACCATGGATTTCACTTTATTTTCATCGGCTTTGATAACACCTTTAACACGCACACTCTTCACTTTGAAATACCCGCTGTCGGAAAGCACCACCGCACCTGCTGTGACACCCACCGCGAACAGACCTACGGTAAACAGTGCGAAGACCGTTACTGCCATAAATCCTACAAATCCTTTTTTCTTAGCCATTACTTAACTCCATTCAAGTAATTTTGCGGCATAAGTTCTTTATTACCTTATATTATGTCTCTTTGAAACTGATCGTCCCGACAGTTTCAAAGGCTTGGTCATTGCGAGGAGGATTTATCCGGCGAAGCAATCTTCCACTTAAAGAAACTCTTCTTAACCTGGAAGATCGCCACAGCCCTAAAGGGCTTCGCGATGACACTGTCTAATTCTCTACTACCTACCGTTTACTCTCAAAAGCTTCGAGGAGCATCTTCTCGATCGATAACTTCTTTGAAACGGATCGTCCTGACCGTTTCAAAGGCGACTTTGCCTAACTAGTCAGGCAAAGGTCTTTCGGGCTGCAATTCTTTTGCCCGCAGGTGCTCCTGCACCTGATGGTCTCGTCATTGCGAGGCTTGCCGAAGCAATCTTAGCCCTCGTTCCGCAGCCTACCGTTTACTCTCAAAAGCTCCGAGGAGCATCTTCTCGACCATATCATCAAAGCTGTAGCCCGCTTTATTAGCGGCCTTAGGCAGAAGGCTGGTCTCTGTCATGCCCGGCAGGGTATTCACCTCAAGCACATACGGATGCTTTCCGTCGTAGATGATGTCTGCCCTTCCGTAACCGCTGCATTCCAGAGCGTCAAAGGCTCTCATGGCCATGTTGTTCACTGCTTCTGTCTCCGTTTTGGAGAGACCTGTCTCGAAGATATATTCTGTCATACCTTTGGTATATTTTGATTCATAGTCATAGACGCCTTTTTTCGGGCGTATCCATATAGCAGGGAGCACCTCACCGTCCAGTATGCTGACGGTCAGCTCCATGCCGCTGATGCACTGCTCTACGATAACCTTGCCGTCGTATTTGAAAGCGTCTTCCAGCTTCTCTGCATAGTCAGCTTCGTTGTCTACTATGTGTATGCCCACGCTGGAGCCCTGTCTTGCGGGCTTTATCACGCATTTTTCGAAAGGCATATTTCTATTAACGTCTCTCAGCTCTATATAGTCTGCGGTCTTCACCTTAGACTTTATGAACTGTTCCTTAGAGAGCGCTTTATCAAAGGCTATCAGGTTAGACTGGTATGAAGAGCCTGTATAAGGCAGCCCCATTATGTCCAGCAGACCCTGTATGCGTCCGTCCTCACCGTATGTACCGTGCAGAGCGATAAAGCAGACATCGGCGCCCGACCGGGCTACCTGAGAGGCGACATCACGCCCCATGTCTATGAGGGCGGTCTCGTATCCAAGGCGGATGAGGGAGTCATAAGCTGCCTTTCCGCTGCGGAGGGAAACCTCTCTTTCTGCCGACATACCGCCGTAAAGGACGGCTACCTTTTTATCTTTCACTTCTCTTTATCCTCACTGCCTCTGAAAGCTCAAAGGAGAATTTTGTAATGCTTCCCGCACCGAGTGTCAGCATGACTGTGTCGTCACAGCCGTGTTCGTGCAGGTATTCAAACACCCCGTCAAATCCGTGGATGTATTTTACGTTTTTAAAGCCTCTGGTCTTGATCTCTTTCACCAGTGTTTCAGAGTCCACACCGTCTATCTTGTCTTCGCTGGCCGCATATATATCTGTAATGAAGAGCATGTCTGCATCAAAGAACGCAGTGGCGAAATCCTTCATGAGCGCCGCAGTACGGCTGTATCTGTGAGGCTGGAAAATAGCCAGTATCTTCTTATCCTGATAAGCACCGCGCACAGCCTTCAGAGTAGTTTTGATCTCTGTCGGGTGATGTCCGTAGTCGTCCATAACGATGCAGCTTCCGTCTTCGTATCTGCTGGTCAGCCTGCGCTGAACACCCTTAAACCCTTCGAGGGCACGCTTTACCGTGCGGAAAGGTATGTCGAACTGCATAGCGACGGCTATTGCGCCCAGTGCGTTGCGTACATTATGCTCACCTGGGAATCCGAGCTTAATTCTGCCCGCCTTCTTTCCGCTGATGATAACGTCGAACTGCATAGAGAAACCCTTCTGCTCTATGTTCACCGCATGCACATCTGCCTGTGCGAGGAATCCGTATGTGACAAACCTGCGGTCTATCAGCGGGATGAGGTCTGCCGTGTTCTCGTCGTCGAGGCAGAGGACCACAGAGCCGTAAAAAGGCACTCTGGAAACAAAGTCGGCGAATGTCTGTTTGACATCTTCGATATCTTTGTATGTGTCAGGGTGCTCAAAGTCTATATTTGTAACCAGTGCAACAGACGGCGACATCATAAGGAAACTCCTGTCTGATTCGTCCGCTTCGGCAACTATCACGTTTCCTGTGCCGAGGGTTGCGTTGGTATCTTTCGTATTCAGTATCCCGCCCACGACCACTGTCGGGTCGAGTTTTGCGGTGTTCAATATCTCTGCCACCATGGATGTGGTGGTTGTCTTCCCGTGGGAGCCTGCGATGGCAATGCTGTATTTCAGACGCATAAGCTCCGCCAGCATCTCGCCACGCTTTATCACAGGGATAAAGTTATCCTTTGCGCAGACCAGCTCAGGGTTTGTCTCCTTCACAGCGGATGAATAGAC
Organism: Deferribacterales bacterium; assembly: GCA_050253075.1. GTDB lineage: Bacteria > Chrysiogenota > Deferribacteres > Deferribacterales > Geovibrionaceae > Denitrovibrio. The sequence continues at coordinate 138,004 of JBFWJS010000005.1, forward strand.
CACAACGTCTGCACCCTCTGCGTTTTCATACCTGTGTCCTGTCTGCACGTTTATTCCCATTTTCTGCAGGCGTTTAACATTGTTACTCTCCAAAAGGTCGGAACCGCTCACGCCAAACCCCATAGTATGCAGAACCTCAGCGATACCGCTCATGCCTATCCCGCCTATGCCTACGAAGTGGATGTTTTTAACTTTTCCAAAAACCTTATCCAATGTTCATTCCCCCTGCTATCAGCTCTACGCTTTCGTATGTTTTCAGGTTTTTCAGTGCTGTTTTATAGCTGTCATAGTTCAGAGATATGCTCTTCACCATTCCCGCCAGAGCCTCCGGCTTTGCGTCGTCCTCAGTGAGAACTTTCGCCACGCCCTGCTCCTCTGCAAATTTTGCATTATAGAGCTGGTGTTCGTCCGCCGACAGCGCAAAGGGTATGTAAATAGCGACCCTTTTTGCATTCATAACCTCGAAAACCGTCCCCGAGCCTGAGCGTGCTATTACCACATCCGCCCATTCCAGTGCCTCGGCGACATCATCTATGTATCCGGTCACCTGAAGTCTCTCATCAGGTGTGATACCGAGCACGTTATATTTTTCCATAGTCTCACCCAGCAGCTTTCCGCCCGCCTGATGACGGATGGTAAACCCCGCTTCCAAAAGCGACTTTGCGGCCTCTGCCACCTGAGTGTTTATAAACCTGCTCCCCTGCGAACCGCCGAGGATCAATATATTCTTACCCGCCTCTTCCTTCATCGGGATGTTTTTAAACATCGCCCTGACGGGGTTGCCTGTCACGGTTGTTTTCCCCACTGCCTTTTTGGTATCGGGGAAAGACAGAAAGACCTTTTCACAGCTCCCTGCGAACTTTCTGTTAGTCATGCCCATCACGCTGTTCTGCTCGTGGAGATACATCTCTATCCCCTTCATCGAGCCGACCAGAGCGGCGGCAGCGGATACAAACCCGCCTGTAAGGAGGAGCTTGTCGTCCTTTTTCAGCAGTCTGTGGCATCTGGCGACCTCTTTCATCAGCATGAATACAGACTTTACCTTTCTGAATGCAGATACACCGTTCAGAGGTGTTTCCGACTGCTCATAGAAAGGATAGCCGAGGTCTGTGAGCACCTTCCTCTCCAGTCCCCTTTTGGAGACGATGAAGAAGCTGTCCACGCCGAACTGCTTTACGTATTCCGCAACGGCTACACCCGGGTAAAGATGCCCGCCTGTACCGCCGCCTGCGATGACCAGCCTAGACATTCTGTTCCCCCTGTGCCTCTTCGGCACTGCGTATGAGCACGCCCACGATAAAGAGCGACATGATCATACTGGAACCGCCGTAGCTCACAAACGGAAGACCTATACCCTTAGTCGGCAGTGCACCTGTCACAACACCTATGTGCAGACAAGCCTGAACAACGAGACAATAAGCCAGACCGAATGTAAAAATACGTTTAAATTTATTCGTATGCAGCTTTGCAACTTGCACGCATACATAAAAAAGTACTGCAAAAAGCACTATAAAAAACAATGCACCAAGAAGCCCTGTCTCCTCAGCTATGATGGCATAGATGAAGTCTGTGTGAGCCTCGGGGAGGAAGTGCAGCTTCTGGGAAGAGTTGCCTATACCCTTGCCCGCCAGCTTCCCGCTGCCTACTGCGGCGAGAGACTGTATCAGCTGATATCCTGTCTTATACTGGTCTGCCCACGGGTCGAGAAAGCTGAGAAGCCTAGCCTTCCTGTATCCCATCATCATCCCCGCTATCAGTATCGGAGAGATGAACCCGAGCATACCGCCTATATGCTTAATGCTCGCACCGCCGATGAGGAACATGGCGAGCAGTATAGCTATCATCAGAAACGTAGTACCAAAGTCAGGCTCGGAGAGTATCAGAGCACCCATAAGGCCGAGCAGGATAGAAGCAGGTAAAAAACCTTTGGAGAAGTCTTTCAGCTTGTCTTCCTTCTTTTCCAGATAGTGCGCCAGATAGAGTATCAGCGTAAACTTCGCCAGCTCCGAAGGCTGGAAGCTGAAACCCGGCAGGAGCAGCCATCTGTGCGCTCCGTTGATAGGTCTGTAAAAGAAGACCGCAACGAGCAGTACCAGAGTGAGAAAATAAAGGATCGGAACATTCTTTCTCCATGCGCTGAGAGGCACTTTATAAGCAGTGTACATAGCGAAGAAGCCGACGATGACGCTCACCATCTGCTTCTGGAAAAAGTAGAGCTCACGCTTGCCCAGAGAGATAGCCTGCATGCTCCCCGCAGAGAGTATGAAGATCAGACCGCCCATGGTCAGCACAGAGATTATCAGCAGTATTTTAAATCTGTTGTCTCTCAGCTCGTTCATTGTCTTCCCTTTATCTCCATTACCAGTTCTTTGAAGTGAGTACCTCTGTGTTCGAAGCCTCTGTGCTCGTCAAAGCTGGCACAGGCAGGTGAAAGCAGAACTTTTTCGCCCGCTTCAGCCGCCTCATATGCTTTTAAAACCGCCTCTTCCAGATTTAAAGCTCTGTAAAGAGGCACACTGATCTTTCCGTTCAGCGTGTTATATATCTTTTCACCTGCGCCGCCGTAGGCTATCACGCATGTACATTTTTCATTCAGGGCGTCTGTCATAGTTTTGAAGTCGCCGTTCTTGTCCTTTCCGCCGAGGATGATCACTATCCCCTTCTCCATGCCGTTCAGCGCTGTCAGGGTGCTGTGTATGTTTGTACCCTTAGAGTCGTTTATAAACTCCACGCCGTTTATCTCGGCTACGTGTTCGCATCTGTGCTCGAGCCCTGTGAGCCCTGTCAGCATATCCGAAACATCGCCTTCGAGCCCTGCCAACGCATCCACCGCTAAAAGGGCAAATGAAAGGTTTATCAGGTTATGCCCGCCACTCAGTGGGAAGTTTGCCGTATCGGCATAAAACCTGCCGAAATCGAGCCTGCCCGCCTGCGGTTTAGGGTCTATCTTTATCGTCTCACCCGTGAAGACAGACGCCTTCCCTTTCAGGTATTCATCGTCTTCTATTATCAGCCTGCCCTCAGGCTTCAGGTAATGCAGCAGATTTATCTTATCCGCTGTGTAGTCGTCCAGATCTGAGTATCTGTCCATGTGGTCTTCGGCGAGGTTTGTTATGACCGCTGCATCCGCCTGAAACTCTTTCAGCATCCCTGTCTGGAAGCTGGAGAGCTCTGCCACATAAACATCCTTTGCGCCCGCAAGCACCGCATCGCCGAATGTCACGCCTATGTTTCCGCAGGCTATGGCGCTCATCCCGCACTTTTCAAAGAGCTGTGCGGTGAGGTGAGTCACTGTGGACTTACCGTTTGTGCCTGTGATGGCGACTATCTTAGAGCCCATCGGCATGTGCTTGTATGCCAGCTCTATTTCGCTAGTATATTTTTTCGGTGCGTTTGTCAGCTTGCGCAGGTTTATCCCCGGGCTGACAGCAACACTGTCGTATTCATCTTTAAACTCTGCGATCGGTCTGGCGGACTTGTCGTCGAAAATATCGACTTCATTATATCCGTCCAGTGTCAGCAGTTTTTCGGCTGCCTTACCGCTCATACCGTAGCCTATGATCGCAGCTTTCATCATTACCTCAGCTTCAGCGTGGACAGAGCCACCAGTGCCAGTATTATAGAGATGATCCAGAAGCGGATGACGATCTTTGTCTCGCCCCAACCGGAAAGCTCAAAATGATGATGTATAGGTGCCATGCGGAAAAGTCTCTTCCCGCCCGACATCTTAAAATACCCGACCTGAAATATTACAGACAGGGTCTCCATTACGAATATACCGCCCACTATGGCGAGGACTATCTCGTGCTTTGCTATAACAGCTACTGTAGCCAGCGCACCGCCTATGGCAAGGCTGCCCACGTCGCCCATGAAGACGCTCGCAGGGTGTGCATTAAACCAGAGGAATCCGAGCCCCGCACCAACCATCGCTCCACAGAATATAGCAAGCTCTCCTGCATCTCTGATGTAGATGATCTGCAGATAATCTGCGAATTTCACGTGACCTGTGAGGTACACGAAGAGCCCGATAGTTCCAAATGCTATGACGCTCGGTGCTATTGCCAGCCCGTCGAGACCGTCTGTGAGGTTCACGGCGTTTGATGTGCCGATGATGACAAACAGAGCAAATACAAAGTAGAAGTAGGACAGGTCTATCACCAGATGCTTGAAGAAAGGCATGGCGAGCCTTGTCACATTACCGCTAGTGTCCACCTGCATCAGCATAGCAGTAGCGGCAACAGCCACCACGAGCTGACCCATGAACTTTGTCCTTGCAGATATCCCGTTCGGGTTTTTCAGTATTGTCTTTTTATAGTCGTCGACAAATCCGAGGAAGCCGTAAGATACGAATACGAAAAGCGTAATCCACACATACGGATTTCTCAGGTCTGCCCACAGCAGTGTTGTAATTGTTGCGGAGCCGACTATTATTATGCCCCCCATTGTCGGGGTGCCTTCTTTTGCTTTATGTCTGTCGGGCTCATAGCCCTTTGACTTCATATTGAAAGAGAGCTCCCTCAGCCTGCGTATAGCATATGGACCGACTATCAGTGTGATGAGCATAGCGGTAACGGCAGCGTATGCCGCACGGAAAGTGATATAGCGAAAGACATTAAGTATGCTCAGCTGGTCCGCTAACGGGACTAAGAGGTTATACAGCACTCTTCATTTTCTCCTTTTCGAGGTGTTTTACGAACTCCTCGAACTTCTGACCACGGGAAGCCTTGAAAAGAACCGCACCCTGACTTACCTCAGAGATGAGCCTCTTTGCCTCTTCACGTGTCTGAACTATCTTTATATTTCCCGCTTTTTCAAAACGGGTGAATCCTTTACCTACAAATACGAAGTTTACGTTCTGAAGCTCGGATGCTTTTTTCATCAGTTTGAAGTAGAGCATCTCTTCGTATCCTTCTATCTCGCCCATTTCGCCTATGAAGGCTGTCTTCACGTCCGATGGTATCTCGGCGAGGTTTGACATGGCGCTTATCACAGATTCGAAACCTGCGTTATAGGTGTCGTCGATGACCTTTATGCCGTCCACGTCATTTATGCGCCCTCTGCCTGCCTTCGGCTGAAAGTTTCTGATGCCCTTCATGACATCTGTATATGAGAGCCCCGCAGCCATGCCTATGGCTATTGCAGGGAGACTGTTATTTACAAAGTGGCTGTATATGTGGTTCAGCTTAAAGCAGTAAGGAGTATTCCTCGTGACCGCCGTAAAGTAGAAGTCACCCGCTGCTGTTCTGTTCACCTCAGCCAGTATCACGTGGGAGGACATGTCAGAGCCGAAGTATTTCACCTCTGCTTTTTCAAGCACTTCCGATGTAATGAACCTGCGGCATGTGTCGGCTATGTAGAGCGTCCCTCTGTTTTTCATCCCTTTAACGATGGAGAGCTTCTCCTCTGCGAGCCCTTCTATGCCTTTGAATCTGCCGATGTGCGCATGTCCTATGCCTGTGACAACGCATACGTCAGGCTTTATATATTTAGAGAGCTGTTCTATCTCTCCGCTGGAGTTCGTACCCATTTCAAACACTGCATAGCTTGTGCCCATCTTCATGTTTGCAGCACATATGGCGACTCCAAGCTCGTTGTTGTAATTGCCGTATGCGGTATAAACACGCTTTCTTGTTTTCAGCACTTCGCTGATCAGCTCTTTTGTGGTGGTTTTACCCACGCTGCCTGTTATGGCTATCTTTCTGCCTTTGTATCTCTGAAGGTTATAAGCACCGAGGTCTTTCAGTGCCTGCATGGCATCACGTACCAGAACCTTACTGCCTCTGATGCTGTCATAAACAGCCTCATCCGTGACCACGACAAGGGATGCACCCTCTTCGGACACTGCCTTTGCGTAAAGGTTTCCGTCTGTCTTCTCACCTTTGAAAGCGACAAAGCAGCTGTCTTTTCTCAGCTGTCTGCTGTCGATGACAAAGTTTTTGATCTGTACGTCTTCCTGCACATGGGAATGAAGAACACCGCCCATGGCATTGATTGCCTGTGTGACTAGCATTCGCTATACCTCCAGATACTTTCTCACTTCTTCTCTGTCGTCGAAGTGAATTTTCTCCTTACCGAGAACCATATAGTCCTCATGGCCTTTACCCGCTATCAGCACTATGTCCTTTGGCTCTGCCATCTCCACAGCCTGCTTGATAGCTTTCATACGATCGGGGCAGATGATAACGCTTTCTGCGTTTTCGAATCCTGCGATGATGTCTTCGATTATCTGCTGAGGATCTTCTGTCCTCGGGTTATCGCTGGTAACTATAACAACATCCGATCCGCTTTCGGCGGACTTTGCCATCCGTGGCCTCTTTGACCTGTCCCTATCCCCGCCGCAGCCGAACACTGTGATCAGCCTGTTTTCTTTAAAGCTGCAGAGTGCATCTACAACATTTCTCAGGGCGTCGTCAGTGTGGGCGTAGTCTACAAATATATATGCTCCGTTAGCCTTCTCGAATTTCTCGAGCCTGCCCGGCACATTTTTCAGATTTTCGATACCTTTTACGATGTCGTCTCCGTCCACACCCAGCATGATGCATCCCGCAGCAGCAGCCATAAGGTTCTCCAGATTGTGCAGACCGACTAGGTCGGACTTTATCTCGAGAGCACCGGAAGGGCAGACAAACTTTGCTTTCAGCCCGCTAAGGCCGAACCATATCTCCTCTGCGGTGATGTCAGATTTCGGAGTGAGTCCGTAGGACACTTTATCTATCTCAGCTTCTTTAAAGAGCTTTGCTCCATAGTCGTTATCTTTGCCTATCACGCCGACCTTGCAGTATTCCGGTGTGAAGAGTATCTTTTTCGCTTCGTAGTATTCGTCCATTGTCTTGTGATAGTCGAGGTGGTCGCCCGATATGTTTGTGAATATCGCCACGTCGAAGACAACGCCGTTTACCCTGTGCTGATGCAGAGCGTGTGAGGATACCTCCATGATGAGGGTATCGCAGCCCGCCTTTTTAGCATCTGCCAGTATTTTAAAGAATTCATATGTAGGCGGTGTGGTACTGTTCAGGTCGATCAGCTTGTCAGCGTATCTGATACCTGTCGTGCCGACCACCACAGGCTTTTTACCAGCCTGTTTCACGATGGATTCTATGATATATGTTGTGGTTGTTTTGCCGTTTGTACCTGTCACGGCAATGCATTCCATAGCTTCGTCCGGTCTGCCGAAGAAGTTTCTGCAGGCTCTGGCGACGGCTCTTCTTCCGTCTTCCACGATGACTGTAGGCACACCTTCGATCTTTTCCTCTGCGACGACAAACGGTACTTTTCCGCTGGCGAACACATCGGCAGCAAACTGGGTTGAATCCACGGCAGCACCCTTAAACGCAAAGAACGGAGACCTGTTTTTCAGGTTTCTGCTGTCAATATTGATATCTTTCACATCTGTTTCGAAATCTACATCAAGATCGAAACCCTTGATGGAAAGTCCGTCAAGAAGCTGGGAGACTTTCATATACATAGCTCCTTTTTAATCCAAGCTGCATTGACAGCTGTTCTGCCAGAGTCTTAAAAGTGTGGGCCGCTGTAGAACCGCCGTATATCGACTTTTTAGGTTCCTGATAGACCACCAGCATAGCTATCCTCGGATTATCAGCAGGGAAAACCCCTGCAAAACTCGCAACATACTCTTTCTTACTGTATGTTCCTGTTTCACTATCTATCCTTTGTCCTGTCCCTGTCTTTCCGGCTATAGGCACAAAGGATGACTGCGCATTGCTTCCTGTTCCGTCTGTTACGACATCGGACAGTAATGACTGCAACGCTTTTGCTGTTTCTTCAGAAAAGATCCTTTTCTGTACATATTTCGGTCTGTATATATTTCCGCCGTTTTCGACTTTGCTCACTATTTTAGGGTTCACCAGTCTGCCGCCGTTGGCGATGGCAGAGTAAAAACGCACCATCTGCAGCGGAGTGACCATCACTTCCTGCCCGATGGATATCGAAGGTTTGCTGAGTCCTGACCACTGCTCTGTCGATCTGAGGATGCCCTCTTCTTCGCCCAGTCCTGATACGCCTGTCTTCTCGCCAAATCCTGCTTCTTTCATGTATTGATAGAATTCCTTTTTTGTCACTTTGTCGGACAGCTTCATTGTGCCTATGTTGCTGGAGTGCAGCATGACCTGTCTGGCTGTCAGTATCTGAAACGGGTGAACATCCTTCACCACGTGGTCGTACAGCTTATACTTACCGTTTTCACAGTTGACCATCTCTCTCATGTTCAGATTATGCTTATCCATAAGCAGAGAAAAAAGCACAGGCTTGAATATGGAGCCCGGCTCGTATAGATATCCCGCAGGATAGTTTTTCCATTCAGAACGGCTGTATTTGCCGTATTCGTTCGGGTCAAAGCCTCCGGAGGACGCCGCAAAAATTATATCCCCAGTGTATGCATCCATGGCAACTGCGATTCCCCTCTTGGCCATGAATTTCTCGGTGTCCTCTCGGAGCACTTCTTCGCTTAGACCCTGTAGGTATTTGTCTATCGTCAGATAGAGCTGTGTATCTATTTCTTTTTCTTTTCTGGTATCTTCGAAAACGATGCGCTTGCCTTTGTTATCCTTCAGGCTGAGCAGCTGGAGCTTATGCCCCTGCAGTATCTTTTCGTATCTGTTTTCCAGTCCGCCGAGACCTTTGTTATCCGTACCGGTGAAGCCCACGATTGACGCAGCCAGCTTTCTCTCTGGATAAAGTCTCTGCTCTTCCAGCAGATATTCCACATTCGGGATCTGCTTCTGTATCTTTTCCGCCTGATCTATGTCTATGTTCCTTTCGATCCAGACGAATCCGTCGTTTTTCAGTATGCGTGTGATGGTATTCTTAGAGAGCTTCAGACCTGCATTCTGGAGCTTTCTAACGAACACCTTCCTGTCGTTTATCTCACTGGCGAAGACATAGAGGGATGCGGACTTCTTATTCAGTGCGAGCGGGTCTCCGTTCACATCGAGAATGAATCCTCTGCCCCTTGTGCTCTCTATGACGCCCTTTGCTTGATTGCCCGCAAACTCAGTGAAAAAGTCCCCCTGCCATAATTGAAGATAGGCGATCCTGGCAACCAGAACGCCTAAAGCAAGGAAAGCTAACAAACTGAAGAAGTTTATGCGGGATCTGTCATTTGACATAAAACGTCCTTCGCACATCCGGCAAACTCAGCCCGAGTTCTTTTGCCTTTCTGTATAGGTTCTCTGTATCATATTCTCTGGATTTCTTATCCAGCATGCTCAGATAGCTTATCTCTGCTCTCTCGTTTCTGTCGGAGAGATTGCTTATCTCATACCCTGTTTTGATGCACAGGTGTCTGACATATACCAAGCTGAAAAGGAGTAGAATTGTGAGCGATGCGAAAAAGAGTGTACGCATTTTGAGTCTGCCCGCTTGTGGTGCTGCTGTTGAAAGTGTTCCTGCTCTCATATCTCTCTCCTTATTTCCTTTATCTCAGTCATCCTGAACATAGTGCAGGATCTGTCTGTCCTGATTCTTCGTTTACTCAGAATGACGTTTATCTCTCAAACCCTTTTTGCGACCCTCATCTTAGAGCTGCGGCTTAACGGGTTTGCTTCTACTTCGTCCTTTTGAGGTTCCAGAGGTTTGCGGGTGAGCTGTTTGAATGTCCTCTTTTTATCGCAGGTGCACACGGGCATCTCCGACGGACAAACACACTCTTTCTCAAACTCTCTGAAAGCATCCTTGACTATCCTGTCCTCCAGTGAATGAAACGAGATAAAGGCGGCTATGCCCCCCTCGCTCACACGGTCTTCAAGTTTGCCAAGCATCGTTTCTATGCTCTCAAGCTCGCTGTTCACATATATGCGCAGAGCCTGAAAGGTCTTTGTGGCAGGGTTTATACCCGGCTTCTGAGCCTTTCTTGGTATTGCCGATGCGACTATCTCTGCCAGACGTGTCGTCGTGTTGATGGACTCCGTCTCCCTCGCAGATACTATCGCCCCTGCTATATTCCATGCGAAGCTGTCTTCGCCATATTTTCTTATGATGTCGCTCAGCTCTTCTCTGGAGAAGCTGTTCACCACATCGGATGCAGAAAGTCTTTCATTCTGATTCATCCTCATGTCGAGCGGTCCCTCACTCCTAAAGGAGAAGCCCCTCTCGGCAACTTTCAGGTGGTAAAGTGAAACTCCGAAGTCAGCCAAAACAGATGTTACAGATGGGATACCCAGTTCATCGAGAACAAGGTCGAATTCGGAAAAGTTGGAATGAACTATGGTAACTCTGGAGTCACCTTTAAAGCGGTCTTTCAGCCTTTCGACTGCGTCCAGATCTCTGTCCAGAACGATAAGTCTACCCCTCTCAGAGATCTTTTCAAGCATCGCAGCAGAGTGACCGCCTCCGCCGCCTGTCATATCCAGGGTTATACCGTCTGGATCAGCCGGCAGATACTTCAGCACCTCCCTCATCATTACCGGTATGTGCTTCATTCCTAACAACCGTCCCGACTGCCATGCCATCCGTACTAAGTCTGACAAAGCTGCCTTTTTGCATAAATCTGTAACACTCTTTCGCAAGAGTCTCACGGTCCAGGTCCTTCATGTCGAAAACCGACAGGTCACAGCCTGAATTTACCTTATGGGCCAGCCAAGAAAACACTGACATAAAATGCTCCTTACGTGTCTACTTGCGGCCTGCCATCATTATCTGATCTTTCCGGCGAACTTCTTATAAAGTTCCGCCTTTTTGTTGTCTGTAGACTTGTTCTCCCAGACAGCGGCAGGCCATATCTCGAAATGGTTACGCAGACCATTTACGATACATTCACCCTTGATGCCGCACCTTTCTCTGATTTCAGAAGAGATCATCACACGTCCGTTTTTGTCTATGGACAGCTCGTCCATATCTGCATACAGCAGTCTGAGAAACTCCTGAAACTCCTCGTCGTCGTTGGATTCGTCCTCCAACCTGGCTTCCTCTCTGTCCCACTCGGCAGTTGGATAAAGTCTGAGGTGGTCCTCCATTGACAACAGTGTAAGCTCATCACTGCCGTACTTAACCTTAAGTATCTCTCTGAACTTCGAAGGAACAGAGATACGTCCGGTCTCACTAATTTTGTGTTGGTGGTGTCCTCTAAAACTTCCTGCCATTTTTATACCAATTTGTACCTTCTTATGACAATATCGTACAATTTATGCCAAAGTTAACAAATAATATGTAATTATGTCAAGGGATATTGATTTTGTCCTATTTAGCTCTAATTCAGTGTTTTAGGGGATTTACGCACTATTATTAATGCTTTAATGTGAAAATTCACTCATGTGTAGAAAAAATATTTTTTTAGAAATGCTGAAGTGAGTATTTTTTGTGCAGTAATTTTGGAGAAAAAAAAGCCCCGCTCGTTAAAAGCAGGGCTTCGTTTATCAGTTGTTTATATGCATTTAGCCTTGTCGAACATGATCTCAAGATACTTGATGAGCTGCTCCACTCTGCTGTGCATTTTCATCAGATCCTCATAGGCGGCATCCATATTACCTTTCGCTATCATATCAGAGATATGGTGTGAAAGCTGGTGCACCTCTTTGTGAGGAGCCTCGATAGCTTTGAAGTCTGCATCATTTTTATACAGCTCCTGTATGTCCTTGGAGAAGTATATCTGGCCGAAATCACACTCATGGTCACTTTTAAGTCCCTGAGGCCTGTTTCCGGTCATGAAAGCGGTGAACAGGTTCTTAAGGTATTTGACGTGTGCCATCTTCGCCTTAACGAAGACTATACCTTTGCAGGAGAGCTCATACTGAATGAGGTCTTTCTCAAGTGTGGCAAGGTCGTCCATAAGCCCGTATATCTGCCCCATAAGCCCCATAACATTGTCTCTGGATGTGCCGGATGCAGCGGCAACCTTCTCAATACTGTTGGCAACCTCTGCTGTGGCGCCTGCCTGCTGTTCGGATGCTGTGGATATATTAAGGAGCAGTCCGTTCAGTTCCTCCACAGAGCTGAGGATATCCTGAAATCTGCTGTTTGCCTCTTCGCTGGTTTTCACCTGTGACGAGATGCTCTCGGAAACCTCGGCGGCGTTTCTATCCGCACGGGTCACGTTTTCCTGAATGATCTTCACCATCTTTTCGATCTCGTTGGTGGATGCGAGGGTCTTTTCTGCTAGCTTTCTGACCTCGTCGGCAACAACGGCAAAGCCTCTGCCCGCTTCCCCTGCTCTGGCAGCCTCGATGGCAGCGTTCAGTGCGAGCAGGTTTGTCTGTTCGGAAATGTCGTTGATGACCTCTACCACAGAGCCGATACTCTGGGCGTTTTCGGTCAGAGAGTTAATGTCGCTTGCGAGACTGTCTACTACAGATTTAACATTCTCTGCTTTCTCGGCAGCTTCACGTACAAGGTCTGAGCCCTCTGTGGCAAGGCTGAGGGTCTGCTCGCCTTTGGCGGCGACATCGGCAGTGTTTCTGGATATCTCCTCCACGGTGATGCTCATCTCTTCCCCCGCAGCAGCAACAGTGGCCGCAAGGTCTACGTTCTCGTTGGAAGACTTGCGCACTTCCGTCAGAGCGTAATATATAGGCATGATCTTACCCAGCAGGTTACCCAGCGAGTAAGTTGTTCTCGAAATATTTTTATCCATTGTATCGAGGAAGTCGTTCATTTTGAATGAAACAGACTCAAGCTCGTTACCTTCTCTGTTCACAGGGATCCTTTTTGAGAGGTCTCCGTGTCCTTTTGTAACAGCTTCGATGATGCGTGTCATTGTCACCAGCAGCTTAAGGTAGTACTGCATGAAGTAGTAAAGGAATACGGCAAAGCCTGATGCCATTACGAATCCCACTATCAGCTTTTTCAGAGCATAGTTAAATGATGCCGCCAGTTTGTCAGAGATATCCTTGAAGAGGATGACCTCTCCGATAGGCTCACCCTGAAAGTCTTTAAGCTCGACACTTTTGGAAAGTATCTTATGCCCGTCATATACAATGGTCTCCTCAGGAGCATACTGACTCATGAGGTCTCTGGAGTGTTCGTTGGTATATTTATAAAAGACAACGCCGTCTTTGACGATGTCGGTGTCTTTTGTTTCAAACCTTTTTGCCTGCTTGAAGACAGAGTCTTTTATACCTATTACATAGTCCATGTCGAAAGTATCTTTGACACTTTCAAGCGAGCTGTCGATAGAACCGCCGTACTCAACAGAACCGTACAGCTTTCCTTCGTAAAAGACAGGGAAAACAGCTCTGAGTCCGGGGCCGCCACGACCGACCTCAAGCCCTATCATAGGCTTTTGCTGCTTGTTAGCATCTACGACAGTCTGTCTGAAAGATGAAAGGTCATCGCCGAATTTATCAGGTTTATGCAGACGCAGAAAGCTGATAGCAGGCGGAGTGTGAAACTGAAACTGGGCTATCCCGTAGTCATCCTTTATGTCTTTGAACAGAGGGAGATACTTCTTCAGCAGTCCTTCTCTGTCACCTTCAGCAAGCATTCTAGCAGTATCTTCATCTTTCGCCACCGTACGCACGGAGAGGGAGAGATCCCGCAGCTTATCATCCAGATTTTTGCTGAGAGAAGATGCCACATCCGTCATGGTGTGTCTGGTGTCTTCGAAAAGTGCCGAGCGATAAGATACGTAGTCATACCCTGCCAGTATAATAGTAATGAATAGAATACCGATATAGGCGGTGATGGATACAACTTGCTTTATACTAAGTCTCAATCTCATATAATACCCCTAAAAAAATAAAGTTTATCTTTACAATACCTTCGTATCTTAATAAATTAACATCTAGCGAAGTTTTTCGCATCACAAATTTTACACTTTCGCAAAGATATGAATATGAATAACAAATTTATACAACTCGTTGAAATCGTTAAAACTTTACGCAGTCCTGAAGGGTGCCCGTGGGACAGGGAACAAAATCTTTTATCAATTAAAAATCATTTTCTGGAAGAAGCCTTTGAGCTTGTCGATGCACTGGACAACGAAGACATCCCGAATATAAGGGAAGAGCTCGGAGACATCATATTCCACGTAGTATTTCATTCTGTGATGGCAGAGGAAGAGGGAAAATTCAACCTTGAAGATGTCATTGCAGAGGTAAATGAAAAGCTGATACGCAGACACCCCCATGTTTTCGGCGATCTGGGCAAGATAGGCACCGAAGAGGTCGTGATAAACTGGGAAAAGATCAAAGAGCAGGAAAAGAAAGATAAGAGGAAATCAGTTCTGGATGATATACCGGGCAGTTTCCCTTCCATACAGCGTTCGCAAAAGATGCAGGAGCGTGTGAGAAAGGTCGGATTCGACTGGCCAAATATGGAAGAATGCATGGAAAAGGTGAATGAGGAGATAGGCGAATTCAAAGAAGCTGTCGGCACAGGCAGTAAAAAAGATATCGAGCACGAGCTCGGCGATGTCTTCTTCGCACTGATAAACCTTTCACGATTTTTAAAAGTAGACCCGGACGAAGCACTGCGAAAAGCAAATAAAAGATTCCACAAACGTTTCTCATACATTGAACAAAGCCTTCAGGAGAGAGGACTCAGCTCTGAGGATGCCACCATCGAACAGATGGAGGAGCTCTGGCAGGAAGCAAAAAAGATGGAATAACGCTTGCAAATAACCCGGCTTAATATTAAGATTTACCTATAATTATTAGTTTCCGCACAATATTTTCGTTACTTTTTTATTCAATATTACTAATGGATTACAAACATGACCAAAGAACTGAATACGTTTCACACCGGCAAGTATCTTCTGTCTGCCGATATATGTTGCGACACCTCCGTACTGAATGAGGCGCTCAACGTTTTTATGCGTATGCCCCTCTTCCCGAATACCGTTGCGCACCTTAACGACAGCCAGACAGACGGCTTTGTATTTGCAGAAGCAAAACTAGAGGAAAACCCTGCCACATACGAGCAGGTATGCCGTATAACAAAGCATGCCCGTGAGAACTTTTCACAGGACACTTCGGCCATAGAAGTCATAAATATATTCGAGGCGCACAACCTCGCTCTGAAAAACCTCGGCACGGCTCTCACGCCGGAGCTTCTCGCTTCATTTCATAAGGAGCTCACGGCATCACTGCCGAACATCAAAGAGACAAACGGCGCATACCGCAACGGCGGCGTAAAGGCAGACGGTAAATACCTCACGGTGAACTACACTCCGCCTGCGTCCACACTGGACATAAACTTTCTTATAAAGAACCTGTTCGACTGGCTGGAAAACGACGCTAAAACTCTAAACCCTATAATAAAAGCGATACTCCTGCACCTGCATATAAAAAAGATACAGCCTTTTTCCAACGCAAACGGACACCTCGCACGCATCATGGAGATGTGGTATCTGAAAAAGAGCGGAATAAAGTTTCTGCCATACATGCTTTCAGGTATTTATAAAGAAAATAAAGACGAATATTATAAATGTGTTTCCGAGTTTTATACATCCTCGGACATAAATCCGTTTCTGAAATTCATATCGGCAAAGCTGGAAAAGACCGTCACAGACATACGTGATGCGAACTATTCCGCCATGTCTGCCGTGATATCAGACGCATATCTTTCATCCCTTTTGAACGACAAGTCTCTGATAAAGCGCCAGTATGATTTCCTCTGTGCAGTCCGTGAGAGCGGAGAAGTCTTCACACAGGAAGACCTGCAGCTCAAGAAGCAGTTTACAAAGCTGTACGGAAAGGTCAGCAGGACAACTGTTTCAAGGGATATTAAGAAATTTGAAGAGATGGCTCTGATAACAGCAGAAGGTAACGGCTACGTTTTCAACAAAGCAGCACTGGCATAGACATTATCTGAAGTTAATGGTCTCCTCTGCCTTGTCATAGTAATATTCGCCTTTGCCCCGCTCATTCTTAAGCAGTATAAATTTACCCGCAATGGAAACACGCACCTCGGGCCAGATGGCTCTGCCCACGTTGATGGTGCCTTCCAACGGCGATGTCAGCATCTTTTGTATAGATTTCAGCTCGGCATTCTTTTCCAGAAGCTCTTTGCGGAGCTGCTCTCTCTTTTTTATCAGCTTTGCTATCTGGTCGTGCTTATCAGTACCAAACCCTGTGAATACGCTCTTCTTATTCGCACCGAGATAATCGTCTATACGTGTCAGATCCTTTGATATCTGGAACCTTCTGGCGACGACTTCCCTCAGAAGCAAAACGTCTCTGGCGGATTTATAAAGTGCCACTTCGGTCTTTACATAGCTTTCAGAGCCGAATATCTTCGCCTCAATGCTGTCCACTGCGAAAAGGCTCCCGCCGACAATAGCTCCGGGCGAGCCCTCAACGATGATGCTCCCTTCGGAATATATCTCTGAGCTGACTATTGATTTCTTTACGGTCAGACTTTCCTTGCATATAACTTTCGCATACTGCATGAATTTACAGTAGACTCCGCCGCCGCTGTTGATGGTGGACTTCTGCGTGCCGCCGATTATACCCTGCTTTGCGACAACATCCCCTTTGGTGGTCACATCCCCTCTGATGGTGTCTGCCACCACATCTTTCAGAGCATGCACCTCAAAGCCTGCTTTGATGACGCCCCTTACTATGACAGAACCGGGGAAGTCGATATTGCCCGTAGTATAGTCTACATCTCCGTTTACGAAATACACCTCGGAAACATCGAAATTAACTGTGCCGTCAGAATTCTTTTTATACTCGATGAGCCCGTCTATCCTGCTTATTATCTTTCGCCCTTCGATGAAGACATTCTCGCCGAGACGCAGATCGACACCTTCGCCGTCATGCCCGGGGATAGGATTGCCGTAGACATCCATCCCGTCGTTACCTTTTGTGGGCTGTATTATCATGGCTACGGGCTTATCTTTTTCGCCCATCGCCAGCATCTTTCTTTTATATGTTTTATAGTCTACCTGAGTGAGGTCTTCGGATGAGACAATGATGTCCTCAGGCTCTTTTGTGCGCAGTATGAGCTCACCGGGCTGACCATGAACGGCATGGCGTCCTTTGGCAATGCGGTATTTCGGCTCCAGCTTCAGCTTGTCGTAAAGCTGCTTCTGCAGATCACTGAGGAGCTCTGCATCAATGCCGAATGAGATGCTCCTTTCCGCCAGCAGTTCTTTCAGGTCTGTGGGCAGCGGCTTCATCGGCACGATAAGATAGGCTGTCATCCCGTCTTCGTCTATCTCGACGTAGGGGGTCTCTCCTATCGGCTCTTCTTCTTCAAAAAGAGAACCTCTGAGGTCTTTTCCTTCACTCATTCTATACTATCCATTCTGATTACAGATACGGCGTACTTCGGCAGTTCCAAAGCGGACACGGTGGTAAGGCTGGCAAGAACCTCAACAGGTCCCTCCTCTAGCCCGAGCAGATTGACCTTTACGGTCTTTCCGTTTGATTCCATTACTTTCTGAAAGTCTTCATGCTTTTCAAAAAGCTCCGAAACATCTCTGCCGATGAGAGTATCGCCCTCTTTAAATAAGTTTATCGCAGAAAAATTCATATCCTCGATGATGTTAAAACAGTCATAAACGATGCGCGCACGGGGAGAATTTTCATAAAGAGCCTTATAAAATGCCTCGCCCTGCCATGCACGTTCCTCGCTCTCTTTGTGTTCGGAAACATCGAGGATTATACCGAGAATCCCTGCGACCGTACCGACGGATGTCAGTATTATTTTCTTGTGTATAACGTGATAACTGTTCCCCATTGCAGAGAATTTGCCCCTGTGCTCCACCAGCTCGTTCCGCAGCTCGCTGACGAGTATGCCGTTGCTGGTGGTAAAGACCTCTGCCTCCTCATGGGAAAAAATGTCAAAAACAGTCTTGCCTATTATCTGATCTTTGCTCCTCTCGTAAAGGTCTGCTAAGGCTTCGTTGCACCCGATATATACGCCGAATATATCTTTGTAATATACGGGAACGGGGAGCATATCGAGTATCTTCTGCAGAAATGTCGCATCGGTTGTGATGCAGTGGAGATCGCAGAAACCGCCGCCCATTATATGCAGCAGTGAGTTGCTGAGTTCCGTGCGGCTTCCGCCGTTTTCGATCAGGTTTATTGCTTCTTTTAAGCCTGCAATAATGTTCTCAGTATCGATTCTTACATCCATTACACATCTCCGCATCTCTGTTTAAACACCCTTTACTTATTAATATACACAGAGTTTTCTCTTTTCACAGCAGAAATTGAACATCAATTTCACTTGTATTTTTACTGTTTTTACCATAACAATATCTAATGAAATTCAAATCCCTAGTTGTCCAAGGCTTCAAGTCGTTCGTAGATAAGACCGTGATAGAGTTTCCCGGCGGGATAACCTGCGTCATCGGTCCGAACGGTTCGGGTAAAAGTAATATACTCGATGCCATCCGTTGGATATTCGGCGAGCAGAGCGCAAAGGAGCTTCGCGGTGCCGACATGGACGACGTGGTTTTCTCGGGCTCTCAGCACAGGAAGCCGACAGGATTTGCCGAAGTTTCACTCACTCTTTCCGAACTGCCCGAAAGCCTTACGGCGAAATGGGGCTCTTTCAGCGAAATAACCGTCAGCAGAAAACACTACCGCACAGGCGACAGAGAATACCGCATAAACGGTAAGAAATGCCGACTGAAGGATATACGTGAAATATTCTACGACTCGGGTATCGGAGCACGGAGCATCTCCATCATCGAGCAGGGAAAGGTGGAAAAGATCATTCAGTCATCCCCCGAAGACCTTCGTGCATTCTTTGAAGAGACCGCAGGCGTTATGCGCTTCAAAGAGCGTAAGAAAGAGGCAGAGCGCAGACTGCACCAGACAAAGGACAACCTGAGCCGTGTAACGGACATCATAGCCGAGATACGTGCACAGATGGAGACACTCTCCGTACAGTCCGAGCGTGTCTCACGATACCGAGAGCTGGCAGCCAGACAGTCCGTACTGTCTAAGGCGGTCATTTTCCACAGATACAGCAAATCATTCAGTGACCTGAAAGAGATAAACGAAACGGTCAACAAGCTGAAGATAGACCTCTCTGGCTATACGGAAAAGTTCGCAAAGCTGGCACAGGTCGAAACTGAGCTGAACAGCAAGCTGTCAGCAGCCAGAAAGGAATTCAACGGTAAAAACGACCAGATATTACAGGCAGAGTCGGAATCGGGACGAACCGAAGCAGACATAAGACTGCTAGAAAACGAGATAGAAGCAGCCGAAAAGAGCAAAGACAACCTGCACAATGACATAGAATTCCTGCAAAAGAAGCTGAGTGAGCTCACAGAGAGGCGTGTGAACATCCTCGAGAGCAAAAGCGAGCATGCAGATAAGCTGAAAGAAGCCGAAGAAAAGATAGAAGAATTCAACGAACGCATATCAGACTATGAAATAATGCGTGAAGAGATAAAGGAAGAGATGTTCGCAGTGGACGACCAGTACCTCGAGCTGGCACAGCGTGCATCAGACACCAGAAACGCAATATTCGAAAACGAAACCCTCCTCACCCGCTCCGAAAAGGACCGTGAGAGGCTGAAAGCCGAAAAAGAGGAGAGCTTAAAAGACAGCCAGTTCGCAAAGAATAACATCGAGGAACAGACCAGAGATGTCGAAAGGCTCACCCTCGAGCTCGAGACTATTGCGGAAACTCTGGAACACTACGCAGACGAACACGCAGAACTGCGTGACGAGATATCATCCATAGAAACAACCCTCGGCGAAAAGCGCATTGAGGTAAAAACGATAACCAACCGCATAGAAATGCTGAAACAGGCACTCGATGCCGAATCAGCCAGCGACGACATAAAGCACATACTCGAATCTCTCGGAGGTTCGCTCCTTCTTCCCCGTCTGTCCGAAGACCTGACAAGGGAGCTCGGCGATATCATCGTGATACCAAAGAGTAAAGAATCAGAAATAGCAGAAACACTCGCAGAGGTGAAGCAGTCCGTCAGGTTCGTATACGACTCGGATGTCGATGCCCTGCTCAGCTATGCAAAGGATAATATTGACGCATCCACAGGGATAGTCCGCAACGGATACATCCACAGAAAGCCAGGCTCCGACGACAAGCGAGAGAACGTACTCCGCCTGCAGAAACAGATAGACGGCTATGAAGCCGACCTGATAAAAGCGAACGCAGAGTGCACAGAGCTCGAGGAATCGCTCCCCGAAATGGTCGAAAAGCTCGAGATACTCGCAGATAAAAAGGACGAGCTTCAGGAACAGCGCCAAACAGCCACACTGGATCTAAAAGATAAGGAACGCAGCCTCGAAGACCTGAAGAGCAGGCACGAACGCCTCTCAAAACGTTCATCCATCATAGACAGCGAGCTGCAGAACATCGACCACGAGATAGAAAGAGCAAAAGAAAAGATAGAATACCTGAAAGAGCAGAACAAAGAGCTCTCTGTCAGCATCGCAGCCAAAGAGGAAGAGAAAGAGGCGATGCAGAGCAAGCTCGAAGATATAGATAATATGTACGAGGACGTCCGTGACGAGCTCTCAGGATACCGCATCGAGATGCGCGGTATACAGGAGAAGATGAACGCAGTCACAAACGAGCTTCACTTCATAGACAAAGACCTCGACGAATCCCAGACAAAGCTGACAGCAGCAAAGAACAGGCTGTCCACACTGATCACATCAGATATAGTGACCCTTAAGGATAATCTGGAAAAACGCAGAAGCGACTATCAGGAAGTTATTAAGAGACGTCATAACCTTAATGATGAAAAGCAGAATCTGGACAGACAGATAGCCGAATATGAGAAACAGATAGACGACTACGGACATGATATAGATAAGATGAACCTGTACATCAAAGGTATCGAAGACGAGATATTCGACGCCGAAAAGAAGATGGAAAGGTATCAGGCAGAAGTATCCGCACAGACAGAGGCCTTCGTAGAGAAATTTAACGAGGACATCACAGAGTTTGAGATGGATCTCACAGACTTTCAGCCGAATAAGGCAAAGGGAGAGCTGTCCATCATCGAAAGGGATATAGACTCCCTCGGCCCGCTGAATATGGCGGCGGAAAGCGAGTATAAGGAAGTGATGGAGAGGAACGAATTCCTCACGGCGCAGAAGGATGACCTCGAAGATGCAGTGGCATCCATCTATGAGCTGATCAGAGAGATGGACGAAAATACATCCGCACTCTTTCAGGAAACATTCGAAGGGGTTAAGAAGAACTTCCACCGTGTGTTCTCCATGCTCTTCGGCAACGGAAACTGCGACCTTAAGCTCACAGAGCCCGACGACATACTCAACAGCGGTGTTGAGATATTTGTCCAGCCGCCGGGCAAAAAGCTGCAGAACATGAACCTGCTCTCCGGCGGTGAAAAGGCGATGAGCGCATGTACGCTCCTTTTCGCACTTTTCCTGTATCGTCCTACACCGTTCTGCTTCCTCGATGAGATCGACGCTCCGCTGGACGAAAACAACATCGACCGTTTCACCCGCATAGTAAAAACGCTCTCCGCAGACACCCAGTTTGTCATCATCAGCCACAACCAAAAGACGATGGCAGCGGCAGATTCGCTATACGGCGTCACAATGCAGGAGCCGGGTGTTTCACGCATACTCTCCGTCACAATGTAGAACCCGCTTACCAAAGCTATTTCACCAAATATCAAATCATTATTCTATCGTAATAAATATTGACTTATTATTACCTATGGTTCATACCTTAACTATTATTTTGTATTTAGGGGACACCAATGAAGAAACTTATTATGATCCTTTTTCTGGTGGCTGTAGTTGCCGGAGGTGTATATTATTTCATCTCGAACCAGCCTACCAAAGTCGCAAACCCGCTTCCTATGCCTGAATACGGCAAGATAACTGTCGAGCATGCCGCACCGCTTTTCGACGGAAAGCTGCCTGAGGGATATGCGGTAGTCGATGTCAGAACTGTCGAGGAATATGACAAGAAGCACACAGAAGGCACAGTGAACGTGCCCGTAGCCATCTTTGAAGAGTCCGACGACCCATGTAAAGAGATAGCTCTTATGCTGCCTAAAGCTGAAAAGATCATTTTCGTATGCCCTTACGGCCCTAGGTCTAAGGATATGTATGAAAACCTCACAGCACCCGTGGACGACCTCGGATGCGGATTTCCAAAGGACGGTCTTTATCACCTCTGGGCAAACATAAAGTATAAAAAAGACCACATAATCGTTCAAAGCAAGTAGTATATTTGTCATGCTGAGGAGGGATATTATCCCGACGTAGGCATCTCAGCCATAGCTTAGATTCTTACGTCGCACACAGTGCTCCTCAGAATGACAAAGTTTATCAGATCACAGGCACGCCGAACCTTTTCGCCACCTCAGCCTTATCCACATCAAAGCCGAGCTCTATAGCATCTTTTATAACATCCCAGTCGGCCTCCACCTTCATATCCAGTATGAAAGCAGGCACAGGCGCATCGCCGAAGTTCAGATCGACTATCCATCTAAGCAGTGTCCTCGTAAGCGTCTCCGACAGCGCCCCCGCTATCTTATAGCTCTTTGTCTGCAGTGTCTCGAGATGCTGCTGAGCCAGAGAATACGAGCCGTTTGTGGATGTGTCGCTGGTGAGTATCTCGCCTGTCACGGCCTTTGATATCTCCGTATTGCATATGTTCACCAGCTCGGAAAAGTCCGCCGATGTACCCTTTGTCTCCAGCACCTGCACGCTGTCCACATTTGCCAGAGCCACAGCTGCATCTGACTGTATATTATAAAGATTTTCTGCCAGTTCTTTTGCCCTTGCCCTGCTGTCTGCATCGTCTATGGAGTCAAATAGAGCGAGCACCGTCGGCACGCCGTACTTCTCTGCCACTGTCAGCCAATACCTGAACCCCGCCTTTTTAAACATCCACGGCCAGTAGCATTTTGACAGAACGGGTGTGCCGTAGGGGTTCTCATTCTTCGGGCTGTTTCGGTGTACGACAAACTTGTACTCCTCCTCCAGAGGTATAGACACGGCGCCGTCCGCCAGTGCCAGCCCGCCGTCGCTTGTGAATGCAAACCTTGAAGGCTTCCGCCCCATAGCGTTCACGGGTATCCAAGCCCCTTCTCTCTCTTCCCATATGATCTCTATCACGCTGAAGCCGTATTCCACGGCCATCATCATATCCTGCAGAAGCTGTTTCACGCCGAGCCCGTTCAGACAATCCTTCACAAATGCGGCTATACCTGCGGATTCGTCGTCCATATCCTTCGCACGCACGTCCCACTTCATGGCAAAGACCCTGTCTTTCAGCTGTTCGAGCTTTGCGTGTATGTGGGCATCCTGAAGCATCTCGTCAAAGATGCTCATGTTCACCCCTGTCTTACCGAAAAGCACGTCTGGGTTTGTCATCATCCCCATAGACGTCACGTCTGTATTCTTTGTCAGCACACTTGTTAATCTGCTCATATCTATCTCCTTTCATTAATATTTTTTGAACATATCTCCGCTCTTTCGCCCCGCTCCCGAGAATGACGCCGAAGGCTTCACCCGTCTTTCCGTCTGGCTGAGAGCCTGTGTCATGGCATCCACCATGTCGTCATTTTTCCCGCCCGGGAATAATGCCGCCTCGTCCATCAGCTCCTCGGAGAACTTTGCCCCCCGTTTCAGATAGACATTCCCCGCCTCGAGCATAGGCGTGACGGCTATCGCCCTCGCTGTCTTGCTCCCCTGCGGATTCACGGGGATGAGCCCCTGTATCTCATTTTTCAGAGCGGATATCACAGCGGGGCCGTTCGCCTTATCTTCAATGTATTTAGCACGTGCCTGCGGGTACTTTTCCGTCATCATGCGCAGGGCTCGCAGGGCAGACATAAAGTCCATCCGCCCACGCACCTGATCCACAAGGTATCTCTCCGTGCCCCGAATCCCCCACACCTGACCGACCACAAAGTCTGAGCCGTCACCTCCGGAGAATGTCATATCCCACGACTGCACCATCTGCTCAAAGGCAGGCTCCGCATCGTAAAAGCGGAACCACGACTTTTTGAAAACTGCTCCGTCCTCGGGGGCTGGTCTCTGCTGATAGAGTGCGTTCCAAACACGGGAGCCCACTGCGGAGCGTATCTGTGCGAGGGCGTCTTCGTCATATTTCTCAGCCCAGAGCGGTTCACCCACGGTACGGAATGCCTCGTCCTCCTCTGCTATTGCGGGGAAGCTGACCACCTGCCAGCCGTCTCTGTCGGCATTCAGCAGTCTGCCTGCGAGGTCGTCCTCGTGCCAGCGGGTGAGTATGACGACTATCCGTCCCCCCTTCTCTATCCTTGTGTACAGGGTGGACTGATACCAGTCCCACACCTTGTCACGATAGTTCTTGCTGTCGGCGTCCTCCTGATTTTTAAACGGGTCGTCGATGATGAGCAGGTCGCCCCCCATCCCCGTTATCGAACCGCCAACCCCCGCTGCGACATAGCCGCCGCCGTCTGCGGTCTCCCATCTGTCTGCTGCCTTTGACCTTCCGCTCAGCCCAGTGCCGAACGTCAGGCGGAATTTTGGATCTGCTACGATATCCCGCACCTTTCTGCCGAAGTTCTCCGCAAGTCGGGCACTGTATGATGTGGCTATCACCCGCTTTGTCGGGTGTCTGCCCAGAAACCAAGCGGGGAAACGCACGGATGCCAGCTCGCTCTTCCCGTGGCGCGGGGGCATGAGTATCATCAGCCTGCCGTCAGTCCCTGCCTCCAGCTCGGTGAGCTTATCCGCCAGCAGTCGGTGGTGCCAGTTCGGCTCGTATCCTCTGTATGTCAGCTTACAGAACGGGATGAGGCTCTCTCGGGCGAGCTTCAGCGCATAAAGTTTTTCAAAGTTTTCACTGCTTAGCTTCATGCATTATCGCTTTGGCATCCTCTACGCTCAGGTTATCCAGCTCACTCATAAGGTCGGCTATATTACCGTCAGCAGATTCGTCTTTGAGGAATTCGTCGGGGGATTTGCCTATGCAGATGTCCTTATAGTTTTTCACTGTTTTCGAATGCAGTTCCACATCACGCAGATTCTCACACTCGTTGAGGAGTACATCCGCCTTTTCCAGCCCTGCCATTGTGCTGTTGCATATGGCATCCAGCATCTTCACCCGATGATTTTTCAGCCTTCGGATTGTCTTATCCGTTTCGGGGCGTTTCCATTTTTCGGCATCGGCTCTGTTCTTCACCGTCTCTGTTTTTATGCCGTATTCCTCTGACAGCTCGGACAGGTCATATACACCGTCCTCGTATTCACTGCGCATGGATGTCCATGTTTCCTTCGTTATTCTGCCCATATGGTTCTCCGTATTTTTTAATCAGGATTCTACGCAGAAATTTGAATTAATATGTTTAAACACGATAGACTTAGAAACACAGATCGGTGAAAATTAATACTTTCGTTTTCAAATGAACACAGGTGATATATACTATTTAAAACGAGAGTCAGAGTGTGCCTATATGATCAGAAAAGTTATTACAGACGTCTATGAAGACATCCATTTCAGTGATAAATACGACACTGAGCAGATAAACCTGCTGCTGAAAGAACTGGACGTGCGCCATGCGCATTTCTCCGGGCTGCCTATCGTGCCCGAGGTTCGCAGCTTCCTTAACGGCGAGCTCCGCACACAGTCCATATACTCCACCGCCGCAATCGGAAAGCCCGATATGGAGGAGGAAGACGTGCGCAATTTCCTCGCAGGGAACCCGCACGAGCTGGACGAGACACGCTCCCGCATAGTGAATAACATCAGGCGCACATTTGAATTCGTCGATAAAAACAGAACGACTTTCGAGCTGACCACCGAAAACCTGCGCAAGCTCCACATCATGCTCGTGATAGACACGGCTGAGGGGCTCCCCGGCGTATACAGATCTAAGGACCGCTCAGAGGTAAACATAGACTATAAGCCCCCGAGGGGCTCTATGGACGAGCTGACCAAAGAATTCTGCGACTGGTTCGCCAGCTCCGACATGCAGAAGCATCACCCTGCCGTTAGGGCGTTTCTCGCTCATTACCACATAGGTATGCTTCAGCCTTTCAGCAACGGCAACGGGCGTGTGGCACGCACTCTGGAGGCTATCGTGCTGGAGAACGCAGATATGCCGTACCTCACCCATGTGCTGTCTCAATATTATAAAAGAAACAGAAAAGACTATATAAAAGCATATATCAAAAACGAAAAGACGGGCGGATTCGACATGACGCCGTTCCTCGCATTCTGCCTCGAGGGCTCCGTGCGTGCGTATAAGCTGATAACAGACATGGCTGTCACAGGGCTCCGTGCCATCAGCGTGCGTGAATACATCCGCAGACTCAGGACAGAAAAGAAAATCACCGAACGCCAGCGTGACCTGCTGGAGATAATATATCAGTACGACAAGCCATTCGACCTGCACGACCTGCTCACGAACCCTATATTCGCAGGGCTCTACCGCAGTGTGACAGAAAATACCGCACGCAATGACATAAAGCGCATGAAAGAACTGAGCCTCGTGACACAGACTCAGGGCGGATATATCTTTAACCGCTTCGTGCTCGGATAGGTGCTTATGTATCTGTGCTTCGACATAGGCGGGACAAACATCAAATCCTGTCTGACAGACGAAAACGGCAAATGCCTCGATAAGATATCTATACACACACCGAAGGATTACGGCGATATCCTCTCGATACTCATATCCTCTGCCGAACGTATAAGCGACTTCAAAGCCTGTGCTGTAGCCGTACCGGGGACATGCTCGCCTTCATCGGGCGAGGTGCTCTTTGCTCCGAACCTGACAGCACTGAACGGCAGAAATATCAAGAACGACCTCGAAAAGGCTCTGAACAAGCCGGTATTCATAGAAAACGATGCAAACCTCGCCGCTCTAGGCGAATACTACTTCATTGAGAAAGATAAGGTGAAGAACATGATATTCCTCACCATAGGCACAGGGCTCGGAGGCGGAGCAGTGCTGAACGGAGAACTGCTCACATCAGACATCTCCCTCTTTGAAGCGGGGCACATAAACCTCATCCCCGACGGACGCCTCTGCGGATGCGGTAAAAAGGGATGCCTCGAAACATACGCCAGCATCGGCGGGATAATGAAGACATATAAAGAACTCTCCGCAAGGGGTGAGGCAGACAATGTGAACCAGATATACACCGCTGCCAAAAACGGCGACAGGGCAGCACAGCTCACCTTTGAAGTTTTCGGCGGACAGCTCGGCATAGGCATGGCTAGCCTCGTGAACATACTGGTCCCGCAGAAGATAAAGATAGGCGGAGGCATATCCGAGATGGCAGACGCCTTCCTCCATCACACCATGAAGATCTTTTCGAAAAACATATATCCCGCTTATAAACAACGTGTTTCCATAGAGCTCTCCGCTTTGAAAAACGAGGCAGGGCTCAAAGGGTGCACAGCCCTCTCCATCACTAATCTTTCGTCAAAATAAACCTTGTGTTTTCCGCTCTATATGAAATATTATCCCTACGGAGCACAAATTGGAAAAGCGACTTATCACAGGCATCACACCTACGAAATGCCTTAACTGGCTATACAGAAAGAACCCCGAAGTTTATGTCTATCCACCCGCCGTTGCGGATGTCGACGGAGAGTATTATCAGCTGAACAGCTTCGAACATTACTCTCAGGAGTACTTCATCATCGAGGCAGACAGTGTGGAAGATGCGCTGAACATATCCGTAGACCTCTACGGAGCAGCCAGCCTGAACACCACAGAGCTGGCTTACCTTACCGCTGTGTGCGATAGACAGGAACTGGATAAGTCAAAGATAACAGCATACGAAACCCACGGCATAAAGGGGAAGAAAAACTTTGAAACCCTGAAGGCCATCACATTCATGTGCCCGTCGCTGCAGAAATACATCTCGGTGAAAGCTATCCCGCTGAAGACCATAGCCGTCTTCGACAAGCTCGAGAAGGATTTCCGCAGGTTTGTGAAAAACACTATCGACGACAGAGAGCTATCCGTGCAGGATTTCCGTAAGATGGTGAATCTGCTGTTTGACATGCAGTCGAGCGCAACTCCGGAAGACATGGGCCCCGACCTGCTCAAAAAACTGGCCGAAAAGAAAGATATGACACGCATCAGCTTTATGAAGGAGATGCAAAACCTCACTAAGGGTTTGAGTGCAAACGTCTTTTCAGAAAACAACTTTGAAACGGGCGAGCTGACATTCAGCATAAAGGCATCAGGGATGAAAGAGCTGAAAGAAAAACTGGAAGCTCTGTCAGAAGACGAAAATAAAATAGAAAGAATATACAGGTTTTTGGATGAGCAGGATATTTGTTGATAAAGCGGCGGCTGAAAGCGAAGTAGCCGCAAACGCCATGAAGAACTGCTCCGACGTCAGCTTTGTCGGCAGTGCCGAAGAAGTCCCCGATAACAAGAACTGCATATATATCACCGCAGGCCCAAACACCTTTGTACACAGGTGCCCCGCCACAAAGATATACAGATGCTGTGACTACTATGTGGCAGATGTAGCCGAGGGATGCCCCTTCGACTGTACATACTGTATATTACAGTCATACCTGAACCACGAATATATAAAGGTCTATTCAGACTTTGAAGGGATAAAGAACGATATACTGAATCTGCCGAAAGACAGGTTTTACCGGCTGGGCACGGGCGAACTCTCCGACAGCCTCGCCCTCGACCACATATTCAACTTCAGCGGATTCATAGGCGAAACAGTGAATAAAGCGGAAAACCTCCTCTTCGAGTTCAAAACCAAATCCGCAAACATAAAGAACCTCCTGAACATAAACCCGAAGAATATGATGGTCTCATGGAGTATGAATCCACAGGAGATAATTGATAAAGAAGAGCACGGAGCGGCAAAGCTGGACAACAGGCTGAAAGCCGCAAACCTCTGCTCCCAGTACGGATACAAGATAGGCTTCCACTTCGATCCGCTGATATACTACGACAATTTCGAAGCGGGATACGC
The DNA here is from genome assembly GCA_050253075.1 of Deferribacterales bacterium. Taxonomy (GTDB): domain Bacteria; phylum Chrysiogenota; class Deferribacteres; order Deferribacterales; family Geovibrionaceae; genus Denitrovibrio. Next base: position 166,827 of record JBFWJS010000005.1, read on the forward strand.
CGAAGTCATCAGAAAGATGGCAGAGTCTGTCCCCGAAAGCTCTGTGGAATACATATCTGTCTCCACTTTCCGCTTCATCCCCGAGCTCTTAGACATTGTAAGGGGCAAGTTTGACCGTTCGCTGCTGCTCCAGAGCGAATACGTGAAGACAATGGACGGAAAGATGCGCTACTTCAAGCCTGTTCGTGTACACATGCTTGACTTCTTTGTAAAAGAGGTGCGTAAATACTGGAAGGATGTTTTCATATACTTCTGCATGGAGCATGAATCCGTCTGGAAAAAGATAATGAAGTACGACCCCGGTGAGCGTGAAGACTTTGAAAAGTTCTTCCCATGCCAGATAAAACATACGCCTGACAGCAGGATAACTCATTCTGAACAAGTAGAAGAATCTGAATAAGAAAGATAAATAAGGTCACATATCCTTCGCATCTGCTCAGGATGACCCGGCGAGCATTACATTTCCCCTTTTATTAAAAGCGGAATCTGCTTATAATATGCCCGTTTCGATGGAGGAATAATGGGTTTTTTCAGCATATTTAAAAAGAAGAAAGACGAGGTAGCCGAGCAGGAAGAGCAGGTTATCGAAAATGATATAGAAACCGAAGAGGAAGGCGAAGAGCCCGAAGCTGTCGAGGTGCAGGCGGAAGAACCTGCCGCAGTGGAAGAAGCTACAGACGAAGAGCCTGAAGATGATGAATCCGAGGACGAATCTGAGGACGAAGATGAAGAGGAAGAGCAGTCCGAAGCTGTAAAGCAGGACTATGCCGAGAAGCCTGCCGTGAAGCAGGGCTTCTTTAAAAGGCTGAAAAAGGGTCTCTCCAAAACATCCGGCAAGCTGGTCGGCGGGATGGAGAGCATCTTCACAGGGAAAAAGAACATCGACGAAGACCTCCTAGAAGAGCTGGAAGAGCTGTTCATCACATCCGATGTGGGCGTCCCCACCACAATGAAGATCATAGACAACGTACGCAGCGAGCTTTCCCGCAAGGCTCTGAAAGACCCACAGGAGCTCAAGGCCGAGCTTAAAAAACAGATCAAAAATATTCTCGATATACCGAACGACCTGAACACCACCGAAGATAAGCCATACGTGATAATGGTGCTCGGCGTGAACGGCGCAGGAAAGACCACAAGCATCGCAAAGATGGCTAAACGCTTTAAAGAGCAGGGACTTTCCACATGTCTCGCCGCAGGGGACACATTCCGTGCTGCCGCCATAGACCAGCTGTGCGTATGGGCAGACAGGGTGAAAGTACCCGTGGTGAAACAGTCCGAAGGGAGCGACAGCGCCGCTGTCATATTCGACGCTATACAGTCCTGCAGATCAAAGGGTATACAGGTACTCATTGCGGATACTGCGGGAAGACTGCATAATAAATTTAACCTGATGAAAGAGATGGAAAAGATAGTCCGCATATGTAAGCGGGAGCTGCCTGATGCGCCGCACGAGATACTCCTTGTGCTGGATGCTACCAGCGGACAGAACGCCCTCTCTCAGGCACAGAAATTCCACGAAAGCGTGGGCATCACAGGGCTGGTACTCACAAAGCTGGACGGCACAGCAAAGGGCGGTGCGGTCATCGGCATCGTGGACGAGCTTCAGATACCTGTGAAATTCATAGGTTTCGGTGAAGGGATAGACGACATGAAGCCTTTCGATGCGGAAGACTTCGTCAATGCCCTCTTTGACAACGACACGGAGAACTGATCATAACATGCGCTTCCTATTTATTTTAATTGCTCTGGCATGCTTAATGCCTAGCCAAGCCCCCGCACAGGAGAATATCCGCGGGATATTCTTTGAAAACGATTCACCGCACATGCTCGGCGTACGCCTTATCAACAGATACAGCAGAGTGGAGGATCACTATCTTTTCGACCCGAACAGCAAAGAGCACGTGGACACAAAGGTCGAAACATTCACACTCTCTGCACAGCTGATAACACCCAGCTATCAGATAGACTGCTGTGAATGGACACAGATACACAGCGGCGACACCGTCACCATAGAGTATCTGCCCGACCGCGACAGATGCTGGTGTAAGATAAAATAATCAGTCTATATTCATACAGCTCCGCTCCTGAAGGAACTCCTCAAGGCTCTTTTTCGGCACACGCCATCTGCCGTTTCCGTCTATGCTGGTGTTCCATGCGATGAGCTTTGCGCTTTTTATCCATCTGCGTACCGTGATGTGACTGACCTGAAGTATCTTCGCCACCTGATATATGGTCAGGTTGCTCCCGGGCATTGATTCCACCTGTCTGCTTATACTATCCTCATTCCATACTTTGCACGGAGCCGACATACCGCACCTCCAAATAACATAATTTATTTGTACATAAATACACAATATGCATGTATTTTTCAACACATATTTTCTGTTTGTTTTTCACAGAATATATCTGTATATATTATATATGGGTGTAGGACACAGATTAAAAGAGCTCCGCAGAGAGCTGAAGATCAGTCAGAAAGAACTAGGAAATCTGCTGAATGTCGCACAGCAGGTGGTCAGTTATTATGAAAAAAGCGGTAATATAGATGCGTCAAAACTGTCCATCATCTCTGAAAAATACAGCATAGATATCAGATACTTCTTCGAAGACAAACCTTTAAACTCTTACAGAGGCACAAACCTTCAGCTTAATTCCTCTTCAGACTTTATAATCCCCGCCGGATGGGACGACATACTCCATGAAATGGCGGAGATAGAATACGGCAAGGTGCGGATAATAGAATCTGTTGTCAGAACATTGATTAAAGAATTTAAGAATTAACACTTTAAATTTCATACGGGGGAAAACCGGCTGATGGATATTAGCGGCGAAAACGCCCCATTTATTTTACGTTTTTCTAAATACATGTATCGAACAAACCCGAGAATAACAAGAGGAGGACCGCCCAGAACAGCCTAAGGCCAGCCTCTGAATATAGATAAAGCCGTAGCAGGCATACGAAATGCGCATACAGCATACTGCCGTTTCGACTTTAATAAAGACCTCCCACTTTACTCACTGCTGACCTTGAAAAAAGGCTCACTCTCAAAGTCGAACAGATACCACTTCCTGAAAACCGCAGATATAAAGCTGACGGGCAGTTTGTCCCCTGAGGACCTCATCTTTGCGCTAAAGGACGATGCAGATATCTCCAGATTTGAAAACATACTGCGCTACAGTCGAAACATAAACTTCCGAAAGTCTCTGACCCATATGTCAGACATAAGAGCCCTACTGCCGGAGGATAAGCTGAAAAACTCAGTTACCGAAGGCGACATAGTAATCCAGCTGTTTAATAACGACAACTACGGCAAACTACTCCACTTTCTCAGAGACGGGCTGAATATAAGAGCAGGCGACATCTTTTCCGTAGGCAGTCTGAACATCATAAAAGCAAATATAAACGACCTGTCTAAGCTGGAAACTCTAGCATCACACTCTCTGATAAGGTCTGTGGAAAGCGCTCACAGCATCCATCTGGAAGAGCATTATATAAGGCACGCTCCGCTGCCGCTGAACTGTGTGAAAGAACGAGCCCTTCAAAAAGCATATCCCAAGGCCGCCCTGATAGACTCAGGCGTGGCATCTGACTCCCTGCTGAAAGAGTGGGAGATATCCACGGAAAGCTACATCCCTGATGAAAAGCGAAATCCAGCCCACGGCACTTTTGTCTGCGGGCGAATGCTTCAGGAAGGGGAAGAGTTCGGCGGGATACTGTACCTGAACGCTGAAATGATGCCTTCGGACGGAATTTTATCCATCAGCGATTTCTACAGAAACATGACAGACATCCTGCAGAAATACTCAAAGACCATAAAAGTTTATAACATCTCCATGGGTACATCTGCTCTGCTCCGAGACGAATTTTCCTACTCCGCATACATACTGGACACACTGCAGAAGGAATATGACGTGCTCTTCATAATATCCGCAGGCAACTGTGCACCTGACGGGGAGGCTCCGAGGTCACTCACTGCACCTGCCGAAAGCGTACACTCCGTCAGCGTCGGTTCCGTGGCGCACACAGACACAAATATCCAGAAGAAGCACACCCCATCCCTTTTCACAAGGCACGGCCCGGCACCGCTCGGATTCATAAAGCCCGACATCGCCGCATACGGAGGGGCTCATGCTGAGCATTTCGGCAGGCTGAAACCTGTGGGAGTATTCAGCATCGGCGTGCAGAACGAGCTGGCAGAAGACATCGGAACCTCCCACGCCGTCCCTATGGTCACATCAAAAGCGGCAAAGCTGTATCACCAATACAGCCATGCATTTAAAAGCCCCGACATAACAAAAACATTGCTGATACACGATGCATTCCTAAAAAAAAGCTCCAAAGAGCCCGACATATACTGCGGATACGGCATATCTGCCGATGGAGACAATGACGAAAACCATGTAACATACATCCATCAGGGGCTGGTAAAGCCTGAGCAGATAGTAGAACTGCCCGAGATACCTATCCCACCCGATATGATAAAGGACGGAGCCGTCTATGGAGGCATCGTCCTGACACTTGTTTATAAGACACACGTGGACATAGCTTTCCCTCATTACTACTGCATGACAATGCTGGATATATCACTCGGGTATTACGACGGGGGGAAGTGGATATCTGTGATGACGGCGAAAGATACGGCGGGGCTCCCCAAAGGAAAAGATGCACAGGAGCTCTTTAAATGGCAGCCTGTAAAAGTGTTCAGCAGGGTATTTAAAAATAAGAAAATGCCCGACAAGCTATTACTAAGAATAATACCGTCTAAAAGAGATTTTTATGACAAAATGGAAGACATTTCATACTCATTCGCTATATCTTTTGTGAGCAAAGAGGAAAACCTGTTGAAAGGTATTCTCGACAGACCGTCTGATTTTTCACACATTCTCGAATCTGCCCATGACTTGTGGAAAACATGTGGATAATAAAAGCGTTAATTAGCCAATAAACCAACACTTTTCAACAATACAATAAAAAAACCTTATTTATCAATTATATAACAAAAAACCCCGCAAACACGGGGTTTAGGTTGTCAAGCACTTTTTTTTCAACAAAATTTTGGAAAACATGTTTACAAAATAGTCAGAAACCTTGTGTCTTCACAGTTTCGACAAAACTGTTCATTTTTTGACCATTAAAAAAAATCATATTTTAACGGTAAAAATCACCACAATCTGAGCTTTGTACCTTTTTCGTAATTTTGTATGTCGTATCTGAAATCTTCTTTCTGAACCAGATCCTGTGTCTGAGCTATTGCTTCGTCCAATACCTTTATTGCGTTTTCAAAATCGTCGGTCTCGGCATATGCCGCAGCCATCACTTCCGCATAGTGGACAACGTTCAGGTCATAGAGTTCTTTTGCTATCTTTACGGCTTTTTCGCCGTTTCTGTATGATTCCAGAGGGTTTGTGGAATATACCCATGCGAGCATGCGCTTCGCCTCGAGGTTCGTCTTGTCTATTTTAATGGCCTTTTCAAGGTCGTTAACGGCCTGATTTGCGTCTTTCTGCTTATAGAACACCTTCGCCCTGAGCAGATAAAGATCAGAGTTTTCAGGGGATTTCTGCATGGCTTTCAGGGTGTATGTCTTTGCCTCGTCATACTTGCCCATGTTGAATAACAGATCGCCCATAGCAACGAGGAAATCTGCGCTCTCTCCGCCCCATCTCTCGGCACCTTTGAGGTCCTTTGCCGCCTCTGCATAGTCGCCCATGGCCACATGTGCTTTTGCTCTCTCCACATATGCCACAGGGTATTTCTTCCCTGCTTTATCTATGACGGTTCTGAAATCTATCACCGCATCCTTATAAAAGCTGAGTTTCACGTATGCACGTCCCCTTTTCAGGTGATATTTAGCATCGCCGTGGTTTCTGATGGCTTTTGTATAGTTGTTTACAGCCTCGCCGTATCTGCCGAATGCGTAGTCTATATCCGCAAGTCCTTCATAGTAATAATCCGAATGAACAGACTTCGTAACATTCTTTTCATAATTCTGAACCGCTTCTTCGTATGTCGGCGCTTTCAGCGCAGCATCGAGCCCCGCCGTATACTCTTCCTGATTAACAGTACAGCCGGCAGTCATAAGAACAAGCGAAAACAAAGCAATCAAAACTCTCATCAAAGCACCTCTCTGGTCGTGTCTAAGTGAATACAATACCTTTTATTAGATTCCATTGAAAGAGTAAAGTTCAGCCCCCACAGCCGTTTCAGGTTTAACCGCCCTTAAACATATCCATTATTTCATTCCTGTACCATCCACTCACTTGAAAAACTCTAAAGGAGGAAACATGAAACTGGAACTGGCGAAAACCGGAAACCATAACGGCATCACCATAACAGAAGAAGACCTGAGAGACATGGCAGCGACCTTTACAGGCGATGTGCCCGTCACAATAGGTCACGAGGCCGACGACTCCATGCCCGCATACGGCTGGGTCACCGCTCTAGAAGTGTCCGAAGACGGACAGACACTCACAGGCGAACTGGAGCTGAACGAAGAGCTCCAGCAGGCTATCGCAGAGGGACGTTACAAGAACTGGAGCATAGGCGCAGGCAGAAACGCAGACGAGCAGATGTATCTGCACCATGTGGCGTTCCTCGGCGCTGTCCCCCCGATGATAAAGGGGCTGAAGCTCATCGAGATGGGCGACAGGTCAGACATCGTCACATTCGCCATAAACGGCGGATGCTCACTCACCCTCTCCGATGCGGAGCTCTCCGAATACGCATCACTGCGTAAGGAAAAGAAGAGCGCACTCATCAAAAAGCTCTCCGACGCATCAGCGGGGAAGATCCCCTTCGGCAAGCGTGAGGAGCTCATCAGATTCGCAGACTCTCAGCTCTCCGCAGGCGGCGAAGAGATAGTCTCCATGCTGGCGGAGATATTCGAAAGCGTGAAACACCCAGTGAGAGAAGGGATATCCCAAGCCATCAGAACAAAAAACGCTGAAACGTCCGTAAACGTATTCAGCAAAATCTAGGAGGAATAAATGGCAACAGTAAACGGCGTTATCGGTCAGCAGACCATCACAGACAAATCTGTCATCGACGACAGACACCCCGCAGTGATCCGCTTTATGCAGTTCAAAGCAGACAACGGCATCATCGGAGCAGGCGAGATACTCGCACTGGATTCTAACGGCGACGTGGTCTCATACGACCCTGCATCAGGCGGAACAGAGGCATCACCTATCGGCGTGTGCTCATCACAGACAGACACGGCGAAAGATACCGCAGGCGGAGTCATCATCCATGGAACAGTAGTAGGCGCAAGCCTTCTCACCCTCGGCGTAAAAGCTGTCTCCGCAGAGATAGAAGCCCTCGAGGCAAACACACTCATCTGGTCATTCTAGGAGGATACATAAATGATACAGCTTGATCTCAGCAGATATTTCACAACAGACTCACTCATCAAAGCACTCACAAACATGCCGGAGCTTAAATCCCCCGTCATGGACAGCATCTACACGGCGGACAAACGCAGAAACCACCCTCTGCCGACAGTCTCCGTCAGCGACCTCCAACAGGCGGTTAAGAACATAGCTATCACAAAAAGAGGCGGAGAACCTGTGCCTGTCTATGAAGAAAGCATGAACATCACACACATCGAACCTCAGCCGTTCAGACCTTCCGAAAGACTCAACGGAGTGGACGTGAATAACCTCAAGCTCCTCGACGAGACAGGCGTGGAGCTCCTCGTAAATAACAAGATAGACAGACTCCGCCGCATCGTCAGAGCATCCACAGAGGCTATGGCGGCACAGTCGCTCACAGGCTCTATCGCATACCCTATGGCTATGGACGGCGGATACGGCACATACAGCGTGGACTTCGGCTCCACACTCAGCCACTCCGTCGGCACTGCATGGACAGACTCGGGCATCACACTCGACGCCGTCCTCGCAGACCTCATCAGCATGGAGGCAAACATCCAGGCTGAGACACACTACGGCTCCGACATCCGCTTCTGGGCGGGTCAGGACGCCTTCATGGCTCTGGCAAAGATCGTCCAGGACGTCAACAACACAGGCATCACGGGCATGATAGACGCAAGAACCATCAACATAGCAGGATTCAGGGTAGAGCTTCAGAACAGCTCATACACAGACCTCGCCACAGGCTCGCAGACAAAGGTCGTGGATACTTCAAAGGTGATGGCGTTCGCCGCCGATGCACCTTTCGAGCTGGTCTACTCTGTCATAGACGACCTCGACAGCAACCTTACTGCCATGCCTTTCTTCGTAAAGAGCGTGAAAGACCCGAGGTCCTCAAGCATCGAGATCATCGCAGAGAGCAAACCGCTCCCTGTTCCGTTCACAAAGGGTATTTGCTGGGCAACAGCCGTATAAGGCTCGACTCAAAAATCGGCAGGGGTGCTCTGATGCGCCCCGCCGCCCTATCAAAAGAGGTAAACCATGCTGATAGACATATATGAGCTTCAGGAAATGATACAGACAGAGGACTACGACGCCATATGCCGTGGTGACGATGCCGTTGCGGAAGAATCACTGGAATCTGCCCGTGCGTATGTAGGACTGGCCGCTGAGAAATTCGGCATTGAATACGACGAGGAAGACCCAGCCATAAGGCTCGCCGTGAAAAAGTGGGCTCTGGCGCAGATGTACATCTTCGCAGCGGAGTGGGAAACAGCCCAAAGGTATAAGGACGAATGCAACGAAGTGCTCGCACCACTTGCCCCCGCATCCGAACAGGGGGGAAGAGTCTACTCTTCGACCGTTTCGGGGAGCACCTCGTGGAAAGGATATTACTGATGAAGACAGCTCAGGAGATAAAGCAGGCGATAGCCGACTCGCTGAATACCTGCGGCGTGTTCGACTCTGTGCTGACACCGTCCGACAACCGAAAGGATGCGACCATAATGCGTGAGCCGTCTGCTGCGGTCTATTACAGCGGATGCGTGATAAGGGACGATAACGGCGTGCAGGTGACAGAATACGCATACATCATACGCATGAAGTTCCTGAAAATAGGCGTAAACGAAACAGCCGACGACATAGAACTCGCCGTTAACGCCCTGAAAGAGCTGGAGCCCGCATCCCTCGCCCAGTCGGGCAAAACAGACACAAACAGCAGATCGGCATCATACACCATAGACATAACATTTGCGGGGTGCAGGGGATGATACGCATATCAGACATAACACTCCCAAAGTCCGCAGTGTGGGCAAACGAGATATCAAACAGCACACATAAAACCGAGCGGACAGCATGCCCCTACGGGACAGAAGTCATCTTTGCAGACATACAGGATGCTGAGATAGACATATACATACCAAAGATATCTGGCGAGCTGACCCGTGCGGACGTGCAGAGGCTGAAAGCTCTAGCAGACGGCACAAACGAGATAAGCATAAACATAAACGGCACAGACAAAACGTGCGTCTTCAGGCATTCGGACACCGCACTCGACCTGCACCCGATAAGCCCGAAACAGACACAAACGCACACCGACAGCTACTACGGATATATAAGGCTTCTGGAGGTTTAAATGAATCAGACAGACATAAAAATACTGAAAGCAGAAACGATAACAGACGACAGCATAAACGGCGGGAGGGTCAGCTTCGCCTCTGAGGTGATCAGCGGAGTGAAGTTTAACCTGTTCCCCAGAGTGACATCATCCGAAAGGGACAGTGGAGTGACAAGATACCGTAAGGCCTTCATCGGCAACATGAACCCGCTGGGCGAGACGGCATACGGCGCATCTGTCGCCATCAGTACCCCCGGCAACGGCGAAGACAGGTTCTATATAAAGCAGGGAACACACTCAGACACACAGGACGACCTGACATCGGACGGATGGACAGGATGCGGAACGCTGGCATACACGGCATCCGCTGGGGACACATCCATACAGGTAATTTTTAAATCCAGCGACTACGCCATCCCCGAGGGCGCTATGCTCATAATCAAAGATGATCTGGAAAACACCGTGAACATACGCACATCGGCATCGGCACCGTGCGCAGAGTGGAACGGCACAACGGCGACAATACAGCTCGAATCCCAGCTCCCAGACGGATTCTCTTCATACAGCACACACGTGGGCGTGATGATAGAAACGGGCGACCTAGCTCCTGAGATGACTGACATATCGGTATCATCCTCATCAGGCACATTCGACGAGAGCATCGTAACCCTCTATAACGGCGGAACAATAGCGGACACATACTCAGTCACATTCGACAGTGCATTCAGCTTTGCCGTGTCGGGTGCGGAAACAGGCGCACTGGCATCGGGCACCACAGGCTCCGCATATGAGCCGTCTAACCCGCAGACAAACAAACCTTATTTCAGCATACCTTCTGAAAGCTGGTCGGGGATATTCGAAGCTGGCGACACTGTGACATTCACCACTGCGCCTTCGTGTGCTGGCTTCTGGATAAAAGAGGCTGTCCCCGCAGGGTGCGCACACGAGCCGAACAACAGCTTCAATCTGGACTGGATGATAGATTAGGTGACACATGGCTAACCTTACATACGCGAATTTCGCACTATCAAAGCTGACACAGGCACTCTCTGCATCGGGCACAGCCGTACACATAGCAGACGACGCCCTCTTCCCCGACGGATACTTCACCGCCGTGATATGGAGCGCAGGGGTCGGCTCACCTCTGGAGGATGCAGACAGCGAGCTGCTGACGCTGATGCGCACATCCGCAGGAGTTTTCGAAGCGGTGCGGGGAGATGAAGGGACAACTGCCCGTGACTGGGCGCAGGATTCCCTGATAGCAAACGTGGTGACGGCGGAAACTATGGAATACATATACTCCGCAGCTGGGAACACGGCATCCGTCACCGTGATGTCCGACACCGCATACACCATGGAAAGGGACGACACAAAGATGCTGTGTACATTCACCCCCGCAGAGGGGGAAAAGTCTGTCACCCTCCCCGCATCGGATGTGTGTGAAGGGCTGACATATACGATACTCAACAGAGGCATATATCCGCATCAGACACTAAAGCTATATCCGAACGCATCCGACGGATATGCACATACTGCCGAAGGATACATAAGCATACCTTCGGGCGGGTCTGCACAGCTTATACACAGCGATGACGGATGGGTCGTCATATCAGCAAACGCCGACAGCTACAAAAACCTGCGCATAATAGACGAAGACATGCCGAGCGTATCATTCGGCGAGGGCACACTGTATGCAGACACATCGGCAGAGGATATAAACATCACCCTCCCCTCGGCAAAGGAATACTGCGGTGTCCCCCTCAAGATATATAAATTCTCCGACGACGCAAACAAGGTGATCATCAGCGGATACGAAGGGGACAGCACCCCCGTAGAGCTGACGGAGCAGTGGCAGTCCGCCGTGTTTGTCATGAGCCAGAGCGGGACAGTATATATGACAGACGGTCCGCAGGCTTCAGCACCTTCATCAGGGACATCCGAGGGGGACGTGATCTTCCTGTCTGAAAACAGGTTCCTCGACGGCAGCGAACGCTTCATCTTCGTGACGACAGGGTCAGTGGGGATACACTCATACCTGCCCGAGCCGAGCGCACACACGGGAAAGATGGTAACGGTGAAGAAGATAGACTCTGGCTCAGGCGTTGCCATCATCTTCCCCATAGACAGCACAATAGACGGTGCAGCAGACTTGGTGGAGCTCACACAGCAGTGGCAGTACGCCACATTTGCCTGCGGCGGAGACGGCTGGTACAGGGTAGGCTGATATGTTTATACAATGCGGAGCACCGCTTTTAAACATATCTCTGTCCTCACAGTCAGGGCTGAACGGCAGTCTGAGCATCACAGCCCCCTTTGTGATAGACGGCAGTGTGGAGCTTGCCTCCGCACTGTCCATTTCGGACAGCCTGAACCTGCCTATACCGGAGGGGCTGAACGGCGAGCTGTTGATATACGCACTCTTTGCCGAGGTATACAGAGGCTCGGATAATATCCCCGTCAGTCTGTCTGCTATGGATGAAGCCACTGTCGCCTGTAATACGGTGAACGCACTCGCCCTTGATGGAGCCGTATCTATATCCTCAGAGCTGGCAGAAGCCTTTGAGGGCAGTCTGACATCCTTAAACACCATAGGCGAGTATGCACTCAGAGCATCAACTGACATCAGGATACCGTTCGGGCTGTATGACACATCAGGAAGCTGTGAAATACGCCTTCCCCAAACCACAGCCCACGTCATAAAGGACGAGCTGGAAGTATATGCAGACGGCATCGACATCACAAAGCTGTTAAGGAGCGCAGAGATAAAACTCTTCGGCGGAAATGAACCGATCAGGCTGAAAGCATTGCTGAAACCTCTGAAAAATACGCCGAAGTACATCGACATCTTCATCAACGGTGAGGCATACGCCTTCCGCATTGATACGGCGGAGCATTCCTCTGAGCAGTGCACCCTGACTGGCAGTATGCCGAGCGGATACGCATCCGTGACAGCAGGTATAAAGCGTGCATCGGCCCTGTGTGCCGATGATACTGACATAATATTCTCTGCTGCGGATTTCGTCACTCAGGGGATAGAGGCAGACGGCACAGACCACGGCATAGCAGTGATGCTGGCTGAGATGTGCGGAGCAAAAGCCCGCCAGATGAAGGACGGCAGGAGCATGGTATACGATGCGAGTTCATGCGCAGTATACACGCCGAAGCATATCCTTAGCTGGGCAAAGACTGCCCCCGAGAGGTTCAAAGGGGTAGTTGAAGTGATATACGGCAAAAACGGCGACGACCACATAACTCTGGAGCCATCATCCAGAAAAGCCGTGAAAGGCATCAGCCTGAAAGTATACGGTAAGAGCGGCATCCCCGTGAGAGCCGACGGCGGGAAACTGAAGCTGATAAACAGCGGAAACAGAGAGACCGTGACTGAGGACATAATATTCGAAAACGGATACGGCAGACTGTCTAAACCCTGCATGAAGATGCTCTCCGCAGGCTTCACCGCCGACGGAAAGAAGGTCTATGCAGATGCATACTGCATCACGGCAGGCATCAGGTACGAGACCACATACGACCTGTACACCGTATCCGCAGAATCAGACAGTGTGACACTGTGCGCCTATCTGGATAATCGGGTGGTCATAATGAAAGGGAGCGGCAGCATAACGAGCATCACAGCCGAAAACATATGTGACCACGCCACGGCTTATAAACTGGCGAAGTCGAAGCTGGCAGAGGCATCGGACAAGCTGACCCTGGTGACCACACACTCGAACATACTGAACACGACAGGCGCACTGAAAGTAAAAACACCATACGGCACAGGCGAGGCAATCAGCGCATCCATAAACATAAGCACCGCTCCGCTCAAGATAACAGACAAACTGGAGGTACAGATATGGCAAAGGTAACAGTGAGTTTTGTCACCGCAGATGATGAAAGCAAGATGACCATAGAGAGCGACCCCGACAGAAACAAAGACTATACGGGCAGGACAAAGACAAAATTCCGCTACGGCGACACGGCGTACTTCAGAGTATACAGCCATGAGGCCGAAAAGATATCCGCATCCGCATCCGACGGCGAGCTCACCGACATGGGGATATACACAGGCACTATAGCAGACGAGGTGCTCCCGTTCATCACGGAACAGACGGCAGACACAGAAAAGCCCGTTAAAAAGATAAGCGGATATGAATGGCTGGGGAACAGCCTCGGCAGTGTGACGGCATACGACAGCTACAGCGTGCAGGCATCATCCGCCCCCACAGAGTCTAAGATCGCCGCACTCTCTCTCACATACCAGACTACATACAGGCTCTTCGGGCTGACACTGGCGAAGCGGGATATATCCGAATACCCCGTCATAGTATATGTGAGGTCGGGCGATGTCTGAGAGCAAGATAACATTCACCTCGGCTGATACGGGGCTGTCCAGCTTTAAGTTCGTACTGGAGGCAGCGGAGAACGGGGGTAAGACGATATTTGCCCCCGACGAGCGGGCAAGGCTGAAACTCTACCCCGGCGGACAGAACCCGCAGATAAGCACATCGTGGGGCTCGGCGGAGGTATACATGAGAGGAGTGAAGCAGACCTTCACCGAATACATCGCCTTCCGCTCTGCCGACTCTGGGAATACGACATACTTCATAGAAAAGCTGATATCCGCATCGTGGGAAGGGATAGGCGAAGGTAGACCGCTCATATACGGCAGCAGGATAATCCTCCCCGCCGTCACCACAGGCGTGCTGAAGGTTCAGTATGAGACCAGCTATGACCTGATAGACGTCACATGCTCTCACCCTACATATATGCTGGTCAGCGCTGAGAGTGAGGCACTTGCAGGAGATTTCCTCGTGGACTTCAGCGACGGATACCTGACGGATGTGTATGACAAAGACGTGGTGATGACCGTGCGTGACGCCTGTACAAAGGAGACCCTGCCGAATGCGTCGGTATATATAAACGGGAGCTTCAGCGGGCGCACGGACAATGCGGGACTTATCAGGCTGGGCAGTATGAAATCGGGCACTTACGCCCTGCGCATCACCCGTGACGGATACACTGACACGGACAAAGACACCATCGGCAACGATTACTTTACGGTGGAATAATGGCACTGGGCAGCGAAAGATACCTAACCCCCAACATATATATATGCAAAGACAGATACTACCCTAAGGGGATCTGCTACGGCAATAAATGCTCATCCACAGGGCTGACCGTGACGGAAAAGGACATAACCGAAACCGTCAGCATGTATGTCGGGGGCAGAAAGATAGCAGACATCACAAGCATCACGGCGAGGCAGATAAACATAAGGGTGAACCTATCCCCCGCAGGCGGTACGGCCAGAAGGATAACGGCATACTTACTGCCCAACGGCTCGGGTGAGGAATGTATGCTGGCATCACCACCATGCAGGGAGATAGACACCGACAGCGGCGTGAAATGGTATGAGGACGGCGACTTCATCACTGCGGAACTGCCTCTGGCGGAGCACTGCGCCGTAAACAAATTCCAGACCACATACAGCAGCGGAACCATAAGGACAGACACGCCAACATCCATAGGCGAGGCAGACGGAGAGAGCGTCACCCTCACCTTTGACGACGGAGGGAAGACCCTGCATAAGACATCGATATCGGAGAAATACCTTATCCCCGGGAAGGAAACTGCAGTGCACTACGGACTGCGCGGTGTGGACGGGTATCACTACCTAGCCATCATAGACTTTCAGACGGAGATATTCACATCCGCCGAATTTGCAGGATGCGGACTCGTGAAAAGGGAAAAGGTTTATAAGAATCCATCCCGACCGGAGCTGGACTACACATATGAATATGTCCCATATGCAGGTGGCATCGGCAAGACCATACGCAAGGAATGGAGCTACGACACAAACTACCGCATATGTGTCGCATTCCGAGGAAAACACTACTGGATAAAGAGCACAGACCACGCACCGTATGAGATAGGTCAGAGGGTATTCATAATGAAGGGCACCTCCGACATGCCCCTTATCCCCGACGAATCTTCCAGCAGGAACGCATCGGACACCCTGTCTGAATACGATGACGTGGCTGTGCCCGAGCATTTTTACAGCGGGGTGAACTGATGGACATGATACACAGCACCAGCATAAAAGACCCATTGAGAAACATCGGCTACAGGACAGGCATCGTCCTCGGGACAAACCGTGAGGCTGTCACGGCAACAGTGCTGACGGGGGGCAGTGTGCTCACCCTCCCCGTCGTGTATAACTGCCCCGCTGGATACAGCTCCGCAGATGCATTTGCCGTGGGAGACGATGCCGTTATCAGGCTGTATAAGGGCGAGCCTTCCCATGTGGTAGGATTCCCCCGTACTTCATGGCCGTGCGTGCGCACACCTGCACTGGTCTTTGAAGCGGAAGAGCCGTACACATACGACACAGAAGCCTTCATACAGCACCCTGCGAAGTTTTACGACAGGTATAAACCGCTGAAGGAATACGAGTGCGAGGTTGACCACACTTTTTATCTGAACAAATCAAATGCCGCCACAGACGACGCCTTTGTTTCCATAGAGACAGACTGGTACGACGGCGTGTGGAACAGGTATACAGAGTTCTACTACGGAGCGGAGCTTATCTATACCACGCATAATAATGAAACGGCGGCGCACGTCTTCAACGGCACCAGATCGAATGTATTCGGCAGATATATAAATCCCCGCACGGGCTGGGGGTGCATGATCTATCAGATAAACACCTTCACCGATTGGAGGCCGAGGGCATCAGGCAGGGTGGACTTCAACTATTACCTATACACCTCCACAGGCATAAACATGCCCATAGCATCGGCATATGCAGAGGTGGACAGTGCATCCGCACAGACATACGGACCGGTGATAGGCGAGGCCTCCTGCACCATGCTTCTGGACAGCTATGCAGGGAACATTATGAAAGCAGACATCACCCTTTGCAGCGGAGGGATGTTCACCTCAGACGGAAGTATAAACACCGCCGAGGCAGGCGAAGAGATGAAACACAGCATATGCATCATAACCGAAGGCATGGAAGAACCCTTCACAGAGATATACGGCATAAACACAAAAGAAATGCCGAGCGAGAACTACAGAATATACGTAAAAAGAAGATAGAAGGAGAACGGGAATGAGCTATAAAAGCACAAAAGAGATACTGAACGCCGTTTTCGACAGCAGTGACGGCACTCTGAAAACAACCTATAAGACCGAGGGCGAGGTCTTTAACCTTGTCTATGACGAGGATGCCAACGCTCTGCGGGTGAACATCGAAGGATTCACCGGAGGCACAGGGGGGATAATCGACGGCGAGGCAGCCACATTCGCAGACCTGCCCGCCGCATCAGAACACGCAGGTGATATATATATTGTACACGCCACCACTGGCGTGATGCTGATAAACCGCAGACAGGCGGGGATGTACCGCTCGGACGGCACTTCATGGAGCCTGCTCGACGTGAACCTGTCTGCCGACAAAGTATACTATACGGGCACACTGACATCAGAAAATGTGCTGGACGCACTGGAAGAGCTTAATACCGCAAAAGCAGAGATGATATATTCCAGCGTCACGCTGAATGTCGCCAATTCAGGCGGAGACTTTGCAAGCCTGAACGATGCGCTGGCTTATCTGAATAATTACCGCCTCGCTCCGAATGTGACAGTCACCATCCAGATAGCAGACGGTACTTATGCCGTTACAAACACAATCAATCCCAATCACCCTGATTTATCTAATATAAGGATAACGGGAAACACCACCGACCATACAAAAGTGATACTGGACTGCTCAGATATAAGCGTCGGTATAAGTCTCACTGATGGCGTTGTATGCTATATGGGGGGCTTCACAATCATAGGCTGCACAACTGGTCTTATGGTAGGAAATGGTGCCACTGCTAGATTATTATATACATTTGAGTGCAGTTACTGCTCCACAGGGGTATATGCGCTATACCACGGCTGTATAATAGCCTCAGCACTTATAGCTAGTAATAACACTTTGAGAGGTGTGTTCCTTTTAAGATCTTCAAATATGACTGTTACAGGTAATTGTATAATTGATAACAACGGTAGTGACGGCATAAAACTTCAGGAAAACTCCAAAGCGAATCTTCGCGGTTCTAGCATAGAAAACGGTAGTATCTCAAATAATGGCGGCAGCGGAGTCTACTGTGTATCACAAGGAGAAGTGTTTACATACAATATGACCATAGACGGTAACGGCAGCTATGACATAATTGCAAACGATCTTTCTAACGTATTTGCCCAAAGTTGTGTTTACAGCACACTATCCCCTAATCTCAGAACAGTAGGAAATGACAACTCATATATTTTAGCGTAGGTGATTCATGAAAGTATTTATAAAAAATGACAAAATTATCGCAACACACGGAAACGAACAAAACGTCATATACAATGAAGCAGTATGTATATACTGCTCCGAAGGAACAAGAGCTGAATTTGACAAGCCCTTCAGCGAACAGGGGATACAGCCCCTTTCAAATGCCGAGGTAAGGAGCATAAGGTATAAGCTGGAGTCGGACCCTCTCTTTGAAGCGGCACGAAATGAAGCGATATACGACGGCACTGAACCCGACTATACGAAAGCCATAGCAAAGGCCGCAGAGATAAAAGCCGACCTGCCCATAGACGGGGAGGCATGATGACCATAGAGATATCAGACATCATACAGACACTGGGGAGCATAGCGAGCCTTGTGCTCATCCCCATATGGCGCTCCATCAATGCACTGCGGGAAAGCCAGAACAAAACGAACATAATCCTGGCTCGTGACTACGTGAGCAAAAAGGAGTGCCGGGAGAGGCACGGACAGCTCCACAGCGACATGATAAGGATACACGCACGCATAGACGAGACAACGGATAAAAAGTATTAATCCCTTACCGGAGGGCAGTTTCAAGATTCGCCCGATATGAAATTGTCCTCTTTTTAATCATTTGCCTATTTTTTAACCACCACCTGAACACTATTTATTCATCATTTAAATATTTAACTAACCTCAAAGCCCGAATATGGCTTTATGAGAACAATAAAGGCTATGACAGTTTTTTGGCACAGCTTTTGTTATATAAATAGGTGAATCTGGTTTTTTCTAGTGGAGGAAAAAATGAAATTAATCAAAGCCATTGTCAAGCCCCACATGCTTGACGAAGTCAAAGATGCTCTTAACACCCTCGGTGTTACAGGCATGACAGTATTTGAAGTGAAAGGTTACGGGCGTCAGAAAGGTCACCACGAACTGTACCGCGGCGCTGAATACCAGATCGATTTCGTACCAAAGGTAATGCTGGAAACAGTAGTATCTGATGAGATTGCTGCAGAGTGCGTTAAAGTTATCTCTGAAGCAGCTAAAACAGGAAAGATTGGCGACGGTAAAGTATTTGTTCTCGATGTTGCTGATGCTCTCAGAATCCGCACCGGCGAAACCGGCAACGATTCCATATAAGTAAGGGAGGAACCTTAGAAATGTTTAGAAAAATACTCACAACACTCATGATCACAGGTCTTGCAGCTACAGCTTTTGCTGATGAACCTGTTACGCTCGAGTCACTCAGCAATGACATTGCAGCCGTGCAGGCCAATGCTGACTGGCTTTGGACACTCATTGCTGCTTTCATGGTTTTCTTTATGCAGCTCGGTTTTGCTATGGTTGAATCCGGCTTCACAAGAGCTAAAAACGCAGTTAACATCATTATGAAGAACCTGATGGACTTCTCCATCGGTGCACTCGCTTTCTGGGCAGTTGGTTTTGCTCTTATGTTCGGTACTACTACTACTGGTTTTTTTGGAACAGAAGGCTTCTTCATCTCTAACTGGGACATGCAGGACAACTGGACACTTTGCTTCTGGATCTTCCAGACAGTGTTCTGTGCTACTGCTGCTACTATCGTTTCCGGAGCTATTGCTGAAAGAGCAAACTTTAAAGCCTACATCCTTTTCTCTGCTATCATGACAGCGGTTATCTACCCTGTTTTCGGAAGCTGGGCATGGGGTTCACTTTTCCACGGCGAAGGCTGGCTTGAAAAAGTAGGCTTCATCGATTTCGCAGGCTCTACTGTTGTTCACTCTATCGGTGGCTGGGCTGCTCTTGCAGGCGCTATCGTTCTCGGACCTAGAATCGGTAAATACGGCAAAGACGGCAAGCCAAAGGCTATCCCCGGCCACAACATCCCAATCGCTACAATCGGTGTATTCGTACTCTGGTTCGGCTGGTATGGATTCAACGTTGGTTCTGAGACAGCTGCTGACACTGCTCTGCCTCTCATCGCTGTAAACACAACACTTGCACCTGCTGCGGCTATCATGTCTGCTATGTGGCTCACATACCTCTTTTACAAGAAGTTCGATGCAGGTATGTCACTCAACGGTGCTCTTGCAGGTCTCGTCGGTATCACAGCAGGCTGTGCTAACGTAACACCCGGCTACTCTATCATCATCGGTCTTATCGCCGGTGTTATAGTTGTACTTTCCGTACAGTTCTTCGAGAAGATCAAAGTGGACGACCCTGTCGGCGCTATCTCCGTACACGGCGTATGCGGTGCATGGGGTACACTTGCTGCAGGTCTCTTTAACTACAACTTTGAAACCGGTGCTCTTGAGCCTGTTCTTATGTCTCAGATAATCGGTATAGCTGCTGCTTTCGCTTGGTCTTTCCCTGTATCATTCATCGTATTTAAGATCGTTAACGTGATCACAAAAGTACGTGTATCTGAGCAGGAAGAACTCGAAGGCCTCGACTTCCACGAACACGGAATCGATGCTTACCCAGAGTACAGCAGATCCTACATCAAATAAGACACGTTTGACATATATGTTATCCATTTGGGTAACCTTCCAAGGCCTCGCTTTATGCGGGGCCTTTTTAGTTGGCATATCAATATAACTAAACTCTGGTAATCTCAGAATCCAAATCAGCATTAAGGAATGAGTTGCTTATTTCGTTCTTTAGCAAGGATAAAATTTCGACAGCCACAGCATATGCAAAAAGCGTCACTGCGAAGCCCGCAGGGCTGTGGCACTAGCCGAAGGCTGTACGAGTCCATGACAGTTATTGCCGAGATAGTCTTAGTTAAAACTTTTACCCTAAGATTGCTTCGTCATTACATTCCTCGCAATGACTTTCAGGCTATAAGGCTGTGATTTGCTCATTCATCCACGCATAAATGCGTGGTGTTCTACTCGCTGTGTGCATGCAGCTAAAACTAGAGTCTGCTACCGCATAAAAAAAGGCTGCCCGTATGAGCAGCCCTTTTAATGGTTTAAGTTTAAGTAAGTATATTCGAGTATTATAATTTGACAGCGTGCCAATGCAGCTTATACAGTCTGCAACCCGCCGCGAGCTCTGCTCCGCCCTTATAAGTGACAGGAGCACCCGCACCGACCTCAGGAGCCATGATAATGCCTCCGTCAGAAGTAAACGCTCTCATAAACTTCAATGAATCAGTATCAAAGTATAATACGACATCTCTGTCATCTATCTGATCAACTGTTACCTTTTCGATATAAAGGATATCTGTTTCATTGACCTTTGGTGCAAATCTTCCGTCGTTTACATAAACCCAGAAAGCACCCTTTTCAAGTTCACATCTGCCGTCTTCAACGTCGGCAAGAGTGACATCGATGCCGGGCTCTGATGGTTCATAGACCACCGCTTCACCTTCGGCAGCGGCACTTACTTCGCCCTGCTCAAAGGAATAGCCCTCTTCTTCACCGATAAGATCCGAAACGCTGCATGTCAGACATGTAGCGAGATTTTCGATTAAATCTCTTTCAAATTCGCCATATCCAAGCTCCATCCTCGTAAGAGCCTGAACATCTATTTTAGCTACAGCAGCCAGATCGTTTTTAGAGAAACCCCTTTTCTCTCTCATTTTTTTAATGTTTTCGCCGGTCTCTTTTGTATTCTTGATGTTGTCGCCATAGGCGAAGTAGTCAAGTTTCACTTCCAGAAATCTGGCAATTCTTGAAAGTGTTTCGAGATCCGGTTCTCTGCTGCCGCTAAGGTAATTTGAAAGTCGAGAAGGAGACAGACCCACAGCTCTACAAACGTCGACCTGCTTGATCCCCTTGCGTTTAATCAATTTCCTAATCTTGTTTCCCAACATGGTTACATAGTACCTCAATATTCTTACTCAGTAAATCAACTATTCGAAAAAGAGCACAACGCACTATACATTACGTGTACGTATTTTCACATATAACAGGCTGATAAACTTGTGGTACACAAAATTGAAGCAAGCGATACAAAATAATGAACCAATTACACTCTAAGCTAATTGTGTTAGCAAATATAATATTCATTATGATATTTTTCACAATGTTTTTTTAAACGTTAAGTTTAAGTTTTGTGATCAAATTTTAAGCCCGAATTTAATTACCGACAAATGTTAAATAGCCCACATATATTTTGGAGACATTTTCATTTTTTAATGCTATTTAAATTCATGATCAAGAGGTTAAGGGTAAAGATCAGAAAGATACTTCTGCTGGACTGTCCGCCGAGCCGAATAGCTGCGGCGTCCGCTCTCGGTGTGGTCGTAGGATTCTCCCCCTACATAGGCTTTCACACAGTCATCGCTATAGGTCTGTCCTTTATCTTCAATCTGCCTTTGTATCCGCTGATAGTCGGTGCGTATATAACAAATCCGCTGACATTCATCCCTGTTTATACAGCCTGCTACAAATTCGGCGAGCTGATAACCGGGCAGACGGCGGAGATGCCCGTCAACTTTACAGAGATGTCTCTGACCACTGTTTTAACCACGGCTAAGACCTTTATTGTCCCTTTTTTCGTCGGAGCACATTTGCTGGGCTTGATTCTTGGCTCAATTACATATATTCTGGCTTATTACTTAGTTAAAAAGTACAAGGATAGTGTTTAGGTATGGCAGAGATTCTCGCAGTAGCCAGCGGAAAAGGCGGCGTAGGGAAAAGTTTCTTCTCTTCAAATGTTTCAATGTCTTTAAAATACGCAGGCAACGACATACTTCTGGTGGATGCCGACCTCGGCGGAGCAAATCTGCATGACTTTATCGGTCTGAAGGTGCCCGGTCTCGGTCTGTATGAATTCCTCAAGGATAAAGTGGATATCAATAAGGTGATAACGAGCTCCCCTGCGGGCGTTGATTTCATCGGCGGATCCAGCGATGTCCTCGGCATTGCCCACATCACAAACTTTGAAAAGATGAAAGTGCTGAATAAACTTAAGGCACTTGATTATAAATATGTCCTGCTCGACCTCGGTGCAGGGACAAGTTTTAACACGGTAGACTTTTTTAACTTTGCAGATAAAAAAATAGTTATTATGAATTCCGAGCCGACATCAATTGAGAACTCTTACGGTTTTCTCAAGGTCGCATTATATAGAAAGATAGAGCTGCATCTCAGGAAAAATCCAAACGCAGCAGACATCTGTAAGAAGCTGCATACAAAGAGCATGCAGTTCCCTAACATACACGCAATATTCAAAGAACTGCAGGCTGCAGACCAGACTGCGCTGGACGAAGTGCGTGAAATTGTTGACGGATTTAAGGTCGGAATTATATTAAATCTCATAAAAACAAGAAAAGAGCTTAATGTATTTTACGGATTTGAAAGCATCACGAAAAAATATCTTGGTATTAATATTGAAAAATTAGGTTTTATACCATATGATATAAGCGTAAGTGAAAGTATAAAGCTTATTAAGCCGTACTATTTAAATAATATGAAAAGTGATGTGTCCAAATGCATAGACGACATCAGAAGCCACATCATAACAAAGCTTTGAGAGGTGCTAGGTGAGCAATCTCCAGCCAATAGGCGAACTTGATTACGACGATATCGGACAAAGAGAGGGGATGGAAGTTATCCAGCTTGTTGGACTCAAGCTCGGTGACGAAGAATATGCCATCGACGTGCTGAAGATCCAGGAGATCATCAGAACAGTCGAGATCACATCTGTTCCCCGTACAGAAGCTTTTGTCCTCGGCGTCATGAACCTTAGAGGTAAGGTTATCCCTGTTATAGACCTCAGGGTCAGATTTTCTCTGGATAAGATGGACTTCGATAAAGAAACAAGAATCATCGTTGTCAGATTCGAAACAGAGAATATAGGCTTTGTTGTTGACGAAGTTACAGAAGTAATACGCATTAATAAAAGCATGGTAGAACCCACACCGCCGCTTGTCGGCTCCGTGGGTCAGGAATATATACTCGGTATATGCAAATACGCCGAGAGACTCATCATCCTCCTCGACATCGACAGCGTCGTCACAGACGACAAAGGCATAGAGTCAGACCTTAAGAGACAGATCTTAGGTCAGATGGCACTCCCTTCTGCCGAGCAGAACTATCAGCAGGTAGCCGCTGCAGTTGAGCAGGAATACGCAGAACCCGAAGAAGCAGACGAACCTGCGGCTATCGGTACCGATGCAGATGAATCCGCTTTCGAAGAAGGTTCCGCAGATGACGAAGTCGGTGCATCCATCGATGACCTCATCGCTCTCGAGCTCGCTAAACGTGAAGCAGAGACCGACGAACTGAATAAAAAGAAAAGCGACGAAACTTCGGACGAAGATTCAAAAAAAAAATCTGACGAAGTAGCCACAGCCGACCTTGACGACATCCTTAACGACGCCCTTAACCAGAGCGGCAGCCAGATGGAGTCAGAGGAAGGACACGTTGAGCAGATGGAGCTCGATGACCTCATCGCTCTTGAGCTTGCAAAACGTGAGGCCGAAACAGACGCTATCAATAAGAAAAAAAAAAAGTAACTGAAGTTATAGAGGCTGAGGAACCTGTAGAGGAACCTCAGCCCGAACTTTCCCTCGAAGAAAAACTCGGAAACTCCCTTACAGCAGAAGATGATGAAGAGAGCATTGAAGATGCTATGCTTGAAGAACTCGGTCTGTCCGAAGACGAAGACCTTGAAGACGTAGAGCCTACATCTGCAATACAGCAGCCGAAAGACGACGACGAACTCGGCAGCCTTATCGCCGAACTTGCCAATAACAGCACACCCGAAACAGTAGAAGAAGAAGATGTCGAAGATGACGACATAGCAGCTCTGCTGAATGAAGCTGCCGCTGAGGAAGAAGCCGTCGATGAAGAGCCGCTCGAAGATGAAGCAGACGATGACATCGAGGAACTGCTTAACGAAGCAGCAGAAGAAGAAATAGACGAAGAGGCCATATTGAACAATGTTCTCGATGAGATAGACGAGATCGAAGAGATGTTCAACGAGAAGGCCTTAGAAGAAACAGAGGAAGACCTCGAAGACATCTTTGACGAAGAATCTGCCGAATCCGCCGAAGAAGAGATCATAGAGGCAGCAGCCGAAGAAGTTATTGAAGAACCTGCAATAGAAGAACCGGAAGAGGAAGATGACCCGATGGCATTGCTGAAGGATCTTTCCGCTGATACTGTCGGCGAAGAGACAGACTCCTTCGACAAGCTGAAATCCCTCTCCAAAAGGATAATAGACGGCGAGCCAGTAGACCTCGGCATAAACATAAAGAGCGAGATATCCGAACTGCTCAAGCTGATAATGGAAACAAAGCAGAGAGTAGACGAGATCGAGCCTACGATAGCCACATCAAACCAGCACATACCGAATGTTCTCAATACACTCGAGTCTGTTACAGAGACCACAGAGGATGCGACATTCACACTGATGGAAAACGCAGATGCGCTGAACAATTATTATCAGGAATTCGTAGAGGAGATAAACGACCTCGAAGACCTGATCTATAAAAAAGACGTGGCGAGCATAGTCAGAAAGATAGAGCATATGGAAAAGAGCATGGAAGAAGCGGACAGCATGGGCTTCAGCATCCTGCAGGCTCTGGAATTCCAGGATATCACAGAGCAGAAGCTCCGCAAGGTGATAAACTCCATAAGCGACATCGGCGCAAGGCTGGGCGCTATACTCGGCTTCATAAAACTTAAGCAGGATCAGGACCCTACAGTCGCAGACGATGCATCTCAGGATGACATCGACAAACTGCTCGCAGAGTTTGGTCTCGATTAAGCCTTAATATCACGATGAATTTTTAAGCACCTGTGCGTTTAAAACCGCAGGTGCTTTTTTATGGTTAATTTTTCACTTATTTTTACTTATTTAGTCTTACTAAAATCTATCGTTTATTTTGTGGAAAACCTGTTGAAAAGAATATTTATTTTAACGTTATTCGATATTGACTTTTCAAAAAAATAATACGAATCCTTATCCATCAATTACTTACATAAAAATCAAGCTATTCGTGGGTTTTAGGTGTCAAGAACTTTTTTATCCACAAAATTGTGGAATAAATGTTTATATTTTTTCGGTGTTATAAAAAAAACAGAAAGTTTTGATAAACTTAACTGTGCTGTTCAATTTTTAGGCAAAAAAAACATCCGTAAATTTTTTTTACATCTTTCTAAAAAAGCCACATATTCCTTGCATACAAAAGCATTTTTAATTTATAAATGATGTCAGGTGACACAAATGACAAATGACCAGAGAACAGTATTCGGCACATTCAAGGATGCCTGCCGTAGATATAACGATAACACGGCTTATATATACAGAGTACGCGACGAGGAATTCACTGTTACATACCAGAAGTTCCTCGAGGACGTGTTCATACTCTCACGTACTTTCGCCAGACACGGCATCAAAAAGGGGACTAAGGTTCTCTTCATCTCAGACAACAGATATGCGTGGATAGTCACCGACCTTGCCATTGCATCCCTCGGCGCAATACTCATCCCCAGAGGGAGCGACACTCCGGTGCAGGAGATGCAGTACATAGCCGAACACTCCGGCAGCGAATACGCCATTTTCGAGACGGAGCAGGTTCTGGAAAACTCCGAAGAAGTCATAAAGAGCATCAAGTTCAAAGAGATATTCCTTGTGGAAGGAGAAGACAAGAAACGCTTCTTCAGCAAGATACACACATACAATGCCATAATGGGCGATAGAAAATACACCGAAGACGAGCTTGAGAAATTCCTCGAGAGCGAGCCGTCCACCATAGACGACATCTTCACCATCATATACACATCAGGCACAACAGGACACCCGAAAGGGGTTATCCTCACCAATCGAAACCTGATGCATAACCTAGACATCATACCCGACCTGATAAAGCTGAAACACGACGATAGCTGGCTGTCTATCCTCCCTGCATGGCACATATTCGAGCATGCGGTGGAGCTCGTAGCAATGGCAAACGGCTGTACGCTGATATATTCGGGTGTGAAGACTTTCGCAGCGGATCTTGAGCATTATAAACCGACCATCGTGGCGACAGTACCGCGTGTGTGGGAAGCTCTCTATGCGAAGGTGCTCGCCGCCCTTGAAAAACAGAGTGAAAAGAAACTGCGTATGTTCATGCTTTTATGCAGGGCATCCGCATCATATAACCGTCAGATGAGAAGGCTGAAAGACCAGCTCCCCGTTTTCGAAGAGAAGAATATCTTCTCTCGCTACGCCTGCAAACTCGGCTCACTGCTGAAGCTCATAGCGCTAACCCCGCTGAACATGCTCGCAATGAAGAAGTTCGAGGCGGTACAGCAGAAATTCGGCGGAAGGCTGAGGCTGGCAGTCAGCGGAGGCGGAAGCCTGCCCGCATACCTCGAGACATGGCTGGATGCCATAGGTCTGCGTATAGTAAACGCATACGGCATGACAGAGTGCGCACCTGCCATAGCAGGGCGTATCATCGGCTGCGAGGTGCTCGGCACACTCGGACCTCCCGTACCGGGAACAGAGCTCCGCATTGTGGACGAAGACGGCGAGATACTCCCCTTCGGTCAGGAGGGAGAGATACAGATACAAGGACCGCAGGTCTTCCCCGGGTATTACGAAATGCCCGAGGAGAACGAAGTATCCTTCACGGAGGACGGCTATTTCCGCACGGGCGATCTCGGTATGCTGACTAAAACAGGCGAGCTGAAGATCACAGGACGCATCAAGGACATCATAGTCCTCGCCAACGGTGAAAACATCGACCCTACAAAGATAGAGTCCGCTATCACTATGCTCCCTTTCATAAAGGACGCAGTGCTCGTGGGACAGGATCAGAAGAGCCTCGGTGCTCTCATCATCCCCGACTTTGACAAGCTGAAAGAGCACATGAGCAAGAAAGCGGGCGATCTGGCACACGACATAGACGTAAACTCAAAGCAGATGATAGACAGCGTGAAAAAAGAGATAAACAAGCTGCTCACAAGTAAAAAGGGCTTTAAATCCCATGAAAAGCTGCATAATCTCTCTTTCCTCGACAAGGATTTCAAGCTGGGCGAAGAGCTGACAAACACGCTGAAAAAGCGTCGCCACATCATAGAAAAGAAGTATAAAGAGATCATTAACTCTCTCTTTAAATAAACCTCTTGCTATATTAATAAACTCAGCTAATTTCATGTTATGAACAAATTCCTGCCAACCACAAAAGAAGAGATAGAATCCCTCGGATGGGACAGACCCGACGTGATAATCGTATCGGGCGATACTTATCTGGACAGTCCGTATAACGGCGCCGCACTCATCGGCAGACTGCTGCAGTCCGAAGGATACAACACAGCCATAATAGCCCAGCCGAATATCGACACAGACGAAATAGCGAGGCTCGGCGAGCCGAAGCTCTTCTGGGGAGTGACATCGGGCTGTGTGGACTCTATGGTGGCAAACTATACCGCATCGAAAAAGCCGAGACGCTCAGACGACTTTACCCCCGGAGGAGAAAACAACCGCCGCCCCGACAGAGCAGTCATCAAATATACGAACACCATCCGCAAGCATTTCAAAGACACTGCACCGATAGTGATAGCGGGGATAGAAGCATCGCTCAGGCGTGTGACCCACTATGACTTCTGGTCTGATAAACTGCGCAGGTCGATACTGTTCGACTCAAAGGCAGACTGCCTCGTCTATGGAATGGGCGAAAAGGCAGTGCTGGAGCTGGCGAAAGGCACGGCACCGAAAGACATCCGCGGCATCTGCTACATATCAAACGACATACCCGACGGATACATCACCCTCCCCTCCCATGCTGAATGCGAGGCGGACAAAGACACCTTTACGGAGATGTTCCATACATTTTATAAAAACTGCGACTACATAACAGCCAAAGGTCTGGCGCAGATGCAGGACACCAGATATCTGGTGCAGAACCCGCCTGCAGTAGACCCCACCCGTGTGGAGCTGAACAGCTATCACGAACTGCCGTACACATACGAGGTGCACCCGTACTATGCAAAGGACGGACACGTCAAGGCAATGGACACCATAAGAAACTCTGTGACGACCCACAGAGGATGCTACGGCGAGTGTAACTTCTGCGCTATATCCATGCATCAGGGGACAAGGATAGTCGAGCGTACCGAAGCCTCTGTCGAAGCGGAAGTAAAACGCTTCATGGAAAAGAAGGGCTGGAACGGCATCATAAACGACATCGGCGGTCCGACGGCGAACATGTACGGCATAGAGTGTAAAAAGAAGAAAGAACAGGGACGATGCGCAGACAAACGCTGCCTTTACCCGAAGATATGCCCGCAGCTCGGCATCAACCATAAATTCACAAACTCGCTCCTCTCCCGCATACGAAAGCTGGACGGGATAAAGCGTGTTTTCATAGCATCGGGCATCAGATACGACATGATAATGGACGATAAGAAATTCGGTTCGCAGTATCTAGAAAACCTTGTGCGCTTTTACGTCTCAGGTCAGCTAAAAATTGCCCCTGAGCACAGCGAACAGGAAGTGCTCGACATGATGGGCAAACCATCTGAAAAAGTGCTGAAAGACTTCGTAGAAGCATTTTATAAAGAGAATAAGAAGCACGGAAAGAAGCAGTTCCTTACATACTATATGATAGCGGCACACCCGGGTTGCGAGATACATCATATGGAAAAGCTGAAACGCTTCGCATCCCACGAGCTGAAGATAAACCCCGAGCAGGTACAGATATTTACACCGCTACCTTCGACATATTCGTCTCTGATGTACTACACAGGCAAAGACCCGTTCACAGGGAAAAGCATATATGTGGAAAAAGACCCTGCCAAACGCACAAAGCAGAAGGAAGCTATCACCAGCACGCCTGAAAGACGCCCTGTAAGACCGGCGTCAAAGCCGAAGCGCAATAACAGGCCGAAACCGAAAGCGAGGCCGAAGCCCCGCTGAAGCCGTTCTAAAAAGAAGTGCTGAGGTTCAGCGCCTGATCCCCTCTTTTTACGTTTAATGTATATTCCTTACCCTCCTGCGCATACAGAAGCGAAACTCTGATGTCGCTGAGGTTGTGTATCTTTCTTCCGTCGAATCCCGTGATATAGTCGCCGTCCTTCACACCCGCACGCTCGGCAAGGGAGCCTTCGGACACTTTCGCCACGTATAGCCCTTCGTCCTTCTCCTCTACCATCACGCCTATCTTAGGCGATGCGACGTATTCTATCGGGTCAGGGTGCAGGATATAGTCGCCTATCCCACGGTCAAACTCTTCATCCTGAACAACTATCACGCCTTTGATACCCGTGCGTCTTTCAAACCTTTTGGCTATGCCGTAGCCATAGCGGACATGCCCGTTCCCCGCCAGTATCACCATAGTCTTTTCGGGATGAGCTTCCACATAGTTAGCTGCCGTATCTGCCATTGTCTCATCCCAAAGTATCTGAGCCTGATAAAAGTTTTCGAAGTTTTTGCCCATGGCGTGCATGCCGAAAACACTGTGCAGGAATGATTTATACATCCCGCCTGTGTACTCTATGTCGGAAGGTATCTGCCCGATCTCGTCTTCGCTGAGGGATGGAATCCCGCCTGCGGAGACCTTTTTGGTGATCTCCTGCTCCAGATTCAGCGCTATGAGAGGTATGCCGAGCTCCTTTGCATAGTCGAATATAGGCTTATAAAGGCGGAAATCGAAACGCCACCTTGAAAAATACTCTGACTTCAGGAGCATATCCCCCTGCGATATCTCACCCTTAAGATATGCATCCAGAACAGGCTGAAACCTGCGCTGGAACATCTCGAGCCCGACGGCGACATCTTTGCCCGCCTCATTCAGTTCTTTTATAAACTGAAGCTGGCTGTCGTGGTGTGCGTAGTCGTCGTGATTCTCGCCTATCAGAAACGCCTTAGCGTCCAGATTAGCCTTTACTATATCGCTGATCTCCAGAGGCTGCTGCACTGCTACTCCCCCTTTGCTGTTGGTAATGTTTATCACTATTCCGTTTTCGCTTTCATCGGTGACCTTTTCAAAGCTGCGCCCGCCGTTCAGCACCAGAGCCGAATATTTGCCGTAGTGGCTGATGCGTGCAGAGGATCGGTTAACGGCATCCGTATCCTTCCCTATCACCAGATAAGACATCCGGTCGAGCCCAACAGGGGATTTAATCCCCTTCACCATGAATTCCCCTGTGAAGTCTGTGGAAATGAGCGGGTACATCTTTTTAAATGCCTTATTACCGCTGCCGAGGAATATCATGATCTTGTCCGTATACATCCTCGGGTCTTTATCGTCGGAGATGACCTCCGCCTCGGAAATGCTCTTTATGAAGCCTGCGTACTTCGCCTCTTCTGAGGGGTTCACGAATATCACCTTTGCATATTTGCTGTAGAGGTGGTTCAGGCTCGGGCGGAATTCGCCTTCGTCGAGCATCCTCGCTGTTTTATACTCTGGGTCTATGATGAGCTGAACAGGGACATCATCCGTGTGTATCTCGTCGGGTTTGCCCCCTTCCTTGATGTACAGATAGTCCTTGTATTCCTTCCCGCTCTTGTCCTTTACCACTACTTCCAGCGGATATTCGAGCCATTTGTATTTGTTATCCACCTGAATGTGGAGCTTATACCCTTCGACATCCTTGATGACCTTCAGGTCCTTTATGTCAAAGTCCGCCAGGGCTGTCTCCGCCATCCATCCGTCGAGGAAGTCTCTGAGGTGTATGCCGCTGACATCCTCCATCGTGGCGATGATGTCGTCCCATCTGGCGGTTTTGAATTTATATCTGTCTATGAATATGCGTATTGATTTTTCAAAGTCTTCCCTGCCGAGGATAGTTTCCAGCATGGTGAAAACCATCATGCTCTTAGCATATCCCACAGCCTGCGACTGCTTGTCTTTGTTATAGTGAAAGCCCATGAGGCATGTGCCGTCTTCCTTTTGTCTGGCGTGTGCCATATAGCCGAGCAGGGCGTTCTTGCGGTATTCTCTGTCTGTCTTATCCAGCTCTGCGTAGAGCCTGTCGGCGAAGTACGTCGTCAGCCCCTCTGCCCAGTTGCCGTCCTCATAGTCTGTCTCTACGGCTACGCCGAGCCACTGATGCACCAGCTCATGTCCGAGGGAAACATCTGTCAGGAAAGGCATGGCGATGATACTGCCTGATATGAACGTCATGGATGTGAGGGCGTGCCCTGCGGGGTAAGGAACCTCGACAACATTGAACCTGTCGTATGGATAGTCGCCCAGTTTCTTGGTATATATATCGAAAAGCTCTTTCAGCCTGTCGAAATAGACAGGGGCGAGCCTGCGGTTTTCCACTGAAAAGTATGTGGAGATATCTATCCCCTTATAGCTTGCGGTCTCCTTCACCCATTTATCTGAAAAGGCGATGGCTATCCCTGCGTGTGGATTGTCAAATTCGTATCTGACGCCTGAATAAGTCTTTTTTGACCTGTTGCTCTCTGTGACCAGCATATATTCGTCAGGCATGAAGACATACATATACATCC
This sequence comes from Deferribacterales bacterium, assembly GCA_050253075.1. Classification (GTDB taxonomy): domain Bacteria; phylum Chrysiogenota; class Deferribacteres; order Deferribacterales; family Geovibrionaceae; genus Denitrovibrio. Next base: position 199,013 of record JBFWJS010000005.1, read on the forward strand.
CTGCACCTTCGGGGAGCTTCGGCATCCAGTCGCCGTATACGACAAACGTGTGTCCGTCGTTGTAGTACGCTTTTTTCAGATCAAAGGCAAAATCCTGCCTCTCACCGTTGAACTCTACCATCCCTGTGAGTGTATTTTCGGACGGGTTAATCCGCAGTGCGACCTGTGCGTATTCTTTTGCAAATGCTGAGAAAGATATGGTTAATAACAATAGGATCAGAAGGGATTTCCTCATAATCAAACCTCAAATAAATAAGTTGTTATAAGGTATAATAGGTTACCTGCTGACAAACATCCAGCGGTAAAAAACTTTATCAGGCATGGCACGGAAGAGCCTGACAAGTATGGCGACCAATAAAACAGAAAAGACTGTGCGGAGGAAAAGTATCCCCGAAAGGTGTCCGCCGATAGCCATCATAACAAGAGTGTCCTCTATCATAGAGTGGCATATCCCCATGAACCCGAGGCTGAAAAAGATGTCTCTGTGGCCGATGCTCCCCGATGCCGCCTCTTTGAGTATGAGGCCGCTGCCGTATGTGAGCCCGAGGGTGAAGCCGACAACAGTGGTGTAAGCCGCCTGTTCGCCTATCCCCATCACTTTCAGCAGAGGACGGCAGAGCATGTTTATCACTTTTATAAAGCCTATCTTGTCCAGCAGCTTCATAAGAGCCACAAGGCAGAGGATGATCATAGCGATATACGCCAGATTCAGCACCTCGCCATATGCCCAGCTTATGAGGTTGTCCTCTCGGGCGACAGGTGCATAAAGTATAGTGACAGGCTCCTGCAGCAGGTTGAATGCTTTATAGAAAACATTGAGAAACATTCCGAATATAAGGGCAGAGCCGAAACGGAAGACGAACATGGCACGCAGACGTGTGCCCGCTTTTTTGCTGATCTGCAGCTCCACGGGGAAACCGTGCGCCATCAGCATCATAGAAGCCATCACCGTAGCCTGTGCCACAGTGAGATCCACATCCTTTGCCAATGAGGCAAAGACTATGACGCCTCCGTACAGGTTTGTCGCTATCGCACTCGCCCAAGCTAGCCCCATCTCTCCGGGCAGACCCGTAAGCACCATCAGAGGCTGGAGAACCCTGCCGAAAAGCTCGACAAGCCCTGTCTCTTTCAGCACCTTTATGAGTATTATCATAGGCACCAGCACCCTGAAAAGCGGGATGCATATATCAATTGTCTCACGGAAAATGGCGATAACTGTTTTTATCATACAAGCCTTGTTACTTCGTAGTGCTGGCTGAGTGTGTCCATCACTTTGTCTATGTGGTCGTATCCTCTGGTCTCCAGAGAGATATTGACACGTGAAAGTCCCACGGGGATGTTCATGTCGTTACGCACATGGACTATCTCGTGGATGTTCGCCTGAAGGTTGCTTATCACGGTACTAAGCTGTGTAAGCGCACCGGGCACGTCCCTCAGAATGATGGAAACCGTCATAAACCTGCCTGTGGCGGTCATGCCTCGGTTTATCACTCTGTTTATGGTGGTAACGTCTATGTTACCACCTGAAACCACCAGAACAGTGGTCTTATCCTTTACGTCTATCTTGCCCGCCAGTACGGCAGCAAGCGGGGCAGCACCTGCACCCTCTACAACGAGCTTCGCACGCTCGATATATTCCAAAACACCGAGAGCTATCTCGCCCTCTGTCACAGTTACCAGCTCGTCCACACAGTTCTGACAGTGTTTCAGAGTCAGCTCGCCGACCTTTTTAACCGCTATCCCCTCTGCGAATGTAGCAGAAGTGGAAAGGCTGACCACACGCCCCTCAGAGAGAGAGTTGACCATCCCCGCAGCCTCGGCAGCCTGCACACCGATGACCTTTATACTGCTGTCGAACCCCTTAACATACTCGGCAACACCTGAGACAAGCCCGCCCCCGCCGACAGGTACGACTATCTGGTCTATGTCGGGGTTTTCATTGAGTATCTCATATGCGACACTCCCCTGCCCGGCTATGACGTCTGTGTCGTCAAATGGGTGTACGAAGAAAAGCTTTTCCTTTTCGGCTATTTCAATAGCGTGCTTATACGCATCTTCGAAAGATGCACCGTGGAGGATAACTTCCGCACCGTGGTCTTTTGTGCTGTTCACCTTTACCATAGGGGTGAACTCAGGCATAACGATAACGGCACGAATGCCCATCGTCTTTGCGCTGAAGGCAACGCCCTGTGCGTGGTTTCCCGCTGATGCGGCGATGACGCCGTTACGGCACTCATTCTCATGCTTCAGCATGCAGTTCAGCGCTCCGCGTATTTTGAATGAGCCGGTACGCTGAAGGTTTTCCAGTTTAAAATATATGTCCGCATTCAGCCTTTCCGAAAAATTATTCGAATAATAAAGCGGCAGATGCTTGATATATTTACGTATTCTAAAGTAGGCTTTTGTTATATCTTCAAACATGGGATTATATTAGTCTTCTAACCTTTATTTTACAAGCATTTCCTTTTCGGCACAAATCCCGGAAAATAGTAATGCTTTATAACTATATTTTGATGTTCATGAAACTGTATTGACATGCCTAAACACTTGTTCTATATTTCTTTCCAGAGGTAAACACCATGAGTGAACTGAAGAAATTATTTTATCTGACCGCCGTATTCCTGCTCATCTTTTTCGTATCCTTCGACACCCCGAAGATGAGTTCGTCCATACTGGAGGGCTTCTTCCTTTTACAGGACTACGTGCGTGAACACACTCTGACGTGTCTGATACCTGCGCTTTTCATAGCGGGTGCTATCAGCGTTATGATATCTCAGGCGGCAGTGATAAAATACTTCGGAGCTGATGCGAACAGGTTCCTCGCTTATTCCGTGGCTTCTGTTTCGGGGAGCATACTCGCCGTCTGCTCATGCACCATCCTCCCCCTCTTTGCAGGGATATACCGCAGGGGAGCGGGCATAGGCCCGGCCACCGCATTTGTTTACTCAGGTCCTGCCATAAACATTCTGGCTATCATCCTCACCGCTAAGATCCTCGGGTGGCAGCTCGGGCTCGCCAGAGCAGTGGGAGCAGTCTTCTTCTCCGTTATCATAGGTCTCATAATGGCCTTCATATACAGAAACGAAAAGCCCGCCGCACCGCCTGCACCAAAATCCGCAGTGGACAGCGAGGTAAAACCGATAGGCAAATCTGTCGTATTCTTCATCATGATGACGGCAGTGCTGATATTTGCCACATGGGCGAGACCCTCGTCCGAAGGCACGCTCTTCTCCATGATATTCAGCCTGAAATGGGTTCTGGCGGGCGTATCGCTCATATGCGTGCTCATCATAGCCTTTAACCTTTTGAACAAACAGGAACGCACAGACTGGATGATAGAAACATGGGAATTTGCTAAACAGATAATCCCACTTCTCTTCATCGGTGTTCTCGTGGCGGGATTCTTCCTCGGCAGACCGGGCCATGAAGGCATCATCCCCGCCGTATATATAGAGTCTCTCGTAGGGGGGAACAGCTTCGGCGCCGTATTCTTTTCCTCTCTTGTGGGCTCGCTTATGTATTTCGCTACGCTGACAGAGATACCTATCCTGCAGGGGCTCATCGGAGCAGGCATGGGCAAGGGACCCGCACTGGCGCTTCTGCTCGCAGGCCCGGCACTCAGTCTGCCTAACATGCTGGTGATAAAGAGCGTCATCGGCACACAGAAAACTATTGTATACGTCACACTCGTGGTTATTATGTCCACTGCCGCAGGACTTATTTTCGGCAGCTTCTAAGGAGTTAGATATGAGAATAAAAGTATTAGGACCCGGATGCAGAAATTGTAAAACAGTACACGACATGGTGCTCGCCGCTGTAACAGAGCTTGAGCTCACAGATGCCACCATCGAATATATTCAGGATATGAACGTGATATCCTCATACATAATGACAACACCGGGGCTTGTCGTTGACGAAGTTGTCATGCACGAGGGTAAACCACTGCCCACTTACGATAAAATAAAAGCACTTCTTACAGGTAAATAAAAACTTTTATCGTTTTATTTCTGTTTCCGTGCTAATTTAAAAGAAAAAGCCCGGAGCAGATAAAATGGAAAATACTGTAGCTTTTATCAAAGACTGGGCTATGACAAACGGTCTGAACATCGTCTATGCCATAGCCATCTTCATTATCGGACGATACATCGCCAGAGGTCTCGCATCTCTGATGAAAAAGGCTCTCAACAAAGCAAATGTGGAGATCACACTTACAAAGTTTTTGTCTAAACTGGTGTACTACCTCCTCCTCGCCGCTGTAGTTATAGCAGCGCTGAATAAACTCGGCATAGAGACAACATCTGTCGTCGCCGTACTCGCCACCGCAGGTCTGGCTATAGGTCTCGCACTGAAAGACTCCCTGTCGAACCTCGCCGCAGGCGTCATGATCATCATATTCAAGCCTTTCGTGATAGGAAACTTCATAGAAACAGCAGGTACAGCAGGCATAGTCGAAGAGATAAGTATCTTCACCACAAAGCTAAAAACACCTGATAACAAAATAATAATAGTGCCTAACTCATCCGTTATTAACGGTAATATAATAAACTTCTCCGCTCAGGAAACCAGACGTGTGGACATCACGGTCGGCGTAGGATACGAGTCCGACATCAAAAAGGTGAAAGATATCCTGAACGGCATCATAGCATCCACACCGACAGTAATGACCGACCCTGCACCTATGGTCGCACTCCTGAACCTCGGCGAATCCAGCATAGACTTCGTAATGAGATCATGGGTAAAGACAGACGACTACTGGCCTACATACTTTGAAATGATGGAAAAGATCAAGACAAGGCTGGACGAGGAAGGGGTCAACATTCCGTTCCCACAGATGGATGTACATCTGAAGAAAGAGGATTAATCCGCTTTTCTGACGTTTGTATACCAGTAAGCCATAGCGACAAAGACTGTTCCGCCGACGAAGTTGCCCAGAGTAACTGCGATGAGGTTGTGCGTCCAGATATCCGCCCAGTTCAGCAGGTCGAGCTTATCTGCGGATATGCCTGACAGCTCTACTGCTTTCGAATATCCCTTTGCGAATATTCCCGCAGAGAGGAAGTACATATTCGCTATGCTGTGCTCAAAGCCCGAAGCGACGAACGCCATAATGGGGAAGAATATCCCGAGTATCTTACCCGTGATGTCCGTAGCGGCGGCAGCCATGACAACAGCGAGGCACACCAGCCAGTTACATCCGACAGCACGGAAGAAGTACGCAGTGTTATGCCCGACCCCTTCGGGGGAGACAGTGAGCTTGCCGTAGGCTATCTTCAGCGCTGTAGCACCGACAGGTCCGTCGAGAAGCCCTGTGCCCCATGCGATTATCCACGCAAGGATGATGGTGCCGATGAAATTCGCTATGAATACATAAACCCAGTTTCTGAACATGTGCCTGATGCCTATGCGCTTTTCAAGGATGGAGAATGTCATGAGGTTGTTCCCTGTCCACAGCTCGGAACCAGGGATGATGACGAGCATCAGACCAAAGCTGAACACAGCCCCCGTGAGAAACTGTTTCGCCCCGAACCACTCAGTATCCCCAGTGGCGACGGTTGTGGCGAGATGTGCGGCAAAGCCGATATATGCGCCCGCCAGAATACCGAGTATGACAAGGTTAACAGCAGACATTTTAGATTTGACCACGCCGGATTCCACAAAGATACCGTATAGCTTTTCAGGAGCATTAAAAGACAAAACCCACCTCACTTAAGTCATTACTATATATGTACTATCCTGACCAAACATGTCAATGTTTATTAAGTTAACTATTTATTACAGTTTTAAAAAGGACTTAAACGGTGACTTTTCACATAGATATGATAATTTTTATCACATAAATGCAATTAATCATGTTATTATTTCATATTATAAAGACATTTCTGTTCATTAATCTTATTTTTTCACGCAAAATTAAATAAGGAATTACCTATGAAAAGTTTAACAGCTTTATTCTTCAAAATTACAGTTCTCACTGCGATGACCATACTTTTGGTTTCATGCGGGGGAGGCGGAGGCGGCGGCAGTTCCTCGGGCTCATCCGGTCAGTCGGTAACTGTAAAGCTCAACATATCTCAGGACAACTTTCGCTCTGCTCCGACCAGCAGGGTCAGCATAAACGGCTCTGAGATAGCCTCGCTACTGCTCACCGTCACCGGAAACGAGACCAACATCTCAGAAGACATCCTGAGTGCGGTGGAGAATGACGGTTTTGTAACCCTTGAGCTCATCTTAAACAACAGATACACATTCGGCATCGAAGCATCGGACGCAGACGACAATGAGCTGTGCTCGGGCTCCACAGCCGTAACGATAAACAGCGCACAGCGTGACGTCACACTCATCTGCGAGTCCCCCGACGATAATAACAACGGCGGAGGCGGTGACGGTGGAGACGGCGTTATCTCGTTCACCATAAACGGCGTTGCGGCATCTGGTCTCCCTCTCTCCGGCGGGATGGTATACCTCAAAGATGCAAACGGCACAGTCGTCACGGCTCCGATAGGCGAAGACGGGAGCTACACCATATCCACCACAGGGCTCACGGCTCCTTTCATTCTGAAAGCTGTCGGCACAGTGGGCACAGCGGTGAAAACTCTTTATGCATTCACCGACAACGGCGGAGTGATGAACATAAACCCTTATGTAAACCTTGCAGCAGCAGCGGCACTCGGCGTTTCAGATATGGATGCGGTTTACGAGGCTCCGTCAGGCTACAGATCAAACATGACGTATGAAAACATCGCAGCGGCATCGGAATCCATCGTAAGGATATTCGCCGATATATTTGCAGCACTCGGAGTCTCAGGCTCTGACCCGCTCAGCGGAAGCTACTCCGCAGACAGCTCGGGCATAGACGGTATCCTTGATTATCTCGATATAAAGCTCACCCCTTCTGGTTTCACCGTTGCGGATAAATCCACGGGAAACCCTGTGATATCCGGCACAGTGAGCGACCTCACCGCTGAGACACCGCCAAGCATCCCTGCGGATGTGGAGGCTCTGATAGCATCTTATGTATCTATCACGGTATCCCAGCTGGCAGAGGCAAAGGCGTTTATGGAAGATTTCTACCTTTCATTCTCCAGAGGCAGCTACGAAGCATACCTCGCAGACGACTTTACATATAATGACGGCTACACCAGAGACACCATGACAACATGGACAATGTATACAGGAAACTACGACAGTATCGAAAACTTTCAGATATTCCAGAGGATGACAACGGACAAGCTGATGGTTTACTTCTACGTCGTGGATACAAACGGCGGCATGTCGCCTGTGTTCTACACCATCGAAAAGATCGCAGGTACTTGGTACATCACTGGTAACGAAGAGACATTCACGGCAACGGCGGGGCTTTCCGTCACACGCTCATTCGGATCTGACGGCACAGTTACATATAATACCGGTCTGATGCTCTCAGCAGCCGAATTGACAGGTCTGGTCGATGTCGCCGTTATAAACGTAACAGGGCCGGGGCTCCCCGAGGACGGTCTGAACATCATAAGAGACTACGACACAAACGAGCCCGTAATATACAACGGCACAAACTCAGGCAATAAATACTACATGACAGCATCACAGCTAGCCCAGATTCAGGAAGCATTCGACACTGACGGATACGCAGCATACACATTCTCGGCGTACGAAACTGTCTCGCAGGATTATACACCAATGGGCACAGCGATACAGTCCATCACAAAGACTGTTTACACATCCGAAATCCCTCTGACAAACAGCGCAGAGGATATAGACG
>JBFWJS010000005.1:206868-262776 GCA_050253075.1 Deferribacterales bacterium
TCTCCGCAGACACTCCACAGCAGTCTGTCGAAATCGCATACGACCCACAGGATAAGACAGTGCTCAGCGGTAATGCATCATACATCTGTGAGAGTCTCACAGGCGAGACTTTATCATCCGCAACGGCATTTTCAGGCAGTTCTACACATCTGTATGTAAATATGACGCCTGCCGACTATTCCATCATGAAGAACTGCGTGTTTGACCTGACATACAATAATGAGACGCTGACATTCATAAGCGACGAATACCTTGTCGCATCGGAACTGAACCAATACGGCGACATCGCAGAATTTGCAAATGCCGTGACAAACAGCATCAATGAAACAGCGATACTCGCTGACAATGCATCAAGCTATGTGACATCAGACCTCTATCTGCCTAGCTCCCTATACGGACTGGCTGTCACATGGGCCATAGAGGACATAAACGGAGTCACATCCACAGAGATATCCCCGAGCGGCGAGATAGTGAGAAACTTCCCCGCATACGATGACGGATACGCCGTTATCACGGGTACTATGCAGATAGGCAGTGAAGAGCTTATGTTCGGTCCTTTCACCATATACATAGCAAAACAGGACGGCATAGAAGTAAATGCGAATGTCGGTCTGGGCGGGCTCGGATATTCTAACCCGGGGGGTGAATATCTGGTTTATAAATACTCGTACGACTCCGACGCTGAGGAATACAACACTCTGTTGAAAGCAATGTACCCTGATCAGCTTTTGGGCGACTTAAACGAAGCAAACTATGAAGAGAGCGGTAACTTCAAATTCTACGGAAACTATACCGAGGATGCCGATACAGACGCACTGTATCTTGTCGCTATATACGGCGGTTTTGTCCCCGATGAGCAGTTCGACGGGCTGGAAACAGTAGTCGGCACAGTGCCTAATGAGACTGTCGAGTATGCGCTTATCCCCGGGGACATCTTAGCCGAGGGCGGCACGGTGAACATAACAATGCTGACCCACACTGCTTTCGAATTTGTAAGGTACATGATGTACGCTAAGATGAGCACAGAGGAGATCAGAAACACTCTGGACGAATACGCCAAAGCAACTGTGAAATCCGACCTGAACAACGACTCTGTCATAGACTACTACGATGTTCTGGCGTATCACCCTTACAACGGCTCATCTCTGAATACGGCACACATAAGCGAGCTGAACATAGCAGAAAGCGACATGCGTGACATTTACACAGGGATATTCAGCAATGAATTTTCACCTGATTCCCTTTACGATTATATTAACAACACTGCGGTCACACTGCGGACAAGTCTGCTGGCACCTTATCAAATGGCAGCAAGGGACAACATAGTCGCCGTGCGTTACAGCGACACTTACTACAGTGTTTATAACCTGAACGACCCCGAGAACGACAATGACATAGGCGTCGACTCAGGCATGTCATACGGCATGGGACCTATGTTTATTTCAGATAACTACATAATAATCACCGACGACGGATACGGATCAAGCGAAACCAGAGCCCACCCTATATCAGGTGCTACGGTGGACACGAACACAACTATCGTCTACGAACATTATACCCCGGTAAAAGCAATAGCTGAGGCAAACGGGTATTACTACTTTGAACAGGGGAATCAGGTCGAGGTCACAGCAGACCTTGAAACCATGGATCACAGCATCACCACAGGCTCGATATCTGATGCCACGGGCATAAATGTCTCAAGCGACGGAAAACTTGTCTTCAGGTCAAACAGCTCTACGATAGAGGTGCTGAACGCCGACAATGCTTATGCGATGGTCGTTGTGAAGAATTTTAATACCGACTTCGGATTCAGCGGCATCAGCTCCGTCAAACTCTACGAACAGGACGGAACAGACTATATCTTCTTCGTGGCAAACGGAAAGGCATACTATTCAGAGTTTATCGATACAGGCTTCGGCACACCTGTAAAGCTGGATACGGGCATAGCAGACAGCACAAGCCAGATATATATAGACGGCGTGGAGCTCTACCTTGTCACAGGGCAGCTTGCGCAGATATTCATATACGACATAAGCAATATGTCAGAAGGGGCAGAACTGACCAGACAGGTGGACCCTGCGCTCCCTTATGAAACAAACCAGAACTCCACATGGGCGATGGCAGCGTATAACGGCAAGGTCATCATGGACACAGACGACAAAACTGTCGTGGTGGATACAAACGCCTCAGGAGACCTGCACATAGGCAAGCACTACGACTCCAGCCGATACATACAGGCGGCAGACGCCTCAGGGAACTTTGTCCATACGGCAGGAGGCTCAAACGAACTTGTCATCTATTACAAAACAGATGATAAGCTCCACGAGATATTCACCGTAGATGCGGGCAACTCCGCCACAATATTCTCCGTAGACCTTTACGACAGCTTCGGCGTGACAGGCTCTGCGGGCGCTTATACAATGTATCATGCAGACCAGCTCATCGAGAGCAACATATCATGGAACGGAGACGAAGCCGTATTTAACGGAGACGTCATGGCGCTGATAGACACCACAAACCCGGTGGAAAGCGTACTGGTGGATAAAGAAGCAGGGAAAGCCTATATCAGCAAAACAGACGGATATCTGAAAATCTTCGACATAGCCACAACCAGCATGACAGGCGATACCGATATGCAGATATTCTCTGAAGATATGGCGGTCTTTAACTCAACATACCTCTATAACGTAACAGACGGAAGACTGGAAGGGTATGATTTATCAAACGGATACACCACGCTGGATACATCGGCCATAGCATATGACTCCGCCGATCTTGTTTCTATAATGACAGGTCATCTGATACTTGCGGATATGAGCGGGTATGTACTCCATGCCTATGATATAGACCCCGCATCAGGTGCACTGTATCCATATTCTGAAGGCAGTCTTCGTGACGAGCTGAGATGCCTCACGACGGATGAGGAGACAGGCATTATATACGCAGCAGGCATAAACGGCGGGATATACGTTTATCAGATAGGCACGGACCACATCGAAGATGCCGCATATATAAACACTACATCAAGAGTCACAGACATAGAGATCGTAGGCGATGATCTTTATATATCTCTGGGTATAGGCGGTCTGGAAATACTGCCAAAGATGAAAAATGATGTTTATATCCCCACTGCCGACGACATGGCTATGCAGCTCCCTTAATGACGAAATAAAAAAGGCCGCTCATTCGGGCGGCCTTACTTTTTTATAAGTTTGATAGTTAGTTCTAGTTTAGTGCGTTGTGCGGTTTCTCTTCTTTGAAAACTTTCAGCACGGAGTCACAGCACAGCTTTGCCATCTCTTCCCTCGTGGCGAAACTTCCGCTGCCTATGTGGGGTGCGAGGATGACATTATCCAGCTTAAAGAGCCCTTCGTCTATCTTCGGCTCTTCTTCGTAAACATCGAGCCCCGCAGCAAATATCAGCTTGCTCTCCAGAGCTTTCACAAGGTCTCTCTCTCTGATTATCTCACCGCGTCCGATATTCACCAGAATGGCGGAAGACTTCATCTGTACGAATGTCTCCAGTGTGAATTTATGCTTTGTCTCAGGTGTGGCGGGTGCAGTGATTATCACAAAATCGGACTGACGTATCATGTCCTCAAAGCTGACACGCCTTGCCCCTGTGAGGAGCTCTGCCTGAGGCTTTTTCGAACGAGAGGTATAAAGGATATCCATGTTAAAGCCTGATGCCATCTGTGCCACGGCCTGCCCTATGCGTCCAAAGCCGAATATGCCGAGTGTTTTCCCGTGCATATCCATACCGAGGAGCATGTCTGCCTTCCACCCTTTGAACTTCTTCTTACGGGTGAAATTATCTGCCTCTGCGATGCGCCTTGCCGATGCCATCATGAGTGAGAATCCAAGCTCGGCTGTTGTCTGTGTGAGCACGTCGGGAGTGTTGCACACGGTGATTCCCAGCTCTGTGGCTGCTGCCACGTCTATGTTGTTATAGCCCACTGCATAGTTGGCTACCACTTTCAGTTTTTTGCATGAAGCCATGAAGTCTCTGTCTATCTTGTCAGACAGCATGGATATCACGGCGTCTGCATCTTCGGCTCTTTTTTTGAGCTCTTTCGGCGTGAGTGCCTTCCCTTTATTATAGTCCAGCTCGTGCCCTTTCAGGTATCCTTCGATGTCGAAGGGGAGCTCTGATGTAATGAGTATCTTCATGTTAATTCCCTGCTATGAATCAGTCATTCTGAAGCTCGGCAGAAGAATCTGAACAGATCCTTTGCTTCACTCAGGATGACAGACAATATACCTGCGGGCTGACCCGCTACTTATACTTCTTCCTGCGGAAGAGGTCTGTACGCTTTGATATAACACGGTCGATGAAGAGCGTACCGTCGAGGTGGTCTGTCTCGTGCTGGAGCAGAACAGCCTCAAAGTCCTCGGCCTCTATGACCTTTTCTTCAAAGTTTTCGTCCTGATATTTTATAAGTATCTTGCGTGCACGGTTCACGTTACCTGTGAAATCAGGCACGGACATGCACCCCTCACGAAACTGGAGCATCCCTTCCCATTTGAGTATCTCAGGGTTTATGAGCACCAGCCTTCCGTGGTGGTTTTCGCACTTTTTATTTTTCGAAGCGTCGGCAACGACAATCCTGAGCGCTTCGCCTATCTGTGTGGCGGCTATGCCCGTGGAGTGTCCCGACTCTTCCATTGTGTCTATAAGGTCCTGAATGACCTGCTTAGCACGGTCGTCCAGTTCTGTTACATCCTCGGCCATCTCTTTCAGCCTCGGATCGGGATATACTAATACTTCTCTTACTGCCATGTGTTAAAACTCGTATGTCTCTATATGTCTGATGTTTACGTCTGTGCCGAGCTCACGGGATATACTCTTAAGGTCGTCATCCCATCCTGCCGGTGTGCCCTCTTCGACTATTATCTCGAGAACCATGATATATATAGGACTTGTCTTTGAACCTGCAACCTTTGTCTGAAGGTCCATGATGTTAATTTTCTTCTCTGCCATGTATGAGGCGATCTTGTTCACTATGCCCGGTTTGTCGGAGCCGTACACAGACACTACATAATGCTCGCCCTCGGGCTTCGGCACTGTGTCCTGCATCTCCTGCACATATACTTCCACGTCCATACCGTTCTCAAATCCGCTGAAAAGCGTCTTGACCTCTGTGGCTGTTCTCCCCTCTTTACACTTCACGATGAAGATAGCGGAGAAAAAGCCCTGAAGCAGTGTGGAGCTGGAATCCTCGATATTAAAATTATTCTCATAGAATACTTTTGAAACACCGGCAACGATACCCGGCCTGTCGGCTGCGATAAGGGTAACGGCAAACAAATTTTCTTTACTCATAGTACACCTCAAATGCAAGATACTAAAATATTATCAGCTCCATAGGCTAATGTGTCAACCCTATTCTAAATCACGACACGTTTAGTCCCATTTTTCAGATATATGACAGATAAGCCTTGAAATAATGACCCCTAAAGCAATATAATATATAGACAATGAGAGGACATCAACATGTTTGAATTATTTACAGATAGAGCACGCAGAGTAATACTTTTCGCCAGAGAGGCATCAGAGAGACTGATGCAGACATCCATAGATACGGAGCACATCCTGCTCGGACTGCTGAGAGAGCGTTCGGGGCTGGCTGCGGAGATATTCACCCGCAGAGGCATAGACGTATCCATGCTGATGAACGACGTGAAGAGCGTCAGTGAAAAGGGGCACAACCTTATGATCAAAGGCAGTCTGCCTTTCAGCCAGAATGGTAAGAATGTCCTCGACTTTTCCGTCGAAGAGGCGAAAACGCTCAACAACAAATACGTTAATACGGAACACATCCTCCTCGGGCTGCTGAGAGAAAAGAAAGGGAAAGCATCCATGCTCCTTTCAAAGCTCGGCTTCGACCTTGTCACCCTGAGGGAAGAGATACAGAATATAGCAAAAACATACGCTAAGAACACCGAGCAGGCTGCCACACCGACACTGGAAGAGTTCGGCCGTGACCTTACAAAACAGGCGAAAGACGGAAAGCTCGACCCTGTCATCGGCAGAAGCACGGAGATAACCCGACTAATACAGATACTCGGCAGGCGTATAAAGAACAATGCCGTCATCATAGGCGAACCGGGCGTGGGCAAGACAGCCATCGTCGAAGGGCTCGCAATAAAGATGGCGTCTGAGGACGTGCCTGATTTCCTCCGTGGAAAGAGGCTCTTCTCCCTTGAGCTCGGCAATGTCGTCGCAGGTACGAAATACCGAGGACAGTTCGAAGAGCGCATGAAAAACCTCATCAAAGAGATCGAACAGGACGGAAACGTCATAGTCTTCATAGACGAGATACACACAATAGTCGGCGCAGGCGCAGCAGAGGGGTCTATCGACGCTTCCAACATGCTGAAGCCCGCACTGGCGAGAGGCATTTTCCAGTGTATCGGAGCGACCACCCTCAGCGAATTCCGCAAGAATTTCGAAAAGGACGGTGCTCTCAACAGACGATTCCAGACCATCCCCGTAGACCAGCCTGATGCCGACGAGACAGTACAGATACTCGACGGTATAAAGCGTTTCTACGAAGACTTCCACAAGGTTCTCATACCCCACGATGTACTCGAAGAGATAGCCAGGCTGACCGACAGATACATCACGGACAAATTTCAGCCGGATAAGAGTATCGACGTGCTCGACGAGGCATGTTCCAGGCTGAAGCTCGCCACACGCACAATGCCCGACGACATGATCCGCATAAAGGATAAGCTGAACCACCTGAAAGAACTGCGTGACGAGAAGCTCCGAGCAAACGACTACGACAACATTCAGAAATACAGCAAAGATGTGGAACGCTGGGCGTCAAAGCTCTCCGTTGCGCAGAAAGAATGGGAGGAAGAGCTCGACCTCGACTGGCCGACCCTCACCATAGAAAACATATCCGAAGTTGTAGCGCACATGACAGGCGTACCCGTGCAGAAGCTCAAAACTGACGACCTCGCCCGCATAGCAAACATAGACAAGGATATAAAAGAGTTCATCATCGGACAGGACGAAGCGGTAGACGCACTCTCAAGGTCTGTCAAACGCAGCTTCGCAGGGCTTTCTAACCCTGCCCGTCCCCTCGGTTCATTCATCTTTATGGGGCCTACGGGCGTAGGTAAGACAGAAGTGGCGAAAAAGCTCGCCGAGATAGTCTTCGGCTCTGAAAACTCCCTGATAAGGATAGACATGAGCGAATACATGGAGCGCTTCAACAGCTCCCGCCTTATCGGTGCACCTCCGGGCTACGTCGGCTATGAAGAGGGCGGAAAGCTTACAGAGCAGGTCCGCAGAAAACCTTATGCCGTAGTGCTCTTTGACGAGATAGAGAAGGCGCACCCCGAAGTGCTGAACATCCTGCTCCAGATACTGGACGACGGACACATAAACGACAGCCTCGGACATAAGGTAAACTTTAAGAACACTATAATAATAATGACGTCTAACCTCGGCACAAAGCTCAGCCTTAACCGTAAGACCATGGGCTTCGACACCGGTGACGAGACAAACGACCTCATAGACTATGGTACATTCAGCTCAAACGCCCACAAAGAGCTCAAGGATAAATTTCCGCCTGAGTTCATAAACAGGGTGGACAGCCTCGTGGTTTTCAAACCTCTGGGCAAAGCAGAGCTGATGAACATCATAGACCTGCAGCTGCTCGAGATAAACAAACGCCTCGAAGTAATGGGCAAACAGCTCGAACTGGACGAAGACGTGAAAGAGTTCCTCGTGAACAGCGACTACGAGTTCAACTACGGTGCGAGACCTATCAAACGTCTGCTCCAGTCAAAGATAGAAGACCCCCTCAGCGAGATACTTCTCGAGGGCAAGTTTAACAAGCGTAAGAACCTGAAAGTACAGCTTAAGGGTGACGAAATTGTCTTCAGATAAGCGCATACTTATAGCAGGCTCGGGCGCTATCGGCAGCTTTTACGGCGGTCTGATGGCAAAGGCAGGCTATAACGTAGACTTTTATGCCAGAGGCGCACACCTCGCAGCAATGCAGGAAACGGGCAAACTCATCATCGACAGCCATAAGCTGGGCGAAATGGTGCTCGGCGTTAATGCCGTGGCAAAGCCCGAGGGCGTGTACGACATAATATTCCTCTGCGTAAAATCACAGGGGACTGCCGAAATGGCTGCGGAGCTGAAAGACAGCCTTGCATCCGACGGCTGTATCGTCTCCTTTCAAAACGGGGTGGAGAACCCCGATATCCTAGCAAACATCTTCGGTGAAGAGCGTGTCATAGGCGCAAGCCTCTTTGTCGGCTTGTCCATAACAGCACCGGGCAAAGTGACCCACGCAGGTTCGGGCAACTGTATCTATGGTGAATGGTGCAAAGCATCCAAAAAGTTCATACCTGCCCTGCAGGAGATATTCGATAAAAGCGGTATAGACGCCGAGGCGTCAGACAACATCCGCCATGTACTCTGGGGCAAGCTGGTGTGGAACGCAGCTTTCAACCCGCTGTCTGCTCTGCTCACCAGCACATGCGGACCGATGGTGGAGAGCGATGTCATCAATCCGCTGATGGTAAACATCGTGAAAGAGGTCGTCGCTGCTGCTGCCATGCACGGCGTGACCATCACAGAGGAAGAGTGGCGGAAGAAGCTCACCGTGTACCACTACGATTTCAAAACAAGCATGCTGCAGGACGTCGAACACCTGCGCACGCCGGAGATAGACGGCATACTGGGGCCTGTGATCCGCACCCACGAGGCAAACGGAAAGACAGCTCCGTACTGCGACACCATATACCGCACACTGGAGTTCAAATACGGCAGACGCTTTATCTATTGTCCGAAGCTGACAGTGGACGCAATAGTCCGCAGAGGCGACGAGATATTACTGATAGAGAGAAAAAATGAACCCCACGGCTGGGCTCTCCCGGGCGGATTCGTAGACTACGGCGAAACAGTCGAACACGCAGCATCCAGAGAACTCCTCGAGGAGACGGGCATAAGGGCATCAGACATGAAAATGCTCGGTGTTTACTCCGACCCTGAAAGGGACAAGCGTGGGCATACGGTATCGGTAGTTTACTATACGGATACTGATCAGACACCGAAAGCAGGCGACGATGCGAAGAATGCCGCATTCTTTAAAATTGATGAACTGCCCGCTGATATTGTTTTTGACCACAGAAAAATTATCAACGACTACCTTATAAAATTCTAAACTTAACAATGTTTTTCACAAAAAGTCACTTGTCAAATACCTATTAATGACGATATTACTACTATAATTGAGGGCTTAAATGAGAAACAAAAAGGAAGCAGGCGAAAACCGCAGGGAACACATGCGTGTCGACTCCCGTCTCCACTTTTGCATATCAGTTGTCGAGGGTATCGACGAAGAAGCAGGAAAATACATATACGGAAGCTGCTTCTGCACGATGACAGAGGATATTTCATTAGGTGGTATTTGTATCCACCATGGCGGAAAGCTGAATGAGGGCGACAGTGTGGAGATATCCACACCGCAAAAGATGAAAAGAGCGGAATGCCTCACTTGTGAGGACTCTTATATCTTTGCGAATGATTTAGACATTATGCCTATATTCGGTAAAGTGCTATGGATACGAGGGACAAAGTGCGGTATTGAATTCAGGAATCTCAGCAGACGAAATGAGAATGTCCTGTCTAAATTTATTTGGGATGAACATCTGGACGGCATAAGAGACAATAAACGAAAAGATGTCGTTCACAAGAAATTCTAAATTATCTTTGACCGAATAACCCGTACAGGGGTATAATGTTTTCATGTTAATGCGTTATTTCATTATCCTGACCATATCGTTGTACGCCCTTTTCGGATGCGTCACCGCTGCGCCCATTTACAGCGTCAGCAAAGGCCGACCCGCCTTTATCGAAAAAGATCTGGTGGGCACATATGAAGGGAGCGGGCTTTTAAAAGGTGCGAATGGAAACATACTGCGCACATACACAAGCACCCTCAGCGGATATACGGAAGACGGCGTGTTATTCCTCAGAGAAACCTATCATTACGACTCAGGCAGTACGAAGCAGTTCACCTATCGCATCTCCCCAACGGAGTCTGCGTTCAAGTATGACTGTGTCCGTATAGAGACACTGGATAAGTGCGGGGTCGAGCGTGCGGGGAGCAGCATCATGCTGAACATCACCACCACAGAGACAGACTTCATGCAGGCGGAGGTCACAAATACAAAACACCTCTTCCATTTTTTAGAGGACGGCAAGCTGATCAAAAACACCTATTACAACAAGTTCTTATTCCTCCACGACAAAGACGAGATCACTCACTACACACGCATCTCACAATAAAATCACAATAATCAGACGTTTTTTATCTTTTTACTATTGACACAAATTATCGTTTAATATATCCTCACTTTAGTAAATAATTCATACGGAGGTTACATTAAATGAGCTTAGTAACAAAACAGGCCCCTACATTCTCAGCAGAAGCTGTAGTAAACAAAGAATTCAAAGAGATCAATCTCGAAAACTATAAAGGTAAGTGGGTTGTACTTTTCTTCTACCCGCTTGACTTCACATTCGTATGCCCTACAGAGATCACAGCTATGTCTGATGCATACGCAGAATTTCAGAAACGTGACTGCGAAGTTATCGGCGTTTCCACAGACTCAAAATTCAGCCACCTTGCATGGATAAACACTCCACGTACAGAGGGCGGTCTCGGCGCTATTAACTACCCACTCGTAGCCGACTTTACAAAATCTATCTCCGAGGACTACGGCGTTCTTCTTGAAGGCGGAATGGCTCTCAGAGGTACATTCATAATCGATCCTAACGGCAAGGTTCAGTTCGAACTGATCCACGACCTCGGCATCGGACGTAACGTAAACGAGATCCTCAGAAACCTCGATGCGCTTCAGTTCGTAGCGAAGCACGGCGAAGTTTGTCCTGCGGGATGGACACCGGGTAAAGAGACAATGACTCCGGACCCTGAAAAGATGAAAAACTACTACAAAAACAACCCAGACGGTTGGCAGAAATAAAGAGTAACCACACACCACACCACACAATGTTGAGAGGGAGTTCCTACGGGAGCTCCCTTTTGCTTTATCCGGTTAGATGAGCATGAGAGTGCTGAATCCGAGCAGAAGAAATATCCCACCGAACTCCGCAATTGAATAAGCAAGCCTGTATCGCCCGCCCGATGTAACGGCGGAACGGAAAAGATATGTAGCAACGGCGACAAGGCATATCGTCAGAGCCATACCGCACGCCATCATAAAAACAGCAAAGAAGCCTGCCAGAGGCATGCCGTTTGTAAATGCAAACATAGAGAGCACCATAGCCCCGGGGCACGGCGTCAGACTTATCACAAGTGCGCTGGCGATGAAACTTTTGCCTGCGGGCTTGTCTCCCCTATCCTTTTTAAATATCTTGCCGAAGAGCAGATAGAGCCCCACACACAGTATCACCGTGTACGACAGCTTTGACATAACACCCGAAGCACTGTCGAAGCCGCGGGCGATGGAAGCGTTTAAAACGAAGTAAAGCACGCCCACCAGCACAAATGCCGTGAATGCATGTCCGTATGCCACCAAAGCACCGAAAACCGCCGATCGTGACACACTCTGCCCGGACGAGAGGATATATCCCGATACCAGCGTCTTAGCGTGCCCCGGCCCCATAGAGTGAAATACTCCATAGACAAAGCTCATCAGGCAGAATGTTATGAAAGCGCCCGAGAACGGCTTTTCCTTTATCTCTCTGAACAGCTCCGTCAGACGGCTTTTTATCACCTGCTGTTTGTCGCTCAGGTAGTTATACACACGGCTGCCCGAGTGGTTATGTATGTTCAGTTCTTTTTTGATCTCTGAAGGTTTCCCTCCCGCAAAGGGATTGGCCTGTGCCACACAGGTAAAACTAAGGCTAAGTAATAAAATAAAAATAAAGAATCTCACTGCAGCTCCACAAATTGACGTCCGCCCATATCGCTCTTAAGGGTCGATTTACCGCCCTTCACACTTATCACCGTTATGTCGGTATAGTATGTCTCGTCGAAATTATATATCTCCAGAGGCTGCTTGCACCCTGCGGTTTTTATAGGCAGATCAAACTGATAAGTAACCTTTACCCCGTCGGAAGAGGCTTTGAAATTTGATGCGGTTCCGACATCTAGCATAGCATTTCCGCAGTAGGCTATGAAGAAATAACCGAAATTTGAGAGGTTGTCGAACATCTCGCTCTTCAGCTTTTTCGCCTCCTGCCCTGTGAACTGCTTATCACCGTCGACGTCGTAGTCGCTGTACATGACATTGCTGAACATCTCGTCAAACTGCCAGCTGGCATGGACGACAGCCTTGTCAAAGGATAGCCTGGACTCCACCCACACATGCGGATGAGCCCAGACGGTATTTGTAAATAGTATTAATATGAGTGTGAGGTATCGCAGCATC
The DNA here is from genome assembly GCA_050253075.1 of Deferribacterales bacterium. Lineage (GTDB taxonomy): Bacteria > Chrysiogenota > Deferribacteres > Deferribacterales > Geovibrionaceae > Denitrovibrio. The sequence continues at coordinate 219,295 of JBFWJS010000005.1, forward strand.
ATTTAACCAGCTTTGATATCTCCTTAAACTCAGGTGTGCCCGCCTGTCCGAGCAGCATGAAGAGAACAGTCTCTGCACATGTGATAACAGCGCCCGCCTTCTCCATCATGTCCAGAGCTATCTGCCAGTTGAAATCTGACCTGCTGCACACGGCATCGGCTGCGACATGCACATTATATCCCGCTTCGAGCAGATCAAGCACTGTCTGCAGAACACACACGTGTGTCTCCATACCGGTGATCACAACGTTCTTTATACCTTTTGCCTTGAGCTGTTCGTTGAATGAAGGCTCACCACAGCATGAGAATGTCACTTTTTCAACGTGTCCGTCGATGTCCCCTGCGAGCTCTTTCACTGTAGCTCCGAGGCCTTTTGTATACTGCTGTGTGGCGATTACGGGCATTCCGAGCACCTTTGCGCCTTTCACTAGTTTTACGGTATTGGAAAGCATATCTTCATAGACAGCTTCATCCATAGCCACCACGAGCTTTTCCTGTACGTCGATGACAGCTACGGCTGTGTCTTCTTTTGTCAGCTTAAACATATCGCACCCCTTAAATATCTAATAATTTTTCTATTTCCTGTACATCATTCTGCCAGTCGGCGAAATGGTACACCTGCAGACCTTCGTTCTTTGCCCTCTCGATGTGAGAGGCGTTGTCGTCGACGAATAGAACCTTTTCAGGGTCCACGCCGAAATCAGCACAAACCTCCGGGAAAACGCTCTGATCTTTTTTCCCTTTACCGAGATTATAAGAGTTGTACACCCTTTCAAAATATCCGAAAAATCCGTACATTTCATTAAATTCTTCGAGCCAGTTTGTCTGGTCGCTTAAAATGGCGAGCCTGTACTTACCGCTCAGTCTTATCTTTTCTATCAGAGCGAGCACCTCGCCCCTGATTATAAATCTGTCAAATATCTGCTGGCGCATGTCTTCTACGCTCATGTCGAAGTCGTATATGGCGGACAGCTTCTCCCAGAATTCATCCTCTGTCGCTCTGCCGTACATGTATCCCGTGGTCCAGAGAACCTCGCATGCATCGTCGAAAAACTTTGCAGGCTCGAATCCATGCTTCTCTGCGATGTCTTTCAGGCCGTTCACCCAGCCCTCTTCTGCTATCACGCCGCCAAAATCAAAAAATACACTTTCTATCATTAGTGCCTCCGATACACCTAACATAATATATTCAGAAAAAAGAATGAAGTTGAAAAAGTGATGACGACGACATATTCTATTAATCTGTCACTGCGAACCTGTATAGGAGAAGCAGTCTTAGCCATAATGTGGAAAGATTGCCGCGTCGCCGACGCTCCCCGCAATGACAAATGGAGTGTAAATTGAGTGAAAAAGTACTAGTAGCTATGAGCGGCGGAGTCGACAGCACGCTCGTGGCGCACATTTTAAAAGAACGCGGATACGACGTTGTCGGATGCACCATAAAGTTTTTTGCTGAGCAGGAACAGGCTGTTAAAGACGGCGAAAAAGCCGCAAAGGAACTGGGCATAGACTGGTTCTGGGCTGACTACACAGATCATTTCAAAGAGGATGTAATATCATATTTCATCCGCACATACATACAGGGGAAAACACCAAACCCTTGTGCGCACTGTAACAGACACGCAAAGTTTAACTACCTTTTCCGTGAGATGAAGGCTGCAGGGGCTACAAAGATAGCCACGGGGCATTATGCGAAGAAGGTTCAGATAGGCGATAAATACTTCTTTAAAAAAGGCGAGGACGTCCGTAAGGACCAATCATACTACCTCTGTCTGCTGAAAGACTTTCAGCGTGAGGTCATAGAGTTTCCCCTCGGCGATATGGAAAAGACCAATGTAAAGGCAAAGGCTGCCGAGCTGGGGCTTTCCGTAGCGGAGAAAGAGGAGAGTCAGGACATTTGCTTCCTTCAGGGGGGCGACTATCGTGATTTCCTCGAGGCAAAGCTGGGTAAAGACAGCATAAAGAAGGGCTGGTTCATCAAAGACGGCAAAAAGTTCAAAGAGCACGACGGTATCATCTATTACACCGTAGGACAGCGTAAAGGGCTGAACATAGGCTATCACGAGCCGCTCTTTGTCAAAGAGATAGACGCCGAAAGCGGAAACATCATCGTCACCAGCAAAGATGAAGTGACAGGCAGAGGCGTGAAGGTCACCGACCTTGTATTCCCCGATGACCACGACAGAGTGTTCCGTGCGGAGGTAAAGATACGCTACCGCATGCAGCCTGTGCCTTGTATGGTGGAGATACACCCGGACAACAAGGCGACCATACTCTTCGACAGACCCGAATTTGCCCCGACACCGGGACAGATAGCATGTGTATATGAAAATGACGTGGTGACCTGTGGCGGATACATTTCAGACGTATTTTAATAAATTCGACAAAGCTGTCGTCGCACTCAGCGGCGGAGCAGACTCTGCATGTACTCTTATGCTCGCTGTGGAGCACATGGGGAAAGAGAATGTCAAAGCTGCCACATGTGTGAATGACCACTTCTTTAAGATAGAACTGGATCAGGCCGTCAGGATCGCTCAGATGCTCGGTGTGGAACATATACCCTTCACCGCAGACATCTCCCCTGAATTTTATAAAGGGGGCGAGATGCGCTGTTACCACTGTAAGAAGTCGATAATGTCTGCCATTATAGCACAGAATGCTGCGGACATCATCTTCGACGGCACGAACGCAGACGACGACCTCGCAGAGCGTAAAGGGAGCATAGCAGCGGGCGAGCTGGGGATAGTATCACCCCTGCACGACTTGGGGCTGGGTAAGGCATTTGTTCATGAAAAGGTCAAAGCGCTCGGGCTAATCTTCAGAGACGAATCCTGCAAAGCTACCCGCATAAACGGCATCATCACGGATGAAAAGATGGCTCAGGTGGATGCTTTTGAATCACCTATTAAGGAGCAGTTCCCCGGGCTTAGATACCGCATAGATGAAAACAGGGTTGAGTTCAAGAAACCTCTCAGATTATCCTCAGAGGATTTTCAGATCATTTCAAAGCAGAAAAAATAGCAAAGGCTGACCGCTTACTTAATGCGATTCCAGCAATGACAATAAACTTCAGTAAATAGGCATAAAAAAAGGCGGTCGCATTGACCGCCTTTTCTGTATATCCACCAAATAATGGTTGATTAACGTTTGGAGAACTGAGGAGACTTTCTGGCTTTTGGTTTACCAGCTTTCTTTCTTTCCACAGCTCTGGCATCCCTTGTAAGGAAGCCTTTCTTTTTAAGAGGAGGACGGTTAGTCTCGTCGAACTCACAGAGAGCTCTTGAAAGACCATGTCTGATAGCGCCCGCCTGACCAGTTTTACCGCCGCCTTTAACAGTGATGTAAAGGTCGAACTTGCCCTCAGCGCCGATGATAGCGAGAGGCTGCATGCTGATCATGCAAAGTGTTTCCCTGCTGAAGTAGTCGCTAGGAGTTTTGCCGTTGATAGTAACATCGCCCTTACCAGGTTTTATGAAAACTCTGGCACAGGATGTTTTTCTTCTACCTGTTCCGTAAATATAGTCAGCCATCAATCTTCTCCTTAAATATCGAGTACTTCAGGGTTCTGAGCAGCGTGTGGGTGCTCTGCGCCTGTGTATATCTTAAGCTTTTTGATCATTGCTCTGCCCATTTTTGTTTTAGGGAGCATTCTTCTAACAGCCATTCTGATAACTTCCTCAGGAGCTTTTTCGAGTTGCTCTTTAAGGCTTCTCTCTTTGATACCGCCAAGGTAGCCAGAGTGTCTGTAGTATTTCTTATCTTCCATCTTTTTACCTGTAACTGCGAATTTCTCAGCATTTACGATAACGATGAAATCGCCTGTGTCGATGGATGGTGTGTATGTAGGTTTATGCTTACCCATAAGGATAGTAGCAACCTCAGTAGCAAGACGACCGAGAATCTTATTCTCAGCATCAAGAACGAACCATTTTTTTTCTATTTCGTCGGGTTTAGCCCAATAGCTTTTCATTACTTTATACCTCGTCTAACTATGAGCCTTCTTTTTATTGAAAAAGTGCGTTAGTGTCAAGCACTTTTCCCCTGGAAGGCGCATCTAGTAATAGTTGGCGCTTCCTTAGAAGCCCTTTCTTCTTTCTTTGATTCTCGCAGCTTTACCACGAAGATCTCTCATGTAGTAGAGTCTACCCTGACGTACACGTCCTTTTCTAACAAGTTCAACCTTGTCAATCTTTGGAGTGTAGAATGGGAATATTCTCTCTACACCGATGTCGCCAACCATCTTTCTAACAGTGAAAGTTGAGTTAGTGCCGGCATTGTGAATCTTAAGCACGAGTCCTTCGTATACCTGAACACGCTCTTTGTTCCCCTCTTTAATTCTGAAGTGAACTTTAACTGTGTCACCTGTACGAAACTCAGGAAGCTCTTTGTTTGCGAACTGCGCTTCCACAGATTCGATCAGTTTATTCTTCATCGAAAAGTCCTCCTAAAACCTGTATATCCTATCTAATATTATAGCCACAGCGCTTCTGACCGAGAGGTGGTTGAAGTTACCAGCGCCCTCTATGGGTTTAAGCACTCTGTCTGACATTTTGAACACATCCTCGGTGAATCCCCATCCTGTACCGAATATGATAAGGATCGGCTTCTCCTCGGAGAGCTCAGATACTTCCTGAAATCCGATGTTCGCACGGCTGTCTCTGGCTGTGGTGGCCACGACAACAGGGCGTTCACCCTCTTTCTTTTCGATATCTGCTACGACGTCGAGCAGTCCTTCCATCAGCAGCGTACCGCCGAAAGCCTGCTTCCTGTTTACGTTGTACGTTGCTCCAAAGCCCTCAAGCCAGTGTTTGATAACCCGGGAAGCTATCTCTCTTTGTGCTTCAAGGGGTGTCACCACATAATAATTTTTTACGTCGTACGTGGTGCAGCTTCTGGAAATGTCGTGAAGGTCCATATTCGTAATCGAAGTGGCGACATTCTCCTTCTCTTTATCCTTCATCGGATAATGGAGCAAAGCGACATATATTTTCTTTTTTCTGCGGAAAGTGTCAAGGATTTTTTTATCCTCGGCTGATAAATTCGCTGTTTTCAGCATATCACGCCTGTTCTCATAGGTGCGCATCAGGGATTGTTCCCTTCTCCACTTCTCTATGTTCGCGTGATGTCCCGAGAACAGTATCTCCGGCACTTCATGCCCCTCGTATTCGCGGGGTTTGCTATAGTGCGGATGTTCCAGCAGCCCTGACTGATGAGACTCTTCCAAAGGAGAGTTCTCATCGCCGAGCACACCCGGCAGAAGTCTTGCGATGGAGTCTATCATCACCATTGAAGCGAATTCTCCGCCTGTGAGAACGAAGTCGCCCAGTGACATTGACTCATCCACTACAAGGTCAACGACCCTTTCGTCTACACCCTCATATCTTCCACATATGAATGTGAGGCTGTCATACTCTTTGAGCCGTTCAGCATCTTCCTGTGTGAAGCGTTTCCCTCTCGGGTCCATCAGTATCACACGGGTGCCGCCCTGTTTATCTTTTATATCATTGACTGCACGGTGTATGGGCTCGACTTTCATCACGAGTCCCTGACCGCCGCCATACTGGTAGTCGTCTGTTGTTCTGTGCTTATCTGTTGTGTAGTCGCGAATATCAACGGGGTTTATGTGGAAAAATCCGGACTCCGCAGCCTTGCTTAAAACACCAAGCGAAAAAGGATCACGAAACATATCAGGAAAAATTGTAAGTATATTATATTTCTTCACTGACGAGCCCGATCCTGTCTATTACCAGTTTTTTTTCTTTCACGTTTATCTCTAGTACATGGTCTGTATTATCGGAGATAAGATAGTAGCCCTTATCCGTTTTGATACGGAAGATATCTGCACCGCCGGCCTCCATATAGTCCACCAGCGTGCCTACCGTCTCTCCATCTTTGTCAAACACCGGCGCCCCTTCCAGCTCGTGCCAGTATATCTCGCCTTCGAGCTCGGGGAGCATATCTTCAGGGACGACAACGTCCATCCCTTTATATTTTTTTGCTGTGTCGATGTCCTCCACACCCACAAGCCCCACGAGCACGTTGCCCTTGAACTCCTGCATGTATTCGATAGCGAGAGACGCCTTAACATCCCCCTTCACCGCCAGCATCATATATTCTATTTCATCAAAAACTTCCGGAGTGTCGGTGAGAATCTGCATTATCAGCTCTCCGTCCAGTCCGTGCGTATTTATGAGTCTGCCTACTTTAACAAGCTTCATGAACCACTTCGCGTAAAAAGGGCATAGGTTTCCCCTGCCCTTTTACAAACCTATTAAATTGCATAACCGCGTCAAAGCGACACAGGTCATTAGTCTTCGAGAATCTCGAGAACCACCTTTTTACCGCATTTAACGCCGGAAGCATTCAGTATTGTTCTGATAGCTTTGGCTGTGCGGCCCTGCTTTCCGATCACTTTACCGAGATCCGCCTGAGCCACTCTGAGCTCGAGGATAGAGGCTTTTTCGCCCTCAACCTCTTTCAGGTTAACAGCTTCAGGGTTATCTACAAGTGATCTAACGATAAATTCAACAAGCTCTTTCATGGTTCACCTCTTACAGGTTCGGAATCTCCGAACCGAAAGTCGCCATAAAATCTCCCGCAGAGGGTGATTTTATTGATTAACGAGACTCGTGATATTTTTTCATTACTCCGTTTTTGGAGAGGATGCTTTTTACAGTATCTGTAGGCTGAGCACCTTTCTGAAGCCAGCTGAGAGCTTTCTCTTCATCTATTCTGATCTCCATTTGCTCAGGCATTGGGTTGTAGAAACCGAGAACTTCGATGAAGTTACCGTTTCTTCTTTCTCTGCTGTCACATACAACTATTCTGTAAAAAGGTCTTTTCTTACGACCGAGTCTCACAAGTCTGATTTTGGTAGCCATTTGGTATTACCTCGTATTTTTTAAAGTATTTTTATAATATCTTTTAGCAAGCTTTTCCTTCTGGAGGAGTGCTCTGCCTTATTTTAAAAAACTAAACTGCCGGCAGCTTACTTCATTTTAAGGAAGTCGCGCATCATCGCCGGGTTAAGTTTATTTGCGCCGCCGAGCTTCTTCTTCATCTGCTTCATCATCTTGTTCATCTGATTCAGCTGATTCACGAGTCTGTTAACGTCAGCGACATTTGTTCCGCTGCCTCGTGCGATACGCTTTTTACGGCTAGCGTTCAGCACTTTGGCATTTTTTCTCTCTTTCAGTGTCATAGAGAAGATGATCGCCTCGATCTTTTTGAACTGGCGGTCGTCTATCTCACCCATGTTTACGTTACCGAGACCCGGTATCATACGCATGATGCTGTCGAGAGAACCCATCTTCTTGATCATCTTGAACTGTTTGAGCATATCCTCAAAGTCAAGACCCTGCTTAGCCATCTTGGCTGCCATTTCTTCGGCATCGCCTTCCTCGATGGATTCCTGAGCACGCTCGACGAGGGTAACGATATCACCCATGCCGAGGATCCTAGAAGCCATACGGTCAGGATAGAACTGCTCGAATTCTGTGAGCTTCTCACCTGTACCGATAAATTTCAGAGGCTTTCCTGTGACCTCTTTGATAGAAAGCGCAGCACCGCCTCGTGCGTCACCGTCCATCTTTGTCAGGATGATACCTGTGGCGTCGAGCTCATCATTAAAGCTCTTCGCAACGTTTACGGCATCCTGTCCGGTCATAGCATCCGCAACGAAAAGTATCTCGTCGGGATTAACGGCCTCTTTTGTACGGACTATCTCACCCATCAGCTCTTCGTCGATGTGGAGACGGCCCGCAGTATCTATAATCACAATATCTCTGGCAGTTTTCTTGGCCTGTGCGAGGGCATCTTTTGCGATCTTCACCGCATCCTTGCTCTCTCTGTCTGCATAGACATCACAGCCGATCTGTCTGCCCAGTGTTTCCAGCTGGTCAATAGCAGCCGGACGATATATATCGCCCGCAACCAGAAGCACCGATTTGCTTTGCTTCATAAAAAAGTTCGCCAGCTTACCTGCGGAAGTTGTCTTACCCGAACCCTGAAGACCTGCCATCATAATAACTGTTGGAGGGTTTGAACTGAGCTTTATCTTGGCCTCTTTATAGTCAACTCCGCCAAGGATATCGACAAGCTCGTCATTCACAATCTTTATGAATACCTGGTCTGGGGTAAGGCTTTTCTTGACCTCTTCTCCCATAGCTTTTTCACGAACGTTACTTATGAAGGTTTTTACCACTTTAAAGTTAACGTCGGCCTCAAGCAGAGCCATACGGACCTGTTTAAGGGCTTCGTTTATATTATCTTCGTCGATTCTAACCTGCTTTTTCAGTTTGGAAAAAACAGAGTTTAATTTGTCATTCAATGTAGCAAACATATTTTAAACGCACCTCTAGTAAGGTATAAGGGTGAACTAAAGTTTATAGGTGAAAGCTATAGACATGTCAAGGTGAAAAAGAAAACAGTTCAAAAAACTTTTCCACAAAGGCTTTCAGGAGATAATAGCTCGTCTATGCCCCTGCGTGGTCTGCCCTCTGCTGTGCTCTTTTCAGTCGTGAACACATGGTCCCCATCATCTTTCGGGCAAAGTCCGTGTTGTCTCTTATGATCTCTTCAAATATCTTCGGCGGGAGCACAACAACCTCACTGTCGGATGCTGCCCTGACTGTTGCGCTGCGAGCCTCGCCCGTCATGTACGCCATCTCTCCGAAGACCTCGCCGGATTTTATCATACCGACAGTGTCTCCGTCTATCACGGCATCCAGTATGCCTGATAAAACATAATATACGCTGTCAGACTCGTCCCCTTTATGCAGGAGAACGTCCCCCGCTTTCAGGTTTACGGTGTATTTCTCCAGTATCTTTTTATTCAGCATGATGAACCTGTCCGAAGGCTTGTCGTCGCTGAACAGCCTGTTCAGTATGAGGATGTCTGCCTTATACGTCACATATACATACTGGGCGCAGAAGAGGAAAAGTAGAAATATAAAGTAAGACCACACCAGCACAACGATAAGCGAGCCGAGTATGCCGTATGCAGAGTTAAAGGCTATATGCTTAAAGATGATCACGGCGCCAGACTTCGCACCCACGAAAACCACAAGGAACATCAGCGTCCCCTTAGTGGCACTTTTGCTCCCGGGTTTTTTAACGGGGAGATATCTGTATGTGATGTATACCACTACCATAGCCATCAGTGCGGGGATGATGTATGCTCCTGCGTTTATCAAAGGCTCTATATAATATGTGCTGACACCATTTATCTGAAGGTATTTATAAAGCACCTGCTTTGTGGTGTTTAACACGCCGATAAGTATCACCACCACAAATACAAAAGGCAGGACACCGAGCGATATCGCATTTTCCAGAAAAAAGTTACGCCGCTTTTCCGCAGGGAATATAACGCTGAAAGCACGCTGTACAGACGTAAGTATCAGTCGGCTGGAAAACATGAGGTTGAGTATACCGAGCACCCCGATGGTGTTCCCTGCGAGCTTTGATATTCCGAATCTCTCGAAGAGCTGCGGTGTTATATTTTCGTTAAAAACAGAGAGCACCACAAAAAGGTCGTTTGAAAACTGCGGATACTTCTCAAGGAATGTGTCGAATATATAAAAAAGCACAAGCACCATAGGTATCATGGAGAGGAGCATATAGTATGCACAGGCGGCTGCGTGGTTACGCAGTTCGTTCCTGTTGAAAAAGGTCAGTGTGATATTTATTTTCTGGTAAAAATCGAGAATGTACTTTTCAGGGTTTGAAAGTTTGACAATAAGTCTCTTATACCGCACGCCTAGACGACCTTGACATGCCAGGGCTCGAAACGTACTCCGTATGGGTTCTTCCTGTCATAGCGGATACGCATGTATCCCCTCTGCATCAGCATGGCGTACTCCTTCGTCGTGGCAAATTTGTCTGTAAAGTTGCGGAATCCCCAACCCTTTATCCCCACGTCGAAATCGCCTATACCGTGATACGAATAACCCACAGGTGCTATTGACCGAGATGCCATAGAGAGGTTCCCTTTTGTCTCCATAGCTTTATTAAGGAAGAGATGAAGCTGCTTTACAACACTGCGCACGCCTGAAGTGAGTATCAGTGAATCCATCTCTGCGGTTATCTTTTTATATGTGGAAAGGGAAAGGTTATATATATAGTGGCCGCTGCTCGGAACCTTGACCATCTTATCACTGTCGACCCTGTCGGTGAGGCTGTCGAATATCTTCTCACCGTAAAAGCCGTATGCCGAAGCATCCCTCGCAAAGAGAGTCTCAAGGTAATCCAGCTCTGCCTTTGTGAAAGGGGTGAGGGTGTCGACGTTATTTGCATAATTGATCGCTTCGTCGAAGTTCAGCACGTTGAAATTACCGAAACCGACATAACGCATAATAGAGGATGTCTTACGCCAGCAGGATTCGATAAGGGCGAATTCCACAGGGTCGGCTATTATGTCGTCTGTGAAAGCCTCGTCAAACCTGCGTATCTTGTCGAAATATGCAGAAGATGCGTTGAACACACTTTCATTGTCTAAGCTCCTGAAAGAGCGAATCATTTGAGGTTTGTTCAGCCCATATCCCGAAAATGCTTGCCCCCCGACAGGCATTGAGGCCACGAAGGCTGCGGCGGCTGAAAGTTTCAGAAAATCTCTTCTATTAATCATAGCTGACGCACCTTGATATATATCTATATGTAATATTACTAAAACAGAATTATTATTTAAAGTAAAAAAGATGTAAGACCAAAAAAAAGGGATGCCCGAAGACCCAGCCCCTTAAAAGATTCGTTGCAGAATCTCTAAAACAAACAAAGCTACGTCATTCTGAGCGTAGCGAAGAATCTGATACTATTAGAGAATCCACGTGTTCAGATCCTTCGGCTAAAGCCTCAGGATGACGAAAAAGTTTTCTGAAACATAAAAACCCCAATCTTATTATTAAAATTGGGGTTTTTCTTATTTTACTTCAAAATTTAAACACGTCTTTTAAGTCCCTTGGATCGAAGACACCCCTTTGTAATTATTCTAACTTTACCCTAGAAAGAGTAAGAAACAGTCACACCGTATGCAAGGAGGTGTCCGGAAGCATCTGCCTCCACCTCTGATGTGTGTACGCCCGGTCTGTAGAATGTCTCGTTAAGGTTATGAGACTCGCCGTTGATCTTGATAGGCTCGATCTTAACATACTGAAGCACGAGATCCACTGTCCAGTCGCCGAAGTGGAGACCCATACCGCCGGAGAATACGTGCTTGTTAGAGTCAGGCCACTGAACGTCGAATGTGTTGTTAGGAACAACAGTCGGGTCATAGTAGTAACCTGCACGGAGGTCTACAGTTTTGTTAAGTTTGTATTCCACACCGAGTCTGTACTGGAATGTATCTTTCCAGTCTCTCTCGTAGTACTCAGTCTGAGCACCGTCAGGAGCGAGCACGGGTGTAGCCATGAATGCAGGGTTGAACTGTACGGAGTAATCCTCTATAGAGCCCCACCATGTTCTTGTAATGTCAAAGTTGATGTTCCACTTTGGAGTAGGAGAGTACTGTATACCCACCTGAAGCTGATTTGGTGTATCGATGTCTACGGATGCGTCGACATTATAGTTGTTCCAGTATGTAGGTGTCGGAGCAACATCTATCTCGCCTTCCATATGTGTGTTTGATTTGCTTCTGAATGTAGCACCCACGGAGAACTTCTCGTTGAACTCGTAAAGTACGCCGATGTTGAAGGAATAGTTGAAGTCGTCTTCCATCTCTGTTTTATATCTGGAACCTGCGAGGTCAGAGTATGAAGCGGCAAGGTATGAAGCCTCTGCAGGCTGGAAACCGGCTGCTTCCCATGCTGCCGAGTATGTCATGAAATCAGGTACGTATCTCACTCTTTCAACGCCAGCCTCAGATTTACCTATGGAAACACCGAAGCCGAGTGAAAGTTTATCATTCACTTTGTAAGCGATAGAAGGTGTTATAACCTCTCTCATGTACCATGAGTGGTAAGTGTTATAAGCTGCTGCGTTTTCCGCAGGGTTGCCGTTCCATGTGAGCTCAAGGCCGTAAGGAACATAAACCGCGAAGCCTAATGTCACCTTGTCGTTTAACGGGTGAACATAGCCGAGATGCGGCACGATAAGGAGCGGAGATTCGTCCTCAACAGAACCCGGGCTTGTGGTATCGCCGATTGCAGGGTATGCGTTGGATGACATATCCGCATTAAATTTTTCTATTTTAAGTGATGGATCTACGAAGTGAGATCCGATTGTGAATGTTTTCTTCTTAATTCTTGTCATCGCAGCAGGGTTGTAATAAACCGAGAATGCGTCGTTGGTACCGGCAGTCATAGCACCTGCCATAGATGTCGCTCTTGAACCAATGCCGTATGTATCAACATGACCTGCGAATGCAGCCGTTGACGTGAGGCATATGGACAGAACAATCAAAAAAAACTTTTTCATTTGGTCCTCCATCATTAACACAATAATCATACACTTTTATTACATAGTTATAGAATGGTCAATAGAATAATTGTGGAGTTTATTAATTAGATAAAGTAGTTAGTAAAGCAATAAAAAAAGGGTCAACCTAAAAAAGATTGACCCGTTAAAGTATCATTTGTTTACAGTGGATTAATTACTAATCCTGTCTGAAGTTTAGGATAGAAGTAAGTAGACTTCTGAGGCATCACAAGTCCGCTCTCGGATATCTCTCTCACTATTTCGATATCCACTCCTTTCAGTATAAAAGCGATAGCTTTTTTGTCCTCTGTGAGCTTCTCTATCTTGTCCATTGTCTGTACAAAATATACGCCCTCTTTTTTGAGGATCTGATCCTCTGTCATGCCGAGAACATCTATCATTATGGTCTGCTGAAGCAGATAAGTATCTATCTTTCTATAAACAGGGTGAAGGTTTTCAAGAACCTCTTCGCCCGCTTTCAGTCCATAAAATTTTCCGTCGAAGTAAGCAGCCATGTTTCTGCCTGCGGATTTGTTTACAAATTCGTTACAGGCAGCCTCGTCGGCAAGTTCTTCAACAGTGTAGTTCTTCTTCATAGTATCTAGGAATGCATTGATGTCGAATGAGCTGTCCACTTCACATACTCTGTGAGTAGGGAATATCTTGAGACCTTCGTCATAGAAGTTTACAAACATCATCATGACATAGTCGTAAGGCTTCTCTTCACGTGGGTCGTCGCCGTTCAGCTCGCGCATATAGTCGCGGTAGTTCAGGGCTGTTTCATATCTGTGGTGTCCGTCAGCGATATAGATAGCCTTATCTTTCATAAAGCTCTCGATGTACTGTACGGATTCAGCGTCATTCACTGACCAGAGTGTATTTTTTACACCTTCGTCATCCACTGCGGATGATGCAGGCATATTCTTTTTAGCATCGGAGAAGCATGTGTTCAGCATGTTCTCTTTGTCCATGTAAAGTCCGAATATCTGGCTGAAGTTAGTCTTGCAGGCTTTCATCAGCTCGAAACGGTCTTTCTTCGGACCTGAGAGTGTTTTCTCATGAGGGAATACTGTCCCTTTGCCGAGCTCCTCGAGTTTAAGGAGACCTACGAAGCCTGTACGGACATATTCTTTTCCGCCGAATTCGTATATCTGCTCATAAACATAGAAGCTGGATTTTTTATCTCTGGCAAGGATACCTTTATCAAGGAGATCCTTGTAGATCTTTGCTGCGTTAGCGTATTTTTCTTCCGGTGTTCCGTCGGGCAGGTCGACCGTCACAACGTTGTGCGGGCACTTTGCCTTAAGAGCGTCTTTCATCTCAGGAGAGATGACATCATATGGTGGAGCGATAACGTTTTTAAGAAGTACTTCTTCAAGGTTGTATCTGACTCCGGCTAAAGGTCTTACTATAGACACTTTCTTCCTCCAAATTAGCTGACTGCTAGTTTTGCGAATTTTCTCTTGCCCACTTTAAGTGTGTATTCACCCGCAGGCAGGCACTGATCAATATCCTCTACTTTTTCGCCATCTATATAAATTCCACCCTGCTTAGCGAGTCTTCTTGCTTCGCTGTTGCTGGGGAGAAAGTTTAAACCGCCCTTTCCTATCGCATCGATGAGCTTCATATCTGCCGCCATAGCAAACTCAGGCATGTCGTCAGGGTTCTCACGTTTGGAGAATACCTGCTCAAATCCTTCCCTCGCCTCTTTCGCTGCCTCCGCAGAGTGAAAGCGCTCCACTATCTCCATAGCGAGTTCTTTCTTTGCCTCCATAGGATGTTTGGAGCCGTCTGCCACTGCTTTTTTCAGTTCTTCGATCTCAGCGAGAGACTTGTCTGAAAGGAGCAGATAGTAGCGGAACATAAGCTCGTCGGAGATGGACATAGCCTTACCGAACATGTCTGTGGGGGATTCTGCTATACCTATGTAGTTATTCAGCGACTTAGACATCTTCTGCACGCCGTCGAGACCCTCAAGGATAGGCATTGTAAGCGCTATCTGAGGAGCCATGTTGTGCGCACGCTGAAGGTCACGTCCGACCAGCAGGTTAAACTTCTGGTCTGTACCGCCGAGCTCTACGTCGCTCTTGAGCGCCACAGAGTCGTATCCCTGTACCAGCGGATAGATGAACTCGTGTATGCTGATAGGTCTGTTGTCTTTATATCTTTTGGAAAAGTCGTCACGCTCGAGCATTCTGGCGACAGTATACTGCGAAGCCAGCTTGATCATGTCGGATGATGACATCTTCTCCATCCATGTACTGTTGAAAGCCACTTCAGTCTTCTCAGGGTCGAGAATCTTAAAGACCTGCTCCTTGTATGTCTCGGCATTAGCGAGAACTTCCTCTTTGGTCAGAGCTTTTCTTGTCTCGTTCTTTCCTGTCGGGTCGCCTATCATACCGGTGAAGTCACCGATAAGGAATATGACCTGATGTCCGAGATCCTGAAAGTGTTTCAGCTTCTGTATGAGAACTGTATGACCAAGGTGAAGGTCAGGTGCAGTAGGGTCGAACCCTGCTTTTATTCTGAGTGGTGTGTTTGTCTCGTATGATTTTGTGAGTTTTTTAAGGAGCTCCTCTTCCGAGATGATCTCCTCGCTTCCTCTTTTGATCTGTTCTAATTGCTCTTCAGGTTTTAGCACATTGCCTCCAGTTTATACCGCAAAACGGCTCTTAGCAAAATGTAAGTAGTTTATATATGATTCTCTCTGATTGTTCAAGAGAACTGTTGCTTTTTGTATACTATATCCCGTACAACAGCCTGTCCATACGGGTTTCAAAGAAAAGATAAATTAAGCCAGCAGCCGAGATAAAGGGGCCGAACGGGATCATCATATCCCTCTTCCCCGAGGCGAACTGCCATATTATACCTATCACTGCCCCCATAAGGGCACTGGCAAATACCACGAAAAACACCGACTTAAGCCCCAGAAAAGCACCGAGCACAGCCACCAGCTTCACATCTCCGAAGCCCATCCCCTCGCGCTTGCGCACCAGCTTATAAAGGAAAGACGGTATATAAAGGGCGAGAAAGCCCACGACCGCTCCGTATATGGGGAACAGCATGTTGTGATGCAGGAAATACCCCATAGCCAGCGCAGACACCAGCCCGAAGACTATCAGACTGTCGGGGATGATACCGCACTCGAAGTTTTCCGCATCGAGGGCAGAAAAGAGGTCAGCAAGCCCCGCAGACACCGCCGTAAGTATCAGCAGCACAGCCATGACAAACTGTGCGCTCAGGCCGAATCTGTAGAAAGCATACCAGACCAGAAACCCCGTAAGGAGCTCTGTCATAGGATACATCACGGATATCTTCGAACCGCAGAAGCGGCACTTGCCTCCGAGGAATATCCAGCTGAAAACGGGAACATTATCATAAAAGCGGACTCTTTCTCCGCAGGATGTACAGTGTGAAGGCGGTCTTACGATGGAAAGCTCCCTCGGCAGTCTGTATATGAGCACATTCATGAAACTGCCCATGCACAGCCCGAGACAAAGGGCGTATATATGAAGGATTAGATTGTTCACGGTATTATTTTGTATCTTCCAGAGCCACTTCGATAACGAAGGTGTCGTCTCCGACTTTGAATGTCATGCCTATGCACTGGACATTGCGCTGTTTGCCGACCATATGGTTCTTACCGACGACGACATTAGGAATGGATATCTTAAAGCGGATGCCTTTCTTGGAGAAGACCTGCTTAGCACCGCCGGCGATCATGTTGAGGATCTCACCGATGGCGTCCATGACGTCTTCGTCCATCTCAGTTTTTGTTTCGCCCAGGAAATTTTCAAGAACTTTAAAGGCAAGGCTCTCTGTCATACTGATAACGACAAAGCCTGTTGCCTGTCCGGCGAGACCTATAATGCCTGAAATATCATAGGGCAGTTTTTCATCTGACTTAATGTACAGACTGCCACGTTCAGGCTCTATGCCCACCATAGTTTTGAAAACTTCGCTTGTAGCTGTTATAAATGGGTTAACGTATTCCGCTTTCATTTTTAAATTGCCATAAAGATAATTTTGTTTGCATCAGCGAAGGCAATGCATGAATCCACATCCACCACGAATGTCGCACCAGCCTCAATTGCAATTAATCTACCGCCATTATCAGCCAAATTCCTCAAGGTGTCAACACCGACCGTTGGAATATCGAATCTTTTATCCTGTGAGGGTTTCGCACATTTGACAACCACGGCATCTTTTTTCGCCAGTGAGCATCCTCTGATGACAGCCTTGTCCGTCCCCTCTATCGCTTCGAGGGCGAGCACTGCTTTATCTTTAACGACAACAGTCTGGCCTATGTCCAGCCTGCCTAATTCCTTTGCAATTTCCAGCCCGAATTCCACATCGGCGAGCTGCTCTGCATTGGGTTTCTTTTTGCTGTATACCCCCTTTTCCAGAAAAAGGGTATAGAGGGCATCCGACTGCTCCATGACGCTTATACCGTTTCTGGCGAGCTCTTCGCATACGGCATTCATAAGGGTGTCGTCCTTGCGGTTCTTCAGCTTTGCGAGGAGCTTTACGGCTGTAAGGTCGAATTTAAGGTCTGAAAAGAGAAGGGACTTGTTCACCTTTCCGGCAAACAAGACCCTGTCTACGTTATAATTTTTGAGAGTTTTAATGATCTTGCCGACCTGCGTCACGCTTATCTTTTCCACAGGGACGTTTAGCCCGCTGAGGTCTGCTGTGACTTCCTCATAAAAAGCGATGATGCAAAGATCGTGTCCGTCTTTAATGAGGTTCCGGGCGGCTATAAGTGGTAATGTTCCATAGCCGGCTATAAGGCCGGTTCTCAAACTTTAACCTCTATCATGTTTCCGTTGCTGCCTGTGAGGAGCTCGTCCACCTTCAGCGCAACCTTAAGGGAGCGCAGCTCGTGCTCAACCGTCACATTGCGTTTCTGCTTTCCTGTGACACAGTCGAGGAAGTGCTTTATCTCCATCTTAAGCGGGTTGTCTTTATATACGAAGAGTTTTTCGTACATGTATTCGTTTTTATATTTCAGCTGTTTAGGACCGAATTCCTTACCTTCCTTAGCCTCACGATAGATGTTGATATCCTGTGTGGTGTAGTCGAGGTATATGAAAGCACCCTTCTGAGAAATACTCATTGTGCGGTCTTTCTTTTGTGTCACACGGCTCACGAGGATGTTTGCCACGCAGCTGTCTTCAAACTGAATGGTAACAGTGGCAAAGTCCGGCAGAGGCGAGTAGACACAGTTTCCGTGTGCCTGAACGCTTGTGATATTCTTGTTTACCATGTTCAGGATGATGTCTATATCGTGGATCATCAGGTCGAGAACAATGGAATCGTTCTTAAAGTTCGGGTTGTACGGTCCTACCCTTCTGGACTCGATAAGGTATGGCTCGTCTGTAATGTTATCAAGCTCCTGTACTGCTCCGTTGAATCTCTCAACGTGTCCGATGTGCAGCACGAGGTTTTTCTTTTCTGCTATGTTGAACAGCTCTGTGGCCTGCTCTATGTTTGTAGTGATAGGCTTCTCCACGAGTACGTGTTTACCGCTCTCGAGGCACTTTTTAGCTATCTCAAAGTGATGTTTTGTCGGTGCTGCAACAGTTACGGCATCCACATGCTTTAAAAGCTCTGTGAAGTCGCCCGTCATAGGATAGTTATAGTTCTGTGCAACAGCGTCCCTTGTGGCAGAGTCTGCGTCGCAGAGCATCTGCAGGTTTGATTCTGACATTTCGTCGTTAAGGTTCAGATGGTACCTGCCCATCCTTCCCAATCCGATAATACCCGTTTTAACCATAAATAATCATCTCCGTGTAAATCCGCGTTTACTGTCTTTTAAGAAATCGGTGAATAGTTTTATTTCGTCAAACTGCTCGAGTTCCATAAGTTTTTCAGGAACGTCAGCCAGCTTGATATTAAGATTTCTGAGTATCTTAATAGCTTTTTTAAGCTCCAGTCTGGCTTCTGGCTTAACACCTCTGCGTTTCATACCGACGATGTTCAGTCCTTCGATCTCCGCAGGGATGCCCGCAGCCATTACGAATGGAGGGATATCCTTTGAAACATTCACCCTGCCGCCGAGCATAACACCCATCCCCACACGTACAAACTGATGACATGCAGCATATCCGCCCGCAACGACAAAGTCGCCGACATGACAGTGGCCTGCAAATGATGCAAAGCTAGTCATGGTGACATTGTTGCCGAGTATGCAGTCGTGAGCCACATGGGCATATGCCATGATGAAGCAGTTGTCGCCGAGGACAGTCTTCCACTCTTCTTTTGTGCTGGCTCTGTGTATGGTGGCAAATTCTCTGATTATACAGTTTTTGCCTATGATGAGCTTAGTATCCTCACCGCCAAAGCTGTAGTCCTGTGGGTCTCCGCCTATGTGGGCATTGGGATATATCTTTGTCCCTTCGCCTACGGTCGTGTTCGACTCGATCACGGCGTTGTACCCTACTGTTACGTTTTCTCCAATGACACAATTCTTTCCGATAAATGCACCCTGTGCTATCTCTGCACTTTCTGCTATCTCACATGATGGGTCGATGATTGCGCCTTTATGTATCATACATTTACTCCGCAGGAGCCATCATAGCGGTCAGCTCTCCTTCACAGGCGAGCTCGCCGTTTACAAAGGCCTCTCCTTTAGCTACTACTATATTTCTTCTCTTTTTCAGAGGTGTAACTTTCATTTCAAGCTGATCGCCCGGGACAACCTGCTTACGGAATTTAACTTTATCCACTCCCATGAAAAGAGTGATAACCTTCTCAGGCGCATCTTCTCCTGCCGTCTCCATGGCATGTATGCCCGCACACTGTGCCATAGCCTCGATGATGAGAACGCCCGGCATAACCGGATACCCGGGGAAATGCCCCTGAAAGAACGGCTCGTTTATGCTGACGTTCTTCACGGCTCTGATATATTCGTCTGTGACCTCAAGCACCCTGTCCACCATGAGAAAAGGGAATCTGTGAGGAAGTCTTTTCATAATTTCATTTACATCAAGCATTTTTATCTTTCTCCAATTCATTGACTCTTTTTACAAGGTTCGGCAGATCACGCACAAGGGCGACCTCACGCATCCATGCTTTTCTGGATGTGCTTGGAATGCCGCCGTATATGCCGGGTTTATCTATGTCGGACATAACACCGCAGTTCGCAGCCAGCATAACCTTAGAGCAGATATTCACATGGTCGCTTATCCCTGCACGGGCACCGACCATAACATAATCGCCTAAAGTAGAGCTTCCTGCTATAGCAGCCTGTCCCGCCATGATGCAGTGTTTGCCTGTCACAACGTTATGAGCGACCTGAACCTGATTATCGATCTTGGTCCCTTCGCCCACGACAGTGTCGTCAAACTTGCCTTTGTCCACACAGCTGTTGGCACCTATCTCGACATCGTTTTCCAGAACAACGGAGCCGATGTGAGGTATTTTCACATTTCTCCCCTGTTTTTGATAATAGCCGAAACCATCCGCACCGATGACAGAGCCAGAGTGGATTATAACCCTGTCTCCGAGAGTGCATCCGTCGTAAATCGTTACGTTCGGATATATGATGCAGTCCTTGCCTATCTTTACATCCTTGCCTATCACGGCGCCGGAGTGTATATGAGAACCTTCGTCCACTGTGCTTCTGCTCCCGATAACGGCGAGCGGGTCTACTGTGACGTTCTCATGTATGATGGCACTGTCTGAAACATATGCAGAAGGGCTTATCCCTTCGCTGCTCTCTTTCGGTGGATAAAGAGCGGTCACGGCAGCAACAAGAGCGAGCTCTGCATCGTCTGCCATGATGTATGTCTTTCCTGCTGTCAGCTCTGCATCTTTCTTTATGAGAAATGCCGCTGCAGCAGATTCAAAAACTTCGGGTGAGATACCTTTCGCAAGCAGCGGGACAAGAGCTCCATCCTTGATGTTCTCTATGGAGGAGACGCATGTTATATCCGTATCCTCTCCCACAAGCTCGGCGTTAAGTATTTCAGCGAGTTCTGATGCTTTCATTATTTTCCTTGTTTAAACACGTTGTCGTATCTTTTGATAACGTTTTCTGTGATGTCCACAGTGTCTGCTCTGTAAAGAACGGCAGAGTTCTGCTCTTCGAGGATGACTTCGTATCCGAGCTCTTTACCGAGGTCCTGTACTATCTTAAGAACTTCATCCTGAACTCTCTTAAGGTGTCTCATTTCGAGTCTTTTGAGCTCTTTTGAGTAGTCTTCTTTTGTTGTGTTGAAGTTTCTGATCTCACGCTGGATGTCTGTTCTCTTTTTCTCTTTTGTCTCCGGTTTATACACGCTTTCTTTCTGAGCGTATTCGTCCTGCATAGCTTTTATTTTATCGCCAAGTACCTGAAGTTTCTTGTCATAGTCGTCAGCAGCTGTCTGGAGTTTGTTATAAACATCCTTACCTGATTCAGACTGCTTAAGAATCTCCTGGAAGCTCACTACACCTATTTTAGCAAAGGCATTTACACTGAATGCCATCATCAAAATAATTACGATAACTGAAATACGTTTCATCAAAATCCTCCTAGTATATGAAAAAAATTAAATTTTAAAGCATACCGCCGATGGAAAATTCCCATTTTCCTTTATTGTTTCCGCTTGGGTCGTCAAGCGGGATACCATACTCCAGCCTGAGCGGTCCAATCGGACTGTACCATCTGAAACCTGCACCGTATGATCTGAATATATCTCCGTCGAAATACATCGTACCCTCTTCGAGAGCCTGACCCATATCGTAGAAGACAAGACCCATAAGCTGTGCGCTCTTCACGACTGGGAAGCTGATCTCAAGGTTGACCTGATCATATTTATCACCGCCGTATCTGTTGCCGTCTCTATCCAGCGGAGATATATCACCATAGTCATAACCTCTTACGCTGTACATACCGCCGAGACGGAAACGCTCACCGATAGGCAGTTCCTTGCCGTTATATGCATACAGTTTACCTATCTCAAAGTTACCCATGAATGTGAAATCCGCAAACAGAGGGAAGTAATGTGTATAGGTGAAACCTGTTTTGACATAGTCATTATCACCGCCGAGAAGTCCGCCGGCAATTTTAGAGAATATAACAGCCTTATTACCTCTTGTAGGGTTATAAGGATGGTTTACTGTTGTCCATTTAGCAGTAGGGGTGAAACTGATAGTTGTTGTCTCGCCCTCCTGCTCGCTGATGATGTATGATGCATCGTCATCCAGATCGGAAATGTCCACAACTTCATATCTCAGTCTGTAGCTGAGGAAGAGTTTACGCTTTATCGGCTGGTGGCCGATACCGATGGCGATACCTTCTGAGTTCTTTGTATATTCATAGTACTCACGCTCTGTTTTAAAGAGGTTCACGTCGAAGCTGTAAGGCTTGTCGAAGAGCCACGGGTTGACAAAGCTGATGCTGTAGTCTGCTTTCTTTTCGGATATTTCAGACTTGATAGTAGCCTCATAGCCTTTACCGAAGAGGTTCTTCTGTGTGAGAGACACCATACCCGTGAGGTTATCCACAGAGGAGTATCCCGCACCGATGCTGAACATACCGGTCATCTTATCCGTTACTTCAACATCAAGGTCGACCTTATCCGCTGCGATAGGTGTTTCAGAAACTCTGACCTCGCCGAAGTAATCGGTGAATTCAAGGTGAGCCTTAGAAGCATTGATGTCTGTACTGCTGTAAAGGTCGCCTTCCACAAGGTCGAACTCACGTCTTATTACCCTGTCTCTGGACTTTGTATTACCTCTGATGTTTATCCTGTTGATATAAACAAGCTGATTTTCTTCTATGCTGTATCTGATAGATACTGTCTCTGCCTCATCATTGAGGGCTGAGCTTGGGCTTACGTTTGCATACGCATATCCGATTTTAGTAAACTGGGATGTGATGCGTTTGATGTCGTCCTGATACTGCTCGATGTTGAACCAGTCGCCTGTTTTCAGCAGTGCGGCCTTTTTCAAGTCTTCAAGCTCCACAGACTTATACCCGTCGAACTCTATATCGCCGACCTTATATCTCTTACCTTCTTCGATAACGATGGTAAGGTCGATTTTTTTCTTATCCTCGGAAAGGTTGATGCGGGGCTCGCCCACCTGAACCTTTGCGTATCCGTCACGGAGATAGATACCTTTGATCTTATCCATATCAATGGCGAGCTGTGTCTTTTTCAGCTTTCCGCTGCCCGATATCCACGACCAGAATCCCTTCTCGGATGTGTCGATCTCTTTTAATATCTCTTTACGTTTGAAGTGTTTATTACCGATGATGTTGATATTATAAATTCTTGCCTCAACACCTTCGTCTATGATGTAGACAACGTCTACAGTGTTGTTATCTCTCTCTTCGATGTCTACGGTGATACCGACGGAATAGAACTTCTCGTCGTGATATTTTTCCTGAATGATCTGAAGGTTAGCTTCGACTTTTCTATTATCGAGGATCTGCCCTGTCATAGGGACCAGCTCTTCCTGCAAAAGCGATGCTTTTAATTCGGAGTTACCGTTAAAGATAACGCTGTTTACGTAAGGCTTCTCTTTAACAATATAAACAATGACCAGACGGTCGTCGTCCAGTCTCATATCTACCTTTACGTCAGTGATAATATCGGCGCTGAACAGGTTTTTGATACTGTTGTCGATGTCTGCCATATTGAACTCTTCCCCTGATTCAACGGCATACTTAAGGATGGTCTCGGTAGGTACTCTTCTGTTCCCCTCAACCTCGACTGCGTCGATTACTGCAGCGAATGAGTTAGCTGCAAAGAGAAAAATCAGAGCAATAAAAAAAAAATACTTCTTCATACTGACTCCACGGTATCTATGATTTCCTTGATTCTGTCATATTTAACCTTAGCCATACTCTTATTGCCTATAAGCCTCGCCGTGGATTCCAGAATGGTCTCCACCTCTATCAGCCCGTTCTTTTTCAGAGTCTGCCCTGTGGAGACAAGGTCGACGATAAAATCAGAAAGACCGACAATAGGCGAAAGCTCAATAGAGCCGTAAAGTTTAATGGTCTCAACAAAAACACCTCTGCCGGCGAAGAAATCCTTTGTCAGCATTGGATATTTGGTAGCAACTACCATATCGTGTCTATATGAGAGGTCGCTCTCTTTCACCCCTGCGACGCACAGCCTGCAATAGCCGAAGCCGAGGTCGAGATATTCATAAACATCACTGCCTGACTCGAGCAGGATATCCTTTCCCACGACGCCGATGTCTGCCGCGCCGTGCTCCACATATGTGGAAACATCCATGTTACGAACCATCATAAAGTTTATGTTGTTCTTCTCGTCGTAAAAGGTGAGTCTTCTGGAATTAAAGTCCACAACCCCTTCATTAGTGATACCTTTCTTAAGGAAAAGTTCAATTGTATCTTCAGCCAGCCTGCCCTTAGGCAGAGCGACATTTACGCAGTTTTCGTTCATTCTTTTACCCGTTTAAGTTTAGCTCCCACACCTGTGAGTTTTTCTTCAAAATGCTCATAGCCTCTGTCGAGGTGATACAGCCTTGAGACAACAGTCTCGCCCTCTGCCATAAGCCCCGCTATCACAAGGCTGGCACTGGCTCTCAGGTCAGACGCCATGACAGGCGCACCCGTCAGCTTGCCCACACCTTTGATGATGGCTGATTTATCTTTCAGATTGATGTTCGCCCCCATCCTTTTCAGCTCGCCCACATGCATGAAGCGGTTTTCAAAGATGGTCTCAGTAGCGACGGAGACACCCTCGCTGCATGCCATCACAGCCATAAACTGCGCCTGCATATCAGTGGGGAATCCCGGATAAGGGAGTGTTGTTATATCTGTAGCACACAGAGTCTTGGTCTTTTTGACCCTCAGTGTGGTATCGTTCAGTTTCTCTATCTCGAGCCCCGCCTCGGACAGCTTGTCCAGAGTGGTTCTCATCTGCTGTACGGGAACATTCGTCAGCTCAATTTCTCCGCCTGCGCCCGCCACACAGCAGATAAATGTACCTGCCTCTATCCTGTCGGGCATGACGATGTAGTCTGCGCTGTTCAGAGACTTCATCCCTTTGATGCGTATCTCTTTTGTACCTTCGCCCTCGATGTCTGCACCCATCTTTTTAAGGAAACGGGCGAGGTCGACGACCTCAGGCTCCTGAGCGGCATTGCGGAGCACTGTCACCCCGTCTGCCAGCGTAGCAGCCATCATTATGTTCTCAGTACCGGTGACGGTAACTATGTCGAATGTGATCTCTGCGCCTTTCAGCCTTTCACACACAGCCTCGACATATCCGTGCTCCATTTTTATCTCTGCGCCCATGGCTTCGAGAGCTTTCAGGTGGAGGTCAACAGGGCGTTCGCCTATCGCACATCCGCCCGGGAGGGAGACACGTGCACGTCCCTTCCTCGCAACCAGTGGCCCGAGGGTGAGAACGCTCGCACGCATGGTTTTCACCAGTTCATACGGAGCTTCTATTTTATTTTTGTTGTTTTTGCTTTTGAGGGAGACTGTTCTGCCTTCCCTTTTTGATGAAATACCGAGCTCTTTCAGGAGTTTGAGCATTGTGTCGATGTCGACCAGCTCAGGAGCCTCGGATATCTGGAATTCGCCGTCTGCGAGGATGACCGCTGCCAGGATAGGCAGAGCCGCATTTTTGGCACCGCTGACACGTATAGAGCCCTTAAGCTCGTGTCCGCCTTCTATTACAAGTTTGTCCAACTAACTACCCTTTCAATTTGCTGATAATCTCTGATTACAGCCCACCCCGCTGCGTAGCCTTCAGCAATCAATTTTTCATACTGCCCAAGCCCAAGCTCAAAGAATGCGCCACACCAGCTTTTATTGCATAATTCGGGTATCATGTCCAATATTTTTTTGTAAAAGAGCAGGTCGTCGTCCCCTGCGGAAAGTGCAATTTTAGGTTCATATTTCAATGATTTATCCGAGGATTCCCACTCAGTCTCCGACAGATAGGGCGGATTGCACGTTATGATGTCGAATTTCTCCGTGAGAATAGAGCCAAGCCGAAGTGCATCACCGCATATAAGCCCCGCTCTGTCAGACAGATTCTGCCTGTGGAGATTCTGCGCCGTGACACCCAGTGCGCCTTCGCTGATGTCCACACCTATGCCCGTGGAGTTCGGCAGGTGACTGAGCAGTGTGGTCAGTATGCATCCTGAGCCGGTGCATATGTCCAGTATGCGCAGGTTCTCTTTTCCGTTTGCAAACTTCAGCACTTCGTCGATGAGTATCTCCGTCTCCGGTCTGGGAATCAGTACATTCTCATCCACATACATATCTGTGCCGTAAAAATTTTTATTATTAATAATATAGGCAAGAGGTTCGCCGTTTCTGAAACGCTCCAGCAGCGCATCGGCATCGGATGTATCCACCTCTTCCGAAAGGGACAGGGGTATCCTGTCATAGGCTATGCCCGAGATGTGTGATAGAAACTCGATGGCATCGCTTCTATTCTGAAAATATTCAGACTGAAGGTGTTTCAGATACTCAGCTATTTTCACAATTCACCGAACACTTGTCACTGCGAAGCTCTGAAAGAGCTGCGGCAGTCTCTGGACTCGTTAATAATATCAAAGATTGCCACGTCGTTACACTCCTCGCAATGACCGAAAATAGCTTATAAGCCGCTTTCCTGGAGGCGTTCCGCCTGATCAAAAGCGATAGTCGCATCTATCATATCTTCCATCTCACCGAGGAGAAATCTGTCAAGGTTTGCAGATTCTTTGATACGGTGGTCTGTCACTCTGTTCTGAGGGAAGTTGTATGTGCGGATACGTTCGCTTCTGTCGCCGGAGCCCACCTGAAGTTTACGGCTTGCAGCCTCTGCGGACTGTTTCTTCTGAATCTCTGCTTCGAGTATTCTCGATTTAAGGAGCTTCATGGCCTTTTCACGGTTTTTGATCTGGCTTCTCTCGTCCTGACATGAAACAACAACCCCCGAAGGGATGTGTGTTATACGCACGGCAGAGTCTGTGGTGTTTACGTGCTGACCGCCCGCACCGCTCGCACGGTAAACGTCGATACGTAGGTCTTTCTGCTCTATGTGGACGTCCACGTCCTCCGCTTCGGGGAGAACGGCTACAGTGCATGCAGATGTGTGGATACGTCCGCCTGATTCTGTCTCAGGCACACGCTGTACGCGGTGTCCGCCAGCTTCGAATTTCAGCTTTGAGTATGCTCCGTGACCCTTCACGAGAGCCACCACTTCTTTATATCCGCCGACACCAGTTTCGTTAAAGTCTACGACCTCAACTTTCCAATTGTTCATCTCGGCGTATCTCGAATACATTTTCAGCAGGTCAACAGCGAAAAGCGACGCTTCGTCACCGCCCGTACCTGCACGTATTTCAAGGAATATGTTCTTATCATCGTATGGGTCTTTGGTCAGCAGGGATTTCTTAAGCTCGTCTTCGAGATCATCCAGAACGCCCTTCTTCTCTTCGAGCTCCATTTCGGCAAGTTCGACAAGGTCCTTGTCGTCGGATGTTTCGACAATGTTCTCCGCCTCTTCTATGGCAGTCTTTTCAGCGAGATACTCTTCGTATTTTTCCACGACAGGCTTAAGCTCTGCGTGTTCCTTCGCTGTCTTCTGAAAGAGAGCGTTGTCTTTCATCAGATCAGGCTCAACCAGCCTTTTCTCAAGCTCGTAATATCTCTTTTTGACTTCGTCTAACTTATCAAACATCCTCTACTCCAAATGTGCTTTCATGCTTTATATCATGAATAAGTATATATTGATAACGGATAAAATATCTTTAAATATTAAGTACGTAATTTTAGTTTACTAATGTAATACCTTCTTCAGGTATAGACATGTCTAAAGATGCTCTGATGGATATCAGTGCTACTTCGAGCTGGCTGTCGTCGGGCTCCTGTGTCGTGATCTTCTGCACAAACAGCCCCGGCAGTATAAGTATCTTTACTATAGGATTATTAAAGTGCTTTCCGCTGAATTTAAGTATCTCGTAGCTCACGCCTGCGATAACAGGGATGAAGACAAGCCTTGCACCCAGCTTTATAAGGAAATGCGCATCATTAGGTATAAGCGAGAATGTCATGATGCACACCAGCATAAGTATGATAAGGAAGCTGGTACCGCATCTGGGGTGAAACCTGCTCTGCTGACGTGCATTTTCAACAGTGAGCTCAAGCCCCTGCTCGTATGTGAAGATAGCCTTGTGCTCTGCTCCGTGATACTGAAACACCCGCTTGATATCCTTCATAAAAGATATCACCCATACATACACCACAAAGAATATAACACGGACAACACCGTCTATGGCGTTATACAGCAGAGAGGAATCCTTCACCGCGGGCCATATATGCTTTGTAAGGTCTGTTATCTGCAGAGGCAGATAGATGAACAGTAGCAGACCGAGGCCTATACCTGTGGCCATACTGAGAAACATAGCCCACTTGCCCACATGCTCTTCGCCCTCGCCTGTAGAGTGGTAAGCGCTGAAATTAAGCGCACGGATACCCAGTATCAGCGCATCATAGAGAGCTATCAGCCCTCTGACCAGCGGCTTTTTGAAGAACCAGTTTTTATCTATCTTTACTTCCTCTTTTTTGAGGACTATCTCGTCTTTACTCTTTCTAACAGCTATGACAAACTTCTCCGGGGCACGCATCATTACGCCCTCGATGACAGCCTGTCCTCCAATATTCGGTTTTGACATTTAGATTAAACTCCTATCACTTTCAGATTGCTAGTATAGGAATTTTCCGCAAAATTTCCAGTGATTTCGGTATCAGATCTTAAATGCCTTCAGCAGTCTCGCAATTCTCAGCAGATTCGAGGCGTGTTCCGCCGCGTCTAATATCTGCCTCTCGCTATAGCCATAGCCCTTCAGCCTCTCTACATCAGCGGCAGAGTATTCATCAGGCGTCACAACAGCCTTAGCCGACAGATCCACCAGAGCATTATCCGCCTCAGAAAGAGGTGCTGCGTTTCCGCCTGTTTCCACGGCTTTCAGGTCTTCATCGGTAAAGCCCGCATTCATCAGCACTTTGCTGTTAAACTTTATGCAGAAATCACCGTTAACATCACATGCCACACGATACCTTATAGCAGGAAATACAGTAGGATTTATCCCTGATTCTTTAAAGAGATATGCACCCCTTTCGAGGAGCTGTTTCAGCATATGCGGGCTGATTGCGCCCATTCTGAAATTATCTGTCAGCTCGCCGAATGCCTTTTCTATATGTCCAAACATTATCTGCAGCTCTGCGTTGTCCACGTCCCTCTCGGGTAAGTTTAATAAAGCCATAATCGTCTCCTTTAATAAAGTAATCTATCCAGATTCACTTTCAGATCATCAAACGGTGAGTCGTTCTTCACCAGCTTAGCCCTCATCATGGCTCCCTGATAGCTGTTGAATATGAATCCCGCCATAGACCCTGCGTCACCTTCAAATTTTATAACGCCCTGCTCACGTCCCTCTTCGAGACATCTGGCGATAAAATCCGTCACATTGGCAAAGACAGAGTTCAGCTTCGCCCTGAAGTCTTCGTTAAGGTCGCTCATTTCCTGCACGAGGTTGCCTATGGGACAGCCCTTGGTGTATTCGTTTTCACGCATTTCGGATATCAGCGAGTCAAACAGGGCAAACATCCTGTCCACAGGTTCTGTCACCTTGTCCACGCCGTTCTTCCTGTGGATGTCCTTCATCATCTCGACATAATGGTCTATGAGAGCCAGCCCGAAATCATCCTTACTGTTGAAATAGAAATAGAATGACCCCTTCGGCACCCCCGCCAGCTTGAGGATGTCGTTCAGCCCGGTGTTGTTAAAACCGTTCCTGTGGATGAGCTCTGCGCCCGCTTCCAGTATTTTTATCTTTGTTTCCGTTTTACTCATGAGAGAATAATAGACCAGTCGTCTATAGAAATCAATAAAAAAAAGCTGAAACAAAAAATCCCCGATAAACCTGTATGGTCTCGGGGATTTAATAGTATCAGTTTCAAAAAGTATAAATAAGGAACTAAGTAGCTTACTTCTTTCCGTATTTTTTCATGAATTTCTCTACACGGCCTGCAGTATCGATGAACTTCTGCTTACCTGTAAAGAATGGGTGGCACTCAGCACAAATAGCAACAGTTGCCTTCTCAGGATCAACAGTGGACATTGTGTTGAAGCTAGCGCCGCATGCGCATCTGAATGTAGTCTCTTTGTAATCTGGGTGAATATCTTTTCTCATTTTATTACCTCTTAATTTGTGCCACAGCATTACAGCGGATCCCGCTAAACCGCAGAAGCCCCAACTGTGCACCCCCGAAAAAACGCAACTGTACCGACAGTCCGTCAGGGAACATGGGTTATATCACATCAAAATATAGTATGCAAGTTCTAATTTGCAAACCATATTTAACATTGCCTATCAGTTAAACCAAAGGTTGGTGCACCGCCTGATACTCCTCGCAAGGAGTTATGCTCAGAAGCGCTATTTACCCATGTTCTCCAGGAATTCTATATTGTTCTTCGTTCCTTTCATCTTATCAAGGAGGAATTCCATAGCATCCACGGAGTTCATGTTCGCAAGGAAACGTCTGAGTATCCAGACCTTGTTAAGCTCTTCTTTAGTAAGTAGGAGCTCTTCGCGTCTTGTACCTGATTTATTGATATCGATAGCAGGGAATGTTCTGCGCTCAGACAGTTTTCTGTCGAGGTGCAGTTCCATGTTACCTGTACCTTTGAATTCTTCGTAGATAACTTCGTCCATACGGGAGCCTGTCTCCACAAGACCTGTAGCTATGATAGAGAGGGAACCGCCCTCTTCTATGTTTCTCGCAGCACCAAAGAATCTCTTCGGCTTGTGCAGGGCGTTGGAGTCCACACCACCGGAAAGAACCTTACCTGAAGGCGGCTCGATGGAGTTGTATGCACGGGCGAGACGTGTGATGGAGTCGAGAAGGATTACAACATCCTTCTTGTGCTCTACGAGTCTCTTAGCCTTGTTCAGCACCATCTCTGAAACCTGTACGTGTCTGTATGCAGGCTCGTCGAAAGTCGAACTGACAACCTCAGCGTTAACAGAACGCTGCATGTCTGTAACTTCCTCGGGACGTTCATCTATAAGGAGTATAATGAGGAAAACCTCAGGATGATTTGTAGTAATAGCATTTGCGATGCTCTTAAGGAGCATTGTCTTACCGGTCTTAGGAGGAGCCACGAGGAGACCACGCTGTCCTTTACCGATAGGTGATAAAAGGTTCATAACACGTGTTTCGTATGCGCCTGCTTTGTATTCAAGATTGAGTCTTTCTTCCGGGAAGAGCGGGGTAAGGTTTTCGAAAAGGGTACGCTGACGGGATGCTGCCTCGAAGTTTACTTCCTCTACTTTCAGCAGAGCAAAGTATTTTTCATTATCCTTCGGAGGTCTTATCTCGCCTGCGACGGTGTCACCGTTTCTCAGACCGAATTTGCGTATCTGAGCGGGTGAGACGTAAATGTCGTCCGGTCCCGGCAGATAGTTATAGTTAGGCGAACGGAGGAAACCGAATCCGTCAGGAAGTATTTCTATAACTCCCTGTCCGTATATCTGTCCGTTTCTTGCACTTGTTTGCTTGAGCATTTCAAAGATGAGCTCCTGTTTAAGGAGTCCGTCGGAGTTTTCGATACCTGCAGAATTAGCTATCTCGACTAACTCCTCGATAGGTTTCTTTTTCAAATCAGTAAGGTTCACGCTATTTCTCCATTGGTTCGTGTAGTTATTTTTTTAGATTGGAACCGATCAAAATATAATTAAAAACAGGTTTGTAATTCTTGAATAATCTCGTTTAAATTTTAATTGATTTTATAACGAAGCACTGCGAGTCGGCAGTAGGCCTGAAGGTGTTCACCCCTTCAACAAATTAAATTTAATCCCAAACGCCCCCTATGTCAACCAAAAGGTAGCACCTTTGGGCGCATAAGAGAATTTTAACTTTGCTGTCACTCCTTTAAGGCTTATTCCATTAACCTTGCCATACTTCTCGTCATGCTGAGGAGAAGTTTACTTCGACGTGAGCATCTCGGCCGTAAGCTACGAATAAACCAAGGTCTGAGATTGCCGCATCGCCCACGGCTCCTCGCAATGACAGACATGCCGAATAACCAAAAATTTAGCCTGTCGGTGCTGACCGACTAAAGTTCCATGTCTCGTCCATACACAGTATGGATGATCTCCCGAGCAGTCTCTTCGATACTTTTGTTTGTTGTGTCTATCATGCTCCATTTGCGGTTTTTGCGGATGAGCTCATAGCAGAATTCCACCTCTCCGAATATCTTCGGCAGGTTGTTATAATTGCTGGTGGTCTTATAATGGCGCAGTCTCGCCGAGCGAACCTTCTGCAAAACCTCAGGGTCCATCACCAGCAGGACGACCTTATACTGATCAACGGTAAAGACCTCTTCGGGGATAGGTATCTCAGGCACAAGCGGAATATTCACCACCTTAAAACCCTGCTGAGCAAGGAAGAATGACGTAGGCGTCTTAGAAGTGCGTGAAAGCCCGAGGATGACAAGGTCAGCCTGTTCTATCCCACGCATCATCTTTCCGTCGTCATGGGTGAGTGTGAATTCCATAGCCTCGATACGTTTAAAATATTTCTCGTCGACCTTACGCAGGAGTCCCGCTTTCTCGAGCTGGGGCTTGCCGAAGTAGCTCTCAAGGCTGTCCAGCGGAGGCCCGAGCAGGTCTATGCTTTTTATATTATTCTCAGCGCAGAAACGCTTTATGATATCTCTGTATGTTTTCGAAACCATTGTAAATGCGATGAAAGAGTTATCCATCTTTGCATGGTTCAGGACGGAAACAAGCTGTTCCTCCCTGTCGATGCTGGAGTAAACGGTGAATTTCACGTCTGGCTTGTCGAACTGAAGCAGAGCCGCACGCATGATTGTCATGGCCGACTGCCCCGTACCGTCAGATAAAATATATATACGATCAGACATTTACTCCCCCTGTATCATCCTGTTCAGCCCTTCTTCGTCGAGTATCGTAACGCCGAGTTTCTCAGCTTTTTCGAGCTTGCTCCCTGCGTTTTCCCCGACCAGAAGGTAATCCAGCTTTTTAGAAACAGCGCTGAGCACACGCCCGCCGTTTGCCTCTATCAGCTTTTTGAAGTGGTCTCTTGGCAGGCTCAAAGTGCCTGTCACCACAAATGTTTTATCCGCCAGAACATCTGATGCGAGCTCGGTCTTCTCCGCCTCGAATCTCAGCCCTGCGTTTTTCAATCTATTTATGATACCCTGTAAGTCGCTATTTTCAAAGGACATCACGATGGCTTTCGCTGTTTCTCCGCCGATGTCACGCACGTTTATCAGTGCTTCCTCGTCGGCAGATGCAAGGGCATCTATGCTGCCGAAGTGCTCCGCAAGCACCTGCGCCGTACGCTCGCCAACATGCCTGAGCCCCAGCCCGAAGAGAACCTTGTCAAAAGGCTTCTCCTTTGATGCCTCAATGGCGTCGTGGAGCTTCTGCACGGATTTTTCGCCATAGCCGTCTTCGTCCTTCAGATAGTCGAATTTCTTTTCATATATATCCGCAAAGTCATTGATGTATCCGTCGTCCACCAGCTTATCCACCACGGCTTCGCCCAGCCCCTGAATGTCCATAGCCTTCCGTGATGCAAAGTGGAGTATTTTCAGCTTTCGCTGTGCAGGGCATGTCGGGTTGATGCATTTACGGTTTACGTCTGATTCTTCCTTTTCGAGTATGCTGTCGCAGACGGGGCAATGTGTGGGGAATTCTATCTCCCTCTCGCTTCCGTCACGCTTCTCCACCATCGGGCGCACCACTTTCGGGATTATTTCGCCCCCTTTGATGATGGTGACATAGTCCCCTTCTTTGATGCCGAGGCGTTTTATCTCGTCTTCGTTATGCAGCGTCGCATTTGATATGGTCGATCCGGACAGCTTCACGGGGGTCAGCTTCGCCACGGGTGTTATAGTCCCCGTGCGCCCGACCTGAAACTCGACCTTTTCGAGCTTTGTCTCTGCCTCTTTTGCGGGATATTTATATGCTATCGCCCATTTCGGGCTTTTGATCGTAGAGCCGAGGGAGCGTTGATGGGGTTTACTGTCCACCTTTATCACTGCTCCGTCTATGTCGTATTCGAGGCTGTCACGCAGTTCACCTATGTGCTCCACGTGCGCCCATATATCTTCAAAGTTATCAAACTTTTTCGTCAGTTTATTAATGTTGAAACCGAGGCTCTCCATCAGCTCCATATCGCTGAGGTGGCTCTCTGTTCCGCCCATATCCATACCATAGAGGAAAGCGTCAAGACCACGTTCGTAAGCCAGCTTACTATCCAGCAGTTTCAGCGTTCCCGCTGCGGCGTTGCGAGGGTTTGCAAAGAGCTTTTTGCCTGCTTCGGCGTTCACCCTGTTCAGCCTTTCAAATGATGCCACGGGCATAAAAACCTCACCCCTGACAATCATCTTCCCCTTTTTATCTATCTCCAGCGGGAGCGAGCGGATGGTGCGTACGTTATGGGTAACGTCCTCGCCGTTTGTACCGTCGCCACGGGTCGCCCCACGGACGAGTTTTCCGTCCTCATAGGTGAGCACAATGGCAGCTCCGTCTATCTTCGCCTCCACCACTATCTCTGTTGATGGAAACTCCTGCCATATCCCTTCGATGAATTTATGTAGTTCTTCCCTGCTGTATGCATTGGAGAGTGAGAGCATCTTCACCTCATGGGTGACGGTCTCAAGGTCGCTCACGGGCTTATCGCCCACCCTCAGCGAGGGCGAATCCGCAGAGACTATCGACGGGTCTTCCGCCTCTATCCTCAGCAGTTCGTTATACAGCCTGTCGTACTCTGCATCGGTGACGACAGGGTCGTCCTCCACATAGTATTTTTTGCTGTAGTAATTCAGCTTTTCGACCAGCTCTCTGTAATCCATCTATGCATACCTTCTTATCAGGCTGCCTTCGGGAGCGTTCAGCCCCTCCAGCTTATATTTCATCCCTGGTTTTGTATTCGGTTCTTCTATGCCGTTCATGGCGTATATTGCGCCTGTTTCTATCTCTGTCTCGGCCATATCGGGTGTGAGCAGCATCGCCGTCTCACCTTTGGAGAATTTTGCCTTGGCGTCTATTATCACACCGTCCTCGACGACCTCTTCCACCACACCGAGGAAATCGCATCCACGCACATATGAAGATGTGCCGTAGTTCATCGTCTTTTCGTCTGCGTTCCCGTTGTAGAATGCCTCTGTGTATTCCCTGTGGCTGACGCTGGCGAGGAACTTTTTCCACTCGTCTTTGACCTTAAAACCGCCCGCTGCTACGGAGTCTATCGCCTGTCTGTATACCCCTGTCACGGCGGATACATACATCACAGACTTCATCCGTCCCTCTATCTTCAGGGATTTTATCCCCATCTTTGAGAGCTCGTCCACATGCTCCAGCAGGCACAGGTCTTTACTGTTATAGAAGTAAGTGCCCCTTTCGTCCTCTGCAACGGGGAAATACTGCCCGTCACGGTTCTCCTCAACCAATGCATAGTTCCACCGACAGCTCTGTGCACAGTCGCCTGCGTTTGCGTCTCTGCCTGTCATATAGTTGCTTATGAGGCATCTGCCCGACATGGATATGCACATTGCTCCGTGTACGAATACCTCGACCTCGCATTTAGTATTGGCACAGATGTATGCCGCCTCTTCCCCTGTCACTTCACGGGCGAGGATGACACGCTCTGCCCCCTGCTCATACCAAAAGTCTACAGCGGAAAGGTTCGTCACGTTCGCCTGTGTGCTGATGTGTCTGGGTATCTCTGGTGCGACCTCTTTGGCTATGCGGTACACGCCCGGGTCGGATATGATTATCGCATCGGGTTTGATGTCTTTCAGACTGCCTATATATTCCCGCACGCCGTCCAGCTCGCCGTTTTTAAGGAAGGCGTTCACTGTGACGTATCCCTTTTTGCCCCTTTCGTGCAGATATCTGAATGCCTGCTCCATCTCTTCGGGTTCAAAGTTTGAGGCACGGACACGCAGTCCGAAGCCTGAGCCTGCGAGGTATACGGCATCAGCGCCAAAGCGCACGGCAGCCTTCAGCTTTTCAAAACTGCCCGCAGGGGCGAGTAATTCGGGTTTGTCCATCATTTATTTCCCCACAAGCATGACTCCGCCGCCTATGGTGATGAAGCTGTGCCTGTATGAATGTTTTATGTATTGTATGAAGTTTCTGAGAGTTTTCACTAACGGCAGGTATTTCGGCGGTATCTCGCAGTCTGCGCAGAATATCTCGCCATAGACGAACATATCGTCGAATATGATCGTCCCCCCCTCGTTCAGCATATTAAAAGCATAGTGAAATACTATGGGGTACTGCTTTTTCATGGAGTCTACGAATATCATGTCGTATTTGTTTTTGTCATTTTTGAGGTGTTCTATCACATCGCATTTTTTAAATGTGACGTTCAGCCCTTCGCAGTTGTCCCTTGCCATATCGAGTCGTTTATCGTTCAGGTCTAGGGCTGTGATGTGTGCGTCCGGTGCACCTCTGGATATATATCTGGTGGATACGCCTATACCGCAGCCCAGCTCAAGTATGGTCTTAGGCTTTGATGCGAAGGCGAAATGCTCCAGAAACATCCCCACATCAGGCTCCACTGAGGGTGTGCCCGTGATGTCGGCATCGAGATGCATAGACATCTCTGCGTATTCTGTCAGCCCTTTGACATAAGGGTTCAGGATGTTACTTTTCATTTACACCTGCGATGTTGTCGGGTGTCAGTTTTTCGGATATACGTGCGGCGAATACGGGGTCGCTTGTCCCCATGGCAGACATTATCTTACCCGCTGTCATGGAGTTCATCCTCAGGAAAAGCTGTACGGCCTTGTCCAGATCCATCTTTGCTATGATGCTTGCGGCGGATTTTGCCTTTGCCGATCCGTATGCCTTTGCGAGTGCATCGAGGTTTTCGTCCTCACGGGTCTTTATCTCGTCCAGTCTGGCTGTGATGGTGTCTTTCAGCTTACGCAGTTCGCTCTCTTTCTGGAGCAGTTCATCCTCCAGAGCTTTGATGCGGTCCTCTTTCCCTGTGAGGGTCTTTTCCCTCTCGTCCAGCTCCAGCTTACGCTTTTCCAGCTCCTGCGCTATGGTCTGCAGGTTTGCGAGGCTCTCTGCATATGCGAAGTTCCCCAGCGCCATCAATATGATCAAAAGCATTACAGCTTTAGTTTTCATTATTGCCACTCCTTGTCACTGCGAGCTCATCTATCATCTTCATCTCTTCCTTGTTAAGATAGGCTCTGTAGTTTTCCACATGCTTTTCTTTCAGTTTAAGCATTATTTTGTGTCTTTCAATAGCTTCGACAACTTTTTTCTTCTGCAGTTCGATATTCAGTTCTAGCTGTCTTCTCAGCTTTATTAGGGCATTCCTGTCCATCGTCAGCCTTTTGATGTATTTGTCGTACATGGTTTTAAAGGCGTGGTCGCAGTTCTGCTTCTCCTCCACCTTTTCTTCGATGATCCTGTCTGCCTCTATGATATGCGCTTTTGTACGCTCGAGCTTTGCGTTTACGTCTGCCAGCTTATTCTTTTCAATGTCTACCAGGCGCTCACGGTATTCGAGCACCTTCTGCAGCCTGAATGTCCTTTTCATCAGCTATTTATAATACCGTCTAGAAGGACGGTGCTTTCATTGAACTGTATGGAGTCGTCTATCCCCTGCCTTAAAAATCCGTTCAGCTTGTCTATCTTTGCTATGGATTCGTCGATCTTCGGGTTGCTCCCTTTTACGTATGCGCCGATGTTGATGAGGTCTTCCGCTTCGTTATAACTGGCGAGCAGGTCACGCATCCGTCCTGCGTTTGCATACTGCTTTTTATCTACTATCTCTTTCATAAGTCGGCTGGCACTGCTCAGCACGTCTATGGCAGGGTAATGGTTTTTCGCAGCCATCCCCCTCGAGAGGACGATGTGTCCGTCTATGATGGATCTTACCGTGTCACCTATAGGGTCGTTCATGTCGTCCGCCTCTACCAGCACGGTGTACAGCCCCGTGATGTTTCCGCTCCCTTTCTGTGTGCCTGCCCTCTCGAGCAGCTTCGGCAGCAGACCGAAAACCGACGGTGTATAACCCTTTGTGGTGGGCGGTTCGCCTACGGTGAGGCCTATCTCACGCTGTGCCATGGCGAAACGTGTCACAGAGTCCATCATAAGCATCACGTTCAGCCCCTTACTGCGGAAATACTCGGCGATAGCCGTTCCTACGAATGCGCCGAGTTTACGTATCAGAGCGGACTGGTCGGATGTCGCCACCACCAGCACGCTTCGCTTCAGCCCCTCTTCGCCGAGGTCTCTCTCGATGAATTCACGCACCTCACGTCCACGCTCTCCTATGAGTGCGATGACGTTAACGTCCGCATCAGAGTTTCTGGCTATCATGCCCAGAGTCACGGATTTACCCACGCCTGAACCGGCGAAGATACCCACCCTCTGGCCTCTGCCTATGGTGATAAGGTTGTCTATTGCTTTGATACCTGTGGATACAGGTGTTTTGATTATTTCTCTGTCGAGTGCCTGCGGGGGAGACTGATATACGTTTACGAGGTCAAAGTCCTTTATGGGACCTTTCCCGTCCATCGGGTTTCCCAGCCCGTCGAGCACCCTGCCCAGCAGGTTGTCCGATACCTTCACGGTGTTTCCGTAGGACTCGTTCGTGACAGAGCTGCCGGGAGCTATCCCTTCACTCTCGCCGTACGGCATGAGCACTATGCGGTCATCTTTGAACCCGACGATCTCCGCAAGGATAGTACGTCCGTCTATGCTCTCTATGCTGCACCTCGTACCTATGCCGAGGAGCGGGCCGTCAGCCTCAATGGTGAGCCCGACGATCTTTGTCACTTTACCTTTTATCTGGAGGGACGCTTTGTGATCAACCCTCTTCAGTCGGGCTAAATTCTTCATGTATCCTCTCCACGAATTCGTTCAGCATACGGTCTATGCTGAAATTCATCTCGCCGATATTGGTGGAAACTTTCAGGCTGCCTTTTACGACATTCTTATCCGCCTGTGTTTCATAATCGGGAAACTCAGCTTTCATACTTTCCACATCATCAGGGTTAACAAGGAAGATTACCTTCTCAAGCTCTCTCAGGTGAGAGAGGGATTTTCTGGCTATGGATGCCACTATGTCGTTGTTTATCTTCCGCTCTTCGCCCACTATGTCTGTCACCATGCCGATGATGATATTCGGCAGGGCTTCGTCCAGCTCGTTCACTGCGGTTTTGAAAGTATCCAGCTGTGCTATCACTTCTTTATATGTATCCTGCAGACTGTTGATGTAGTCTGCCTTTTCTGCTTCATATTTCCTTTCGGATTCTATCTTGCCCCTTGCATAGCCTTTTTCATCACCCTGCTTCAGCCCTTCTGCATGACCTTCGGCATATGCCTCTTTTCTGGCTGCTTCGAGCTCTTCTTCGCTGATGGCGGGGGGCGGGGGCGGCTCTTCCTCTATCACTATCTCAGGCTCTTCGGACTTTGCGTTCATGGCAGCTGCTTCTTCTTCACTGAATGCTTTCGGCTGATATTTCTCGCACTTGTATTCTCTGTCCTGAACAACGATGGCTTTGCCTATCTCGATATCTTTATCAAAGCTGAATACCTGAAGGTCAACCTCACCGGGTGTATAATCCATCTCGCCGACCTTTTCGAGCTTTTTCGGTTTTTCACCCCGCTCGACAGTCTCATAGACGGTATATCCAAACTGTTTCAGTTTTTCCGACGGTACAAACTCATCTTTGATAATTTTCTTGGACATATCCCACCTTGATTTTTTTGCTGTCATAGCAAAAAAATTCGGGTCGCACAGCCTGAACAAGTACAGGCTTACTCCCACTCCGTTTAACCCTCCGCAGAGCAGCTCTGCGTCGGCTCACTCCGTGAGGCACATCCTGTGCCTAGGAACTTGCTAGAAAAGCAATATTATTGACTAAAGCTAAGATTACTTCGTCATCAGATTCCTCGTAATGACGCTTAACATTATTATGTTATGCTTAAGTATTTTCTTCTTTTGAGCAGGAAAAGCGAGTGGTCAAGCGGAGTGTGCTTACTGCACATGAGCATTGACCCAATGAGCTTTGACGCACTCAAAAAAGAAAAGACTAAGCAGATTATACGTATTCGTCCTCTTCTCCGCCGCCGATACTGATAACCCCTTCCTCGTCGAGCTCACGCACAATGGCGACGATCTCGTGCTGGGCTTTTTCCACCTCTTTCAGCTTGATAGGACCCATGTATTCCATCTCTTCCTTCATGGTCTCTACAGCACGGGAAGACATGTTTTTGAAGAAACGCTCCTGTGTCTCCGGGTCTGTACCCTTGAGAGCCAGTGTAAGAGCTTTCTTGTCTGCTTTCTTAAGAATTTCCTGCAGAGCAACATCGTTGAGAGCCTTGATATCCTCGAATACGAACATCATATCGCGGATAGCCTGTACCAGTTCGGGGTCTTCCTTCTCCAGTTTGTCCAGAGTGGATTTGCTGGTGACTCTGTCCATACGGTTGAATATCTCCGCAACGGATTTAACACCGCCGACCTCAACATTGTAGGACGAGAGCGACTCGAACCTTTCCTCGAGAACTCTTGCCAGCGTTTTAACAACGGACGGCGAGATGTCCTGAAGGTTTGATATACGCAGGGTAATGTCCGCCTGCATATCGTCAGGGAGCTGAGCCAGAGACTCTGCCGCCTGTGACGGGTCGAGGTGGGCAAGGATAAGAGCGATTGTCTGCGGGTGCTCTGTCTGTATGAATTTCGCAAGCTGTTTCGGGTCGATCTTCGCAAGGAAGTCGAAGCCTGAAGACTGCTCGAGCATCTTGGTGAGACGGTCGATGATCTTTCTCGCACGTTCAGGTCCGAGAGACTTAACAAGGACAGACTTCGCATAGTCCAGACCGCCTTTGGCGATGAACTTTTTAGCGAGCATCATGTTGTAGAAGTCTTCGATGTATTCATCCATTTTTTCAGGAGATACGATCTTTGTAGTGGCTATCTCTTTCGTCAGCTCACTAACTTCATCTTCGTCAAGGGCAGCAAGCACGGGGGATGTGACATCCTCACCCAGTGCGATCATAATGGCCGCTGCTCTTTTAAGCCCGTCTTCGCTCATCATGGCCTAGTTGTCTCCTCTCATCAGACTCTTAAGCAGGCTAGCCATTGCTTCAGGGTCTTCAGCTGCAAATTCTTCTATCTTTTTAAGCATAACTTTCGATTTAACTGTATCGACATCCATAGGCGAGCTCTCTTCCAGCTCGGATTCGATCTCTTTCTCCAGCTCTTCGAGGGTTTTCGGATATGTGTCGTCGAGCTTTATGTCGATACCCATATCCCCGTCGAGGTGTCCGTATGTGATGGAGCCGTCTTCGTGTACGGTGACGGGCTTGTCGAGTCTTTTAAGTATCCTGCGGATAACGAGGAAGTAGAATATTATGATGATGAGTGCCGCAAGCAGATACTTCGATATCATCCCTACGAGTTCCATAGTTCTCTCCCTCTTCTGGGTGTCGTATTCGGCATCTCTGCTGGTGGTGTCGAAGGATATATTTGTCACTTCGATCTGGTCGCCTCTCGGCTCATTGTAGCCCACAGCCATCGCAACAAGGTTTCTGATAGAGCGCATCTCGTCGTCTGTCCTGCGCTGGTTGACTATCTCGCTCTGCCCCTGATCGTTGTTCTGCCTTACCTTACGGTCGTCTACGACAACAGCCACAGTGACACGCTCGATTGTGCCGTATGCCTTCTGCTCTACCGTAACTGTTTTATTTATCTCAAAGTTCTGTGTTTCTTCTGCTTTATTATATTCCTGATTACGCCCGCCTGCGCCTATATCAGGCTCTGCGAGGTTAGACTGTACGCCGGGGATCCCCTGCGGGCCGTCGGGTTTGTTTGTGCTGTTTATTTCAAGTGACTGCTGTGAACGGAGCACAGGCGTGTCGCCGAATTCTTCTTTTGTGATGTCTCTTTTGGCAAAGTCTATCTCTGCCGTGACCTTTGCCACTGCATTGCCTTTGCCGAGGGTCGCACCGAGTATCTCGTTTACTTTTGTCTCGAGGTCACGCTCGACCTTTTTGGTGTATTCGAGCTGGGTCTGGGTCATCATCAGCGGAGCATTCTCCTCATCGAGGAATTCGCTCAGCAGACGCCCCTGCGTGTCTACTATCTGGACATTTTCAGGGGTCAGCCCTTTCACTGAGCCTGACACAAGGGATGCGATAGCACGTACCTGATCTCTGCCGAGGGTGTTTCCTCCGCGCAGGCGCAGCACTACGGCAGCCTTTGATGCTTCTTCATCTGCTATGAAAAGTCTGTCTTTAGGAACGGTAAGGTGAACTCTGGCCTCCTGTATCTCTTTAAGTGAAGAGATAGTACGGGCAAGTTCCCCCTGCAGGGCACGCTGATAGCTGACATCCTGCATGAATTCTGTCATACCGAAGCTGGATTTATCGAATAGTTCAAGGCCTGCACCGCCGCCTCTGGGGATACCCTCTTTGGCAAGGTTCAGTCTTGTTTCATAGACGTACTGGTCGGGTATGGTGATCTTCGCACCATTCTCCTCAATACGATAAGGTATGCGCTGTTCTTTTAGGTTTTCAACCACAAGGGCAGCGTCATCCTGCGTCATACCTGCGAAAAGTGTCTTATATACGGGCCTGTTTGCCCAGTAGACAATGACCGTTACTGATATAAAAACAGCCGCCAGTGCGGCGGCCACTGATATCTTCTGTAATAAAGACAGCTTTAAGAATGTATCTTTAAACTGGGAAACCACATCACTGAGAGCCATACACCCTCTCTCATATTATATTTGTGTTCTCATGACCTCTTGGTAGGCTTCCATTATTTTATTACGCACTTCAAGCATCATCTTGAGTGAAACGTCAGCCTTCTGCAGTGCAATCATGGTGGAGTGTATGTCTTTTGTCTCGCCGCTAAGCACTTTCTGAACAGCATCATCAGCTTCAAGCTGAGCGCCGTTCACGTCTTTAAGCGCATCTTTAAGCATACTGGAGAAGTCGACACTCGCCTCAGGCTTCTTTTCCTGAGTAGAGCTGACAGTGTCCAGTCTGTTCGGCAGCAAAAAGTTAATGTTGTTGATCTCAGACATATCTTACACCTGCACAGAGTTTACATGAGAAAACACGTGTATACTCTCTAGTAATATAATATATTTCGGGTGGTTTTTACAACCCATTTATTAAGCTCTTCCTATTTCAAGTGCTTTCATCGCAAGCTGTTTTGCCGTGTCGAGCACTGTGGTGTTTGCTTCATAGCTTTTTGAGGCCTCGAGCATATTTACCATCTCTTCTATCGGGTTTATGTTCGGATAAGCCACATAGCCCTCTTCGTCTGCGTCCGGATGTCCGGGCTCATACTTTAATATCGGCGGTTTTTCATCTTTCACAACCTCTGTTACCTTAACTCCTCCGGCGAGCTCGCCTTCGAGTATCTGTTTGAAGACGACATCCTGTCTCACGTAGGGGCCGCCGTCTTCTGTTCTGGTTGTGTGAGTATTTGCAAGGTTTGCAGACACAGAGCTTATTCTTATCCTCTGTGCGCTCATTCCTGTTGCTGCTACGCCTAATATATCAAAAAAGCTCATGCCCTATACTCCTTACGATCTGCCTGCAATTATGTTTTTCAGCTTAGTGAACTTGCCCGCTGTCATGTCTGATATCATGTTGTAGCGGATAGTGTTTTCTGCCATCTGGCTCATCTCGTAGTCTATGTTCACGTCGTTGCCGTCGTTCCTTACGGATGGGTTATTCTGCTGATAAACAAATGCGGAGGGGTCGGCGTCCAGTTCAGCAGGGGGAAGATGTTTCTCGTTTGTTCTGGCCAAAGGTAATTTTTTCCCGTTATCCAGAATCTCGTTCATCACGTCAAAGAACTCTATGTCCTGAGCTTTGTATCCGGGAGTGTCGATATTAGCTATGTTTTCCGCTATTACCCTGTTTTTCACGGATGCTGTCTCCAGCGCTGTGCTCAGAGTGCCTATCTTCATCTTGTCGAATATTCCCTGCATGGTGTCCTCCGTCACGAATATAGTAACAATATCCATGCCAAGAAAATCACCCCGAAACAGGAAAAAAAACACACCTTCTTCACATTTAC
>JBFWJS010000006.1:0-249106 GCA_050253075.1 Deferribacterales bacterium
AGGCTCTCAGAATAGAGAGAGCTAGTCTTGTATCTGAGTAAGTGTTGAAACTTTTCCAATTATATTGAATAAGTCGCCCCGCTCAGTTATAGTGCAAAAAACGCCGCCGTTTTGGCGGCGTGCTACAGTATTGAAGATTTTTCAGCTATTCCGATATTAGATATATATAGATAATAAAAACCATAAATAAGGACTTTGGCCCGGCTATTTCTATGCTTTATCCCTCCTCCCCCCTTAAAGCATGTAGCCGGGATTTTTTTGTCTAATGGTTAAATATTGTCAGATATTTTCAAACCGTAGATAGTTTTATTGGAAAACATCTCTCCTTACAGTTAAAATGGTATATATACATGGTTTAAATTTTAGCCGTTAATCTTTCGGAGATGTCTATGAGCAAGGATAAAAACAACTGCAAAGGCTTTATGCCTGTCATTATTACAATATTAACACTTCTGGGTATTCTGGCTTTCAGCATTTACTACCTGAACCATCACTACATACATAAGCTGATCATTAATTCGCCTAACAGGTATGAACCGTATCTTGAGAACGTAATACATAATTCATTTTTATATTCAGGAATCTTCCTTTTCCTCGGGTTCATTGTTGCTGCCTATGCTGTTTATTTCATAAATAAGAAGTTTATAAAGCGTCTTAATATACTTTCGGACGTTATGCAGAGCATAGATAAAGGGAACCTTTCGGCGAGAGCGCCTGAGTATCCGACAGGGGCGCAGTGCGGTATATCCGTCACCGTTAATCATATGATGGAGCAGGTGGACAGCACTATTTCAAGGTTCTTCTTCGCATCCACAAACATCGTCGGTGCTTCAAACCACCTCTTATCCCTCTATCACGAGATCAGTGATAAAGTACACCATGTAAACAGCTCTGTCAGTGCCGTTAACATATCC
The DNA here is from genome assembly GCA_050253075.1 of Deferribacterales bacterium. GTDB lineage: Bacteria > Chrysiogenota > Deferribacteres > Deferribacterales > Geovibrionaceae > Denitrovibrio. The sequence continues at coordinate 915 of JBFWJS010000006.1, forward strand.
GCAGACGAGCTTGTATCCAGGGGTGAGAGCGTAATGGAGATGTGCCACGAAGCATCCTCCAGCATCAGCGACTGTAATAAGGATGCCGCAGAAGGAAAGGGCATCATCATGGAAAATAAAGAGAGCATTGAGGCAATTTCAAAAGGTATAAACTCCATTGTAGAAGTTGTCGAAGGCTTTAAGATACAGTCTGAGTCGATAGGGCAGATCGTACATGACATTAACGAAATCGCCGAGCAGACAAACATGCTGGCTCTGAATGCCGCCATAGAGGCTGCCAGAGCAGGGGATCACGGGCGGGGATTTGCCGTGGTGGCTGATGAAGTGCGGAAGCTGGCATCTAAAACGGCAGATTCCACACACGAGATCAGCAAGGTTATCCAGGAGCTTCAGGGGAGGATAAAAGACGTCACCACGTCTGTGCAGAACTCTGTCGATCTGGTGGATAAAGGTATTTCGCTCTCGGACAGGTCCGTAGAGGCTGTCGACAATATAGCCAGAAACATCATGAACGTATCTGATAAGATAGACGGTATCGTAACATCAAAGGAAGAGGAGTCCACAGCCATCAGGGATGTGACTCTGAATACAGCCGACATCAACACCCAGACGGGCGACATACTTAAAACCGTTGATGAATCAGCATCCGCAGGTGAAAATCTGCTCGGGCTGGCGAATAATATTACAAAGCTCGCCTCTGGCTTCCGCTCTGAGCGTATGAAAGTATTTATGCCGTGGACGAAAGAGCTTGAGTTCGGCATAGAGGTAATCGATACACAGCATAAAAAGCTGATAGATCTGATAAATAACCTATATAACTCTATGAAGAGCAATAAGGGGCTCGACTCGCTGCTCCCCGTATATGATGAACTGCTGGAGTATACGGTCTATCATTTCGACTTCGAAGAAGACTTTATTAAAAAGAACGGCTACGAGCATGTCCCGAACCACAGACAGCTTCACGAGAAATTAAAAGCGGACGTAATGGCACAGAGAGAAAAATTTGTCAGCGGAGAGGCAGTTATAGGGTTTAACCTACTCAGCTTCCTCGAAGACTGGGTGAGGAACCATATACTCATTCAGGACAGGAAATACGCAGATATTATATTAGCTAAAAAGAAATAGGCGGGGCTGCATTCAAGGCGTTCGAATAAGAGTCACTCTGAGGAGCTTAGCGACGTGAGAGTCTAGTAACTTTTGATAAGCAAGACCTTATAGTCACGGTGACGTTAAGGCTGGATTAGCAATGGTTTTAGATTCTTACGCCTGTGTACAGGCTCAGAATGACAACCAAAGATTATTTTGAAGCAAAAAATCCCCAATCTTTTAAAAAGGCTGAGGATTTTATTTATAAGTTTTTATAACAACACGTTTATTTAATGTGCAAGGTTATATCCAGCCCTGTTCCTGAGCAAGGTCCACTATACGCATGGCAACGAAGTCCACTGTCTTGTTGCATGAGTTATATTTACCTATACCGAATATTTTTGCGCTGTTTCTTGTTATGACACGACAGCATGCGCTGCCGAATTCATTTTTGAAATCATCATGCAGCGTCTTTACCACTTTTTCCAGATTTTTTGTGGATTCAGCATTTGAGAGCCTTCCCCCCATCATGCTGAGGATGAAAACACCTGAGTTCAAAGCACCGCATATACAGCCCGAACCGCCAACACCTTCGACAAAGGCAGACATGCCCCGTTTCACTTCATCAGGGAAAGTTTTCCCCGTGTGTTTTTCAAAGGATAAAAGGACAGCTTCTGAGCAGTGATAGCCTTCTTTAAAGAGTTTGACCGCGTCTAACGATACTTTATCGGATAATGAGTTTGACATTTATGCACCATTGTTTATTAAAGTCTTCCCAAATAACATAATACAGTGTTATTTTATGTCAACAAATTTGTATTATATGGTATTTTAACTATATATTCATAAGATAGAAATTACAAAGAGGATCCCATGAAAGTTTATTTATTTATTTTAATAATGCTTACGTCGATCTTGGGCTTTACTCACGAGATCACCGTGAACGACCTTTACGGCAGGACAGTGGTGACACCTGCGACAGTGACAAAGGTAGCTGCTATCGGACCGGGGGCTCTCAGGCTCTTGGTGTATTCCGGTGTTCAGGATATGCTGGTCGGCAGAGAAGAATTTGAAGAAAAGCTTTCCAAATCACTCAGACCGTATACCTATGCTCTTTCAGCCGATTATAATAATCTCCCTGTCATCTCAACAGGCGGCCCCGGGGTTATGCCTGATATGGAAAAGCTGATAATGGTGAAGCCTGATGTTATATTTGCATCCGGTTTTTCATCTGCTGCGCTGGATATTATAAATAAAATGACAAAAGTGCCTGTGGTGGGCGTCAGCTATGGCGACACGGGGCATATTGAGTTTAATAAAGTGGTAGATTCCCTCAGACTGATAGGATACGTCACACACAATCAAAAGCGCACGCAGGACGTTATGAACAAGATGGCCATGATGCGCAAAGACCTCATGGGCAGAGTAGAGGACGAAACGCCCAAGTCTGTCTATATGGCATCCATCGCATATAAAGGCGCAAATGGCTTTTACAGCTCCGAAAGAGAGCATCCGTCGTGCATTATGCTGAATCTGAAGAACCTCGCCGACGATTATCAAAGCCACGAAAGCCACATAATAGCAGACCATGCATCGCTGATAAAAGCTCAGCCAGATTTCATCTTTTACGATGTGACAGGTATAGACATCCTTAAAAAAGGATATAAAGAGATGTATCCCGAGCTGAGCCGGTTTAATGCGATAAAAGAGGGGAAGGTATACTCTGTGCTCCCTTATAACTGGTATAACTCAAACGTGGAGAACATTTTCCTCACTTCTTACTTTATTGGTAAGGTGATGTATCCTGAAAAATTCAGCGATGTGAACATAGCGCACTACGCAGACGAGATATATAACGCATTCATCCATATAAATCCATACAGCGACATAGCACAGAAAAACCCTGTTTACCGCAGTATGACATTCGAAAAAGACGGGATGAGATTTGGGAAATAAATTACTATAAATAAAAAGTTATCAGTAATAAATAAATGTTATTGATTCTATAAAATAATGCTATAATTTTATTATTTCTCAGGTGAGGTCTATGTTTAAATCCATACCTATACGTCTTAATATCATATCTAATATCGCTATGGTCACTCTCATCGGAGTTGGGCTTGTTGTCTGTGTGCAGATATACTACAGCAATAAACTCGCAGTATCCGCCGCAAACACTCTGTTCACAAGGATCAGTCAGGACGTGAATATGCGGATGACCGACTTCGACGACAACATCAGGCACACGATAGAGTTTCTCGAAGATTTCCCCGGTATTATATCAAAGCCAGACCTAGGTACTGTACACCCGTCAGAAAAGATCATCTCCAAAATAGTAAAGAACAACAAACAGATATATTCAGCATACATAGGGCAGGCCGACGGCAGTTTTTTTCAGGTGATAAATCTGTCTCTGGACGAAAAACTGCGGAAAGAGCTCGAAGCTCCGGAAAATTCCCGATGGGCAGTGGTAAAGATCGTGAGTAACTCGGGCGAGAAACACACAGAGTTCGTAGACGACGATCTCAAGCACATCTCAGGCTATACAGAGCAGAGCGTATATAAACCATACGAAAGACCGTGGTTTACATCTGCAATGCTTTCGGAGAATATTGTCAAGACAGAGCCCTATACCTTTGCGAACCTCAGCTCTGCAGGCATCAGCTATGCAAAGAAGATATCGGAATCCAGCAATGCCGTCATAGGTATTGATATATATCTGAACACCCTGACAGAGTTCATGGACGGCATAAGGATGCACGACACCACAGACATAGCCATTATGGACGATCAGGATACTGTGGTCACGGCCACCAGCGGATACAGCCGCAGCCTGCTGAATAAAGTCATAAACAGTAAATATAAGCAGAATGATATATTCAGCATTTCAGACGGACTAAAGAAATATCTTGTTATATTAAAACCTTTCAGCAATGAACTGGCGGAAAATCAGAAGATATACGTCGCCGTACCTATGTCTGTCATGAGAGGCCCTTTCGACGATATTCTTACGATTTCTTTTTATGTATCTATAGCTCTGTCGGTGATAATAATCCCGCTGATACTAATGAGCAGTAAGATACTGGAAAAGCCCCTCAGGATGCTTATGGAAGAGAATAAGCTGATCAGCCAGAGGCGTTTCCACGAGGTTAAGCCCGTGAGGACTATGATAAAGGAATATCAGGATCTCTCAGCCTCTATGGTGCGGATGGCGGGCGATATAGAATCTTTCCAGTTGTCGCAGCAGCACCTTTTCGACTCATTCGTAAAGCTCCTCGCTCAGGCTATTGATGATAAATCCGCATACACAGGCGGTCACTGCGAGCGTGTGCCGATACTCTGTGAGATGATATCCATGGCGGCAAGCGAGTCAGACGATGGGGAGTTCAAAGACTTCCGTATAGAGAATATGGACCAATGGCGGGAGATACAGATCAGCGCATGGCTTCATGACTGCGGGAAGCTGGTTATCCCCGAATATGTTGTAGACAAGGCCACAAGGCTCGAAACCATATATAACCGTATCCACGAGGTGCGCACAAGGTTCGAGGTTGTCTGGCGTGATATAGAGCTTGAGGCCTATAAGAAGATGGGCGAGGGTACAGACCCTGAATCAGCCCAGAAGTGGCTAAAAGAACAGCATGAACAGCTCATAGAGGACTTTAACTTTATAGCGGAAAAGAATGACGGAGACAACTTTGTCTCTGATGAAGATGTCAAACGCATAAAGAATATAGCCTCAAGAGAATGGGTGAGACACTTCGACAGCACAATTGGGCTGTCATACGAAGAAGCACAGCGCACATCAAAGCCTGAGAGCAATATCGAAAAGCTGATAGCGGACAAGGCAGAACACATCATCGAAAGACCTGAAAAAGAGAGAGCTCTCTTTGAAAATAACGAATACAACATGAAAGTTCCCGAGCACCTTTATAATCTGGGCGAGGTGTATAACCTATCCATACCTAAAGGTACACTGACAGCAGAGGAACGTTTCAAGATAAACGAACACATCATCATGAGCATAAAGATGCTGGAGCAGGTTCCTTTCCCTGAACATATGGCAAATGTGCCTGAATACGCCTGTAACCACCACGAGGCAGTCAGCGGAAAAGGCTACCCGAGAGGGTTGATAAAGGAAGAAATGAGCCTGCCTTCGAGGATAATGGCTGTGGCAGATGTTTTCGAGGCACTCACAGCGGCAGACAGACCGTATAAAAAGGCGAAGACGCTTTCCGAAGCGGTGAAGATACTCAGCTTCATGGTAAAAGACGGACACCTAGACGGAGAAGTATTTAAGCTGTTTATCAAGTCCGGAGTGTATAAGGAATATGCGGAATATCATCTGGCACCCGAACAGATAGACGAAGTGAACGAATCTGATTATGTTTAATAAGCGTGTTGTTTCGCACAATTTAAATAAAAGAATCCTCAATCTTTTTATCAAAATTGAGGATTCTGTATTTTAAGAAGATGTTTTCTTGTCATTCTGAGCCTGTTACAGGCGTAAGAATCTCAGACTACTGCTTATTAAACTCTTTTAGTCACAGTGACTATAAAGCCTTGATTATCAAAGGCTATGAGACTCTCACGTCGCTTCGCTCCTCAGAGTGACGGTTAACTTTTCTATATTGCTTAACCACCACCTTAGCTTTGTTCTTCGTATGGGAATTCAAATACAACCTTTCCGCTCTTTATAGTGTAAAGTGCGGCTCCCTTCATCATCTTTCCGAGGAAAGGAGAGTTGATCGATTTTGATTTATTCAGCGCCTTTGTAAATTCATATTCTTTATCTACATCAAGCACTACGAGGTCAGCCAGCTTGCCTTCGGCTATCTCGCCCCTGTCGGATTTCTTGATGAGCTTCGCAGGTGTATATGATGTCAGCCTTACGAAGTCGTTCATGTTGATGACGCCGTTCGCCACCAGCTCCAGAGAGAGCGGAAGCAATGTCTGAAGACCCGTGATGCCGAACATGGCAAGGTCGAACTCTACATTCTTTTCATCCACATGGTGCGGTGCGTGGTCTGTGACGATGCAGTCGATGTCGCCTTTTTTAAGGCCGTCTATCATAGCGTCCACATCCTCCTGCGCACGCAGAGGCGGGTTCATCTTATAGTTTGTATCGTAAGTGAGAAGCTCTTTGTCAGTGAGCTTGAAGTGGTGCGGAGTAACCTCGCATGTGACATTCAGCCCCTGAGCTTTTGCCCAGCGGATTAGCTCCAGTGTGCCCTTTGAGCTGATGTGACAAATGTGTACGTGTGCCCCTGTCAGCTTAGACATCAGGATATCACGGGCGACCATTACCTCCTCAGACTCAGACGGAATGCCTCTGAGACCTGTGATGGTAGCTGTCTCGCCGTCGTGGATAACGCCTGCGCCTGCGAGTGATTTATCCTCTGCATGGCTGATGACGAATGATCCGAACTGTGATGCATATTCGGCGGCTCTGCGGAAAACTTCGGCACTGCAGACAGGCTTTCCGTCGTCGGAAAAGCCGATGGCTCCTGCCTCTGTCATGTCGCCCATCTCAGAGAGCTCTTCGCCCTCCATCTTTTTTGTCATGGCTCCGATAGGGAATATGTCGCATATGCCGAGTTCTTTACCCTTATCTATCATATACTTTGTTATTGTACTGTTGTCGTTCACAGGCTTAGTGTTCGCCATCGGACAGATAGCCGTCACGCCGCCTGCAACAGCAGCGTATGAGCCTGATATTATGTCTTCCTTATACTCCAGACCGGGGTCTCTCAGGTGTACATGAAGGTCGATGAGACCCGGTACGACATACTTGCCCTCGCAGTCGATGACCTTATCGGCTGACACATCCCCCGCATTTATAGAGGCGATCACTTCGCCGTCGATGAGTATATTTCCTTCTATTGTCTTATCATGGTTGACTATTTTACAGTTTTTAAGAAGCGTCTTCATTGTTTCCCCCTTTTTTAAGTCCGAGCAGATAGAGAGCGGCCATTCTCACGGCGACACCGTTTGCCACCTGATCCAGCACTCTGGAATTGTCGCAGTCGGCGATGTTTGTCATGAGCTCCACGCCTCTGTTGATAGGCCCCGGGTGCATGACTATTGCGTCCTTTTTAGCAAGGGCCAGCTTTGCGCTTGTAAGTCCGAAGAACTTTGCGTATTCCCTTGTGGAAGGGAGGAGCAGCTTACCCTGTCTTTCTCTCTGTATGCGAAGCATGATGATGACGTCTGCGCCCTCCACAGCTTCTTCCATTGTTTTACACTTACGGCAGTTGAACGGCTCTATGTGTCTCGGGAGCATCGTCGGAGGTCCAAAAAGGCGGACATTCGCCCCCAGCTTGTTCATCGCCCATATGTCTGAGCGGGCAACACGTGAGTGTGTGATATCTCCTATTATAGCTATTTCGAGTCCTTTTATCCCGCCTTTGTTCTGGCGGATGGTGAGAAGGTCGAGCAAAGCCTGGGTAGGGTGCTCGTTCAGCCCGTCGCCTGCGTTGATGACGGCTGCGTCAGTGTTTTCAGCGATGAATTTCACTGCGCCTGAGTATGCGTGGCGCACTACGAAAACATCCGAGTGCATAGCCTCCATGTTTTTCACGGTGTCTATCAGCGTTTCCCCCTTTGTGGTACTGCTGGAGGAGGATGTAAAGTTTATCGTATCGGCGGAAAGCCTTTTTCCTGCTATCTCAAAGGATGTTCTCGTCCTTGTGGATGGTTCGAAAAAGAGGTTTATGACTGTTCTGCCTTTCAGTGTAGGCACTTTTTTAACGTCGCGTTCGTTGATCTCGCAGAATGTCTGGGCGGTATCGAGCAGATAATTTATCTCTTCTGCTGACAGGTCGGACATTCCCAATAAGTCTTTTCTTTTGTAAGACATCAAAACACCCCTGTTTAATTTAATATGTTAACACAATCATTTCCGGTTTGTTCCTTAAGCGATACTTCAATTATTTCATCCCTCGCTGTCGGAACTTTTTTACCGGTGAAATCAGGCTGAACAGGGAGCTCCCTGTGGCCTCTGTCTATGAATACTGCCAGCGATATCTTCTTTGGTCTGCCCAGATCGATAAGGGCATCCATGGCGGCACGGGTCGTCCTGCCGGTGTATATCACATCGTCTACTAGTATGATATGTTTCCCGTTCACGTCGAAGCTGATCTCTGTCCCCTGAAGAACAGGGTAGTCGGCTATGGACGTGAGGTCGTCTCTGTAGAGTGTTATGTCCAGATATCCGACGGATATACCGGATTTACCCTCTGATTTAAAAATCTCGCAGAGCCTGTCTGCAAGGTGCGCTCCGCCCCTGCGTATGCCCACAAGGCATATCTCGCTGGTGTCTCTAACATTCTCGAGTATCTCGTACACGATCCTGTTAAGTGTTCTGGACATCTCGTCCGCGTTCATTATCTCTTTGGATGGCATGATATCCTCCGTTAAAAAAGCAAAAAAAAAGCCTTTCAACCGTCAAATGCGGCCAAAAGGCTTTACGTTCTGTAAGTATGATTTATATTGTCTCTAAATGTCATCTTTCACCCGCAAAATAGTAACCTTTGAAGCTGATCTTTGTCAACGAAATTTGTTGATAAATAGCGCAGGATTTTATAAAATCACTAAGGTATAAAGATTTATTAAAAAGAGGTAATTATGCAGAGAATGAAATTAACCGTGATGTCCGTTATGCTGCTTCTCTTTATCAGCGGATGTATCCCTGCACCGCTCATAATAGGCGGAGCGTCAGGCGGGGCAGTGTATTCCACTACCAGCGACCATATAAAAGATACTTTCAACATTTCTAAAGAGCAGGCCTTTGAGGTTATGATAGGCATCGTAGCCAAAGAGGACGGCAGTGTTAACGTATCCAGCATCGCAGACGGAAAGATAGAGGCCAAGCTAGGTTCTTCACTCCTTTTCGTTACGATAAAGCCGATAGACGACACTATGATAGAGGTGAGCATCAGAGCTAAGAAGCATATGGAGCTCATACCTGATAAAGATACAGCTGTAAGAATATACAGAACATTTGTAAAAGAAGTGATGCAGTAATGATAAGAAAAGCCGTAATGGCGGATGCTAAAAACATCCAGAACCTTGTGAATACGTACGCAAAGGGGGGCGAGATGCTCCCCCTTAGTATAAATGAAGTATATGAAAAAGTGCTCGAATTTGTCGTATGGGAAGATAACGGCACCATCGTCGGATGCTGTGCCATACACCCCACATGGGACGATCTGGCGGAGATACGCTCTGTCGCAGTGCATCCCGATGTGAAGAAACACGGGATAGGCAAAGCCCTTGTGGAAAGGTCTATCGAGACTGCCGCAAACCTCGGCATCACAAAAGTCTTCCTCCTCACATACGTTCCTGAGTTTTTCAGAAAGCTCGGGTTCTCTGAGGTAGAGAAGGAGATGCTTCCTAAAAAGATATGGTCCGACTGCCTGAAGTGCGCTAAGTTCCCCGACTGCGACGAAATAGCAATGATGAAGCAGTTATGACCGATAAAATCCGCAAAATACTGGATAGTTACGAAAAAGACTATGACAATATATCTGTCTATCTGGATTCGTCTGTTTCCAGAAATGTCCAGCTGGACGGGGCAGAGCTGGAGACATCCGGATATAAGAACGCCCGGAAGCTGATCATACGTGCCTCAAAGGACGGAAGAATGATCACTGCTGGATTCGGCGGAGTAGGCGAGGAAGCACTCGACGCTTTCCTCAAAGACGGTGTAAAGACCATAGGCAGCCTGCCTGCGGACGAGAACAGGTATATCCCTGCATACTCTGAAGCGGAAGGGAGCCTCGACATATACGATGAAGCGTTTGAAAATGCCACAGTGCCCGAGCTGATCAAAATAGCAGAAGCCGTCACGGCGTCCGCTATGGAGAGCGACTCAAGGGTTAAGGCTGTGAAGCAGTCGGGCGTTTCCGCATCCAGAAACGAAAGCATTATGATATCCACCGCAGGGCCTGTCATAAAGCGTCTTAAAACAAACTTTACCGCAGGGGCATACCTTATAGCCTCCGACGGCGAAGACGACAGAGACGGCTACGACAGCACATCTGAAACACATCTGGCAGATTTAGGCTATACTGCCGTCGGTGTCAATGCAGCAAGGAACGCATGTTCGCTCCTCGGTGCGAAGCATATAGATACGGGTAAATACGAAGTCCTTTTTTCCGCTGACGTAATGGCGGAATTCATGGATCTAGTGCTGGAGCTGGTGGACGCTGAGAGCGTCTATAAAGGCGTCAGTATGCTGAAAGGCAGACTGGGGGATAAATGCGCATCGGATGCTTTCTGTGTGTATGACGACCCATGTGTGCTGAAAGGACGTTCGTCCAGACTGACAGACGACGAAGGGCAAAGATGTGAGAGGGTGGACATCTTCTCAGACGGAGTGCTTCGAAACTATCTGCAGAACAGCTATACGGCGAAAGCTCTGGGGATGAAGAATAATGCAAGAGGATTCATCGGAGGCGGAGGGAACCTTTCCGTAGGGACCACAAACGTCTTCCTGAAACCGACCACAGATAAAAAGCCTGAAAATGTCTGCCCAAACTGCCTTAAGATAACCGAAGTGATGGGCATGCACACCGCAGACCCTGTCAGCGGGGATTTCTCCGTGGGTGTATCAGGCATAGTTTTCATAGACGGAGAGGGCGCATACCCTTTCAAAGAGGCTGTACTGTCGGGCAATCTGGCGGATCTGCTCAGCGGAGCCGTACACATATTTGACAACAGCCGTACTTTCGGGAATATTACTACATCTGACACATTATTTGATAAAATGACTGTCAGCGGAGTTTAAAATAAAATGATTATCGAAGATATTATCAATGAACTGAACGGACTGAAAAAGGAGATAAAGAGCTTTAAAACAGCCATGAACGAAGATGAGCTGATAAAAGCCATCGCAAAGGTGGACGAGCTGTCCATGAGCGACCCTAACTTCTGGAATAATAAAGAATCTAAAGCTATGCTGAAAGAGCAGGCGATAAATAAGAAAAAGCTCGAAGAGTGGAAAGACCTCACAGGGCTTTTAGACGATACTGAAGTGCTCATCGAACTCTTTAACGAAGGGGAAGAGGGGCTCGAAAAAGATATCGAGAACGGTATACGCACTCTGGAAAAGAGGATATCAGACTTTGAGCTGAAACTCGTGCTTTCAGGGCAGAACGACGGCAACAGCGCCATCATCACCATCAACTCAGGTGCAGGCGGTACAGAGGCGAACGACTGGGCAGGCATGCTTTACCGTATGTATACCCACTACGCCGAGCGCAACGGATACAAATGCGACATCCTCGACTATATGGAAGGTGAAGAGGCGGGCATAAAGAACGCCACAATAAACATCAAAGGACCTTTCACATACGGATACCTCAAGGGCGAGACAGGCGTACACAGGCTTGTGCGTATATCTCCTTTCGACTCTGCAAATAGACGCCACACGTCATTTGCGGCGGTATTTGTACTGCCTGAGATAGAGGACGACATAGAGATAGAGATAAGCGAAGCAGACCTCGAGATAGACACATACAGAGCGAGCGGTGCGGGCGGCCAGCACGTAAACACCACAGACTCTGCCGTGCGTATAACACACGTGCCTACGGGCATCGTAGTGACATGTCAGTCCGAGCGAAGCCAGCATAAGAACAAGGCTCACGCCATGAAGATCCTTAAATCAAGGCTCTATGAACACGAGCTGGCGAAAAAGAACGAAGAGAAGCAGAAGCTCGAAGATTCTAAAACAGACATCGGCTGGGGAAACCAGATCCGCTCTTACGTTATGCATCCTTATAAGATGGTTAAAGACCTCCGTACAAGGCACGAGACAGGAAACGTGGACTCTGTGATGGACGGGAACCTCGACGCATTCATCAGGGCATATCTGCTCCACACAGCAGGGATAAGCACAAATGAACAGTAAGCTGAAGGCTCTGCGCCCGACCTATGCAGAGATAGACCTGCCAGCTTTCGGCAGGAATCTGGAGACAGCCAGACAGGTTTCCGGCACTGATGTGATAGCGATAGTTAAGGCGGATGCCTACAGCCACGGCGAGCTGGAGGTATGCACATACGCATATACCCACCACAACTGTACTAAGTTTGCCGTTGCGACATTCCTCGAGGGACTCATCCTGAGAGAGCAGCTCGGCGACAACATCACCATCTTTGTGCTGGGATACATCGACCCGCTTTTTTACGAAGAGGCTTATCAGCACAACCTTATCCTAACCATAAACGACCATGAGACGGCAGCCCATTATAATGAATTCCTTCAGAGGCATAATCTCGTGGCGGACGTCACCATAAAGATAAATACGGGGATGAACAGGCTCGGCTTCCGCACGGATATGAACTGGTACGAGTTTACCGTTGCATATCCTGCTCTGCGCCCCATACACTACATGAGCCACCTGTCCAGTTCGGACTCAGATAAAGAATATACGCTCCACCAGATAGAGGAATTTGATAATTTTCTTAAAAAAAACAAAGTCAAATGCCACACTAGTATGTTAAACTCTTCGGGAATAGCGGGCTACGAGAACAAATTCTCGCTCTGCAGACCGGGCATCATGCTTTACGGATATCTCGACGGCGGGTTTGACGTTAAGCTGGAAAAGGTTATGCGCATTTATTCCCGCATAGTACAGATACAGTATCTCCACAAAGGCGAGCCTGTCAGCTATGGACAAAAGTATCATGCTGAAAAGGACATGGCTATCGGCGTCGTGCCTATCGGATACGCAGACGGATATCCCAGATGTCTTTCTAATAAAGGCCATGTGTTTGTCGACGGTGTGAAGTGTAAAGTGATCGGAACTGTTTGTATGGATATGGTGATGGTAGACCTCACGGGGGTTGACCTGAACGGACCTCTGAAGGTAGAGGTGCTCGGCGACAATATCGACGCAGACGAGCTCGCAGAACTTGCGGGGACTATTTCATACGAGATTCTCACGGGGATACAGAACAGAATACCCCGAATATATATAGAGGGCAGGTGAGTTAGTGGTAAGATTATTTGAATTTTTCGGCAGTCCGATACTCCGATTCATCAATACCACAGGCAGCATGGCGGTACTGTTTTTCGACACCATCAGGCTGTTTTTCATCCCTCCGTTCCGTTTAAGGCTCCTTTTAAAACAGATCGAATTCATAGGCGCGAATTCCCTTTCCGTTATTGTCCTGACGGGCAGTTTCACGGGGATGGTGTTCGCCTTTCAGAGTTACATAGGCTTTCATAAATTTGGTGCCGAGCAGATAGTCGGTACCGTCGTCGCACTCGGAATGGCTCGTGAGCTGGGGCCTGTACTGTCGGCTATTATGGTGGCTGCCCGTGCGGGTTCTGCTATCACTGCGGAGATAGGCACCATGAAGGTCACAGAGCAGGTGGACGCTCTGAACGCCCTTGCCGTAGACCCTGTGCAGTATCTCTTTGTGCCTCGCATACTCGCAGGCTTCATTGTTATGCCTATGCTGAATGCCATAGCGGTCTTCTGCGGTATGGTGGGCGGTTTCCTCGTCAGTATCACCGTGCTTGGGATAAACAAGACGCTTTACCTCGAATACATGTATCAATACATAGATTTCTCGGACTTTTTCAGCGGGATGGTGAAGGCTTTCGTCTTCGGCGGTATAGTCACACTTGTGGGATGCTATAAAGGCTATATGACCACAGGCGGTGCGGAAGGCGTTGGTAAGGCTACCACAGAGTCCGTTGTCCTCGCCTGTATACTGATACTTGTGTTCGACTATATACTGACTGCATTTATGTTCTAGTGCCGAAGGGCACAGGCATTTTGCTTCTATCGGGGGCTTAGCCTCTCAGGAAGCTCATTTATAAAACAGCATCTGAGAAGCACCGGCTTCGATAATGCCAATAGAGGGTACGCTGGTACATGGAATACGCAATAGAATGCATCGACTTACATAAGAGCTTTGGAAAGCACAAGATCCATAAGGGGATAAACCTTAAGATCGTGAAGGGTGCGATAACCTACATCATAGGTCCTTCCGGTACGGGTAAATCCGTGCTTTTAAAGCAGCTCTGCGGGCTTATGCCCCCCACAAGCGGAAAAGTGTATGTGGACGGTGCAGACCTCACGGTTATGAAGCGTGACGAGCTGAAAGACATGCGTAAAAAGTTTGGCATACTGTTCCAGAATGCCGCTCTTTTCGACTCTATGAACGTACAGCAGAATGTCGCTTTCCCTCTGGTGGAGCATACAAAGAAGAATAAGGAAGAGATCGCAAAGATAGTTACGGAAAAGCTGAAACTGGTAGGTCTCAGAGATATAGAAGATAAGATGCCGTCTGAGCTCTCGGGCGGTATGCGTAAGAGGGTGGGGCTCGCCCGTGCCATAGCACTTGAGCCTGACATTATCCTTTACGATGAGCCGACGACAGGACTGGACCCTATCATGTGCGACGTGGTGGACAACCTCATCCACGACACACAGAAAGAGCTGGGGATCACATCCATCGTCATCTCACACGATATCGAGAGCACATTAAAGATTGCTGACTATATAGCAATGCTTTACGACGGTAAGGTTGTGCTTTACGGCACAGCCGATGATTTTAAAAATACTGATAACCCTTATGTGAAGCAGTTTTTCTCCGCTTCCAAAGAGGGCCCGATAAAGATCATATAACGGAGCGCATTATGAATTTCGGACTTGAAGCAAAAGTAGGGGTGTTCGTCGTCGGGTGCCTTGTGCTTATCAGCGCAATGTCACTCAGACTGGTGGACTTTTCATTTTCAGACAGCAAAGGCATCGAGATAACGACACAGCTGCAGGACGCCGCAGGGCTAACTGTTGACGCACCTGTTATCTACAGCGGTGTAGAGGTCGGTAAGGTAAAGGATATAAAGCTCGTCAGCGGTAAGGCCGTTGCCGATCTTCTGATAGATGAACAGTATGAACTGCCCGCAAACGTTAAGGTCCTTGTACGCTCCAAAGGATTCCTAGGCGAAAAGTATGCAGAGCTTAAAATGGTCGGCGCAGATGCTAACGGTACGCTTAAGGACGGCGCAACCATCACGGAGTCAGGCGAGATAACAGACTTCGACCAGCTGGGTAATAAGCTCGGTGATATCGCAGACGACGTAAAAGCTATCACGGCATCCCTCCGTCAGGTTCTGGCGACAGATCAGGCGAGGAACCAGATGTCCTCTACGCTGACAAATATCTCTGAAATAACAGATAATGTAAATGTTCTGATAAAACAGAATCAGCAGAGCATAAACGCAATAGTGGCAAATATGGAAACACTGACAGGCAAGCTGAGCGAGATAACAGTAGCTAATCAGGACAACATAAACGCCATAGTAGCAAATATAAACGCCATCACGGCTGACCTGAGAACGCAGACACCGCTCATCGCAGAAAACCTGCGTGTGGTGACAGACAGCCTGAAACAGGACGGCCCAACCATCGCAAAGAATGTGCGTAACATCACAGACGACTTTGACGATGTCATGAGCAGTCAGAAAGAAAATCTGAAAAAAGCTATCGAAAACATAGCAGTCGTTACTGGTAAACTGGAGCAGACTGTCGATAACCTTAATGATATCACAGGCAAGGTGAACAGCGGCGAAGGAACCATCGGCCGCCTTGTAAACGACGAAGATACAGTGGACAACCTCAACGGCGCTCTCACAGGGCTGAAGGACACACTGGGTAAGATAGATCAGTTCAAAGTCGACCTCGCATTCTCCGCAGAGAACTACGGCGAGACAGACAACAGCAAAGGCCACGTAAATGTTAAGATCACACCCGGATACCAGAGATATTACCTTCTCGGTCTCTCCAGTGATCAGAACGGTACAACCAGCACAACCACCACAGAGCTGAACAGACAGCCCACAAACGGCAGCAATGCCAACAGCGGTGAGGATGATATGTCCTATTACGAAGAGAAAGAGGTCACAAACCCTGATGCACTCCTCTGGACACTCCAGTATGCGCACAGATTCTGGGACGATTTCTTCTTCCGTGTGGGTCTTAAAGAATCCGAGGCGGGCATTGGTCTCGACTATATGCCTTTCGACGGCGAGCACGAGAACAAGCTCGTATTCACAGCGGACGTTTTCGACTTTCCTGATAATGACGAAGACAGAGAAGCGCATGCACAGGCTGCCGTCAGATATAAGTTTTATAAAAACCTCTTTATCTCAGCAGGTTATGACGACTTCCTTAACTCTGAGACAGACTCTTGGTTTGTCGGAGCGGGTGTTGAATTCCGTGATGACGACCTGAAATACCTGTTAGGTAAAACACCACTGCCAAATTAATATGAAGATAGATATAGCTATATCAACATGCCCGAATGACACGTTCATTTTTGGAGCTATGCTGAACGAACAGATAAAATGTGAGCACAAATTCCACGCATATATGGACGATGTGCAGGTGCTGAACAGGATGGCGCTGAAAAACAGCTCCGACATCCTGAAAGTATCATACGGTGTCGTGCCAGACATCCTCGACAACTACCGCATACTTAAATCAGGCGGCGCACTCGGCTTTGGCTGTGGTCCGCTCGTGGTCTCCAAAGAGGATAAAGATATCCGAACACTCCGCCGTATAGCCATCCCCGGTGTGAATACCAGCGCATTCAGATTTTTCAAAATGTTCTACGGCGAAGATTTTCACTTCATACAGCTTCGGTTCGACATGATAATGCCGGCTGTCCTTTCAGGGGAGGTGGATGCAGGCGTAGTCATACACGAAGGACGCTTTGTATATCAGCAGATGGGGCTGCATAAGCTGTGCGACCTGGGGCAGATGTATGAGGAAAAGTTCAGGTCTCCGATACCTCTCGGGTGCATAGTGATATCAAAAAGTATCCTCTCAGAGGCCGATAAAATAAACTACACAATAAGAAAATCTATTGAATTTGCAGAAGAGAATTATGATCAGGTTCTTCCTTTTATCAGGGAGAACGCAATGGAACTGGACGATGATGTCATACGTCAGCATATAGAGCTGTATGTCAATGAATACAGCCATGACGTCACTCCTGCGATTCCGGCGTTGTGCAATTTTCTCGATGCCGATGAATCGGTTTTTGTTTAATTATGTTATGTTGCAGATAAGTTAACTATCTGCTATTATCCCAACGGTAAATATGAAAAGAATTGAACTACTGCTCGGTATCAGCAACATCATCCTGAATGCCGACGACACAAACACAACACTGCAAAAGATCGTGAAGTTCCTGAAAGAAGCTATAGAAAGCGATGTATGCTCGATATACCTCCTTGCAGGTTCTTCCAGAGAAAAGCTGGTACTCTCCGCTACTGAAGGACTAAGCGAAGGCGCCGTGGGGAATGTTTCCCTCGGGCTGAATGAGGGTCTCACCGGTCTCACATACACCAACAACCACTATACATTCATCAGAAACGCCACAGCGCATAAGCGCTTTCACTATTTCCCGGGCATCAACGAGGAGCCGTATAATACTTTCATCGGCATACCTCTGCGCAGCCGTACCCACGAATTCGGCGTTCTGGTTTTCCAGTTTTATAAAAACAAAAGAAACACCGAAACACTGAGAAAGCTTCTCCGTGCCGTTGCAGCGCAGGTTTCAGGACTCGTGCTTAAGCACTATCTAATGCGCCATGAAGACGGCGAGCTCGTCTATGACAACACGGAAGAGCGCATAGAGGCAGGCGTTCCGCTTTCGAGCGGTATCGCTTTCGGAGAGCCTGTTATGGTTCTTGCAAAGCTGGTGGAGATGACACATCACCACGCATCCCCTGAAGAAGAACTTGAGTCCTTCCGAGGAGCTATGGCAAAGACCAGAGCAGACCTCGAAGAGCTGATAGACAAGATGTCCGCATCGAAAGAGAGCATCGCAACAAACATCTTCGAAACGCACCTTATGATGCTGAACGATGCCACTTTCAGAGACGACATCGAACAGCATGTTAAAGATAAAAAGAAGAGCGCATCATTCAGCGTTCGCCACGTAGCGGATAAGTATATACGCCGTTTCCGCTCCATAAACGACGCATACCTGCGTGAGAGAGCCGCAGACATAGAGGACATCGCTTTCCGTCTGCTCGCACACCTCGGCGCAGTGTCGAAGGATACAGACCTCCGTGAAAACAGTGTCATCTTCGCAGACAGACTCACCCCGGGGGAAACTGCAACACTTGACCTTGAGCGTGTATGCAGCTTTGTCACTGAGAAAGACGGCGTAACAAGCCACACGGCTATCCTCGCCAAAAGCAGGAAAATACCCGCCGTTACAGGCATTTCGAATATACATAATAAGGTCGAGGCGTGTGAAAGCGTCATCGTGGACGGATATGACGGACTGGTCATCTTCAACCCCACGGCTGAGACCATTGCAAAATATAAAGAAAAGCAGAACTCGAAAAAGCTCCCCGTGGAGGACAAAGAATACGCTTGTCGTAACCTTATCCTGCCAGACGGCTCAAGGGCTAAGTTCTATGCGAACGTTTCATCCGTTCTGGATTCTGAAAAGGCAGAGATGTTCTGCGCAGACGGCATCGGCCTTGTGCGTACAGAGATATTCTACCTTAGCAAAGAAGGCAAATGCAGCCTTGAGCAAAGGATAGAGACCTACAGAGGAATCCTCAGAGCATTTTCCCATAAGCCTGTTGTTTTCAGACTGCTGGACATCGGATCGGACAAAAAATCTGCATACGAAGCATTCGAAGACAACCCCGCACTGGGTAACAGAGGCGTTCGTCTGCTCCTCACCGATTATAAAGATATGCTGGTAAACCAGCTTACAGCCCTTATCAGACTGCATGAAGAGTATAAGAACGTGCGCATACTAGTGCCTTTTGTCGCTGATGCAGAGGAGTATTTCAAAATACTAGAGATAGCCCGTGAAATAGCCAAAAGCGAAGGCTTGAACCTCCCTGAAATGGGCGTGATGCTTGAGATACCGTCACTTATATATCAGCTGGATAAATTCAAAGGGCATTGCCAGTTCTTCAGTATCGGGACAAACGACATGTTCCAGTACTTCTTCGCCCTCGACAGAGGAAACCCGAAGGTAAGCTCGCTTTATAAGCCTGATAATGTCTCATTTATCAACCTTTTAAAACGTATCCTCGAAAAGGCGAACGAGATAAATATCCCCGTTGAGATATGCGGTGAGATGGCTGCCGATCCTGAGATGCTGATAAAGCTGATAAAGATAGGCTACAGAGATTTCAGCGTTAGCCCCTATGCTATCAACGAGCTGAAATATCACCTGCAAAAGACTGAAATTCAACTTTAAAAGTGGCTTTATTCCTTATATTCCTAACCGCTTACTGCATACTGCACAGTGTTCTGGCTGATGCATACATCATGCGCAGGGTTTATTTCAAATGGTGGTACAGGTTCTTTTATGTTGCGCAGTCCATACTGCTTTTCGTCCCGCTGTTCCTTATGTACCATTTTCTCCCCTCTAAACCTCTTTTTATACCAAACACTGCCATGTATGTATTTTATGCTATTTCGTGGATTGCAGGGCTCGGATTCGGTCTGTACGCCGTTAAAAGCTACGACAACGGAACCTTCCTCGGCATCACACAGGTGAAAATGAAGCTGAAAGGCACTGAATATAAATATCACAAGCCAAAGCTGACCCGCAGGGGCGCACTGGCATATGTCCGCCATCCTTACTACTCCGTTTCGCTCCTTTTGATATGGGCCAGACCGCTGGCAGTAAAGGATTTATATCTGAACACTGCTCTCACGGTATATTTTATACTGGGCACCATAAACGAGGAGCGGAAGCTCCGTAAGGAATTCGGTCAGGAATATATCGAATACAGCCGTGAAGTACCCGCTCTGATACCGTTCAGCAAAGGATCTTTCAAATGAAACATGCTCATATACTCTTTCTGAAATACCCCGAAGCGGGGAGGGTGAAAACCCGCCTTGCAAAGGACATCGGCGGTGAAAAAGCGGCGGAGTTCTATAGGCTGATGACAGAGAGCATCATAATGTCCTGCGCTGTGCCTGACATCGACATGCTCTTGTTCATAGAACCGTATGGCAGGCTGGCAGACTTTCAGGCGTGGCTGGGTGAGGATATGAAGTTTTACCCGCAGGCAGACGGCGACCTCGGCGAGAGGATGCACAATGCTCTGAAAACAGCTATGGAAAATGGTTACGATAAGTGCATCATAACTGGGAGCGACATACCTCAGCTAAATTCAGACGTGATATACGAAGCGTTTGAACAGATGCAGGATGCTGTGATCGGCGGATCGGACGACGGAGGCTACTACCTGATAGGTTTCAGGAAAGATACGCTGACAGACGCAGTATTCACAGACATGGTGTGGAGCACTGAGAGCGTTTTCACCGAAACTATGCTAAGATTTGAAAACGCAGGACTCAAAACTGCGGAGATATATAAACTCAGCGACATTGACGACATAAACGACCTGAGAAAACTGAAATGTTTCATAGACGAGATCCTTGCTGAGGCAGGGATAGAGGTCTCAGAGGAGTAGACATTGATAAAGAAGATATTGCTGCTTGCAGCCGTCATAGGCATAGCCGTGTGGATAAGGCAAAGCCCATACGCAGACCTGCTCACCATAGACGCTCTCAAGGCGAACGCAGATGCACTTAAGGCATACGTCGCTGATAATTATATAGTTTCTGTCTTTGCATATCTGCTGATATATGTGCTGGTGGCTGGGCTGAACATACCGGGAGCTGTTATACTCGGGCTCGGCGGCGGATACCTTTTCGGTGCTGCTGCGGGGACATTATTCGCAGTTACGGCAGCGACCGTCGGCGCATCTTTGGGCTTCCTCATGGCTAGGTACGTCATGGGCTCATCACTGAACAAAAAGTATGAAAAACAGCTGGCAAAGCTGAACAGCGAGCTGAGCGCAAACGGGCATATGTATATGCTGACACTCAGGCTCATACCTATATTCCCATTTTTCCTGATAAATATATTGGCGGGGCTGACAGTCCTACGCCTTTCGACATTCTTCTGGACCAGCTTTCTGGGGATGATCCCAGGCGGGTTCGTTTTTGTATATGCAGGCAGCAGGCTGAACGAGGTCACTTCTCCGAAAGATATTTTCTCACCGGGGATGCTGTCGGCATTTGTGCTTCTGGGGCTTTTGATGCTGCTCCCCGTGGTTTATAAAAAGGTGAAGAGCAGACGATGAAGCTGTCTGTCATAATACCCGTTTATAAAGAACAGGAGCAGATAAACGACACCATAGCAGACATCATGTTCAAGGCTGACTGCGAGATAGTCGTTTCTGATGCGGTTGGTGACACAATAAATAGTATTAAATACGAAAATGTTATAAAGATAAACTCGCCTAAAGGTAGAGCTTTTCAAATGAACGCCGGAGCTGAAAAAGCAGGCGGTGACGTCTTACTTTTCCTTCATGCAGACACGATACTCCCCGACGGATTTTACGCTGAGATAGAGAATGCCCTTAAAGATCACTCCCACGGCGCATTTAAACTTGAGATAAATGACCCTTCGCCTATATTCCGCATGATAGAGTGGGGT
Organism: Deferribacterales bacterium; assembly: GCA_050253075.1. GTDB lineage: Bacteria > Chrysiogenota > Deferribacteres > Deferribacterales > Geovibrionaceae > Denitrovibrio. The sequence continues at coordinate 22,515 of JBFWJS010000006.1, forward strand.
GCGAATCTGCGTAACAGGATTACGAAATGCCCATACGGCGATCAGGCTCTATTCTGCACCAGAGAGGCATTTGAGGCTGTCGGAGGCTATGCGGAGATACCTCTTATGGAAGATGTGCGCCTCATGCAGGACATGAAGAAAAAGGGGTATGAAGTATATCTGTCGGAACTATCTGTAAAGACATCACCAAGAAGGTGGAAATCCGAAGGATTTTTATATACAATGCTTCGTAACTGGGTGCTGATAAACCTGTATTATCTGGGTGTCAGTCCGCAGACTTTAAAGAAATATTATAAGTAAAACAACAGCTTACAGCGATGGAGGATAAATATGCAGGTTTATAAGGATATGGTGAAATATGTGATGGACAACGGTGTCTATATCCCTAACAGGACAGGGGTTGCGACATACAGCGTATTCAGCTATTTCTACAGAGTAAACCTCGCAGAAGGCTTTCCTCTGCTCACCACTAAAAAGATGTTCTTCAACTCTCTGGTACACGAACTTTTCTGGTATCTTTCAGGCGAGGAACACATCAGAGACCTCAGAAACAAGACAAAGATATGGGACGCATGGGCCGACGAAGAAGGAAGGCTCGAGACCGCATACGGACGTTTCTGGCGCAGATTTCCGGTTCCTGAAAAGGGGCTCGACGGTGAGAACTGGGGCACTAAATGGGTGAAAAAAGACCCTGAAAGCGGCACTATGGTATTTGATCAGATACAGTATATCATTGACAGCCTTAAGGAAGTAAAGGTTAATCCTAACTGTCCTTCACAGCGCAGGATGATAGTATCCGCATGGCACCCAGCAAACGCAGCAGAGAGCAAACTGCCTCCTTGCCACTATACATACTGCTTCTCTGTCAAAGACGGAAAGCTGAACTGCCACCTGACACAGCGTTCGGGCGATATTGCACTCGGCATACCTTTTAACCTCGCATGTTACTCACTGCTGACAATGATGCTGGCGAAAGAGGTCGGGCTTGGGCTCGGCGAATTCGCACACACCATCATCGATGCGCATATATATGAAAACCACATGGAAGGGCTGAAAGAACAGCTCACCCGTGAGCCTATGGCTCTGTCAAAGCTGGAAATAGCAGATAAGCCATTTGATCAGCTCAGTTTTGACGATATAAAACTCGTTGACTACGAGTCACATCCTGTCATCAGATTTGAGGTTGCCGTATGACAACGGCACTCATTGTCGCCATGACCAAAGACCGTGTCATAGGCAAAGACAACGACATGCCGTGGCATCTGCCCGAGGATCTGAAGCTGTTCAAGGCAAAGACATCGGGGCACATCATCGCCATGGGTAGAAAGACATACGAATCCATCGGCAGACCTCTGCCAAACAGGGAGAACTTTGTCATCACCCGCTCGGGCAAAGAGATAGAAGGGTGCAGAGTTTTCAAATCCGTAGAAGAGTGCATCGAAGCGGCGAAAGACTATGACAAAAAGCTCTTTTTCATCGGCGGCGGACAAATATATGCCGATGTTGTAGACATGGTGGACGAGCTGCATATATCGTATGTTAAAGAAGATTTCGAAGGGGACACATTCTTCCCTGAGTTTGATAAATCCAAATGGAAAGCAGCAGAAACAGAAGATTATGAAGGGTTTGAATACGTTCGTTACGTTAAAAGCTCTTTATAGAGTTTAACATATTTCTGCACCATACCTCCGTCGGTGAATTTCAGCGCAGTATGAAATGCATTTGCGGCGAATTTGTCCTCCATAGGCAGATCGTCATATACCTCCAGTATATTATCAGCCAGCGCATCCGCATCGCCCACGTCGCTCAGAAGCCCGTTGAAATTATGCTTCACCAGTTCGGGTATACCGCCCGCTTTCGTGGCCACAACAGGGCACCCCATGAAGAAAGCGTCTATTATGGATGTGCACAGTCCTTCGGTCTTTGAAGACATGCAGAACAGGTCGAAGATGGCGATATGTTCATAAACATCAGCAGTATAGCCAGTGAAGACCATGCTGCCGTATGAGCTGAGCCCAGAGGCGTAGTTCTTCACCTCTTCAAACATAGGACCGTCACCCACAAGTATGAGCCTTGCTCCCTCTGCTTCGTGATAGAACTTCTCATATGCATTCAGCAGGGTATAGTGGTCTTTGTGGTCTGCCATGTTTGCGACATTGCCGACGATGTATTGTTCAGGATCTATTTCGTATTTATCTCTTAGTTCCAGTACCTTCTGAAAGCTGATAGACTTGGGGAAGCGTACTCCGCTGTTTATCACGGGTACTTTCTCAGCCTTTACGCCGTCGTCCACCAGCATTTTTCTTATAGCTTCGGATATGGCGACGACCTTATCGACTTTGCTGTTGTTATACTTCTTTCTGCTTATGAAGCCTTTGTTTATACTGAAGTCCACACGGCGGGTGTTTATCAGCTTAAAGCCTCTGCCTGTGACCCTTGCGAAGATGGCAGGGGTGAGTGCATGGGCATCGTGTGTGTGTACGATGTCAGGCTGATAGTGTTTTATGATGTCCTTCAGCTCGGAGATGAACCCGAGGTCGGCCTCGCCTTTGAAGGATACGGGGACGATACCTTCCACATCCTTTTTACAGAGCTCGCCAGCCTCGTTACACACCATGACGGACTCTATACCCAGCTCGAGCAGTCCTTCATGGAGAAAGAGAGCCTGTCTCTGTCCGCCTCGCCATTCTTTTCCAGTATCTAAGTGTAATATCTTCATAAGACCTTTATATTAATGCCTTTCCCGCAAATGTCAAAGTGATTGTTTGAAATCCGCCTTGTATCTTCGCCCATGCGGGCTATATTTAAATAAAACTCAAAAGCAGGAAACAGATGAAGCCGGGAAAAGGTATTTTATTTTTTGTACCAAAGTCTATCAAAGGCCAGATGATCATCATGCTGTCTATACTGGTCTGTTTCCAGATAGCCATCACAGCCGTCATTTTCAACGGTATGGTGGGACGATATCTAGACGAATCGAACAAAGCAAAAACAATAGGGCTGGCGAGGACGATTGCCAAAATGCCAATAGTGGTGGAAGCGCTGAAGCTGGGCGAGCCGAATGAAAAGCTGCAGCAGACCATGCTGGAGATACAGGACGACATCGGTGCCAGGTTCATCGTGGTCGCACGTAAAGACGGCATAAGGCTGGCGCACCCCGTGGCAGACAGGATAGGTAAAAAATTTGTCGGCGGAGACTATTTCAGAGCCGTATTAGACGGTGAGGTATACACATCGAGAGCCGTTGGCACGCTTGGGCCGTCTCTGCGAGGCTTTGCCCCTGTGAAAGCTGAGAATGGCGAGATACTGGGCTTTGTATCTGTAGGATACCTGGAGACCAGCGTGCTGAAACTAGTACACGATGCGCAGAAAGAGCCTGTGACATACCTTTTCATAATGCTCTTTGTCGGGCTTCTGGGTGCGAGCATCATCGGCGGATACGTCAAAAAGCTGACTCTTGGGCTGGAGCCATCGGAGATAGCATCCATGCTGAAAGAGAGGGAAGCAATACTAAACTCTGTCCGATCAGCCATCATAGCCGTAAATAAAGAAGGGCGTGTCAGATTTGCAAACAATGAAGCGGGCAGACTGCTCGGTCATCCCCTCGACCTTAAGGGTGAAAACATCGACGAGCTTATCCCGCAGGCATACGTGACACAGCGCATCAAAAACCTGGAAGAGGCTCTGGACGAAGAGATATTCACCGCTGACCACCTTATGCTGTTTAACATTATCCCCGTCATAATAAACGGAAAAGCAGAGGGAGCAGTGGCGACATTCCGTCGAAAGGACGAGATGGACTACCTCAGCAACGAGCTTCAGCAGGCAAGGCAGTGCTCGGAACTTCTCCGTGTACAGAGCCACGAATACTCCAACAAGCTGCACACCATAAGCGGGCTTTTACAGCTTGAGGAATACGACGAGGCAAAAAACATCATTCTGAAAGAATCCGAAGGATATCATAGACTTGTGGAATATACCGATTCTCAGGTGAACTGTCCGATGATAGCTGGCGTCATACTCGGGAAATATAATAGAGCGGGCGAGCTGAAATGCGGGTTTGAGCTGGATTTCAACGGCGGGTGGCCGTCCAGACCGCCTATGCCCGAGCACATCCTTACGATATTGGGCAACCTGCTGGACAACGCCATCGACGCAGCCAAAGAGAATAAAGGCGTGAAGCCGATGATATCACTCGGGCTGTATGAGGACGGAGAGAATTTCATTATAAAGGTAGAGGACTCGGGCAGAGGACTGCCCAGCGAGATAGACGTATTTAGAAAGGGCGCATCGACCAAATCTGGGGGCAGGGGCATCGGGCTTTATAACGTCACAATGGCTCTGAATGCTCTGGAAGGCGAGATAACCACAGGCACGTCCGAACGCATGGGCGGTGCTTGTTTCAGCGTTAAAATACCCAAGAGAGAGGTATAACAGTGATAAAAGTGTTAATAGTGGAAGACGACATAGATATAGCGAATCTGCACAGGCGTTTCACCGAAAAGGTCGACGGGTTTGAAGTGGTCGGTATAGCAAACGGGCTGGACGATGCCTTTGAGATGACAGAGATTCTGAAACCACAGCTTGTGCTTCTGGATCTGTATTTCCCCGAGGGCTCGGGCATGGACTTCCTCTGGAAGGTTCGCGGATCGGGCATACGCACAGACATAGTGCTCATCACGGCGGCCAGAGACGTCGAAGCACTACAGGAAGCCGTGCGTGGCGGAGCTTTCGACTATATCGTAAAGCCTGTGGTATTCGACAGATTCAAAAAATCACTGGAACGCTTTAAAGAATATCTGAAAGAGATGGACTGCTGTAAAACACTGGAGCAGGGCGACATAGACCACCTGCTAGACAGGCACTCAGACGCCGTTATGTCTCAGGATATGCCGAAAGGGATAGACCCCATCACCCTTAAAAAGATCATCGCTGTTTTCGAAAGCCTGAAAGAAGCCATGGGAGCGGAAGAGGTGGGCAGACACATAGGAGCCAGCCGAAACACCGCACGCAGATACCTCGAATACCTGAACGGAACGGGACTCCTCACCGTAGATATAGACTACGGCACTGTCGGACGGCCGGAGAAGCGTTTCAAGCTGGCATCCAGACCGTGAGCAAAATGATCAAAAAGAACTTTAAATTCTAAAAAACCCTTATTTCCTAATAATTTACATTTGAAATAGCGGGTGTATATTCCATGTTAGAGAATAAAACATGGAGGTACATCATGTTATATATGCAGTTTATGTTTTTACTGGTTATGCTCTATATAGGCAGCCGTTACGGCGGTATAGGGCTTGGAGTTGTTTCAGGTATCGGTCTTGCCATCGAAGTCTTCGTTTTCGGCATGACCCCTACATCACCACCGATCACTGTAATGCTCATCATCCTTGCAGTGGTAACATGCGCATCTATACTCGAAGCAGCAGGCGGTCTGAAATATATGCTTCAGGTAGCGGAAAGGCTGCTTAGGTCAAACCCTAAGAGAGTAACAATCATCGGACCTCTCGTTACATACACAATGACATTCATGCTCGGCACAGGGCACGCAGTGTATTCCATAATGCCCATCATAGGCGACGTAGCACTGAAAAACGGGATACGCCCAGAGCGCCCTATGGCGGCGGCTTCCGTAGCATCACAGCTAGGCATCACAGCCAGCCCGATATCCGCGGCAGTTGTTTACTATCTCTCTCAGCTTTCGAATATTAATGCGAATATAACACTGCTCTCTATCCTCGGCGTGACAATCCCTGCGACACTGGCAGGATGCATCGCAATGTCACTCTATTCGCTCCGCAGAGGCAAAGAGCTCGCAGACGACCCGGAATATCAGAAACGCCTCGAAGACCCTGTCTGGGGCGAACGTATCAGAAATACAACAGCGACAACACTTGACGAGAAGCTCCCTGTTTCAGCTAGAAACGCAGTGCTCCTCTTCATACTCGCACTCGTTGTGATAGTAATAATAGCTATGGTTCCTTCCGTCAGGACACTCTCCGAAGGCGCCAAACCTATTAGTATGGCAGTAATAATCCAGATGATGATGCTTGCTTTCGGCGGTATCATCCTCATAGTCACAAAGACAAAAACTAATAAAGTGCCCGAAGGCGTCGTGTTTAAATCAGGTATGGTGGCGGCCATAGCGATATTCGGTATCGCATGGATGAGCGATACATACTTCCAGCACGCAATGCCTAGCTTCAAAGCAGGCATCACAGCGATGGTTCAGGATTATCCATGGACATTCGCCATAGCAATGTTTGTGGTCTCCGTAGTGATAAACTCTCAGGCCGCCACATGCCGTATGATGCTCCCTGTGGGGCTTGGGCTCGGTCTTCCTCCGGCACTGCTGATAGGTATCATGCCTTCATGCTACGGATACTTCTTTATCCCTAACTATCCGTCGGATATCGCCACATGCAACTTCGACACAACAGGAACAACAAAGATAGGCAAATGGTATTTCAACCACAGCTTTATGGTTCCGGGGATAATCTCTGTAACTACTGCGTGTCTTGTGGGCTACGCACTGGCAATGGTAATTATCTAATGATTTTGGGGTCCGTTCTTGAAAGAGGGCGGACCTTTCATTTCTTGACATTCTCCACCTATTCTTTATCTTTATTAATATGTTAGATGCAGCGAAGATATCTGAAAAGATAATGGCAATGAACGAAGATGTTTGGGCAAGGCATTCCAGCCCGCTGAGTGTATATACACGCTTCACAGTGCTGCCTCTCTTGTCTCTGGCTGTTTGGTCTAGGGCTTGGATAGGCATATATTCGCTGATCCCGATAATCGTCAGCATATTATGGATATGGCTGAACCCCAGAGTTTTCAAAGCACCAAAGCACACAGACACATGGGCATCGAAAGGAACATTTGGGGAGAGGGTGTATCTGCTCCGTAATGAGCTGGGCATTCCGTCACATCACCTGAAGGCTGTGCGTATCTTAATGACGCTTTCATTCTTTGGGCTGCCGTTTCTTATATATGGATTATATCGATTTGATATTTACTCTGTCATCATAGGCAACATCATTGTTATGACATTCAAAGCATGGGTCGTGGACAGGATGGTTTGGATTTTTGACGATATGGCGGAAATTCGTCCCGAATTCAAAAACTGGATAAAATAGTCAAAAATCGGCTCTGAAATGAGGGCAGGTTATTTTCTCTCGAATATGATTACCTTCGAAAATATATAACTTGCGTTAGAACGCAAAATAACAGGCCATTTCTACAGCGTTGTATTTATTCTGGTCACATAAGATACTGATACTAAACAATAAACCTTTGATTTATCCCTGATTATTATTCAAGCATTCAATCGGCAGGGCATAATTTTCACCTCCCAATCAAATATAAATAACGTCCGATAAGATATATTATGTTAAATAATATGGTGATGTCTTAGGATAGGGATGAGAAAACCGAAGCCTTGTACTTCTGGATTCTTTCGGATGTGGCTCTTGCCATCAGAGGGAATCCGCTGTTCTCATAAGACATCAAAAGATTTATCTCCATGTCATAAGCTCTCTTTAGCAATATATCCCGCTCATCATCTAACTTATCTACCGACTCATCAATCAGCTTAAAAATATCTTCTAACACATAGCTTTCATAAGGCTTTGATTCTTTAATACTGACCACAGGAGTTGCTTTTTGCTTTTCTTCTCCAGGTTTATTCAGCCACTCGCTTATCTTATTCTCTGCTATCTTCCAGAATATATTCATGACTCGACACTCTCTAAAAGCCCTCTGATGCCTGCATAATGGTATGCCCAGCTCATTGTAAATGCCGCCTTTATATCTTTCTCTTTTTCAAATGCGGTTAATATATCCAGCAGACCTCGGATGGTGTCAGCCAGCCTGTTCTTAAATGTGAAAAGCATCATCTTGTTTTCTATAAGTACTTTATTGCCTTTGATGGATTCGTTTATCATCATGTTGAAATAGCTGTTCCGCACAGACTCATAGATAGACCCGTCAGCCCTATCCAGGAGTATTACAGTCTTTACCCTGTTCTTTACCCAGAACTTCAGCAGGTTGTTTGCATCCCTATTCTTCTCTAATGATTTGATGCTGACATCATTCATGATCTCTGCGCTGAGCGTCTTTACACGCTTCTCTGTCAGCATGTAAAGCTCGTTGATGAACTCTTCGGTTATAACTGTCCGGAACAGCTCGTCTTTATTTGAAAAATACTTATATATATTACCGGTGGCAACGTCGGCCTCTTCTGCTATCAGCCCCATTGTCGCACCCTTATATCCCTCGTGGAAAAACAGTCTCTCTGCTGCTTCTAATATCCTGAGCCTTACTTCTTCTTTCAATACCTGTGCCATAAATACTCCTGCAGTAAAATGAATTATATATTCATTATTAGAATATGCAAGTGCAAATGTGAGACAGGTCTTATTTTACTGGTATTATTTAGAAATAATCGCTTCGACAGCCTTTTGTACGTCTGCTGTGCTGTAGGATTCGTTCCCACATCCAACATCGGCAAATGGCTCATAGTCTTCGAGTCTTTCGATGAGGTCTTCGATAAGGTCGTGGTCGGTATATTTAGACGGGTTATGGCATATGTCTCTTATCATCTCGAGCAGATTGTTCGGCAGGTCTTCATCACGGCTGGCTCTTTCGGCTTCTTTTAACAGTTTTTCAAAGAGGTCCATAAATCATCTCCTTCAAAGAACATATGTTTATAAATATATATAGTCCATTTCCTATCTGTTTTAAAGCGTTTTTAAGCCTGATTTATTTTTAAAGGGCTATGATTTTATATTATCAGGTGATATTTTCGTTAGAGGTGAAAATAACGCTTCTGTCGTGTTTTACATCATTTTCAGCGTTATATAGGTCAGAAATGCGTATCGGGCACCCTTTCCCGCCAGCACGAGAGCCGAAAAAGGCAGAATATTATACTTCATCACCCCGCTGACAAAACAGAGTGGATCTCCTATGACGGGCAGCCATGAAAACAGCAGTGAGGCCCTGCCGTATTTTTCATATATTCTCGTAACCTTCGCCCTCTTCTCAGGGCTGATCTTTAGAACCCTCTCTGTGAGGAAATCACTGCCGAAGTATCCTATATAATATGTAGTCACGGCACCGAGATAATTTCCGCATGTAGCCGTAGCCGTCAGTAGTACAGGGTCCAGCCCTTTCATCAGCAGCGCAGCGAGCAGCCATTCGCTCCCGAGGGGTAAAACAGACGAAGCAGCGAGGCTCATAAAGAACATTCCGATATATCCGTATTCTTCCATAAGCCTTTATATCAGATTTAATCAGATAAATCACAGTCATCTTATTGCATTTATGCGTAAATATTGTATAACAGAAGTCTTATTTTCAAACCGAAGGACACAAGATGAGCTTAGTTATTTTCGATATGGACGGAACGGTAATAGATACTATTCAGGATATACATTCTTCACTTTTAACAACGCTGGAACACTACGGACTCCCACCCGTTTCACTGGACATGACAAAACAGTATGTAGGAAGCGGCATGAGGAAACTTGTCATAAATGCCGTAGGCGAACATCTGTTTAAAGACGAGATGGAGACATATTTCAGAACGATTTACAAAGACCGTATGATGGATAACACCGCTGTTATAAAGGGTTTTAAGCCTGTTTTCGAGCTGATAGAAAAGCGTGCGGACATACAGACGGCGATACTTTCAAATAAGAACCGCCAGATAGTGGACGACATGATTCAGGCATTCAGGCTTCAGCAATACTTTGACCAATGGTACGGCGGAGACAGCTACGGCGTGAAGAAGCCCGCCCCGGACGGCGTCATCGGGATAATGAGTGAATTCGACTCTGCTCCGTCAGAAACTCTAATGATAGGAGATAGTTCAGGCGATATCCTCGCAGGAAAGAGTGCAGGTGCTAAAACTTGCTTTTGCACTTACGGTTATGGTACTCTGAAAAATGTAACGGCTGACTATACGGCCGACTCACCTGCCGATATTCTTGCTATCCTGGAGGATCTGAAGTGAAAAGAAAAGCCTTTTACGCAGACTATATATACTACGAAGGCGAACTGCACAAAGACAAGTATCTCCTTGTCACAGGGGATAAAATACACGGAATAGTCAACCACGCAGACGAGGAAGGCGCCAGCGGATATGAGGTGGAATACTTTCATAACTCTGCCATCTTTCCAGGTCTGGTGAATACCCATACACACCTGCCAATGACACTTTTCAGAGGCATGGCGGACGACCTTGCACTTATGGACTGGCTTCAGAATCATATATGGCCGGCCGAGACAAAATGGCTCTCAGAGGAATTCGTTTTAAACGCTACGGAGCTCGCCGCTATAGAGATGATAAAGTCAGGGACGACAACAAGTTGCGACATGTACTTCATCTCCGACATCATAGCCTCTTCCATAGCGAAAGCGGGCATGAAAGCCGTTATCGGTGCGGGTATACTGGACTTCCCTACTAAATTCGGCAAAGGTCCCGACGACTACATAGCAAAGGCGGCTGATCTATACCTTAAATATCAGGATAACAAACTGATAGATATATCACTTTGTCCTCATGCCCCATACACAGTCAGCCCTGATACATATATTAAATGTGTCGAGTTTTGCGGGAAGCACGATATCCTGCTCCACACCCACCTCGCCGAGGCATCAAACGAAAGACCTGATGCTATTGAAAAATACGGCAAATCAACAGTACAGATAATGGACGAGGTCGGCGCTTTCGACCTTGATAAATCTATATTCGCCCACTGCGTACACCTCACAGATGATGAGATAGATTTGATGGGTAAGAAGAAAGTGAATGTTGCGCTGAATATTCAGAGCAATATGAAGCTGGCTAACGGCTTTGCCCCTGCGCAAAAGATGCTCGATGCGGGCGTAAACCTAACCATAGGTACAGACGGCGCAGCCAGCAATAACGACCTCGACATGATTAGCGAGATGCAGACACAGGCTCTCGTGCATAAGGGTGTTCAGATGGATGCCACAGCCTTCCCCGCTGAAACAGTTTTAAAAATGGGGACGGTGAACGGCGCAAACGGTCTGGGGATCAGGAAAACGGGCGAGCTGAAACGTGGGAACCTTGCGGATTTTATCGTTGTTTCCTATGACGCCCCGCACATGACACCTGTTTACGACCCGATATCACACCTTATATATTCAGCGAAATCCACAGATGTGACACACACATACGTAAACGGTCAGTGTCTCATGAAAGACCGCAAAGTGCTCACTCTGGATGAAGAACAGGTTAAAGAAGATGCCCGCAGATGGGCTCAGAAGATAAAAGAGAATAAATAGTAGATAGAGGATTTAAATGGAAGATTACAAAGGTTACTCAAACCCGCTCTCAGAGCGATATGCGAGCAAGGAGATGCTTTACCTCTTCTCCCCGCATAAGAAATTCACCACATGGAGAAAGCTGTGGATAGCCCTCGCCGAATCTGAAAAAGAGCTCGGCCTGAACATCACAGAAGAGCAAGTAGCAGAGCTTAAAGCTAATGTAGAAAACATCGACTTCGAATATGCAGCGCAGATGGAGCGCAAGTTCCGTCACGACGTTATGGCGCACGTACACACATACGGCGAATGCTGTCCGAAGGCAATGCCTATCATCCACCTTGGTGCGACATCCGCATACGTCGGCGACAACACTGACGCCATTGTACTCAAAGAAGGTATGGAGCTGGTGCGTAAAAAGCTCGTAAACGTAATGGACAACATGGCCAAATTCGCACGCCAGTATAAGAATGTCCCTACCCTCGGCTTTACACACTTTCAGCCGGCACAGCTCACCACAGTTGGTAAGCGTGCATGTCTCTGGCTTCAGGACTTCGTGCTTGATTTCGAAGCTCTTGAATTCGCCATTGAGAACATCCGCTTCAGAGGCGTAAAGGGAACAACAGGCACACAGGCATCTTTCCTTCACCTTTTCGACGGAAACCATGAGAAAGTTAAAGAGCTTGATAAGATGGTAACAGCTAAGATGGGATTCGACAAAGTCCTCACTATCACAGGCCAGACATACACCAGAAAGCAGGACACGAGAGTGCTTTCCGTACTCGCTCAGATAGCGGAAACAACCCACAAGATGGCGACAGACCTTCGCCTCCTCGCAAACCTGAAAGAGATCGAAGAGCCTTTTGAGAAGAACCAGATCGGCTCCAGCGCAATGGCCTACAAGCGTAACCCTATGAGAAGCGAACGTGTGTGCTCACTCGCACGCCACGTCATCGCCCTCGGCATGAACCCATACATGACACACGCCACGCAGTGGTTTGAGCGTACTCTGGACGACTCTGCAAACCGCCGTATAGGCATTTCAGAGGCTTTCCTCTGCATAGACTCCATCCTTGAACTGCTTTACAATATCACAAACGGACTCGTTGTTTACGAGCGCATGATAGAGAAGCGTGTCATGGAGGAACTTCCGTTCATGGCTACTGAGAACATCATCATGGAGTCCGTAAAACGCGGCGCAGACAGACAGGAGATGCACGAATCCGTGAGGGTTGCATCTATGGAAGCGGGTAAACGTGTTAAGATGGAAGGCCAGTCAAACGACCTCCTCGACAGACTCGCAGATGATAAATCTGTTCCGCTGAATAAAGACGAGATACTCGCCCTCCTCGACCCTATTAAGTTCGTGGGACGTGCTCCGGAGCAGGTCGATCAGTTCCTCGCTGAGGAAGTTGACACTGTAATTTCTACATACTCCGCCCTTCTCGGCATGGACGTAGACATCAAAGTATAACAAAATCGTCATTGCGAGGAGTGAAACGACGCGGCAATCTTAGCCCTCGTTTTGTTAAATTATCAAATTCCAAGGGGAGCATCTGCTCCCCTTTTTTATTCAGCTAATATGTCATTGCGAGCAAAGCGAAGCAATCTTAGAAATCATTTCAATACACAATCCATCGTCATGCTGACGAAAATAGTTTAAAATTGTACATTGCGGGTGCCGTCTGGACGCCATGCGGGGGAAATGGTCTTTGCTCCCCTCCTCTTACAGTTTAGGACAGAGGCGTAAGAGACGACCTGCTTGCCGTATTTATCGTTAATTTTATCAATGGTGTCATATATATCAGGCCAGCCCTGAAAGTCGTCCATGATATTCGAAAGCATAACGCACCCCGGCACTAGAGAGCCGAGTGAAACACCTAAGAGTCTGATGGGATACCCTGTCCATAGCTCGTCGAATATGGTCATGGCTATCTCGTAAATGTGGTGCGTGGCGGATGTGAAAAAGCCGAAGGTATGCCTGCGCCCTACTGTGCCCATGTCGCTGTCCCTGATAGTAAGGTGCAGTGTCTTGCCTGAGTAGCCGTTCTTCCTGGCTCTGGCGGAGACCATCTCTGAAAGCTGAAGGATATATCCTGCTGCGTCTTCTCTGTTGTGCAGGTTATGCGGGATGGTCATGCTGTGTCCGATAGATTTTACGGGTGTTTCTTTGTGTTCTACGCCGTCTGTATAGCCGCCGTGAGCCATTTGGAATATTTTACTGCCGTTGATGCCAAACATCTCGCAAAGTCGTTCCTCGCCGAATTTACGAATGTCTGCGGTATTGAATATGCCCATATTGCGGAATTTATTATTCAGTCTGCGCCCTATCCCCCATATGTCGCCCAGCTCGAAGCTGTCCATAAAGTCCTTTGCCTCGTCTGGCTCTACCATATAAAAGCCGTCGGGCTTGTGAACGCCTGACGCCATCTTTGCCACGAGTTTGTTCGGGCCTATGCCTATGGAGCAGGTGACGTTGAAGTTGCGTTTCACGTGGCTTTTTATCATGTATGCGAGCGCCGTAGGGTCCTGTTCGCAGTCGGATATATCTAGGAACGCCTCGTCTATGGAATAAACCTCGACCTCCGGCGTTATGGTTTTTAAAAATTTGGTTATCTCGGTGGATACGTGGGTGTATATGCGGTTGCTGGTGGTGACAAGCTCCACGGATGGACATATTTTCATAGCCTCGTATTTGCTCATTCCTGTGCGCACGCCGAGAGCCCTCGCCTCGTAAGAGCATGTGACGACAACGGTACGCTCCCTTGCGCCGATAACGGCTATGGGCTTACCACGCAGGTGCGGGTTTGCCGCCTGTTCCACAGATGCAAAGAATGCATCCATGTCCATACAGAGGATCATTGTCCGTCACCCTCGTCCATCGCCTCCAGATACCAGCAGGCATCCATTGCGCTGAACGAAAGCTCAAACACATTAAAACCGTCTGTGACTGTGTATTTATGGATGATGTCGGCTCCGTCTCGCTCTTTCCATCGATAGCAGATCTCTTTCACGACGACTTTTTCACCGTGAAGGCTGAACCAGACAGGCTTTGGAGAGCTTTCGAAGACAGCTCCGACACGCACCCGCTCGTGCAGGTTTAAAAGCATCATATCTCCGATAAATTGTGTATTAGTTTAAGGCGAAAGACCTAAACAGGGTCAAACATATGGCCGCGCTCTGCCATGCGCATCACCATCTTTAATATGCCGATAACCTCGAAATTGTCGTATTCGGTGACTGGTATCGGGTCGAAGTCTTCGTTTGCCGGCATAAGGAAGATGCCCTCATCGTTTTGTCTGAATGTTTTAAGGGTTACCTCGCCATTAATGCGGAAGGCTCCTATCTGTCCGTTCAGGATGACAGGGCTTGGCTTTATAAGTACATAATCGCCGTCGAGTATTGCCTCATCCTTCATACTGTCGCCGTCGACAGTGAGGAAGAAGTGCCCTCCTGAGCGTATGGTCAGGCGGTCGAGCTTCATATAGCCTTCGATGTGCTCTTCTGCCTCGACAGGTACGCCCGCCTTGATGCGTCCGAGAACGGGTATGCCCGTATTCGGCATTTCGATGCCTCTGGCTATGCTGTTTGAACGGTTCAAAAGCCCGTTGTCGCTGAGCCTGTCGAGCATCTTTTTAACGCTGGCGGTGGACGACAGACCGAGCCCCTTGGCTATCTCTCTGATGGAAGGGCTGTATCCGTTATCCCTGATGAATCCCTCGATAAAGTCCATAAACTTCTTCTGTCTGTCTGTCATTATGCACCTCACTAATGAGCCTGAAGCCTGCTCCGCCTGCTGCAAGTCCTTTTGCATCAGCGGGTCAAACCAGAGCAAACAAGTGTTCGCCTATTCTTATTTTAATGTAAAACGGGGTAATGTCAATATTATTTTGATCTTTTTGCGAATTTGCCCGGGGGCGCACCGATGGATTCACGAAACATCTTAATAAAAGCACTGAGGCTCGAGTATCCCAGATCAAAAGCTATGCCCGTGACATCCTCCCCCTCTCCCAGCCTTTTTATCGCCTCCTGAAGGCGCAGACGCTTCCGCCATTCGTAGAATGTGAGCCCCGTGTCTTTCAGGAAAAGTCTGGCAAGGGTGCGGGCACTGGCACCTGCACTTAATGCGTAATCGTCCAATCCCCGCTTATCTGAAGGATCTTTTAAAAGTTCGTTTAAAACCCTCATCAGCCTTTCATCACGGGCAAGGGGCAGACGGATATCTGTAGGAACAGCTTCTGAAAGCTCGTCTATGATAACTGTCATGAGGCGGTAAGTTCTGCTCTGTTTCACATATGTTTGCTTATCGGATATTTTTGACACTAATTCTCTCAGCAGAGGCGAAACTTCGAAAACCATACATTCACCAGAAAGACCCGATGTAAAGTCGGGGTCGATGAACAGGTTCCGAATTGTGACTTCACCGGGAAAAAAGACCTCGTGCTCTGTGAACGGAGGCACCCATACTGCCTGTGAGCTGGGGACTATCCATATATCCTTCTCACAGATAACCTTCATGGTTCCGCTGCCTGCATAGATCAGCTGTCCCCTCGGGTGTTTATGGGGTGCGGCGCAGCCTGCATCTTTCACATTCATAGAGAAAGGTATCACGGGCAGATCAGGATTTAAGATGTAGCCTATCTCGACAGGCGGGATAAGTGTCATATTTTCTATATTCATTGACATAATATAGCAAGATTGCCATATGCTCACAAGTTATATTAGATAAACACTGTCAGGAGGCACATATGGACAGCAAAGAACATAAGCAGAACATCATAGAGCAATTCTCAAA
Organism: Deferribacterales bacterium; assembly: GCA_050253075.1. GTDB lineage: Bacteria > Chrysiogenota > Deferribacteres > Deferribacterales > Geovibrionaceae > Denitrovibrio. The sequence continues at coordinate 38,608 of JBFWJS010000006.1, forward strand.
ACAGGCGATACCTTTCACAAAGCTGGCGGGGCATTTCGATGCTATGCAGCTATTGGTGGATATGTCTAAGGCTGGGGCTGAGGATAATGTCCTCGATGTCGCCTGCGGGCCGGGGCTTGTCGCCTGTGAATTCGCAAGGTACTGCGCACATGTCACAGGTGTGGACATCACGCCAGAGATGATAAAGCAGGCAAAGATATCCCAGTCGGAAAAGCGTCTGGGGAATATGTCTTGGGACATAGGAGAGGCGTATCCCCTTCCCTATGAGGATGATACGTTTTCACTAGTCATCACCAGATACAGCTTTCACCACTTTCATGATGTGAGGCAGGCTCTGGCGGAGATGATGCGTGTTTGCAAGCCAGGCGGGCGTGTACTTGTGGCGGATGTAGGGATCGCTACTGATAAATCCGAGGCGTATGACAAGCTCGAGATGATAAGAGACCATTCCCATGTGCACGCACTCACCACGGAAGAGTTCGAAGAACTTTTCATGACGTCGGGGCTGCATAAATGCCGAAAGAGCGAATACGGCGTGGATATAGAGCTGGAGGCGCAGATCGCCGCATCATTCCCAAAGGAGGAAGACGTGCCGAAGCTGAGAGCTATGGTGACAAACGACATAGGCAAAGACAGGCTGGGGATAAACGCCCGCAGGTTTGGCGGGGATGTTATCTACACTGTGCCCGTTTCGGTTTATACGGGGTATAAGATTTAGTCAACTTCCTTACAGGTAAAGTCTTTTAGTATGACCTTTGTCATGTTTGTGATCTTATACCTTTCGGCATAGCCGTCTTTCAGAGATTTGATCATGGTATACTGCCCTTCAGGCATGAGAGCTTCCTGCGCTGTCATCTCCCTGAGGGGCTTTGCGAGGAAAACGCCGACATTGTAGCGCAGCTTCATAACGAGCTTTGCGTTCTTTTTCAGCGGGAAGTATATCTCAAGGTTTGTATTGCATGTAGTGCCCTTTTTATCACGGCTTTCATACAGATTCAGATTATCCAGATAAAGCAGATATCCATCCTCTTCATTAGCGGCTTCACGTATACCCATAGCCGTATATTCGCCGAAAGGCACGTCCATCGCTTCGTCGAAGCTCTTGTCTGCTCCTGCCTGTTTAACGCTGTAAGTCACTATTATATATGCAAGTATAAAGACTATGACAGTCCCTGTGAGATATTTGATCATTTTGAATCCTTTTTAATTGTTATTCTTTTTCGAGTCCGTAGGCTTTTATCTTACGGTGGAGGTATGTACGCTCTATCTCGAGGATGCGGGCGGAACGGCTGATATTCCAGTCGTTGTTCTGAAGAACGTTAAGTATATAATGTTTCTCGAAGTTTTCCTTTGCGTGTTTAAGCGGGTATTCGTATTCGACATCGTATGTCTGCTGCTGAATGCCTTTCCCCTGAATGAAATCAGGCGCATCTTCCACAGTCATCATGCTGTCTTCGGAAAGTACGACCATCCTCTCTATGAGGTTTTTGAGCTGACGCACGTTCCCGGGCCATTCAAACTGTACGAACATATACATAAGCTCCTCATCAACCTTTTTAAGCTCTAAGCCGTTGAAGGAGCAGGCTTCTTTTATAAAATGGTTTACCAGAAGCGGGATGTCGTCGTGTCTGTCTCTCAGCGGAGGGACAACGAGCGGAACGACATTTATCCTGTAGTAAAGGTCCTCACGGAAATTACTGTCGGATATCTCGTCTTCCAGATTCTTGTTTGTCGCCGTGATCAGTCGGAAATCTGATGTTATAGAAGTGTTTCCGCCGACTCTGGTGAAAGTGTTATTCTCTAATACTCTCAGAAGTTTCGCCTGTGCAGAGAGCTCCATGTCGCCTATTTCATCGAGGAAGACAGTGCCGTTGTCGCCCTCTTCAAATTTACCCTTTTTCATCATGTGGGCGCCTGTGAAAGAGCCCTTTTCGTGTCCGAACATCTCGCTTTCAAGCAGTTCGGAAGGGATAGCGGCGCAGTTTATCTCTACGAACGGGTTGCGGGAACGCTTTGAAAGCATGTGTATGAGCCTCGCAACATGCTCTTTACCCGTACCGTTTTCACCTGTGATCATAACCCATGCGTTTGTTGGCGCTATCTTTTCTATCTTTCTGCGGAGGTCAAGGAGGGGCTGGCTCGTGCCTATCAGGTCATACTTTTTGAGCTGGTCGCCTCTTGATTCACGAAGGTCACGTATTAGTTGAAATTTATCTTTTAAATGCTTGACAATAAGAAGTATTCTCTCAAGAGAAAGCGGCTTCTCAAGGAAATCGTAAGCTCCGAGCCTGATGGCCTCCACGGCATTTTCGATATTACCGTGACCGCTGATCATGACAACCTCAAGCTCAGGGAAATACTTCTTTATCTCCTTCAGCCCGTCTATGCCGTCCTTATCAGGGAGCCAGATATCGAGAAAAAGGATGTCGAAAGACCCCTTTTTGAGCATTTTGAATCCGTCGGTGAAGTTCAGCGCGTATTCCGCTGTGTATCCTTCGTCCTCCAGAATGCCCTGAATGGTGGTACATATGCTTTTTTCGTCGTCTATGATAAGTATATTTGCCATCTATGCTACCTTATGAAACTCCATGATAAATCTAGTAAATTTGCCGTATTCACTCTCTACGGTAATAGTCCCGTTGTGCACTTCTATGATCTTCTTCACTATCGCAAGTCCGAGGCCTGTCCCGTCGGGCTTTTTGCTGAAGTAAGGGATGAAGATCCTGTGCAGGTCTTCTGTCGGGATACCTTTACCGGAGTCTTCGTATATTATCCTTAATCTGTCGAGATTTTCAACAGCAGATATCCTAATTTCACCGGTATTATCCTCCATCGCATCGATGGAATTGTTTACCAGATTTATGAAAACACGCTTAAGCTGTCCTCTGTCGCCGAACATCTCGATGTCCTGACAGTCTATGTGCACCTTCACATTCGGGTGTGATACTGTATAGAAGGACGCTACCTCGTCCAAAAAGGCGCAGAACGGGAACAGGTTCTTCTTCAGCTCGGGCAGACGGGCAAACATGTTGAACTCGTTTACGAGGGTCTGCAGACCTTCCACCTCGTTTATGATGGTCTCCATGCTGTTCATGATGAATTCCTGAGTCTCTTCCCCTGCCCCTGTCTTTTTACGGACACGCTCCGCAGTCAGCTTTATCGGCGTCAGCGGGTTTTTTATCTCGTGGGCTATGCGTGTGGCTATCTCTTTCCAGATATTTACACGCTGGAAGTTTAAGAGGTCGGTGATATCATCAAGCACGATAACGAGGTTTTCCGCCTTGCCTTCGTGGTCGTAAATCTTTGTTATATTTGCGGTCATTGTACGTATTTCGCTATTCAGCATCATTTCTATCTGGAATTCGAGCTCCTTATCATGTGAAAGAACAAAGGACGACGCAGGGACGAGAACCTTTGTGTTAAAGTCGTCTCTGGCGTTGTCGATGATCTCTTCTGCGTAGTCGTTAGACTTCAGAGGCACGAGCCTGCTTGTATAGTAAAATATTGCTGACTTTACGTTTTTAAAGATAGAGTCGATGTACTGGTTATCTCTGGCTATCTGCATGAACATCTCTGAGAGCTTCTCGTTTTTAAGATTCAGCTCGTTGTTGTGCATTTTCAGACGTTTAACCATCGAGTTGAAAGCACGGGTCATGAATGCAAGCTCATCATCCCCCAAGACCTCCACCTCTGTGTCCAGATTACCCTTTGAAACCTCTACGGATGCCGCAGCCAGCAGCTCGATGGGCTTTGTGATACTCTTGGCATATACGAGACTGCCCCATATACCGGCGAAAACCACGAGGAGCGTCATCAGTACCAGAAGCACCTTATAAGAGTTTTTCACAGGCTCTGCGAAGAACTTTGTCTGGCGGTAGTTGTTATAAGAATCGAGGATCTTCGAAACCTTATCCGCCTCGTTCACCGGTACGAGCTTATATATGAAGAGCGCACCTATGACGATGTTGTTGCTCTTGTTTGAATATATCGGATGCCCGACCCAGTATATCTGGTCATTGCCTACGAATTCATATCTGGCTATGGATTTCTTATCGATAATATCTTTTATGATAGAGTTATTTACAAATATATTAAAATAGAAGAAGGACTTCTCCTGAGATGTTATCCGTATGTTCTGATTGTTATATACGGCGATGCCGTCTATGCGGTTTTTATCTATATAGCTGGCGGTGAATTCTTCGAGTTTGTCGTACTTTGTTTTAAAAAGATATTCACCTGACGATATGAAGCCTGAAAGGATATCCGACTGCTCCACAATATCTTTTTCCAGCCTGTTCTGATACTTCTGCATAAGGTCGATGGAGCTTTTCAGAGCCTGCTCTATCTGTGCATCGAACCATTTGTCGATACTGTTGTTTATGATGGAGCTGGAAAAGATGAAGACTACCAGAACGGGGATAACGGCTATCAGGGTGGAGAATATGACCAGCTTACCCTGAAGTCGGGTTCCGAACAGGTTCTTCTTTCTATCTATGAACAGTTTACCCAGATTTCTAAAAATGAGTATAAGCACAACCAAAAGCAGGATTATGTTTATATTCACAAGCAGAAATATGGAAACGTTGGAATACCACGGGAATGTAGTATTGACAATCTTTGAGCCTGCAAAGAAGTTTACGAGGATGAGGAAAGAAACAAGGATGCTGTATATTGTCAGCTTCTTGATGTTTATAGAGCTGTTTTCTTCCTTGTGGCTGTTCTTTTTAAATTTGAATTTGATCATACTTCTTAAACTTCCCGCTCAAAGATGTCCATTTCGTCCTTTTTTTCTGTTTTTATGTCTGACATATCTATTTTGACAGTTTCTTTCTTTTCAGGTTCTTCCGTTTTTTCTTCGACTAGTCCCGCAAACATATCATCATCATTTTTTTCTATTTTGACATCAGACATATCCAGCTTCTGGACTACCTTTTCCTCTTCGGCTTCGGTCTCCTCTATGTCTGCGAATATGTCTTTCTGCTCAGACTGAATTATCTCCACATCAGACATGTCTATCTGTTCGACCTCTCTCACAGGCTCCCTTATCACCTTTGGTTCTTCGTCAAACATTGCATCCGTGACAGCCGTCGCAGGCGCGTCAAAAGCCGAAAAGATGTCTGCACCCTCTTCCGCTCCGCCGAAATCAGCGAATATGTCATTTCCCGATTCAGGCTTTGCATATTCATCAAAAAGGTCGAGACCGTCAGCATCAGGATAAACAGCCTCTGCATCGTCGAAAGCGCTCATCTCGTCTTCGGATATATTCTGAGGCTTATCGTCTATCAGGTGGGATTCCAGCCCTTCCAATGCTGTTATCGTCAGAGGTTCGTCGGCTTGCTCGAATGTGTCGAGCCCGCTGATATCTGATGAAACATGCAGCTCGCCGTCTTTCTCATATTCGTCCAGTTCGAGCGGAGACACGTCCACATCTTCAGATACCACCGTATGGGTCTCTATCTCAAATGTTTCAGGTTCATAAGACGGTTTGACCGCTTCTTCGCCAGTTTCAATTATCGCCTCTGCCGTAGGTTCAGGCTCTGAGATTTCCTCAGTGGCTGAGTTAACCTGCTCTGACGGCAGGTTTTCTGGTGCTGCATCCCCCAGTTTCTCTACTAGCGAAGCAGTATCGGCAACAGACGCTATCCTCTGGAAAAGCTCGTCATTCTTGTTCTCGGTGAAATACCTCACCAGAGAGTCTTCTATGATGTTTATCCTGCCCTCGCCTCTGGATAGGAATTCGGGCACGACATCGATAAAATTACCGCATGAACAGCCAGACTCGGCACAGAGAAGTATGACATCGTCCTTCTCGTCCAGTGTGAACCTGTCCGAAGGGAGTATGTATCTCTTCGCCAGCTCACATGCCTTTTCAGCCTCGCCGAGTGCTATTATTTTATTCAAAAGGGATATGAGGAATTCGGGTCTTTTGAAATGCGCTCCCATCCCGAGATAAACATTTGAAGCATCTTTGAAATGTCCGCTCCTGCGCAGTATATCGGCGGCCTTGAGCGAGCTTCGGTAAAAGCCCTTTTTATCCCCTGCCTCTTCGTATATATCTGCTATGTGGTGGTAATATTTTACCTTATCAGGGCGCATGGCCAGAAGCCGCTTTATGACGGCAACGGCCTTTGCATATTCCTTCTTTTTAAAGAAGTGATCCTTCAGCTTATAAAGATACTGTTCGCCCTTTTCGAAATTGCCGTTGATGAAGTAGATATTTGCTATCAGGTTCAGTGCCGAGTATCTGTCGGGATACATCGCCAGTATTTTTTCACAGAGGTCGAGTGCTTTTTCGTATTTACCGTCAAGATAATATTCGTGAGCGTCGTATATGGTCAGCTCTTTTGTCCCGAAAAACATTACACACCTGCTGCATTTGATAACTAATTATACCAGACGTTTTAGTCCTGCTCCCAGTATTCTGCCGCCTGAATGTCTGTTTCCCAGACAACAACTCTGTCAGTCAGACCGCCAAAGGTTTCCTTTAGACCGTTATAGATATATCTGGCGATATTCTCGCTGGTCGGGTTGTTGGTTTTGAAGAATTCTACCTGATCGTTCAGATATTTATGATCAAGAGTATCTAGTATCTCTTTCATCCGCTTCTTCAGAATGGTGAAGTCGACGAGCATCTCTGTCTCGTCCAGCTTTTCACCTTTGAGGTATGCTTCCACCTTCCAGTTGTGCCCGTGGAGGTTTTCGCATTTCCCGTTATAGTTACGCAGGTTATGCGCTCCGCCGAACGACATAATGGCACGTACACGATACATTAAAGCATCTCCCTCATCTCTCTGGGCGAGAATTCACGGAATTCTCCCGGCTGAAGCTCGTTGAGGTTTACAGAGCCGATACGTACCCTTTTCAGTTTTTTCACACGTACGCCGAAGTGACGGAACATGTGTCTGATCTGTCTCTTCTTCCCTTCGTGCAGTACGACCTGATATCTGTCGAAAGAGTGTACTTCCACAAGGCACTCACGGTAGTGTATCCCTTCGAATGTAATTCCCTTGCGCAGCTCGTCCACCTCGCCCTTTTTAAGCTGGCGGTTGACTGTTACGATGTATTCCTTTTCGACCTTTTCCTCTGCGTTCTGCAGTCTGCGGATGAAGTCGCCGTCGTTGCTGAATATGATAAGACCTTCACTCTCATAGTCCAGTCTGCCTGAATATGCGGGTTTTTGCTCTCTGAGGAACGGATAAATGTCCAGAGTCTGTTTCCCCTGTCCGTCGCCGTAAGCTGTGAGGACGTCTCTAGGCTTGTAAAATGCCCAATAGAAGAAGTTCTCCTCTCCGCTGACTACGTTTCCGTCAAGAGTGACTTTGTCTTTGGCAGATATCTTCATGCCGGGGCCGTCGGGTGCTTTGCCGTTCACCCTTACGCGTCCTTCTTCGATAGCTCTGTCGGCATCCCTGCGGGAAAGCTGTGTACGTGTAGCTAAGTATTTATTGATTCTTGTAGTTGTAGTTGTCATTGTTTTGTTTTTAACTCCTGCCATTCTCTGAATGTGGGCAGCTCTGATATGTCGTTTATCCCCATATATTCGAGGAAATACTTCGTAGTGCTGTAAAGGAGCGGTCTGCCCGGAACGTCCTTCCTGCCTGTTACTTTTACAAGGTTCTTTTCCAGCAGATAGCGGACTGTCCCTGAGGAGTTCACCCCGCGTATCTCGTCTATCTCAAGCCTTGTGATAGGCTGTTTATAGGCTATTATTGCAGATGTTTCGAGTGACGCACGGCTGAGCGCCTCGGTCTTTTCACCGAAGAAGGGCTCGAGCTCTCCGAGGAGGTCTTTGTCCGTCACCATCTGGAATCCGCCTGAAACCATACGGATGCGCATGCCCAGCTCCAGCTTGTTAAAGTCTTCGACATAGCTTATAAGCCTGTTTTCAAGGTTTATAGGGTCGAACACCTTTCTGAAGAACTTTTTATCCAGAGGTGAACCTGAAAGAAAGAGTGAGGTGTAAAATATCTTTTTCTCTCTATCCATCTGCATCCTCCGCTGCGCATATTTCTATTACTATCTCTCCGAATGTCTCTGCCTGCATGGCCTGAATGAACTTCAGCCTCATGAGCTCCAGCACTGCGAGGAGAGATATAACAACTTCTCTTCTGCTGACACATGTTTTCACTATGTCTGTCCAAAAGAGCTTATGTTTTTCAAAGACTATTTCTTTAATCTTTATAATGATATCTGCGACGTCCACTATGTCTTTCTCGACCTTCATGGGCTTCACGTCGGCCTTTTCGAGAAGCGCGAAAAAGGCGTTTGCTATGCTGTACGGGTCTTCGGTCTGTATCTCTTCCTTCGGGAGGAAGATAGTGTTCGAACGCATGAGGAACTTGCCCGATTCAGTCTCCATAATGCGGAGATGCTCGGCGACATCCTTGTAAAACGAATACTCAACAAGCCTCTGGGTGAGCATGAACTTCTCCTCTTCGGGGTCCATCTCTTCCTCGGCATAGATATCCTTCGGCAGGAGCATGCGGGATTTGAGATATATGAGGTATGACGCCATGTTTATAAACTCGGCAGCCACCTCAATATCCAGCTTCTCCATCTCGTTTACCGCTTCGACAAACTGCTCGGCGATGAATGCGATAGGGATATCGTAAATGTTCAGTTCGTTTTTGTATATCAGGTGGATAAGCAGGTCGAGAGGTCCCTCGAAGTTATCCAGCCTGACATCAAGGAGTCTGCTCATATCTTGAGTGCTTTCCTCACTTTATCCATCATTATGGCTGATTGGGCGCAGGCTTTCTCCTGCATAGGTTTGAGGAATTCGTCGATGTCTGTTATCTCCGCCTCAAACTTGCTTCTGCGTTCCTGTATAGGCTCCAGAAGAGCAAACATGTGCTTCATCAGTATCTTTTTACAGTCCATACATCCCATCGTAGCCTTTGTACAGCCTTCGGTTATCTCTGCACGCTCTTCCTCTGTGCTGAATACCTTGTGGTAGTCAAACACGGGGCAGAGAGCAGGATCGCCCGGGTCTGTGAGACGCTGACGGTTTGTATCTGTTTTCATTCTTTTAAGTTTTGTTTCGACCTCTTTGAGATCCTCGGAGAGAGTGATGGCATTGCCGTAGCTTTTGCTCATCTTACGTCCGTCGAGACCTGGGAGTCTCGGCACTTCGGTGAGAAGCCCCTTCGGCTCTGTGAATGTCTCGCATTTATACAGATGGTGAAACCTGCGTGCTATCTCTCTGCATATCTCGAGGTGCGGGAGCTGATCCTCGCCCACAGGAACATACTTCGCATCATAAAGCAGTATGTCCGCTGTCATGATGACGGGATAGCTGAGGAATCCGAGGTTAGACAGGTCTTTGTTTGTCTGCTCCTGTCTGATCTCTTTATATGTGGGGCATCGCTCCAGCCACGGCACAGGTGTTATCATCGAGAGCAGAAGCATGAGCTCTGCATGGTCTCTGTTGTGCGACTGTACGAACATTGTGCATTTTTCAGGATCAAGACCGACACTTAGCCAGTCGAGAACAAGCTGTTTTCTGTTTTCTATGATATCTTCGGGATCTTCGTAGTTAGTTGTGAGGGCGTGCCAGTCAGCGACGAAGTAGTAACAGTCGTATTTGTCCTGAAGGTCGACCCAGTTCTTGAGTGCGCCGTAGTAGTGACCTATGTGGAGTCTCCCCGTGGGGCGCATTCCGCTTAAAACCTTATCCATAAATCCATTTACCTCTATAGTAGTATGTTTAATATAACGTTCATTATTGGTAGTATGATAGCATCAATCGTGCGTGTAAGAAAGAGCACAATAAGGATGATAAAGCCGTAGCGCTCTATCTTTGAGAAAGCCACAGCCTGATTATAAGGCAGGAGCGACTGCACGATACGTCCGCCGTCCAGAGGAGGTATCGGCATCAGATTAAAAATGAACAGAGCGACATTTATCCTCACTGAAAGGGAGAGCATACCGTAGACAGGCACAGCCACCTTCATAGCAAGTGAGCCCTGCTCCACCTGCATTCCGTCCATCATATGCAGACCTACAGCCGATATCACGGCCAATATCAGGTTTGAAAAAGGACCTGCGAAAGAGACTATGGCGGGGCCGTACTTTCTGTTCTTATGCAGTTTGCCGAAGTTGACTGGGACAGGCTTTGCCCATCCGAACAGGCGTGTGACCACAAGGAAAAGTATGCCGATAGGGTCTATGTGAGAGAGCGGATTAAGCGTGAGCCGCCCTGCTCTCTTTGCTGTGTCGTCACCCAGCATATATGCGCTGAGTCCATGCGAGAATTCATGCACGGTTATAGCCAGCATGAATGGAACTATCGCAAGTGTTATAAATTTTACGTATTCTGCTATCTGTATATCCATCAATATTTTTTAACATCCTTACATAGCGAAGTCAAAGTATTTAAAACACTGGCTTTCGCATAAATTTAAATCGTCTTTTGCCCTGTTTCAGACAGACAGATATCTGCATAAATCAGGATGCCTGTTTTGCTTTAATATATACAGAAAACAAGTTTATCCAATGTTATTTTTGTGTAAAAAATTCTCTCTATGTAAACTTTCCTCTTTACTTATAATGTAAGCTAACTATTTTTAATTATATTGATTCAGGAGATCTTATTATGGCAATGATTTCGCATAAGAGTATCTTTGATAAGCTGAGCCTCGATCTTTGGCTCGGTTCGGCAGAACTAAAGAATATGCTTTATGAGATGGACGTTCCTGCGTTCATCGATTATCTGCGTGCCCGCAACATTTCCCTTTTTACTATCCCGCATACCCTCCACGGAGACCTCTGCGACATGAACGGCAAGGTGCTGATAAGCAACGGCCAGAATGTGGTGGACAGGCTTAAAATGCTCCTTGAGCGGTATATGAATGACAAAAACTTTCATACTATGCCGCTTTGCTTCATGCCTGATGAAAAGCTCGTCAGCCATTACCGCTTTCAGATGAAGAGTATCATCATGCAGGAGATACAGTCCGCACTGGTAAAGCACCCGAAGCTCAGCTTTCTGTATAAGCAGCAGATGAGCAGACAGGACAGCACATTCGATCAGCTGGCTGAATTCATAGACCATGTGACAGATACGCCCAGAGGGATCAATATCTGCCTGAACTATATAGTAAACCTCAAGGCAAACCATCATCTCTTCACAAAGACGGCGGCCTCCTCTTTCCTTTCGCTCCTCTTCGGCAAACCCTATTTTGCGAAAGTGCGCCCTGCGGAAAAGGATCAATACATCAACAAGCTGATGTGCGCGTGCTTTTTCCAGAGTTCACACGAGCTTTCGGATGAGAAACAGGATGCCAGTCAGCAGGAAAAGGCTCTTAACTCTGCATCCATAACAAACGACGTCTGCGACTGCCCACGCACCACCGACGCCGTGGCGAAACTTCGGGAACACCACAAAGGGAGGATAAAGCCTCTGTTCAAAGAAAAAGAGAATGCCGAGAATGATTTTCTAAAGATAATGAGTTCTGTAAACCTATTTCTCGGGGTGATGGAGAGCAATAATTTTATGCCCGCAAATATCGAGGCGCATAAATCCATGTATTACCTTGCAGAGTCAGGATACGCCAGCCGTGACATAGTCGACATACAGGGTCAGGTTCTCCTGCCGAATATAAAGGCAAGGATACTCTCATACGCCAATGCGATAAAAGAGAAAGCCACATGCAGCCCTGTCATATGGGGGCTCTCGGGGGATATGATACCAATCAAGGTGATATGCGACAGAGAGGACTGTGCCCACATCGGACAGCATAAAACACTGATCCCCGAACGTGTTAAGGTGAAAGCTGATTATGTATATGATACAGATATTTACTCAGGTATATATTATACCTGCAACCTGCTGACGAACAAGCTGAGGGATTATTATAAATCCCAGATCAAAGCACCTACGGCGTGAGAGAGCCGAAGTACTTTCTGATAAGGCTTTCGGCCAGGGTCAGGTCTTCCGAATAGGTTAGTTTGACGTTGTCGGGGCTGGACGGAACCCAAGAGACGCTCTTGCGGTACATCTCCATAGCCTGCGCTTCGTCTGTGACGGCTATGTCAAATTCCGCTGCATTCTCGATGGCCTTTTTCAGCACTGAGGTTTTGAACACCTGCGGTGTGTGTGAAAGTATGTATTCATCCCTGTTGACTGTTTTATCTATCTTTCCGCCGTCCACTCTCTTCAAAGTATCCCTGACCTGAAGCCCGCATATCGCAGCCCCGCTCTTTGCTGCGGATTCTACGACAGCCTGCACCAGCGCAGGAGTGATGAATGGTCTGACGGCATCGTGTATGAGCACCATGTCGGTCTTGACGGCTTTTATGCAGTTATATACGGTCTCATACCTCTCTGCACCACCCTCTATCAGACGATAGTTAGAGACATCTGCCATGCGTGCCTGCTCTCTTATATATTCAAAATCGGAAGGACTCGCCCCCATCAGGAATTCCTGAAAGGGGTAAGCCCGTTTTAATGCTGTAAGCGTATAGTAGAAAACGGTATTGTCGAAAATAGTAAAGAACTGCTTTTTGACGTCTCCGCCAAATCTCTTTCCTATCCCCGCTGCGGGGATGACAGCCGTTATGCTCAAGATTTTGCCTTTGTGAAGATGATACGTCCGGACTCTGTCTGCAGCAGACTGGTGACAGACACCTTTACGGTCTTGCCTATCAGCTTTCGTCCGTTCTCCACCACTATCATTGTTCCGTCGTCGAGGTATCCTACACCCTGATTCTGCTCTTTACCCTCTTTCACAACGTTTATCTCGAAATCCTCCCCCGGGAGGACGGTCTGGCGCATTGCCATGGCGAGGTTGTTTATGTTCAGAGCGGGAATGTCCTGTATCTCGGCTACCTTCAGCAGGTTAAAGTCTGTGGTGACGATGCCGGCTTTCAGCTTTTTCGCCAGAGCGACGAGCTTCTCGTCCACTGTGCCGATGTCGCTGAAGTCTGTATTATTTATATCCACGGGCAGTATGGTCTGTTCCTGCAGTCTTTTCAGCACATTCAGACCTCTGCGCCCTTTCTGTCTGCGCAGGTGGTCGTGTGAGTCGGCTATATTCTGCAGCTCTTTCAGCACGAATGTCGGGATGACCAGCGCACCTTCGACGATGCCCGTATCCACAATATCCGCCATTCTGCCGTCTATCAGCGTGGATGTATCCAGCACCTTTGCCGTTGCCGAATACCTCGGCGCTTTCGGCTGTTTCACCGAGAGTTTGTTTATCAGAGCTTCAAATATCCATGAAACCTTCTGACCGACCATAACACCCAGATAAAGCATAAAGAAATAAAATGCCAGCCTGAGCGCATCACTTGTGAAATAAGCCGTAAATATAGACGCGAGGGAGTAACCAATAAGTAAAAAAACGAGCGCACCGAAAGCACCGCTGAAAAAACGGTAACTCTTGATGTCGGAAATAAGAGTTTCAATAAAGACGATTGCAAAAATTACTCCGAGCGAATACAGAACAGCCTGTTCCATAGTGATATCTACCTTGTCCCTTGTCAGGACGAAGACGACCACTATAAAAATGGCGTAAACTATTCTAAATATCCACATATTATCCTCTTTTCAAATAATTGTTTAAGGACTCAAAGTCCTCTTTCCTGCCGAGTGCGATGAGAGTATCCCCCGCTGTGAGTATCTCGTCAGGGCCGGGGTTATATATGAATCCCCGCTTGCTCTTGCTGATGGCGACGATGATTATCCCGTGACTCCTGATGTTTGAGTCTTTGATAGTCGTGCCGTCCAGCTTACAGTTTTCTGCGACAGCCACCTCCTCTACCATGATGTTATATCCTGTCTGCCCCATAGCCATGTCTATGAAGTCTGTTACATGGGGCTTGATGATGCTCTGTGCTATGCTCTGCCCGCCGATGGTATACGGAGATACGATCTTATCCGCACCCGCCCACATCAGCTTGCTCTGCGCCTCTTCCTGTGCGCATTTCGTAACGACATAAAGGTCTCTGTTCAGCCCCTTCGCCGTGAGAACGATATAAAGGTTCGTAACATCCTGATCCACAACGGTGATAAGCCCCTTTGCACGGAGTATCCCCGCCTTAAGCTGTACGCTCTCGTGTGTGGCATCGCCTGTGACGAAGAGGTACTGATTCTCGGATGTTTCGCTCTGTCTCGGATGAGGATCTATTATCACAAACGGAAGATTGTTCTCCGACAGCAGGTTAGCTATTATGCGCCCCATCCTGCCGAATCCGCATAGGATATAATGATCTTCCAGAGCATCTATTTTACTTTCCATCTTCTTTCTCCCGAACATGTTTCTCAGCTCTCCGGCGACCACATAGTCAACAAACTGCGATGCAGTATATGCCAGAGTACCCGTACCCAAAATGATCAAAAAAATCGTAAAAACCTTTCCCCCTTGTGAAAGAGGTATCACCTCACCGAAACCGACGGTGGATATGGTGATAACGGTCATGTAAAGCGCATCTATTAAGCTGGCTCTCTCGATAAGCATATAACCCACCACGCCTAAGGCCATGGTGGCAAGTATGAGAAATCCGCCTACATAGACAAATTTAACCTTTGATTCTCCCATTAGAAGATTATCCCCACTAAGCGTACTAACATTGTCTTGATGAAGTATACTACAAATATCAGTACCATGGCGCTAATATCTATGACGCCGATAGTGGGAATTATCTTTCTGAAAGGTTCCATAACAGGCTCGGTGAGCGAGTGTATGATCTGAACCACAGGGTTGCGGGGGTCGGGGCTCACCCAGCTCATCAGAGCACGGATGATCACAAGCCATACGAATATGTCAAGCAGGCCGGCAACAGTGAGCAGATTCGCCCTCGTAGCCAGCATCAGCGAACCAACAGGGTTCACCGCACTGCCTATCATCGCCTGATACGCAACATTCACTCCTGCTGTGGCAGCAGTGAAAAATGCGAAGATTATTATAATAGCGGGTATGATGACCGCATTGCTTTTGATGGGGATAAATGTCCTTGTCAGCTTCACCCAGAAGGATGCTATGCGCTTGAAAAACATAGCATAGTGCGTCATGCTCGCATTGCCTGCGAAACCGCCCAAAATGGTGCTTACGATGTAAAACATCATGAGAAAGCCGAGTATGTCCGCCAGCCCGTAAAGCATCGCAGTAGGGATGCCCGCCGTAGTCAGCATGAAAACCACGAGACCGTCCAGAACAACCGCCAGCAGGATAAATACAGGCAGTATATTATCCGCACTCTTCTTTGTCAGCTTGAACGTCTTTTCCAGTATAGGGTCTGTCATCTTCCCCACCAGCTTGCCCAGCGGGTTGAAGTATAGCTCCTGCCTTGTCATAACTGTCCTGAATATCAGAACAACCAGAAAGAATTTTATAACTGATTGTAAAAGTCCCATATCATATCCTCTTAATAAGTTCTATGCCCGAAGAGAGCCGTACCTATGCGCACCATTGTGCTCCCTTCCTCCACGGCTATCAGGTGATCGTCGCTCATCCCCATTGAGAGGATGTCCATGCCGTAGCCCTTCTCGTCGTTTCCTTTGTCGAAGAGCTTCTTCATCCGTGCGAAGAACTGTCTGTTGTCCTCCACATCGTCCACCAGAGGGGGCATCATCATCATCCCTCTCAGGCGCAGGTTCGGGCATTTCTTTATAAAATCACAAAGTTCAAAGGCATCTTTCTCATCGGTGCCTGATTTATTTTCGTCATGGGCGATGTTTACCTGTATGAGAACATCCTGAACACGCCCTTCTTTCTCAAAGTGCTTCTGCATAAGCTCCGCAAGCTCCTCGGAGTCTACGGAATGGATGAGTGCGAAGTTGTCCTTGAGGTATTTCACCTTATTTTTCTGGATGTGCCCGATGAAGTGTATCTCTACCTTATCCTTCATCTCTGCAGCCTTTTCCAGAGCTTCCTGCACACGGTTTTCACCATAGATTTTATGTCCTGTGGTTTCGTATGCGTTTATTATGTCAGACAGAGGAAAACGCTTGCTCACGGCGACCACGGTCACTTCACGTGTGATGCCGCTGCGCTTTTTCGCTTCCTCTATTCCTGATTTTATACTTTCCAGCCTGTCCTTAAACACTTTCCCGCCTCACAATCACACCGAGCATCCTGCCTGTTTTCCCTTTGTCCCTGCGGTAAGAGTAAAGGTCACCGCTGGCAAATGTGCAGTCTCTGATGTGCTCTATGTTTGTTATACCTTTTGATCTGAGGTTTTCTTCTATGACTGTTCTGATACACAGCCTGTAGCTGCCGTCGGTCTCTGCCACGGCTTTCGGGCATATAGCAGCAAACTTTTCGGCGAGCTCTGCGCCCACTTCATAGTTTTCGGCGGATATCCCCGGACCTATCCCCGCATAAACAGGGAAATCATTATATTTCTCAAACATCTTCACAGCTTCGCTCATGATGTCCGCAGATACGGATTTATGACCGCAATGTAAAGCGGCGATCCCTTTTTGCCCCGCCAGAAACAGGTTATAGCAGTCGGCAGTGAGTATGCCTATGGCAACGTTCTTTTCCAGTGTGAAAAGCCCGTCCCCTTCTTTATACATCACATCGGGATAGTTATCCGATGTGACCTCGTGCACGATATTACCATGCACCTGTAAAAGGGTCGTCAGGTTGTTTAGACCGAAAGCACCCTTTAAAAGTTCAATATTTTTGACCGCGAATGACGCATTTTCATCAGTGTAAATAGCCATGTTCATTGAGGAAAATTCATTCACGCTGTATCCGCCGTGACGTGTGGTGACAAAGCAGTCCACGCCGCTCGGCGCACTTTCATATCTGATTACAGGGATGTTAGCCTTGCTGATGTCCATAGTCACCTCTATTCTTTTATCCTACAAGAGGTTAGTCTATTCAGCAAGTAAAAAGGATTTAATTAACCTCGGAAAGCTCCGCTTTTCTCACTTCTCTGTCTATAAACTGTACGAAAAACAATGAACATAAAGCGAGTACAACACCGGAAAAGAATGATATTCGATAGTCCAGAAGCCAGAGCGCACCGCCTATCACAGGGATGAAAACGGCAGCTATGTGGTTTATGGTGAAGCCCATCGCCATACCGTTTGCGAAGTCGGATGGGTCTGCGATCTTCTGATAAAATGTCCGTATCGATACGGAAAAGTTGAATACAATGTGATCTATGATGTAGAGGGCGGCGATAAGTATCTTACTGTCCAGCAGTGCGTATCCTGTGAATACAATGACGAGGACGCTGTATTCGAGGCTGAGCATCTTCCTCTCGCCGAATCTGTTTATACCCTTTCCTATCAGCGGGTTAAAAAAGTAGTTCACTCCGTTGTTCAGTATGAAAAGTACGGCGATCTCCGTTGCGGAGAACTCGAACTTCTCCACCATAAGGAAAACTGAGAAAGCTACAAAAACCTGTCTGCGTGCCCCTGCGAGAAATGTCAGCATGTAATACAGCCAGTAGCTCTTATTCAGTGTGAGCTTCTTCTTCTGAGCGGGCTTTGTCGGGTCGGAAGGATCCAGCTTAAAGCAGTAGAGTCCCGCCAGTATCACAACCAAACCTGCTATGAGATAAATATATTTATATTCCAAAAACTTAAGCAGCACGATAACCATGATGCCCGCAAAGATATTTGTCCCTGCGGCGATACTCCGCATCCTGCTGAAGACTATGGGCGAGGTTCGCTTATCGAAATACTGAAGTGTCAGCGACTGATTGACCGTCTCGTAATAATGGAATCCGAAGGACATGACCACTGTGGTGAATATGATGCCGTAGAACGAAGGCATGAAGCCGGTGAGAGCGACACCCGCACCGAGTGTTATAATGCTGACGGTGGCCAGCTTATGCTCAGGAAGCATGACAATGGCGAGTATAACCAGAAGCGCAAGAAAGCCTGGAACCTCACGCAGAGACTGGATGATACCCATCTGGTATCCGTCTACGTTCCCTATCTCCACCGCAAAGTTGTTAAACATTGACCTCCAGCTCTGAAATCCGACATAAGCCGCGATATTCAGTATCAGGAGGAAGAGGTACATCTGTTTATTCGACTGGTCTGTCACTTCATTTTATCCAGGGTGGTTTTAAATACGGAATAATCATTTTCACTGTAGAGGCATAATGCTATCTTTTTCAGACCTATACCCGAGTGCATTTTTTCCAGCACGGCACCGACGATAACCTTCGCCGCATCCGCAAGCGGATATCTGAAAACACCTGTGGAAATAGCGGGAATAGCTATCGTATTTAAATTATATTCATCAGCTAGTTCTATAGATTTTATAATAGCTGACTTTAAGTATTTTTCAGGCTCCGGGTCTATGCCGTATCTCGGTCCGACAGCATGTATGACATACTTCGCCAGCAGGCGTCCGCCTGTCGTGATGACAGCTCCACCCAGCGGACAGGAGCCTATCCTGTCGCACTCTTCCTGAATGACCTTGCCGCCTTTTAAGAGTATAGCACCTGCAACACCGGCTCCCATATGGAGCTTAGTATTGGCAGCGTTCACTATCGCATCCGTAGGCTGCTTTGTTATATCCCTTAAAATAACCTCAAGGGCAGTTCCGTTTATTTCTGTATTTACGCCCATTTAACCATATTCAATTCAAATATATTTTTTATAAATTCGTGCGCAGGAAGGAGCGCAAAGCCGACCTTCATCTTTCCTGCTCTGCCTATCTTATACCCTGCTTTATAGTAGTGTCCGCCGTTGTTGTCGTCTACGTGATGGAGCTTTATGAACTCGGGCTTTTTCAGCACCCCGCTCTCTCCGTCGAAGTCTACCACGGCGTATACGTCCAGATGCAGGTGATCTACCTTCGGCGATGATATAGTTGCTTCAAAGGTTATCTCTGAGCCCATCTCCATAGTATCAGCCTGTACGTTTGTATATGTGAATTCTGAGTTATCCCATCCTGATATCACAGAGTCCTTCCACTCCAGATATTTATCCAGAGGTTCGAAGTTGTCCGGCTCTATATCTTTATAGAGATTATGCAGAGGGATATAAAACTTATCAGTGTATTCCATAACCATACGGGATGTGTTGAAGTATGCGGCGCAAACCTTCACAGCCTGCTTCATCATGTGCATCCACTCACGTGGAACGCCCATCCTGTCACGGTTGTAAAAGAGCGGCACTATCTCGTTCTCGAGCTTGTCGTATATCTCCATACTCTCGATATAGTCCTGATATTCTTCCTTTTCATACTCTTCGCCCGATCCGATGGCAAAGCCTGTCTCTCCGTTATAGCCTTCGTCCCACCATCCGTCGAGGATAGAGAAGTTCAGACCGCCGTTAGCGGCAATCTTCATACCTGACGTGCCCGATGCTTCCATAGGGCGTCTCGGTGTGTTCAGCCATATATCCACGCCGTGTGCGAGGTGTCTCGCCACTTCTATGTCGTAGTCTTCTATAAATACGACCTTATCCCTGAACTGAGGCTTACGGCATATGTGGAATATCTTTTTGATGATCTCCTTACCGCCGTCGTCTTTCGGGTGAGCCTTTCCTGCTATGAGGATCTGCACAGGTCTCTCCGGATCGTTCAGTATCTTTTCCAGCCTCTCTTCATCCATAAAGAGCAGATAGCCTCGCTTATATGTGGCGAATCGCCTAGCGAAGCCTATGGTGAGGCAGTCGGAGCGGAGCACGTCGTCTGTCTTTGTTATCTCGCTGGCTGTACCGCCGCTTTTGATAACGTGTTTTTTCAGCCTTTCACGGGCAAACATGACGAGCCTGTTACGCTGCTTCTCCTTTGCTTCGAAGAGTGCGCTGTCGGGTATCTTTTCTATGTCGTTCCACACGCTGAAGTCGTATGGCTTGCTCAGCCATGCTTCGGACATATAGCGTGTGTAAAGTGTCTTAAAGTTTTCGGCGATGAATGTCGGCAGGTGGACGCCGTTTGTCACGTGTCCGATAGGCACATAGTCCTCGAGGGCGTTGTTCCACAGGGATTTGAACATCTCTCTGGAAACCTTCCCGTGCAGTGCGCTAACGCCGTTGCGGAATGTAGAGAGCCTGATACCGCATATCGCCATGGCAAAGCCTTCTGATTCGTCGAACGGGTTTTCACGTCCGAATCCCATCAGCTGGTTTATATTGAATCCTGTCTCGGCAAATATAGGCCCGAGATATTTATTTATCTGGTCAGTGCTGAAAACGTCAAATCCAGCAGGCACAGGGGTGTGCGTTGTGAAAAGTGTCGATTTCTTCACTATTTCGGCGGCCTTTTTCAGTGATATTCCGTCGTGTACGTATTGTCTGATTCGCTCCAGAGCACAGAATGAAGGGTGTCCTTCGTTTAGGTGGTAAACGCTGGGCTTCTTGCCCATAGCGAGTAGCGCCCTTGCGCCCGCTATACCGAGGATTATCTCCTGCTTGAGACGCATATCGGTATCACCGCCATAGAGCTGTCCTGTGATCTTTCTGTCTTCCAGATTGTTTGTTATGACGTCGGTGTCCATCAGATAAAGGGTGATAACGCCAACCTTCATCTCCCATACCTGCACGGCGACATCTCTGTCGGCTATTTTCACATAGACCGTCAGCGGACTGCCGTCCTCGTTCATTACCTGATTCAGAGGCATACGGTGAAATTCGTTATAAGGGACAGACTGCTGCTGCCATCCGTCGGTGTTAAGATACTGATGGAAATAACCGTTTCTATAAAGCAGACCGACGGCTATGAAAGGTATGCCGAGGTCGCTCGCTGATTTACAATGATCGCCTGAGAGAACGCCGAGACCGCCCGAATAGAGCTTTACAGATTCGTGTATGCCGTATTCCGCACTGAAATATGCTACACACATGTCCTCTGCACGCTTGCCTCCGTGGGCAAGGTCGAACCATTTCGGCAGGTCTTTGTATTCCTTCAGCTTGTCGTAGACATTGTCCATGAAGTTCATAAATACAGGGTCGGATGTCAGCCTTTGAAAGTCCTTTGTGCTGAGCTTTGATATGACCCAGACAGGGTTGTGCCCGCACTCTTCCCACAGGTCGAAATCTATCATGCGGAAGAGCTCTCTCGCCTCCCAGTTCCAACTGTACCAGAGGTTATGCGCTATCTCCTCCAGAGGTTTAAGTGCATCGGGGAGCTTTGTTTTTACATTAAACTCATAAACTTTCATAGTTATCCACCTGTATTATAAACAAATAGTATTATACGCCTGTGTGCCCGAAACCGCCTGCGCCTCTGTCTGTATCAGAGAGGTCTTCGACAGCTTCAAACTTTGCCTGAACCACGGGAGCGATGACCATCTGTGCGATGCGGTCGCCCTTTTCGTATGTGAATGTAACGTTGCTGTGGTTGATGAGTATCACGCCTATTTCACCGCGATAGTCTGCGTCTATTGTGCCCGGTGTATTGAGAACCGTTACGCCCTGCTTCAGCGCAAGTCCGCTTCTGGGGCGCACCTGAGCCTCATATCCTTCGGGCAGTTCTATTGATATCCCTGTTTTTACGAGGGCATATTTACCTGATTCTATCTCGCCTGAATGGGATGCCATGAGGTCGACACCTGCTGCGAGTGATGATTTATATTCTGGTATTAATGATTTATCTTCTGCTTTGATCTTTACGGTAGTAGTCTGCACAGGCTGTACTCCTTAGTGAATAAATCTTCTGCTATTAAGTTTACACTCTTAATACTTAAGGAGTCAACCAGTCCCAATATAAAATTTCCGTCAAGGAGTTGTCCATAGTGGAACAAGTGGCGGTAGTTCATCTGGACACGGCTGTCCAGCGATTCAAAATTTGCGTAATAAGAGAATTTAAGCTGATTCTTTATCATCACCAGCTCATCCTCCGTTATTCCTTTTTTCAGCAGCTTATCTATCTCTTTCTGAGTCAGCTTTATCACTTTATCGCTGTTTTCCGCAGCGCATGAATACATTATGTCGAGGTATCCGCCTGTGCTGTAAAGCACCGTCTCGCACTCGATGTTATAACACAGCCCGTGCTTCTCCCGCACCACCTGAAAAAGCCGTGAGCTCATAAGCCCGCCGAGTATCATGCCGAGACCGCCGAGGGCAAAACGCCTGTCGTCGCTGTATTTATATGCAGGATACATGAGCTGTGCATACACCTGCCCTGATTTGAACTGCTGTTCGTGGGTGAAAGTGTTGTAAACCACAGGCTCGGTGATGATGTCATTAGCCCCTTTCGCAGAGGGAACGTTGTCGCTGATCAGCTTCATTGTCTCTTCGGATTCCACATCACCGCATACCGCTATGACACAGTTATCCGCTGTATAATGCTCTGAGTAGTATTTCTGCAGCTTCTCAAGGGTTATTTCATTCACTGTCTCTTTTGTACCTGAGACGGGATTCTGAAGGCTGCACCCTTTGAAGAAGTGCTCCTCTGCCATCTCGCCGAGGTATTCCTCTGGGTTGTCCAGTGTGGAGTTTATCTCGTCTATGATTATCCGCTTTTCCTGCTCGAGGTCTTCCTCGGTGAATTCAGGATAGAAACAGATGTTCGCCATCAGTTTTATAAACAGCGCAAGGTTCTCTTTGAAGCCCTTTATATAGAAAGCCGTGACCTCTTTCGATGTGAATGCGTTCAGGTATCCGCCGTACATCTCGGACAGTCTGCTGATGTCCTCAGAGCTGTAGTCACGGGTTTTGCGGAAGACCATATGCTCGATAAGATGTGAAATGCCGTTAAGCTCGTTCGGCTCCTGCATAGAGCCCCTTTTGAAAAATACAAAGATGGTGAAAAGCCCCGATGTATCGGCGACCTTTTCGTATATTACAGGGATGTTATTTATATTTAAAACTGTTCGCATGCACAAAAATCCTCTTGTCACTCTGAGGCTTTTTTAAAAGCCGTGGGAGTCTCAGACCTTCGCCCGAGATGCTCACGTCAGAGTAAGCTCTTCCTCAGCATGACATTTGTCATTTTGGGAGTTTGCATACTACAGCCAATAGATTCTATGGTCAATGAAATAAAAAAGGGGCTCAGATGAGCCCCTTGATATGTTATTCGCCTTGCTCGGCGTCTTCTTCTTTCTTAGGTTTTTCGAGGAGAACCTTTCTGGAAAGTTTGAATCTTCCGTTAGGGTCTTTACCAACGACTTTAACCTGAACTTTATCACCGATTTCGAGGAAATCAGCGATAGAGTTGATGCGCTCGTGGCTGTACTGGGAAACGTGAAGGAGTGCTTCATGCCCTGGGATAAGCTCAACGAATGCGCCGTATTCCATCATCTTCTTAACAGTAGCGTCATAGACTTTACCGTCTTCGACTTCTGCTACGATCTCGTTAACTCTGCCGACAGCTATATCTATAGCGGCTTTATCAGCGGCGAAGATGTTCACTGTACCTGTATCGTCGATGTCGATAGCAGCACCGGATTCTTCGATGATAGATTTGATCATCTTACCTCCAGGCCCGATAACCATACCGATCTTCTCTGGGTTGATCTTAAGTGTAACGTATCTAGGCGCTGTAGGAGCAAGCTCTTCATTAGGAGCAGGAAGGTGATCTGTCATCTTGCCGAGGATGTAAAGACGTGATTCTTTAGCCTGGCCGAGAGCCGCCTCAAGGAGCTCTTTTGAAAGACCTTCGATCTTGATGTCCATCTGAAGTGCTGTGATACCGTCTTTAGTACCTGTTACTTTGAAGTCCATATCGCCGAGGTGGTCTTCTGTTCCGAGGATATCGGAAAGAACTGCATATCTGTCTGCACCTTCGTAGATGAGACCCATAGCAACACCTGCAACAGGAGCTTTAATTGGTACACCGGCATCCATCATCGCAAGACATCCGCCGCATACAGTAGCCATAGAGGAAGAACCGTTAGACTCGAGGATCTCGGAAACGATTCTGATTGTATACGGGAAGTCCTCCTCAGCAGGAAGTACCTGTGCAAGAGCACGCTCAGCAAGCGCACCGTGACCGATCTCACGACGTCCCGGTCCTCTGAGGAAACCAACCTCGCCCACACAGAATGGAGGGAAGTTGTAGTGAAGCATAAAACGCTTCTTGCCGTCGCCGTAGATAGTGTCGAGTATCTGTGTATCAGTCTTAGTACCGAGAGTAGCTGTCACGATACCCTGTGTCTCTCCACGTGTGAAGAGGGATGAACCGTGAGCCATAGGCAGAAGCCTTGTCTCGATATCGATATCACGGATGTCTGTGTATGAACGTCCGTCGATACGTGTTTTGCTGTCTATTGTGAAATCTCTGAAGACCTGCTTCTCAACTTCGTGGTAAACATCTTTGTAAAGAGATTCGTCGAAGTTTTCCTCGCCGAGTTTCTCTTTCATAGTTTCGATAAATTCCTCGCCTATCTTGTCAAGTGCTTCGTACTTTTCAAGTTTAGCAGGGATAACGAGGGCTTCTTTCAGCTTTTCAGAAAGCATAGCAGTAGCGTCTGCTACGAGTTCTTTAGCTACGGAGAAGCTTGTATACTCGAATTTATCTTTACCGAGTTTTTCAACCATCTCTTTCTGCTTGGCGATGAGCTTTTTGATGTTCTCATGACCGAACTGAAGAGCTTCGATGACCTCAGCCTCAGGGACATTGTCCATTCCGGCCTCAACCATAACGATAGCATCTTCTGTA
This sequence comes from Deferribacterales bacterium, assembly GCA_050253075.1. GTDB lineage: Bacteria > Chrysiogenota > Deferribacteres > Deferribacterales > Geovibrionaceae > Denitrovibrio. The sequence goes on from JBFWJS010000006.1 coordinate 63,126, forward strand.
CCGCAGAGGATGATGTTCATATCCAGTTCATCAGTCTTGTCAGCCGGAGGGTTTGCGATAAGCTCGCCATTGAGGCGGCCGACACGAACACCTGCGACAGGTCCGTTGAACGGGATATCGGATATCATAAGTGCAGCGGAAGCACCGTTCATGGCAAGCATGTCCGGTGAGTTAACACCGTCGAATGACATAACTGTAGCGATGATCTGAACCTCGTTTCTGAACCCGTCAGGGAACATAGGACGAAGCGGTCTGTCGATAAGACGTGATGTCAGAGTCTCGTTATCAGTAGGCTTTGCTTCTCTTTTGAAGAAACCGCCGGGGATCTTACCTGCTGCATAAAATTTCTCAACGTAGTTAACAGTGAGTGGGAAGAATCCCTGATTCTCACTGGCAGTCTTTCTGCCTGTAGCTGTAACGAGTACAACTGTACCACCCTGTTTCATCCAGATGCTGCCGTTGGCCTGCTTGGCCTTCCAGCCGGTTTCGAAGATCATCTCATCGGAACCTTCCTGCAGAGTGATAGGAAATTCGTAGATATTTTTTTCCATCGTTTAAATTACTTCCTTATGCCGAGTGCATCGATAAGCTTCTTATATCTCATGTAGTCTTTCTTCTTAACGTAATCAAGAAGCTTTCTTCTCTGGCTAACAAGAAGGAGAAGACCACGTCTTGAGTGGTGATCCTTTGGATTAGCTTTGAAGTGGTCTGTGAGGTAGTTTATTCTCTCGGAAAGAAGTGCAACCTGTACCTCAGGAGAACCTGTATCAGACTCGTGTGTTTTGTGAGTCGAGATGATCTCCTCTTTGCGTTCTTTTGTCATTACCATGTGTTTCCTCCTGGTATTCTTTAAAATTTATTTTTTTAAGTTGTCGGACAATTATGCACAAATCTTCGATCCGTGCTTTGCCATAAACAACCCATAATCGCCGATTTAACCGTTTTAGTCATTCTGAATGAAATGAAGAATCTGTGTATAGATCCTTCGCAGACTCAGGATGACAAACGCTGTAAAACTGCCTTATCAGTTGAGCAGTTTCACTATCTTAAGGGGTGATGTACTCCCCTGCATATATTCTGCAAATGCGAGCAGTTCACCGTCGGGAGCAGACATAAAATACATCTTATGCTGTCCGTCGGGCAGTTTTATATAATTGTGGCTCTTAATAGAGACACCGTTCTTCACAAGTCTCACAGCGTCGGGGTGCACCTTTGCTATCCCCCAGCCTGTCGCCTCGGTCACAGATGTGAATGCGCTCTCAAGCTCGCCCTTCTCTTTCAGCTCTTCCAGCTGAGAGAGCTTATAGGCTTTTGTCTGGTCGAAAGCACCGCTGACGGTACGTATCAGCCCGCTCATAACACCGTATGTGCCGAGCATAAGCCCAGCCTCGTGTATAACGCTGCGGACGTATGTGCCCTTATAGCAGCCCATGCGAAACATCCCCTGCGGATACTCATAGCTCATCAGGGTTATTTCGTTTATCTTCATGGTGCGCTTGCCTGCGTCCTCTATCTCCCCTTTGCGTGCGAGTTCATATGCGCGCTTGCCGTTTATCTTAACGGCGGAGTATGCAGGGATGATGAGCTCGGGCTCACCGACAAAGCTCTTCAGGGTCTTTTCTACATCTTCGAAGCTCGGCTTTATATCGTCATTTCTCTCAAGAACATTACCCGTGGTGTCAAAGCTGTCTGTGCTGTAGCCCAGCTCAAACTGTGCGACGTACTCCTTGTCAGAGGCCATCATATAGTCCACCAGCTTTGTGGCATAACCCACACAAACAGGCAAAACGCCCTCTGCCATAGGGTCGAGAGTGCCGAGGTGACCGCATTTTTTAATGCCTGTTATCCTGCGCACAGCCCTGACCACGTCAAAGGATGTCTGGTCTTTCTCTTTGTAAATGTTTAATACGCCATTCATTACTGCTCAGTATTGATATCTTTCAAAAGTGTATCAATCTTCTGACCGTAATCTCCTGAATCGTCATAGATAAAGCGGAGGGTCGGCACTTTTTTCAGCCTGAGACCTTTAAGTATGCAGTGTCTGATGAACCCTGCAGACCTGTTCAAGCCTTTTTCAATGCCGTCTTTAGCACTTTTGTTATAAGTGCTGAAATAGACTTTTGCTATTGAGAGATCCTTTGTAACATCAAGCTTTGTTATAACAACATCCTTGATCTTCGGGTCGTTAATTTCTTTGATAATAACGTCCATTATTTCAGAGCGTAAAAGCTCTCCTACTCTTTTGTCTCTCAAGCTGCAAAATCTCCTATTCTATGCCGGAGGCACAGCAACGCACAGGCGTGCGAAACCATTACCACGGTCAGTGTTTAATTTATATACTCATTATATCCGAAAAAGCAAGCCGGAAATTACTCTCCGGCGTTAGCAGCTTCTTCTCTTTCTCTCTTTTCAGCGTCCTTACGAACGTCTTCGAGTGTACGCTTCTCTTCTACCATGATGTAGAATTCGAAGTTATCGCCTTCTTTAAGGTCGTTGTATTTATCAATACCTATACCACACTCGTATCCATGTGCCACTTCTTTGGCATCGTCTGTGAAACGTTTAAGGGATGAGAGCATACCGTCGTATACAACGATGGAATCTCTGATCACTCTTACGTGTGCATTTCTCTGAACCTTACCGTCTGTGACGTAAGAACCGGCGATCTTACCGATCTTAGGCACGGAGAAGACCTGACGAACTTCCGCACGTCCGATAACTTCCTCACGCTCGGATGGGTCGAGGAGACCTTCCATAGCCTGTTTCACATCATCTATCGCCTGATAGATTACGGAGTAAAGGTTAAGCTCGATGCCTTCCTGCTCGGCTTTAACACGTGCAGGTGCTCCGGGGCGAACGTTGAAGCCTATCACAACTGCGTTTGAAGCAGATGCAAGGATAACGTCGTTTTCGGAGATACCGCCCACACCGCTGGAGATGATGTTTATCTTCACCTCCGGGTTGGAAAGTTTTATAAGGGAGGATTTCAGAGCCTCAAGAGAACCCTGTACGTCTGCCTTAAGAACGATATTAAGTTCTTTCAGCTCGCCTTCCTTGATTTTATTGAAAAGATCCGCAAGACTGACCGCTGATTTCTCAGCAAGGTTTTTCTTACGTGCTTCGTCACTTCTAAGTTCTGCTACCTGACGTGCTGTTTTCTCATCAGGAGTAACGACAAATCTGTCACCAGACTGAGGCACGCCGGAGAATCCCATTATCTCAACAGGAACAGAAAGCCCTGCTTCTTTAATGGATGCGCCTTTATAGTTAAACATAGCTCTAACTTTACCGTATTCTGTACCGACTACGAAGTTATCGCCTTTATTCAGTGTACCTCTGCTGATGAGAACAGTAGCAACGGCACCCTTCTGCTTATCCAGCTTGGATTCGATAACGATACCCTCGGCAAGAGCCTGAGGATTACCCTGCAGTTCGAGAAGCTCAGCTTCAAGGAGGACTCTCTCAAGGAGGTCTTCGATATGCAGGTTAGCCTTCGCAGATATCTCCTGGAACTGATAGTCACCGCCCCAGTCCTCGGATATAACTCCGTGTTCTGCGAGCTGGTTACGTACCATATCAGGGTTTGCGTTCTCTTTATCTATCTTGTTGATAGCGACGATCAGCTTAACGCCTGCGGCTTTAGCATGGTCTATCGCTTCTTTTGTCTGAGGCATAACACCGTCGTCCGCAGCAACCACAAGGATTACAACGTCGGTAACGGATGCACCGCGCGCACGGAGTGTTGTGAACGCTTCGTGTCCGGGTGTATCAAGGAATGTGATAGTTCCTTTATCCATCTTCACTTCGTAAGCACCGATGTGCTGTGTGATACCGCCCGCTTCGCCTTCAGCCACGGCTGTGCTTCTGATACGGTCAAGGAGGGATGTTTTACCGTGGTCAACGTGTCCCATAACAGTAACGATCGGCGGTCTCGGTACGAGGTCTTCAGGCTTGTCGTCGTGAGTAGGGATAAGGTCGTCCTCTGTGAGGAATTTAACCTTAACCTCTATGCCGTATTCCTCGCCGAGGAGTGTGGCTGTATCCGGGTCGATAGCCTGGTTTATACTTGCCATAACGCCGAGCAGCATGAGCTTTTTAACGAGCTCTGTAGCCTTCACACCCATAAGTTTCGCAAGCTCGGAAACGACGATGTTCTCACCGACTGTTACGCTTGCAGGTCTTATGATAACCGGTTCGGGCTTTTCTTCTCTGCGTTTGCCTTTTTGTCTTTTCTGTTTTCTTCTGTTGTCCTGCTGAGGTTTTTTCTCTACAACTTTCTCTTCAACCTCTTCCGGAACTTCTTTATATTCAGCAGCTACATCTGTGTTTGACTCAAGTATCTGTCTTTCCAGTTCGAAAAGTTCTATCCCCTCGTCAAGACCCTTATGGATGTTCTTCTCTTTTTTAACTACAGGGGTTTTGACCTTTTTGGTCTCTACCGGAGCTGCTTTCGGTTTATCTTTGAGAATCTTTTTCTTTTCCAGAGCCAGTGCGCCTGTGTCGTCCACTCCCGGTTTTGGTCTAGGAGCGCCGCCCTGTGGTCCTCTATACGGAGGTCTGTCACCCTGCGGACGGTTATTATCTCTGTTGTACGGAGGTCTGTCACCCTGCGGACGGTTATCTCTGTTATACGGAGGTCTGTCGCCCTGAGGACGGTTGTCTCTGTTATACGGAGGTCTATCGCCCTGTGGACGGTTATTGTCTCTGTTATACGGAGGCCTATCGCCCTGTGGACGGTTATTATCTCTGTTGTACGGAGGTCTGTCGCCCTGCGGACGGTTGTTGTCTCTGTTGTACTGAGGTCTGTCCCCCTGCGGACGGTTGTTGTCTCTGTTGTACTGAGGTCTGTCGCCCTGCGGACGGTTATTATCTCTGTTGTACTGAGGTCTGTCCCCCTGCTGGCGGTTGTCTCTGTTATTATCTCTGTTGTACTGAGGTCTGTCGCCTTGCTGGCGGTTATCTCTGTTATTGTCACGGTTATACTGAGGTCTGTCGCCCTGCTGACGGTTATCGTTCTGCTGGGGCTGTTCACGTCTCTCAGGTCTCTCAGGTCTTTCGGCAGGAGCTTCTTTTTTAGGCTCTTCTGCTTTTACCTCTGGTGTAGGTTTCGGAGCTTCTTCTGCTTTCGGAGCAGCCTGAACCGGTGTTTCCACGGCTGGTTGTGGAGTTTCGGTTACCTGCTCGTCCTTCATTTCTTCTCTGTGCTCGTCAACTTTGCGTATTGTTTTTTCAAGCTTCTTTTTTCTGTCCATGAGTTCCTGCTTGGATATCTTCTTAGGAGACGATGTATCCTCTCCTGAGCCCACCTTTACCTCTCTTGATCTAGGATGTCTCTTATGTCTTTCCATAGCTTTCTTCAGCATTTCCTGTCTTCTATCGAGACGAAGATGCTTTGGATCTACCCCAAGAGCTTTAACGGCATCATCGCCGACGGTGTTATCGTCAGCAACTTTAAAGCCGCCGTCCTCTATTTTTTGTTTTACTTCATCTTCGCTGATGCCTGCTTTTTTCGCCACATCAGTTATTTTAATTCCAGCCATATATTTCACTCCGTGTTACGGTTGCGCCTGTTCGCTTTCTGCAGAGACCTTTGCAGTTTATTTTTTTTGATGCCGGTATCTCTGCATTTATCATTCATGCAGACATAGGCTCCACGCCCGTGTCTGATCTGCCTTTCATCCTTACACACATCATCAGCAAATACAAAGCGTAAAAGCTCTGCCTTGGACTTTTTAGCCCCGCATGAGACACATGTTCTGATGGGAGTTTTGTCTCCCTTATTCTTCATCTTCTGTGTCTGGCTCTATCTCCGCTGTTTCATCGTCTTCTTCGCCTGCGTCATCATCGAGTTCATCGAATTTGTTAGCGAGGTAGTCAAGCGCCATGTTGATAACAGAAACTGCTTCATCATCGTCGCACTCGAGAACTTCTGCCACTTCTTCAAAGCTGGCGTTAGAAAGTTTTTCTATATCGTCGTAACCGGCTCCTATAAGCCCGTTTTTAATATCTTCTGTAAGTCCGTCGAGGTTATCAAGGTTATACATTTCGTAGAAATCTTTGAGCTCCTGCTCCTGATCCTGCATACGCTCTTTTCTGATCTCTGCGTATTCAGATTCTTTAAGTACGTCGAGTCTCCACTCTGTGAGCTTCGCAGCGAGACGTACGTTCTGGCCTTTTTTACCGATAGCCAGTGAAAGCTGATCATCAGGAACAACGATCTCGATAGTCTCTTCATCTTCGAAAATGTTTGTAAGGACAACCTCTGCAGGAGAGATAGCATTACATACAAATTTGATAGAGTCGGGTGACCATTCGATAACGTCTATCTTTTCACCGCGCAGTTCGTTACTGATGGCGTTAATACGCACACCTTTAAGACCGATACATGCGCCCACGGGGTCGATGCTGCTGTTTGTTGTATAAACGGCAACTTTCGCTCTGTCACCGGGCTCACGGGAAACAGCTTTAACATCGATGATACCTTCGAATACCTCAGGGATCTCTGTTTCAAAGAGTTTTCTCATGAACTCAGGGTGTGTTCTGGAAAGTATAAGCTGTGGCCAGCCTTTTACAATTCTTATATCGAGAAGGAGCGCTCTAACATAGTCGCCTCTGTTAAAGAAATCTCCTCCGATCATCTCACGCTTAGGCAGGACAGCTTCTGTCTTACCGATGTTAACGATGAGGTTGTCTCTGTCTGTCTTAAGTACGACACCGTTGACGATCTCGCCGATCTTATCCTGAAACTGATCAAGAACGACCTGCTTCTCAGCGTCACGGAGTTTTTCAAAAAGTTTCTGCTTTGCAACGAGCGCTGCCTGACGGCCGAGCTCTTCGAGAGTAGTAGGAACCATGATAACGTCGCCGAGCTGTGGGTTTTCTTTGAACTCGTCAGCGTCATCGATGAATATCTCTGTCCATTTATCGTCAACACCCTCGCAGACCTCTTTAGGAAGAAGGATCTCGATAGTACCTTTATCGATATCAACAAATACATCAGGCTCAAGGAGTTTGCCGATCTTTCTTGCAACAGCAGCAAGTATGGCCTCTTCCAGTGCTTCCTGCAGAAGCTCTCTGGCTATGCCTTTCTCTCTGCCTATTTCGTCGACAACTTTTGTAAGTTCCTTGCTCATTTCTCCTCCATGACAGAGAGCCGCCGCTCCCTGCGGATATATATATTATTATTAATTTTAAACACAAAAAAAGTGGGCGCAATGCCCACTTCGTTTATATAGGTATCACAATAGTTCATATTTAGCAAGGTCTAATTTTAGCCAACCTTTACCTATTCAAATTCTATCACGAGATTTGCCTTTGACACGTTATCCAAAGCGATATCAAAGGAGGTGCTCTCCTTTTCCACGTAAAGGGTGACTTTACCTTCACCGCAAGATGCGATGTCTCCGGTATAGTTTTTACGTCCGGATGCGTCTTTATCCACGGTGATAATTTTACATTTTTTCCCGATAAACCTGACAAAGTCCTTCTCAGTGCGGAGCGGACGCTCCAGCCCCGGTGTGGAAACCTCGAGCTGGTACTTATCAAAAGGTATCATGCTTTCGTCGCTGTCCAGATATGCAGATATGGCCTTGCTGGCTTCGGTGCAGTCTTCTATGCCTGCGCCCTCTTCTTTATCCACCGTGATGCGCAGTATCTTTCCGCTGCGCTCGCTGCGGAGTGTTATGTCGAAAAGCTCCATCCCTTTTTCTGCGAGGAGCTTCATTATTTCAGGTTTGATTTTGTTTACTATAAATTTGTTCGAGTTATTCATCAGATGAGAAAATATCCTTTTTCATATGGCTTTATACGCTCTATGAACTTGTTCGCCAGAGCCAGATCAGGGCATCCGTGACCGCCGAGGTATATGTTCGGCTTTATTCTGTCACCGTGGAAGTCACTCCCTGCGGTCATCAGCAGACCGTTCTCCGATGCGTATTTTTTAAAGTATTCTATGTCTTCGTCTTTGTGATAAGAGCTGTAGACCTCTATGCCGTCTATGCCGTCTATCACCAGCTCAGATATGTGCTTGTCCTTATACAGCCCGGGGTGGGCGATAACGAGGACAGACTTATTCTTGAGCTTGCCTATCGTCTCTTCGTAATCCATAAGGGGGACATCGACATATGCCACGCCCCCTTTGGTAAAATAGTCAAAATAGAAATTTGTATAAGGCGAATCGGACTTCGGACCTTCGAGGTAATCGTAAAGAGCCTCTCTGTTTTCGGTATATTTGGAGAGCACCTTGAGAAGTGTAACCCCCGAAGGCATCTTGCCCCCTGCGGCCTTCATCACTTCGTGATAGTCCACTCTGAAACCGAGGTCCTGGAGCTTTTCCACACGCATCTCAGACTGCATGACCTTATTACGGTTATAAACCTCTAATGCAGCGGCCATTGTAGGGCAGCTGTCGTCATAAGCATAGGAGATGACGTGTATCTCTCTGTCGCCCTTATAGAGCGAGAGCTCCACACCGTTAACGTATAATGTTTTACTGCCGTAACGCCCCTCATACCACTTCATAACATTAGCAGAAGCGAGGGAGTTGTGATCCGTGATGGAAAACATATTTATCCCTCTGGAACGCATAACAGTCAGTATTTCAAATGGTGTCAGCACACCGTCCGAGCTGTGGTCGGAATGTATGTGCAGATCAAACATATTTACGTTAAAGTCCAAATCCGTCTCCGATTTAGATATTGTATCCGAGGTCAAAAGCCTTCATGTTCAGGTCTATTGTCTTAGGCGGAACCCTGTCACGGATAGCCTGCTCCCAAGCCTCCTTTTTAAAAGGAACGCTCTTGGCAAGTATGCCGAGGACGATCATTCCCGCTACTTTAGGGTTGCCTATCTCCATAGCTTTGGAGATGGCGTCCGTCTCATAGACCTTGCTGAATTTAGCTTTAACATCGGCGATCTTCTCTTCCGGATACTCCGCAGTGCCGTCCGCAACAGATGGCGGTGCAATAACCTGTGTGTTGAGTATCAGAACAGTCTTATCGTTATGATAATTCATATAACGCAGGAATTCCATTCTTTCGAATGAAACAATTATATCTGCGCTCTTTTCAGGTATGGTCGGTGAAAAGACTTCTTCGCCCACACGTATGTGTGTAACAACGCTTCCGCCCCTCTGAGCCATACCGTGTATCTCACTTTTTTTAACGTCGAATCCGTTTGCCAGAGCAACATCACAAACGATGTTACTGGAAAGTACAGTCCCCTGTCCGCCGACTCCGACCATAAGTATATCAAGTTTCATCTATTTGCCCCTCTGCTCTATAGCACCGAATTTACAAACCTTAATACAGAGGTGACATCCTGTACAAAGTGTTTCGTCTATGCTTGCCACTCTCTTCTCTTTATCCCAGAGGATGGCAGGACATCCGAGCTTTGTGCATATCGTACATCCGCTGCAGTTGTCTTCTTTGATGAAGTATGAAGGCTCTATAACGCTTCTGTCGGCAAATATACATGGTTTGTTTGTTATGATGACGCTAGGCTCTTTTTTGGATGTCTCCTCTTTCAGGACCTCCATGCAGGCTGTCACGTCGAACGGGTCTACGACACGGATATTCTCAGGCTTCACACCGATAGACTTGCAGAGTGTCACATAGTCGATCTTTGGTGTAGGTGCGCCGTGAATGTCGCATCCTGTACCTGCGTTCGGCTGGTGACCTGTCATACCCGTGATGGTGTTATCGAGGATGATGGTCGTAGAATTTCCTTTGTTATAAACTGTGTTCACAAGACTGTTTATACCTGTGTGAAGGAATGTCGAGTCGCCGATAACGGCAACTGACTTCTCAGACATGCCCTCTTTCGCTTTATCAAGACCGTGTGCCATACCTATGGATGCACCCATACATACTGTCGTATTGATAGCCTTGAGCGGCGGGAGAAGTCCGAGTGTGTAGCAGCCGATGTCTCCTGTTACGAAGAGCTTCAGCCTGTTTATTGCGTAGAACATTCCTCTGTGGGAACATCCGGGGCACATATTCGGCGGACGGAAAGGCAGGCTTGTATCAACCTCGACCTCGTATTCCTCTCCGCTGAAGAGTGATCTGACAGCGTCAACGGAAAGCTCTCCGCAGAGGTCTCTATTGAGAGACTCCAGCTTTATTCCCGCTGCTTTTATCTCAGTTTCGATGAAAGGATCAAGCTCTTCCACTACATAAAGTTTATCTACCATCTCACTGAACTGTTTGATCTTTTTCATAGGGAGCGGCCACACCATATCGAGCTTCAGAGTGGAAGCCTCAGGCATTGCCTCACGCACGTATGTATATGCCACGCCGGCACATATGATACCGACAGATTTATCTCTTACGGTAATTTTGTTATATTTATCGCCTTCTGCGAGCTCAGCGAGCTCTACGAGTCTGTTTTCTACGATCTTATGCTTTCTGCGTGCATTAGCAGGTATCATAACCCACTTAGGGATATCGTTCTCAGGCTCGAAAGCAGGAGCTTCTATTCTGTCCTCCAGCTCTACGACTGTCTGTGTGTGGGATACACGTGTGCAGGAGCGGACGAGTACGGGTGTGCAGTATTCCTCGGATATGGCAAATCCGTCTTTGGTGAACTGCTTAGCCTCGGCACTGTCGCAAGGCTCGAACATAGGCATTTTGCCGAATCTTGCATAGTGTCTGCTGTCCTGCTCGTTTTGTGAGCTGTACATGTTCGGGTCGTCGGCTACGATGGCCACGAGACCCGCATTTACTCCTGTGTAGGAGAGAGTCATAATAGGATCGGCAGCAACGTTAAGACCGACGTGCTTCATACATGTCATAGCACGCTTTCCGCCGAGGCTCGCACCTATGGCGACCTCCATAGCGACCTTCTCGTTTGTTGCCCACTCGGTATAAAATTCAGGATACTTGGAAGCATTTTCAGTTATTTCGGTACTTGGTGTTCCGGGATATGAACTTACTACACCGACCCCGGCCTCAAATGCGGCTCTGGCAAAAGCCTCATTGCCGCTCAAAACTTTTTTCATTAGCCATTCCACCTTTCTATCTGCTTATAAAGCTCGTTCTCAGGGTACTTTTCTTTAAACTCGGCGATGAGTTTATCCTTCTCTGCGCCTTCCGCTGCGAGACAGGCTCTGTAGTACCAGAGAGCTGTCATTTTACCTGACTGGATGTACTGTTCGGCATTCACTTCGCCGAGACCTGTGTCAAATTTGAGTCCTGCTGCGAGCTCTGCATAGTCTCCGCTAACGCTGGCGAGAGGTGCTTTCGCAGCATCGGTATTTTCGCCTACAACGAGTATTTCCGCTGCTTTAAGGTTTACATAGTCTGCGAGCTTAGGATAGTCCACAGCTATTGTAAGGTAGTTATCAAGGTGCTGTTTTTCTCCGCCTGACATGGTCATAAGGAGCTCAAGCTGTCCGGCCTTGTTGGCCATTGCACCGCTTCTGGATTTGTTCATAGTATTGAAAGCGTATACGGCGAGGAAAACCACGAGTATCACGGCGAGTCCGCCGAGCAGTTTTTTAGAGTTTGTTGCCAGAAACTGATCCAGCTTATCTACTGCTTCTTCTTCGATCGGTTGTTGTTTTTTTCTTTTGCTCACTTAAGCCTCCAGAGAATTAATAAATATTTTCTTATTATTTTCAAAAACTTTTGCTATCTGCTCGGCCGAAAGCCCCGCACCTGCGAGTATCTTTTCAGCCATAGACGCACTCACCCTGTCGCCGGGTGCGTGGTAGTCATTATTTATCACAAGCTCGCCTCCGAGCTCTAAGACCCTTTTAACAACGTGTCCGTTCGTGATGCTGTGCCCTTTGCGGGTGGTAACTTCGAAGAACACGCCTTTCTCGATGCCTTTTTTGATGACATCGTCTGTCACAAGCCCCGGATGGGCAAGGATGTCCACGCCTGCCTCAACGGCTGCGAGGTTTGTACCCTCTTCCACGGGTTCGACTATTGTCTCACCGTGGACGACGATTATATCTGCTCCTGCGGCTCTCGCCTTTTCTGTCAGCGGTGCTATCTGTGACGGGCGCACATGTGTGAGCTCCAGCCCTACGATAACTTTAAAGTCGCTGCTTTCGGCATTGAACTGCTCTTTGAACCTGAGCTGATTTTCCAGAATATGCATATAGTTGGACTCGTCCGCATGGTCTGTGAAGGCCATGCCTGCGTATCCGTCTATGCGGGCTCTTCTGGCTGATTCAGCAGGGATAAGCACACCGTCGCTGAATGTCGTGTGGGTGTGCAGATCATACATAGTTATCATTTGATCACCCTTCTGCTTGTTTCAAGGAAACCTTTTATAATGCCCATGACCTCTCCCGGTGTGTCCACCAGATGGAGATAGTTCATATCAGACTCGTTAATATATCCCTCTTCGAGCATTCTGGCACGTATCCAGTCTACCATTCCGCCCCAGTACTCTGTACCGACGAGGATAGTAGGGAAAGGCAGTATCTTGCCTGTCTGGATGAGCGTGATAGCTTCGAAAAGCTCGTCCATTGTCCCGAAACCGCCGGGCAGGATGACGAATGCGTTTGCGTATTTGACAAGCATCACCTTACGCACAAAGAAATAATCGAATGTGACGGATTTGTTCACATACGGGTTTGGGTGCTGCTCAAAGGGGAGCTGAATATTAAGACCGACGGATGTACCGCCCGCTTCAAATGCGCCTCTGTTGGCTGCTTCCATAATGCCGGGGCCTCCGCCTGTCATAACGGTGATACCGTCCTCGGCGAGCATTCTGCCTATCTTTCTGGCAAGCTCATAGTTATTATCTGTTTCCTTCACTCTTGCCGAGCCGAAAACTGTGACGGCAGGGTCTATCTTAGAGAGCTTTTCAAAGCCTTCTACGAATTCTGCCAGTATTTTAAAGATACGCCACGTATCCCCGACCTTCATATCGTCGATGAGATACTCCATATCATCTCTGTCGAAACAATCTCCCATGCATACCTCGCATCAGTTAGAATTGATTAAGATACACAAAATACTGCCAATTTTCAAGATTCCATTTATCCTTTTATAAAGAATATAATAGTACGTCTGTTAAATCGTTGTATAAGTTCTAATCCTTGTTGACTTTTCTCTGTGAATTTGATAGTGGTTAGCAAAGAAAATAAATACTTAAAGTGCTAATGACACCTGCGACTGTTTTATGATTTAACTATTTTCTTGACAGGATGCCCATAGCACACTAATTTAGCTACATGTTAGGATTAGACGACTCATTATTGTTCCTGATCAACAGATCAGCGACACTTACCAGACAACAATTTGAAAGTAAACTCAGACCATTCGACATCACACCTGCACAATGGGGTGTTCTTATCAGGCTCTCAGAGCAGGATGGACTGAACATGACTGAGCTCGGACAGCTTCTTTACTTCGACAAACCTACTACAACAGGCGTTGTGAACAGACTGGTTAAAAAGAAATACGTAAAGAAGGTCAAAAACCGTAAAGACAGAAGGGTTACCCATGTCTTTATCACAGATGCAGGGAAAGAGGCGCTTAAGCCTATCGAGCCTATCATTGAGGACTACAGAGATAACTTCCTCAAGGGTATCGCTCAGGAAGATTACGACGTCGCAAGAGAAGTCGTGAAAACCCTGATCAAGAACATTAAGAGCAGCATCAACAGCTAAAAATATTTTAGCATCTGCTGAATATTGTTAGTGCTCACACGATTTGCCAATATCTTTATATCTAAAATTTAATGTGCAGTCTTAAAGGATTACACATGTTGCTTTTATGTGGTGGTTGTAAGCCTTGCCCTTTCCACCGTTTCTATTGTATTTTATAGATAATAGAAAAAGAGAGGTTCCGATGCGTAAATATATACTGGTCGCCATTGCGGCTTTTGCCGCCGCTCCTCAGGCATTTGCCCTGACGATGGAAGATGCTGTCAAAACAGCACTGGAAAAGAACTATACGATATTAGCCAGTCAGGAGTCCGTAGAGGCTATGCGATACTCTGAAATGGCTGCGAAAACACCGTATATGCCGCAGGTAGATGCAGATTATAAATATGCAACCAGCACAGAAAAGGCATACGGCACAGAGGACGAGATAGCCACATTTGAGCTTTCCGCCGTTTATAATCTTTTCAACGGTTTCAGCGACAGGTTCACTGTGAAAGCGGCAAAGAGCGCATACCTCGCAGAGAAGGACAACGCAAATGCCACAAGGCAGGATATTGCCCTCTCCGTTAAGAAAGCATATATAAACGTGCTCTCAGCCATAGACAGCGTTACAGTTGCGGAAAACGCCTATACGCTCCTTGAAAACCAGCTTAAGGATATCACCCTTTCATATAATGTCGGCTATGTGGCAAAGAACGAAGTGCTTAAGGTCGAAGCCGAGCTCGCATCGAGCAAGCAGGGCGTACTCTCCGCTAAAAGTGCAGTGAGAACAGCCGTATTCAACCTTGAAAACCTGATGAACGAGGCGATAGCATCCGATGAGGTATTCGCCCCTATTCCCGAATATACAGGCGGAATGGAAGGATATGAAACCCTCAGGGATGAAATGCTCAAAGCCAGAAGTGAGCTGAAATACCTTAAAAAGCTGATCGACGCAAAGAACTATACCATTAAATCAACCAAAGGCGGTTACCTGCCGAAGGTGAATGTCGGCGCCTCGTACTACTCCTACGGCGAAGACATGAACCCGTCCGACAGGGAATACACATACGACAACGAGACCGTGATGTATCTGAACGTAAACATGAATCTGTTCGACGGATTTTATAAATACAATACATCCAGATCGCTGACATCCGAAAAGCTGTCCATGATGAACACCATGAGAGAAACAAGGTCAAACATGGAGCTTCAGCTTAAGAACGCTCTGGAAAACCTCGACCTCGCAAAAGCAAGCCTAGAGGCAGCGGACAAAGAACTGACATCGGCTCAGGAAAACTACCGCATCACCCAGAACCAGTTCAAACAGAAGGTCGCCACAAACACCGACCTGATGGATGCACGTGTAATGCTCACCAGAGCGGAAAACACATATAACACAGCGAAGTTCAACATACACAGAGCCGTGGCAGACATCGAACGGATCGTTGAAAAAGAACTTTAAGAAAAGTAAATCCCCGCTGCCTGAACGGTAACGGGGATTTTTTTATTATGATATTTTGAATTTATCCACCAGATTCTTCAGCTCGTCCGCCTGAACCTGCAGGTCTGATATTGTCTTAGACACATCATTCACAGCCTCGGAGCTCTGATCCATACCAGCGGATATGGTCTGTGCGCTCTCGTTTATGCTGTGTATGGCGACGGTCTGCTCACCTACGGATGTTCCTATCAGGTTGTTCACCGTGGACACCTTATCTACGGACTCTACGATGCTTTCGAAAACTTCCGTTGTCTTTGATATGACAGCCATGCCGTTTTCAACCTTATCCTTCGCCGCTGCCATGCCTGTGGAGGCCATCTTAGTCTCTTTCTGCAGGTTGCCTATGATGGATGTGATCTCACCTGTGGACTGCTGTGTCCTCTCTGCCAGCTTGCGCACTTCGTCGGCAACAACGGCAAATCCACGTCCGTGATCCCCTGCTCTGGCGGCCTCTATGGCGGCATTAAGTGCGAGAAGGTTTGTCTGGTCGGCAATGTCAGTTATGACACCGAGGATGTTCTCTATCTCTCCGGATGATTCGAGCAGTCGCTTAACTATCTCGGCTAGGGATTCGATATTATCTTTTATCTCGCCCATCTCTGCCACAGCCTGATTAAGCTGCTTTGTGCCAGCCTGTGTCATGCTGTGCGTTTCTGCCATTGCAGACTGGCTCTCGCTCACGGAGTTTGACACTTCGCTTGCGGATACGCTCATCTCCTCTGTGGCTGATGCCACTCCTGTGAGCTGTGCCGACTGGTCGCTGAGCGTTGTCGCTAGCTCTTCCGATGATGCAGCAAGCTGTGCCGACCCGCTGGCAACATTCATAGCGTTCTCTTTCACAGTGGCTATGATGTTATTCATATTAGACATGAATGCGTTGAAATACCTGCAAAGATCGCCTATCTCATCACTGAAATGAGCATCAAGACGCCTTGTGAGGTCGCCCTCGCCCTCTGCCAGCTCGTTAAGGGAGCTTGATACGTTCTTGATATTTTTGGATATCCTGTTTGCTACGTAAGTGCTGAGTGCAAGGATAATGCTGAGACCGATAACCGACACAATCACAAAGGCTGTGATGATACCGATAATCTCATGTCTGGTATTTTCTCTGATGTGGGCTATCTCTCTGTCTATGTCGTCGATGTAAAAGCCGACACCTATAAGTAGCTCAAAGCCGGGGATTTTCTCTATGCACGCCAGCTTCTTTTCGACAGTCTTGGTGGAAGGCTTATCCCACAGATATGTGAGGAAGCCGCCGCCGTTTTTAGCCAGCTTCACCATCTCTCGCAGCAGGTAAAGCCCGTTCTTATCCTGTGTGTCCCACAGGCTTTTGCCTATCAGCTTCGGGTTAGGAGGCATTACGACCGCCACGGCGTTCATATCGTAAATGAAAAAGTAGCCGTCGGTACCGAATGTCATCTGGTTTATAGTGTGACGCATTATCTCCACGGCACCGGGAGAGTCTGCACCGCGGCTCGTTATGTCTTTGATAGAGTCCAGACCGAGCTCTATATAGTTCTTTAATTCTGCCTGTTTCAGCGCCATGAGGTTCGCTTCGACCTTCTTAATACTGTTGTCGCCCATAGCCTTTACTTTGCTGACGGAGTAAAACGCTAAAAGCACAGTTAAAATAAGTACAGGGACAAAACTGATGAGAAATATTTTGGATTTTATTGTCAAACGCATTACACACCTCTACTCTATGGTAATGTTCATATTGCCATAAACATAGTATAACGCAATTTGAGTATAATGCTTGTTAACTTCGGAATAAATAATCAGAAGTAGACATTAATTTAGTTATTCTTTAACAAATAATTGCAAAATAATGCCTAAGTTAACTAAACAGTAAAAAATCCAACCCGAAAACAGTTATCTTTTTATACACCTTCTCGTTTCAGAATCTGTTTCACTTCTTCGGGATAAATAGCTCTGTTTATTGCTTCTTCTTTAGATATGAGTCCGCTTTTGAAAGCCTCTATGAGAGACTGGCTCATGGTCTGCATGCCGTGTTCGCCCTGTCCTGTCTGCATAGATCCGTAAACCTGATGCAGTTTGTCTTCTCTTATAAGGTTTCTTATGGCGGATGTAGGTATCAGCACCTCACACACCATCACACGGCCCTTGCCGTCTTTGGTCTGTACAAGCTGCTGAGAGATGACCCCTTCGAGTACAAATGAGAGCTGTGCCCTTATCTGCGGCTGCTGATGGGGAGGGAAAACGTCTATGATCCGGTTTATGGTCTGTACGGCGCTGTTTGTGTGCAGGGTACCCATACACAGGTGTCCTGTTTCTGCAACGGTCAGAGCCGCTTCTATGGTCTCTATATCACGCATTTCGCCTATGAGGCATACGTCAGGGTCCTGTCTTAAAAGGTATTTAAGGGCAGTTTTGAAAGACTTTGTATCTGCATTCAGCTCACGCTGGTTAACAGTCGCCATCTTGTGCTGATGCACGAATTCTATAGGGTCTTCTATGGTAACGATGTGTACGGGTTCTTCGGAGTTTATCTTGTCTATCATAGCGGCGAGAGTGCTCGACTTACCGCTTCCCGTAGGGCCGGTCACAAGCACGAGGCCGCGTGGCTTTTTACAAAGCTCCTGTACCACAGGCGGTACGTTCAGCTTGTCGAAACCGCGTATTTCGTAAGGAATGATACGGAAAGCAGCAGCAACCGCTCCCCTCTGCATAAAGACATTCACTCTGAAACGGCTGACATTTTTTATGCCGAAAGAGAGATCAAGCTCCCAGTCCTCTTCAAAGCGTTTCTTCTGTGCTTCGTTCAGTATGCTGTAGACTATGGCACGGGTGTCCGTACCTGTCATGGGCTCGCCCTCCATGCGGACGAGGTCGCCGTTTATCCTGAACACAGGCGCTGTGCCAGCTGTTATATGAAGGTCGCTTGCGCCTTTTTCAACCATACCTGCAAGCAGTTCCTGTAAACTATACATACCAGACTCCTTAGGAAAGACCGAGTTCCCCGGCTATGGACTCCACAGAGAATTCAGGGTATATCCCCGTCCAAATCTCAAACGCCTTAGCCGCCTGATAAACCAGCATAGGAAAGCCGTCTAGCTTCCCGCAGTTGTTCATAGCAGTTAGGAAAGGCGTGAGCCCTTTTTTATACTGAAGATCAACGGCAGCTCCCCTGCATGAGACCCTGCCCATATCGGGGAAAAGCCCGTCCTCCAGTCCTATCGACGTGCCGTTGATGACATAGTCGAATTCACTGTCACCCTTTATAAAATTATAATCCTGCAAATCTGCGTTGTCAAAGCTCATACTTTTCAGCACGGCTTCAGCCTTATCCAGACTGCGGTTTACAACAGTCAGCTTAACGCCGTATTTCTTTAATACATAAAGCACGGCCATTGATGCACCGCCGCATCCGAGCAGGAGTACGTCTTTACCTTTCAGATCGTATCCAGCATCCAGCACCATACGCTCAAAGCCCTCTGCGTCTGTGTTAAACCCTTCGATGGTCTCGCCGAATCTGACAGTGTTCACGGCTCCGATAGCCTCGGCAACTGGGTCTATGCGGTCGAGCAGTTCTAGTACGTTCTGTTTATGCGGTACTGTCACATTTATCCCTTTAAAGGAATACCTGCGCAGGGTTTTGAATGTTTCTTTCAGTTCCTCGCCGTCGCCGGTCTCAAAACAGCAGAAACCGCCGTTCAGACCCGTATTTTTGAGAAATCTGGTCTGTATAAAAGGCGAAAATGTGTGTTTGAGGGGCTGTCCTATCAGGCCGAGGTTTGTAAACATCTATTTATCCTTCTTTTTTCCGTTCAGCTTTGGCTGGTTGGTTTTATCAAACGGCTCCACAAGCCCTGCTGAGATGATGAACTTTATACCGTCTTCGATAGCTATGCCCGGGTCTATGACGTCCTTTTTAGGCACTATGAGGATGAAGCCCGATGTAGGGTTCGGAGTGGTTGGGATGAATATATTAACGCAAACCTCTCCTGTCGCCTTGTTAACGAATTCAGACGAATCCTTTGTCACAAAGCCGAAGCTGTAAAGACCGGCTCTGGGGTATTCTATCATCACCACCTTTTTAAAGCTCGATCCGCTGGTGGTCTGGAATGCGTCGACGATCTGCCTTATCGAGGAGTATACGCTGCGCACGATAGGGATGTTCTCCGCAATGGATTCTATCAGTCTGAGGAATTGTCTGCCGATGAAGTTTCTGGCGAACAGACCTATGAATATCAGTGCCAGCACTATGATAGAGAATGATATTATATTCTGTACATAAAGCGGGATCACTATATGGAATTTAAGCATAACCATCTCAAGATACGGCTGAACGAATCCTGAGAACTTTTTGAATATGAAAGTCACGAACCAATAGGTGACAGCAAGTGGAAGTGTCGCGAGAACACCCGCTATCATAGCCCTCTGTAGAAAAATTCTGAACCTAGCGAGCATGTAAGCCCTCCGATGTTTTAGCTATGTTTGAATAATTGACGCTCAAGGAGCCTGTCGTATCCGCTCCAGCCCTTCTCCAGCCCTTCTTTCTCGAATATGGAGCTGAAAGTATTCAGCTTCGCATCCATATCGTCCAGATGGTGCAGGATAAACGCTTCGGGCGTCTTAGGTTTTTTAGGAGATCCATACTCCAGAAATCCGTGGTGGCTGAGTATCAGGTGTGTGAGCAGGTTTTTGGTCTCTTCCGGGAAGCCCTCTATGCCTGATATATACCTGTTCATTATCTCCACGCCGAGTATAAGGTGTCCGAGCAGTTTACCGCTGTCTGTGTATTCCAGCCCTGCTCCAGCCTTCATTTCTTTTGTCTTGCCCATGTCGTGGAAAAGCACTCCGAGCACAAGGTGCTCTTTGTTCACCATATCTGCGTAATGGTCTGCTATCATCACGGCCATCTTCATTATGCTGAGCGTATGCTCCAGCAGTCCCGAGAGATATGCGTGATGCACAGATTTAGCCGCAGGGAGCTTTTTAAACAGCTCCACGCACTCTTCGTCACTGAGGAATGCGTCCACCAGTTTAACAAGGTGTTCGTCGTGGATATTATCTATAAGGAGTGCGGAGAATTCTTCGAACATAACATCCGCATCCAGTCCTTTCTTTTTAGGTAAAAACTCTGAAGGGTCAGCCTCGGGCAGCAGCTTCATGCCGTTTATCTTAAGCTGTTCCTGTCCTGCATATGTCTGGATAATGCCTATAGCCTCGACTATCTGTCCGTTTTCAGGCTCAAAGTCGAGCTTGTCGCTTTCAAACATGATGCCGTTTCGGCGGTTGCCCTCTCTGTCGCACATGATGGTACGCAGATAGTCCTTTCCGTCTTTTGTCTTACTCTTTATCATGTCTGTCAGCATGTATTTAACAGGTATTTCCAACTTATCTTCCCCCTACTGTTATCTGCGGAATACGCAGTGTCGGCTGTGCGTCTGATACGGGAACTCCCTGTCCCTCTTTACCGCATGTGCCTATGCCGAATCCGATGTCGGTTCCGACCATATCTATTTCCTGCATCACCTTCGGTCCGTTGCCTATCAGTGTGGCATTTTTGACCGGATCACACAGTTTACCTTTCTCTATTGTGTATCCCTCTGTTACTTCGAATACGAAGTCGCCGGTGACGGTGTTCACCTGTCCGCCGCCCATGCGGGATACATACAGCCCTTTATCCACAGACTTTATGATGTCCTCAGGCTTGTCGCTGCCGGGCATTATCATAGTGTTTGTCATGCGGACTATCGGTCTGTGGCGATAGCTTTCACGCCTGCCGTTCCCTGTGAGGTTTATCCCCTCTTTATAGCTGTACAGGCGGTCTGTCATATAGTTTTTCAGCACGCCTTTCTCTATCAGCATATTTGCGCCTGCCTTCACCCCTTCGTCGTCATAGAGGTAAGTGCCGCGCATATGTTCCAGTGTACCATTATCTGATACGTTTATGATATCTGAGGCAACCTTCTGCCCCAGCTTATCAGCGTATACGCTCATGCCGTTGCATGCGAGGTCGGCCTCGAGCCCGTGCCCCACAGCCTCGTGCACCATTGTGCCCCCTGCCGATGAGCCTATCACCACAGCCATCATCCCCGCAGGTGCATGCTTTGCGCTGAGGTTTTTCAGTGCCAGTCTGGCGGATTCCTCTGAAACAGACATGAAGTCGAGCCCTGCGAGCTCCTCCTTGCCGTATACACCGCCGAGAGGGATATAGCCCTGCTGCATGTCTTTTCCGTCGGATGCCACTGCTGCGGTGTATCCTGTGACGTATGAGAGGCTCTGTGATATATCTGCCCCTTCAGAGTTCAGGATGCGTGTCTCACGCAGATTTTCCGCATACACGCTGGTGGACTGCACTATCTTTTCATCGACCCTTGCGGCCTTGTCCATAGCCGTCACCAGCTTTATCTTTTCAGTCACGTCGGTCTTCGGAGCTGTCTTATACAGCTTCACGCTTTCCTTCGTGCTTATCGATATATCTTTGTCATGTCCCGCTTTCAAAGCAGATGTAAGCTCCGCAGCGGTCTCTTTTATACTTTTTTCGGTGAAGTTGTTAGTATAGGCGAAGAATGTCTTCTCGCCGTCTATTATGCGCATGGAGATACCGCCGTCGATGGAGTTCTCCACCATGTCGAGCGATCTGTTTTCGAAGACGGTAGCCTGCTTCACAGAGGATTCTATGAATATCTCGGCATACCTGCCGTACCCGGAGAGAGACTTAAGCGTGTCATAAAGGAGCCCGTCAGGCACCTTACCATTCGTCGACATTTTCGCTCTCCTGAGTTTCTATGTTTTCTATGTACATTCCGTCCTTTTTCAGCTCGTCGAGGACTCTCAGCACCTTTTCATACATGTCGTTGGTGGAGTATATGACAACGGCACCTGTGGATGCGTCCACTGTGCGCACTATGCCTATACCTTCGTAAGAGTCCATTATGCTGTTCAGGCGGATGACATCCTTTTTAAGGATGTTGCACTTGATCTTAACCGTGTGAGGCATCGTCAAACTCCATGAGGTGCGCCCTGCAGAAATTAAGGACACTGACGACACTCTCCATCTGAAAACGCTTGGAGTTTTCCAGATAGACAACTTCGAGATTCATCTTTCTGATTTTTTCTATAAAGTTGGGTATGTCCTCAAGCAGATATTTGAAATCAAAGAGGAAAAACCCGCTTTCGAAAAGAAGCCCCTTCTTACGGATGAATATGCCCTCTTTCTTGGCAAATTTGAGATCATCCGCAGCGAGCTTATCTATCTCGGCAGAGAGAGCGCCATAGCTGAAAAGGTCTATCTTTGCACTCATGCCTCTGCACTTCATGTTGTCCAGATCGTAATCTATAAAGACGGGGAATCTGTCCAGAGATGTAAAGTTGATCTTAAAGATGCCGTTCTCAGGATTCAACAGACCCCTCCGACAGATTGTAATTCTTTCTGATGTTTTCGAGTATACCGTTCACGAGCGATGCGGACTTTTCGTCGCTGTATTTACGTGCAAGTGTCACAAAGTCGTTTATAACGGCATAGTACGGTGCTTCCTGACGAAAAAGTTCGTGCACCGCTACTCTCAGAATATCCTTCTCGACCTCGCCCATACGGTCGTATGTCCAGTCAGAGCGGATGTATTTAATGATGATCTCGTCATTTGCATCCACAGACTCTGCTGCGCCTTTGAACAGCTTGTTAGCAAACTCTATAACGCTCTGGTCATCCTCTTTAACGGAAGACCAGAAGTTCTTTGCTATCTCGGCAGGAGTATAGTCTGCCATGAAATACTGATACATCATCATATATGCGAATTTGCGCGCCTTAGTGCGCCCTTTAAAGTTCTTTTTCATCTAGACCATCTTCATAACGTTGACCATCTCCAGAGCGGACATAGCTACTTCTGCGCCTTTGTTGCCGTGCTTTGTACCGGCTCTTTCTATCGCCTGCTCGATGGTGTCTGTTGTCAGTACGCCGAAGATAACAGGTACGCCTGTATCCAGAGCAACCTTAGCAACACCCTTAGCCACTTCGGATGAAACATACTCGAAGTGAGGCGTGGAACCTCTGATAACAGCGCCGAGTGTGATGACAGCATCGTACTTGCCTGTGTCTGCGATCTTTTTGCAGAGGAGAGGTATCTCGAAAGCTCCGGGAACTTTATAGACCTCTATATCTGATTCAGCAGCCTCGTGACGCACGAGTGCATCCACGGCACCGCCGATAAGGCTCTTAGTTATAAAATCATTGAAACGTCCTGCGACAATGGCGAATTTAAGCCCTTTACCGCTATAAATACCCTGATGAGTTACTACGTTCATACCCATCCTCCTTAATCTATGTCGAGATGGTGTCCCATCTTCTCTTTTTTAGTTTTCAGATATGTTTCGTTATACGTGTTTACACCGCAAGTGATGCCAACACGCTCTACCACCTGCAGACCAAAGCCCGAAAGTGAGCGCATCTTCTTAGGGTTGTTGGTCATAAGCCTGATGTCCTTTATCCCTACGTGACGCATAATCTGTGCACCGAAACCGTAGTCCCTGAGGTCTTCCTCAAAGCCCAGCTCGATATTTGCCTGTATGGTATCCATCCCTTCATCCTGAAGGTGATAGGCGTTTATCTTGTTAAGTATACCAATTCCTCGGCCTTCTTGGAACATATATAGTATCACGCCCCTTCCTTCCTGCTCGATGAGCTCCATAGCACGGTGCAGCTGAGGGCCGCAGTCGCATCTGGCAGAGCCGAAAACGTCCCCTGTGAGGCACTGTGAGTGAACTCTGAGGAGAACAGGTTCAGGAGTGGTGATATCACCCTTCCAGAGCACGACAGCCTCCTGGCCGTCCACTTTGCTCTTAAAGCCTGTCATGTTGAAGTTACCGAAGAGTGTCGGCATCTTTGCCACCATTGTCTCTTCGATGAGCTGTTCGTGATCCATACGGTATGTGATGAGGTCGGCGATGGTGAGTATCTTGAGGTCGTGTTCCTCGGCGAATACTTCGAGCTCAGGCATACGTGCCATAGAGCCGTCGTCGTTCATTATCTCGCATATCACTGCGCCGTGGTTGTTAAGCCCTGCGAGTCTCGCAAGGTCGACGGAGCCTTCTGTCTGTCCTGTACGGACAAGTACGCCCCCTTCACGGGCACGCAGCGGGAATATGTGTCCCGGTCTGGCGAGGTCTTCTGCGCCTTTTGTAGGGTCGTTCGCCACACGCACGGTCTGAGCCCTGTCGTGTGCGGATATACCTGTCGTAACGCCCTCTTTCGCCTCGATAGACACTGTGAATGCAGTGCCGAATCTGGCGGAGTTGCTGTCTTCCCTGACCATGAGGTCGAGCCCCAGCTTGTCGCATCTTTCAGACGGCATGGCGAGGCATATAAGCCCTCTGCCGTATTTCGCCATGAAATTTATCTTTTCCGGTGTGACAAAATCAGCGGCGAAAACAAGGTCGCCCTCGTTCTCTCTGTCTTCGTCGTCGGTAAGTATTACCATTTTGCCGTTGCGGATGTCTTCTAACGCTTCCTCAACGGAGCAAAGTCTGCTCTTTGACATTAATAGTCCTCCTGTCCCAGCAAACCGTTCAGATTGTTCATCAATGTATCTGTCTTTTCTGAACTTTTCAATAATTTCTCGAGATATCTGGATATCATATCGACCTCCAGATTCACTTTTGCTCCCTGACGTTTACCTTTCAGGGAAGTTCCTTCATATGTATGCGGTATCACCGCCACTTCAAAAGAGCCCCTTTCGCATTTCGCAGTGGTCAGGCTTATGCCGTCCACGCATATAGAGCCTTTGGCAGCGATATACTTATCTATCTCTTCGGGATAGCGCACGGTCAGCACGTATGCCGACTGATTCTGCGTGAGCTTTTCGATAACTCCCACAGCGTCCACGTGCCCGCTGACGAGGTGTCCGCCCAGTCTGGTGGATAGCGTCAGCGCACGTTCAAGGTTCACGGCAGAGCCGTTTGCAGCATCAGCGAACGTACTTTTTTTAATAGTCTCGTAGGAAATGTCAGCGGTAAAGATGCCCGAGCTCATGGACGTAACGGTAAGGCATACGCCGTTCACGGCTATACTGTCGCCTATCTGCGAGCCCTCTAGCACTTTCGAACATTTTATCTTAAGAACGGCAAAATCACCCTTTCTGTCGATGGATGCTATATGACCGGTCTCTTCGACAATCCCTGTAAACATCTCTATTTATCCCTTCCGCAGCCGCATGCACAGCATCCTCTGACATATTCTGTAAGGTCAAGGATAGGCTTTTTATAATCGTGCAGTTTACCGCTGATCATAAGGTCGCCTTCGAACTGTTTCGACTGTATCTCTTTCAGTTTATAAGCCTCTGCGATGGTAGCCGCACCCTCTCCTGCGATGGATGATGCGCCTCCGCCGAGCACTCTCATAGCGATGATGAATGTGGCTCTGTCTATCAGGCCTGCATCGAGGAACTTGCCCGCTGTGCGTCCGCCCCCTTCTATCATCACGTTCATAATGTCTCTTTTGACCAGCTCGTCCGAGAGCTTATCGAGGTCTAGCCCGCCTTCACCGCCGAGGATGATCACATCCACGCCCTTTTCAGCGAGAATCTTTGATGTCTCAGTCTCCGCACATGTCACGTATATCAGCTTGTCTGCGCTGTTTGTGACGAGCTTTCTGTCGATAGGCATGCGTCCTTTCGGGTCTAGCACTATCTTGTATGGGTCACGGTCAGATTTCAGCATTCTTACATTCAGCTCGGGGTCGTCGGCTATGACGGTGTTTACACCCACAAGCACAGCGTCGGATACGGCACGCATATAGTGTCCGTATGTACGTGATGCTTCGGATGTTATCCATTTGGAGTCCCCTGTTTTGGAAGCTATGCGTCCGTCGAGGGTCTGAGCTGTTTTAAGGGAATAGTAAGGCTTTTTCTCTGTGATATATTTTGCAAAGTCCTCTATGAGCGAAGCACAGAGGTCTTCCATATATCCTACATAAACCTCTACACCGTGGTGTTTGAGGTAGTCCACGCCTTTGCCTGCCACCTGCGGGTTCGGGTCTACGCATCCGATGAAGACACGCTTTATGCCGGAGGCGACTATCTTCTCCACGCATGGCGGAGTTTTGCCGTGATGAGAGCAAGGCTCAAGTGTCACGTAAAGATCGAGTCCTTTTGTATCCACAGGGCATGAGTCTATGGCGTTCACCTCTGCGTGAGGCCCGCCGTATGCCATGTGCCACCCACGTGAAAGTATCTCGCTCTGATTAGCGACGATAGCCCCCACCACAGGGTTTGTTTTAGTATATCCTTTACCCATGAGTGCCAGTTGAGCGCACTCCTGCATAACGTCTAATGGATTAAGAAGCTTTTCCAACTTTCCTCTCCGTTCCGTTTAATATCCTGCTGATGTTACTCCTGTGCAATATAATTATCAGGAGTGCTATCACAATAGTAAAATACTTCAGATGCTCCCACTCGGAGATAAACCATGCCGAAACGGCTATGGTGACCGCCGCACATATTGAGCTGAGGGATATCATTCTGAAGGAATATATCATAACAGCAAAAACCACGGCTGCAATGCCTGTGGAGATAGGCGCAAGCGCTATGAAAACACCGAGCCCCGTTGCGACACCCTTCCCCCCTTTGAATCCGAGGAAGATAGTGAATGTATGCCCCAGCACCACGGATATAGCACCGAGCAGTACAAGGTCGCTCTCTCCGTACATGATCTTCAGCACGAGGACAGGTATCAGCCCTTTAAGCGCATCGATGAGCAGAACAGTGATGAATCCCCATTTCCCCAGAACACGTGAAGCATTGCTCGCCCCGACATTACCGCTGCCGACAGTGCGTATGTCCACACCCTTCAGCTTTTTCACCAGTATGTATGCCGTCGGCAGAGAACCGATAAGGTAGCATATTAAGATTATTAAAGCTATTGTCATCTGTTCACCATAAGTTTGTGCAGCCATGAGCGTTCCAGCCCGACAGCGTCAGACTCGCAGACCTCATGACAGCAGAAACATTCTATACATTTCTTCTTATCTACGAAAGGAAAATCCTCGACCATACTTATAGCATCCACAGGGCAGCTCTTAACGCAGAGCATGCACTTAATGCATTTATCATTCAGCACCACAGGCTTTACGTAAACCTGCTTTGCCACCAGTCTTTTTATCGAAGGGGGCAGGTACATTTTCTTTGTCATAGGCTTCTTTATCAGAGGCACATTTGTCTCGGGCACGTCCACCTGCTCAGGGTCGTATCCCGCCTTTATAGCGGCTTTCGTCGTGAGGCAGAAGTCGTCCCTGATGCCGACCATACGTGTGACGGCTATGTCGAGCCCAACGGCATCGGACGATGCCCCCGCTATGCCGAGAGATATCGGTGTACCTTTCGAGGGGCCGTCCCCCTCCATAGCGATAATGCCGTCTATTATGTTAAGGGTTTTACCGTTTAATATGCTGAAGAATTTATGTATCTGGGCGGCAAGGATGTCATCCTGAGGGAAGTCCCTGTGGTAGCCCACCTTTAATGTCCCCGGGATAAGCCCGAAGAGGTTTTTGACAGAGAGTGTCAGCCCTGTGAGGGAGTGTGTTTTCAGCTTTGGCAGGTTGATGATAAGGTCTACCTTATCCGCAAGGGATGAATAGACCACGCCGTCCCTGTTTACAGGCTCAAAGCTCTCTACTTTGACTATCTTTACGCCTGTTTCCTCGGCGACCTGCGCCATACCCGTAACCTCGAGGACACGCTCGTATTTCCCGAAGTTTGCCCCCGGGCTGTCGCCCAGCCAGAGCTCCGCTTCGGTATATTTCTGAAGTTTTTCGATTACTGTTTTGACAAAATACGGATTGGTAGTGACAGCCTTTTCAGGCTCTGCCGCAGATAGAAGGTTAGGTTTTATCAGGATGAGCTTTGCTTCCTTCAGCCTTGCCTTCTCGCTCTTGAAATAGTTTTCAATCATCTTACCGAGGGCTTCGTCCCCGTAGCCTTCGCAGTGTGCTTTAAATATGCTGTTCATCTTCCGTTTGTTCCGACTGCTGAAGCCTGTAGGACTTAGCATAATTCTGGAAATAAACCCAGCCGGAATGCAGTGAGAGTATTACTGACACATAAACGATGAGCTTACCTATCAGCATTACGTCTATGCTATATAAAGGATTTTTCCATATGATGGCACCGACGCCTATCATCTGGAAAACCGTCTTAATCTTTCCGCCTCTGCCCGCAGCGATAACAGTACCGTTAGTGGCAGCTACATTCCTCAGAGCACCGATCAGCAGGTCTCTGCCTATCAGAATGATGACAACGACAGCCTCCAGCCTGCCCAGCTCCACAAGGAGCACAAGGGCAGCAGTGACAAGTATCTTGTCTGCTACAGGGTCGAGTATTTTACCGAGGTCTGTTACGATATTTCTGCTTCGGGCTATGTGACCGTCTACAAGGTCTGTGAGTGCTGTAAATGTATAAATAACTGTGGCTGCTATGTTTGTCCAGTATCTGTCAAAGTAGAGCAGCACTATAAACACAGGTACTAAAGCTATCCTAGCCAGCGTTATCTTATTAGCGATGTTCATCTGGTTTCGAAATGGCATAATAATTCCCCTAAATTCATGCGTGATTATACATACAGCGCATCAAATATTCCAGCAATATTATTGTTATAGATAATTTAATGGAAATATACGTCGGAACATTTCTCTTCGATGAAACGCTCGACATGTTCTTCTGCCAGTTTGGCAATTTTTATATCCAGAAGCTCGTCCACCAGCTTTTCACAGTCGCTTATGTTCAGAGCCCTTATGATCATCCTTGCTTTCAGCAGTCCCGCAGGGCTCATGCTGAGGTTTCGAAAGCCCAGCCCGAGCAGCATAGGGATATATTTCGGTTCGCCTGCGATCTCTCCGCAGACGGTGCATCCTATGCCTGCGTTGTTTGCGCTGTCGATTATCTTTTTCAGAGTGCGTATCACAGCAGGGTGTGCAGGCCTGTAGAGGTATGCGACAAACTCGTTATTACGGTCTATTCCCAGCGTATACTGGATAAGGTCATTTGTACCGACGCTGAAGTAGTCCACCTCTGCAGCGATAAAATCGCTTATAACAGCCAGAGAAGGCAGCTCCATCATAACGCCGACCTTTATGTCTTCATTAAACGCTACGCCCTCTTCCCTCAGCTCTTCCTTCGCCTTGCTGAGTGCTGCGGAGCATCTGTAATACTCCTCCATCCCTGATATCATAGGGAAGAGTATCTGTATCTCTCCGTATGCGGATGCACGGAGTATCGCGCGGAGCTGTTTATTGAAAAAGTCGTGATATTTTAGCGAGTAACGCACGGCACGCAGTCCCATAGCGGGGTTCTGCTCATCGGGATGAGGCATATACTTCGACAGCTTGTCCGCTCCGAGGTCGAATGTTCGCACTACTATAGGCTTGTTGCTGCCGTTCTCATGCACTGCCTCTTTCAATATCTGAAACTGCTTCTCCTCCGATACGTTTCCATGCTCCATATAGATGTATTCCGTACGGTAGAGCCCTACTCCGTCATGGTTATAAGCGGCGGAGAGGTGCAGCTCGTCATTCAGCTCCACATTGCTGTAGGTATGTATGCGTGTGCCGTCTTTTGTGACGGGTTCTTCATGCTTGAGCTTTGCCAGCTCTTTTATATATTCTTCGTATCTCTTGTCTTTTGTGGCATAGCTATCCAGAGTCTCTTCGTCCGGATCAACTATCACCACACCTTCAAAGCCGTCTACGATAACAACATCACCGTTCTTAGCTGCGGACGCTATATCCTCCAGCCCCACAACGGCAGGTATGCCCAGCGAGCGGGCAAGGATAGACGTGTGCGATGTCTTACTGCCCAGATCGGTGGCAAAGCCTTTTATATGCTTTTTTGTCATCTGAGACGTATCTGACGGTGTCAGGTCGTGCGCTATGATGATGTCCGCATTGGTGGCGTCCAGCACGGTATCCATCTCTTCGTCGCTCATAAAGCGCAGTATCTTCTGTACCACGTTGTTTATGTCCGACTTCCTCTCCCGCAGGTATTCATTAGGGGATTTGTCAAACTGGCTCATGAGGTATCCGCCCGATTTACTCAGGGCATATTCCGCATTTACCAGATCCTTTTCGATGGTCTGCTCTGCCTCGCCTATCAGCATATTGTCACGCAGCAGCATCAGGTATATGTCAAAGATGAATGCGTGCTCCTCTGTGAGAGAGTCCTCGCTCATGGTCTTTGATGTGCTGATGAAGTCCGCTGTTTTTTCAATGGCGTTTGCAAGTTTCTGCTTTTCAGACGCTACTTCATTGGCAGAGATATTGTACCTGCGTACGTTTATCTTTTGTCTGTCCAGAATGTAACAGCGTCCGATGGATATACCGTCGCTGGACGCTATACCCTTAAGTGTTTTCAACGTTCTTCACCAAATCTGTTTGTAATGAGGTCTTTCAGTGCGGAAAAAGCCTCTTGCTCGTCTTCACCGCAAATATCAAGATGTATGCTTGACCCTTTGCTTGCCGCCAGCATCATAAGTCCCATGATGCTCTTGCCGTTTACTTCCATTCCGTCTTTGGACACTTTGATATCCGATCGGAATTTTTCAGAAGTTTTGACAAATGCGCCGGCAGCCCTTGCGTGCATTCCGAGCTCGTTTACAATCTCAACTTGTTCTTTAACTCCCAAACCTATACTCCTATAACATATAAGAAAAAACTAGTAATAAAAAGCATGCCTACCAGTCCGAATACTATGTCTACCTTCTTCGCAATTGCGAGCCCTAGTAATAGATAGACCGTCAGTACTCCGAGAACCAGCGGGTTGAACTGTGCGCATTCCTTAACCAGAAACGACAGAAAAACCCCAAGCATAAACGTCGACATGGTATCAACATGGGTGGACCACTTATTAAAGCTGATCCTGTTGAAAAACATGATAACGTCTTTTCCGAGTGTTTTGCCCACCTCGTATCCGCTGAAACGGAAAGCAAGGTGAAGCATATTATATAAGCCAAGATAAGCTATAAGTCCGTAAAGCGGATCGTAGTAGCCTATCAGTGCAGCAATGATAAAGCAGAGCGGACGGAGAGAATGCCAGAAAAAGCTGTCTCCGAGAGCTCCGAAAGCGGAAGCGTATACCTTTTTATAAAAGTCGGGCTGACCGCCCTTCTTCTTTTCGGTGATCCACATCCCCAGTATAAAGTTTGCGAGGTAAGGATGGGTGTGGAAATATTCTGTTTCTTTCAGCATCTCTTCCTCTGTGAGCTCCAGCCCTTCCTTCTTGGTGGCGTTCTCCACCAGATACCGGAATCCTGTCCCCTGCATGTTCTCATGGTTCAGGTTTGCCTGATAAATGAGGCTTTTGAGTGCGATGATGAAATTATTCATAATATCATCCACCCAGCCGCAAGTCCGCAGGCGAAAATGACGTATTTCACAAATGACTTAACAGAAAGAAACCTCACAACATAGCCCGAGAGGAATGTGAATATCATAAGCGAGAAGAGGAACAGATTAAACCTTGTCTCCAGATATCCGTGTATTGCGTTATATATGGCATAAACCAGCACGGTGCCCAGTCCGTATACCACCACGCCTCGGACAAATGCCGCAGCCATCCCCAGTAAAAGGAGCTGAAGCGCATTCACTCTCCCTCTTTCATACTGACGCATGAACAGCTTCTTATTAAAAGACCTGCCCAGCATACATGTATAAGTAACGGGGAACATGAGTAGTATGGAGATGAGGAAACCGAGTACAAATTCGTCCGAGTGCTCTATGGGGAGCATGGCAAACAGCATGCACGCTGCGAACGCCCCGAAAGAGTCTTCCTTTGGGATGCGTGTGCCGAAGGGCACATCAATAAGGCCAACAGCCTCGAACACCAGACCTATATAAAAACATTCCTGCTGATTCCCGAATATGAGCCCCAGCACAAATGCAACAACTATCGGCCTGGACAGCATCAGATTGAAAGCTGCGAACCTGTCTACGGAGATCAGACCCGCATAAACTGCTGCCAGAAATAGATTCAAAGATTCCCCTCCAGAAGGTCGGTGAAATTCATGATCTCTACGCTGGTCTCCCAGGGTACTTTGTGTATAAAGACCTCATGGTCTTTACGTATCCTGCAGACCTTGTATATCTCTTCAGGGTTTAAGAAAACCGTGTTGGAAACTTCTATCTTATGCTCGCGGCTGGCGACGCAGCCGATATTTACGTATACTTTGTCGTTGATGAGACCCCGCACTTCATAAAGCTCGTCGACAGTCTCCACCAGTATCAGCACATAGTCCTTTGCGTATCTGTCTGCATTGTAATGCGCCTTGAACTCTTCCATCGTGCAGATAGTGAGTTCTGTCCCGGGCGGTAAAGAACTGGAGTATATCATCTTTTGCAGCGGATCAGCCGAAACCCTGTCATTCACCAGAATAACATGGTTTATCTTGAAATACTTGACCCAGCCTTCGATGACCTGTCCGTGTATCAGTCTGTCGTCTACTCGAAAAATGATCTTCTTCATCATTTACCTTTAAGAAGCTGTCCTGCTACGATAATGCTTGTCTTTCCGGATTCTGCGCAGTCCTCGCATATGGCAGAGAGAGATTTGTTCTCTTTGCGCACGCTGAGTGCTTTGATAAGCATAGGCAGATTAACCCCGGAAACCACCTCTACATTCTTAGAACCGAGGTAAGCCATTGATATATTGGAAGGGCTGCCGCCGAACATGTCTGTAAATACGATGGCGCCCGAATTAGCATATTTTTCTATAGATGACTCTATCTCATCAGCAATAGAAGAGAGGGATGCGCCCTCCTGCATGGAAATAGTGTCGATGTTGTCCTGTTTACCGACAATCATTTCCGCAGTTTTAATAAGCTCTTTACCGAATGAGCCGTGTGTCACTAATATAATTCCGATCATCTGATCACCTGTCCAAGTCTCTGTGTCTTATATTTACCTTGTGATTAGTCTTACTTTCAAGGTATTTAGCAATAAATTCTACGTTTGCGACAGATCTGTGCCTGCCGCCGGTGCAGCCAATGGAAACCGTGAGAAACTTTTTCCCTTCCCGTATGTAGTTAGGGACGAGGAATCCCAGCATCTCCTTGAGTTGTTTCAGGAACTTTTTTGCCGCAGGGTCGGAAAAGACGTATTCTCTGACTGCTTCGTCCTTGCCCGTCATCTCCCTGAGCTCTTCGTTGAAATATGGATTTTTCAGAAAGCGCACATCAAACACAAGGTCAGAATCGAGCGGTAGCCCGTACTTAAACCCAAAGGACTGAACAGTGATGACCATAGCATTACTATCGCCCTCTGCAAAAGCCTCTTCCAGCCTGGCTTTCAGCTGGTGTACATTCAGCTTTGAAGTGTCTATGGCGAGGTCGGAAAGCTCTCTCACAGGGAGCAGAACATTAGCCTCGTGCGCTATCGCTTCCATGAGGTTGTCCCCCATGGGGTGTTTTCTTCTTGTCTCTTTATATCTCTGGAGCAGGACATCCTCATCAGCATACATGAAGACTATCTTTGCCCCGTATTTCTCTTTCAGTGTTAACAGCTTATCATACATCACGTCTATGTCTTTGCTTCTGGCGTCTATGACGAGAGCGACATTGTGAAGGTCGTTATCAAAGCTGATCATGATGTCTACGAGTTTATCGAGGAGCTTTAAGGGAAGGTTGTCTATGGTGTAGTAGCCGAGGTCTTCGATAGTTGACGCCGCAACAGACTTCCCTGCACCGGAAAGCCCCGTGAGCACAACAAGTGATTTATCGAATCCTTTCATCGCTACTCCACGCTTTTACTGCGTAACTTTTTTTCTATCTCTTTGTGTCTCTCTTTGGCTGCTTCCGGGTTTATGTTCATCAGCAGCTTTTCAGAGAATTCCTTTGCCGAGTCATAGCCCATTATCTTTAAAAGATGATTTCTGGCAGCGACTTCCACTATTACCGCCATGTTTCTTCCGGCGCTGATAGGCAAAAGTATTTTCGGCACTTTGAGTGTTAATATCTCTTGGTATTTATTATCAAGACCAAGTCTATCATAAGAAGCATCAGGATTCCAGTCTGTAAACTCCACGACGAGCTCAAGTTTTTTCCTCTGTCTGATGGCTGTCACGCCGAACATATCTTTTATATTGATAATGCCCAGCCCTCTGACCTCCATATGGTGCGCCAGCATGTCGGAGCTGCGCCCTTCGAGGTATTCCTGAACCTTTCTAAAGAGGATGATATCATCCGCTACGAGCCTGTGTCCCCGCTTTATAAGCTCTACGGCACATTCGCTCTTTCCGATGCCGCTGCGCCCGGTGATGAGCACGCCCACACCGAAAATATCCATGAAAACACCGTGACAGTTGGTCTCCGGTGCGAGATTTTCTTCTAGATATATCATTAAGCTCTGAATAGCTTCAGAGCTAGGTAAGTCTGTTTTTAAAAGGGGTACTCCCGCAATGCGCACGGCACTGAGGAGTTCTTTGGGAAGATGAAGATTTTTTGTGATAACAAAGCAGCATATCTCACGGTTGCATACGTGGGATATGGCCTTTTCCCTCTGTTCGGGAGTAAGTGTCCAGAGATAGGACAATTCAGTATTGCCCAGAACCTGAACCCTGCCCCCGTGTATGTGGTCTGCGAAACCAGCAAGGGCGAGACCCGGCTTCTGAATTCGGTAGCTAGTGATATATCTGCCTTTCAGGTGTTGTTTACCGTAGACCAGCTTTAGCTTAAGGTGCTCGGCTTCTTCACCCAAAAGGTCTGAGACAGGCACTACCTTCTTCATCAGAGCTTGGCTTCCTCCTCTTTAAGGATGCTGCAGACATCAGATGATGTCACACCATCGGCGAGAACTTTGTTTTTGAAATCTGTGAGCTTCACCAGACGGCTTATGCGTGCCAGCGTTTTCAGGTGCAGGTTCATCTGTTTATCAGATGCCAGAAGCAGGAAAAACAGCTTAACGGGTTCTCCGTCTGCTGCTCCGAACTCCACTCCGTCCCTGTTAATGCCGACCAGTATCGTAAGGTCTGTGAGCTCTTTCATTTTTGCGTGAGGGATAGCGACCTGCTCTCCCACACCGGTACTGCCGAGCGACTCTCTCTCCACCAGGGCAGAGAGAGCGTCGTCGGAATTATTTACTATACCGTTTTTAACTAATACATCCGTCATCTCTTTCAGCACGCCTTGTTTGTCGGATGCGGAAAGAGTAACGATCGAATTCTCGTCTATGTATTCAGTAAGTGCCATTTACCAATGCCTCTTAGGACTCAATGAGTCCGATGTTTCCATCGTCACGCTGGTAAACGACAGCCACTTCGTTAGACTCAGAGTTTCTGAATACGAAGAAGGACTTGTTAAGAAGATCCATCTGCATAACAGCCTCTTCCGGGTCCATAGGCTTAACAGGGATATCCTTAGTGATGATAACTCTTGTTTCGCTGTCTTCGACACTCTGAGAGTCGAGTACGTTCAGCTTAAGAGGTGTATCATACTCTTTGTCCTGAAGTTTTTTATCTTTCAGCTTCTCTTTGTATTTTACAAGCTGTTTCTCGATCTTGTCTGTTGCAAGGTCAATGGAAGCGTAAAGGTCCTCTGATTTCTCAAGTCCTTTCATGAAGACGCCTTTTGCTGAAAGAAGAACTTCGACGATATGGACATTTTTCTGTACTTCAAGGAGTACACTTGCCTCTGTTATATGGTCAAAGTATTTTTCCAGTTTGGAAACCTTCTTCTCTGCGTAATTTCTGATGGCATCTGTTAAGTCGATGTTTCTGGCAGTGATTTGAATGTTCATGCCTACCTCCTACTACGTTTCCGTTGTGATTTTGTGGGGATGTTCATCTCATCCCTGTATTTAGCCACGGTACGTCGGGCAATTTTTATCCCTTCTCCGTTCAAAAGTTCTACTATTTTCTGATCGCTATGTGGTTTTTCAGGATTCTCCGCATCTACAATAGACTTTATCATGCTTTTCACTTTCTGCGTAGACATGTCACCTTCGTCGGTGTCCAGACCTTTTACAAAGAATGATTTAAGCTCGAAAAGCCCCTGCTCAGTCATCGCATATTTACCGGAAGTGACACGGCTGACGGTGGATTCGTGCAGACCTGTCTCCTCTGCGATATCTTTGAGCTTTAGCGGTTTAAGAAAATCGACACCCCTCTCTAGAAAATCAGATTGAACCTCTGTAAGTACCTTTACTACTTTATATATTGCTTTCTGACGTTTGTTAAGACTTTTAATGAGCCAGATAGCATTTTTTACCTTTTCTTCGATATACTCCTTTGTCCCGCCGTCTAATTCTTTGTTTTTCAGCAGGCTGAGATAGTAGCTGTTCATACGTAATGTAGGCATACCGTCTTCATTGAGTATAATATCGTACTCTCCGTCTTTTTTTACAATATATACGTCCGGAGTGACCGCATGATTTGTATCACGTGAAAAGTTCAGCCCCGGCTTCGGGTCTGTCTTACGCATGAGAAAAAGCATGTAGTCAAATGTGTCGTCCTCAATGCTGAGGCTGGCTTTGATATCGTCGTAACGATAGGCGATGAGGTCTTTCTCGTGGTTTTCGAGAAGTTCCGCTATGAAGTCTATATACACCTGCTCCGCACCGAAAGATTTAAGCTGCACGGCGATACACTCACGCAGTGTTCTTGATGCTATCCCCGCAGGGTCGAATGTCTGTATCAGTTTAAGAGCTTCTTCTGCTGTTGCTTCGTCAACTCCTGCATAGTCGCATACCTCTTCTATCTCAAGGTCGAAATAACCTTCCTCTGAGAGGCTGCCTATGATGTATTCCCCTGCTCTGAGTATATCAGGCTCACAGCCGAGAACTTTTAGCTGGTAAAGAAGGTGTCCATAGAGGTTTTCGTGCCCGCTGACGAACTTCTCAAGGTCATAGCCCTCATCATCGCTGGGAGTATAGGATATCTCTCCTGAGTCTCTGTAGAGCTCCTCCCAATCGATCTTTTCAAGGTCTTCGCTTGAAACGTCATCTTTGGCATCTTTCTCTTCAGTTTCTTCTTTATTTTCCGTTTTCTCCTCGTCGGGCTGCTCTTCTGTTTCTTCCAGAACAGGGTTTTCGGCGAGGAATGTATTCAATTCCTGTAAAAGATCGGTCAGAGGCATCTGAAGGATAGAGAGAGACTGCTTCATCTGCGGTGTTATGTGCAGTTTCTGAGACAGTTTCCCGCTTATTTCCAGATTAAGTCTGCCGCTTTTCACAGTGTAAAATCCTTTCCTAAGTATCTGTCGATAACCTGATCATGCTTCACGATGTCCGAAGGATGCCCCTCGGTGAGCACATTACCGTCTGCGATGATGTATGCTCTGTCGGTTATCTTGAGTGTTTCACGTACGTTGTGGTCTGTTATCAGTACGCCTATGCCCATGTCTCTCAGAGAGAATATCATATTCTGAATGTCGGATACGGATATAGGATCAATGCCTGAAAAAGGTTCGTCCAGAAGTATAACCTCGGGTTCGCCCGACATACATCTTGCTATCTCGACCCTTCTGCGCTCTCCGCCCGAAAGCGAATAGCCGAGAGACCTTGCCACCTTCTGCAGGTTAAAGTCTTCTATAAGACGCTCTGTGCGCTCTTTTATCAGGCTTTTGTCTCTGTATTTCAGTTCAAGTGCTGCGTAGATATTGTCGTAAACTGACATTTTGCGAAAGACAGACGGTTCCTGCGGCAGGTATCCGATACCTCCGAGGCTGCGTTTGTGCATTGAGCTGTAGGTGATGTCTTCGCCGTTCAGGTGGACAGACCCGCCGTCAGGGCGCACCAGACCTACTATCATATAGAATGTTGTGGTTTTACCGGCACCGTTAGGGCCGAGAAGTCCTACAATTTCGCCCTTATCAACTCCGATACTGACGTTCTCGACGACAGTACGTTTTTTATATATTTTTACAAGCTGTTGAGCTCTAAGTGCCAAGTTACTTATTCTCCTTCTGAGGGGTAATGATGATCTTAACTCTTTTATCGTCATCATTGCCTTTATCCACAAAGAGTTTTTCCGAATCAAGGAAGAGCGTCACCTTATCACCTTCGAGATAATTGTCTTCCTGCCATACACGTGCGTTCTCTGTGAGAACGACCTTCTGCTCCTGCTGATATATTCTGGCAAAGCCGGATAAAGCGAGGAGTCCTTCTCTTTCTATCTTAACATCACCTTTGCTAAAAATCTCTTTCACTTCCTTTTCTTCGGTGAAATAGACCTCCATCTCTTTGGATGTCATCTTCAGGTCGCCTTTAATAACGACTACATTACCTGTAAAATGCGACATCTGCTTGTCGCCGTAATATTTCATGTTGTCCGCTTCTACCTGTATAGGCTCGTTTTTAGCCGCCTGCTGTTCCTCGGCAAAGGCCGCCGCAGAGCAGAGCACAAGCAGTGATATGATGCTAATCTTTATTAAAATTGACTTTAACATTTCCGTCAAACTCCAAAATATTCTTTTTATGATAAATCATTGCTTTATTTGATAAAATAGTACCTTCTTCACCTTTCACAAGGACATTTCCTGTCATGATGCCCTCTTCCGTCGTAAAGTCGTAATCAAAAGTACCTTCATCACCTGTTTCGAATGCAAGTCCGTTAACAACCCCGTGGATCCTGCCGCTTGCTTTCATAAAGACCTCTTCCTTCAGCATACCTTTATCGGCATTGGCCGTGAGGTCTGTTTCACCCTTTTTATATACAAGGGAGAATCTGGTAAGGTCGGCAGTCTTATCATTTTTATTAAGCACGGCGATATCCGCATTCAGCTTATAAAAATTGTTCTGCTCGTCCACAACCTTAGCAAGCTCGAAATTATTTATCTCTATCTCGTTCTTTTTGACGTTTATCTTGATCTGATTCTTCTCGCCGCCACGCAGCCCGAAGACCGCCAAAACAGCCAGAATGATGATCAGGATAAAAATTTGCTTTTTATATCTTCCCATTGGCCGTTTCTCTCGAGGATAGCCTCGATAAACTCTCTTACAGCTCCACGCCCGCCGCCTCTGACAGTCACATAGTCCACTATGCCCTTCATATAGTCAAAAGCGTCGGCAACAGTGGCGGAGAAGCCCACAGCCTTCAGAAGAGAGATGTCGTTAAGGTCGTCGCCCATGTATGCGACATTGGCATCGCTGATGCCCATCTCCTCTTTCAGCATGCGGTAGCATTCGAGCTTATCCTTTACCCCTGTATAAACTCGTCTGATACCCAGCTCTGCCGTACGCAGGTCTGTAACGATGGATTTACGGCCTGATATTATCACTATCTCTATGCCGCATTTCTGAGCCAGTTTTATCCCCAGCCCGTCCTTCACGTCAAAACGTTTGGTCTCGTGCCCGTTCTCATCATATATTATCCCGCCGTCGGTCATAACACCGTCTACGTCGAGTATGAGAACGCTGATTTTATCTTTCAATATATCAGCCTTCTGTTTTGTCTTTGTTATAGTTGTAAGCCGCTTCTATAAAGCTCTTAAAGAGCGGATGCGGGAAGAACGGCTTAGACTTAAACTCAGGGTGGAACTGACATCCGAGGAACCATCTGTTAGATTTCAGCTCGAATATCTCTGCAAGCCCTCTCTCTTCATTGACACCGATAAGTGAGAGTCCGTTCGAAACTATTGCATCTTTATATGCATTGTTGAACTCGAGTCTGTGTCTGTGACGCTCGGATATGTTTTTCTCGCCGTAAGCTCTGAAAGCTGTGCTGTCCTCGTCGAGAGTACAGTCGTAAGCACCGAGGCGCATTGTACCGCCCATCTGAGTGATGTTCTTCTGCTCGTTCATATAGTCGATCACAGGGTTCGTAGTAGTAGTATCAAACTCTACACTGTGCGCATCTTCCAGCTTAAGAACGTTTCTGGCAAATTCTATCACGATACACTGAAGACCGAGGCAGATACCAAAGAGAGGTATGTCCTTAAGTCTTGCATAGTTGATAGCTCTGATCTTTCCTTCGATGCCTCTTTCGCCGAAACCGCCGGGGACGAGTATTCCGTCCACATCAGAGAATATCTCTTCCGGCTTTCCGCCGTTTTCGAGGTCTTCTGCATCTATACGCTTAACGTTGACTTTCACTTTATTAGCGATACCGCCGTGCATGAGAGCTTCATTAATACTGATATATGCGTCTTTGAGGTCTACGTATTTACCGACGAGTCCGATAGTAACTTCGCCCTCAGGTTTTTTGATGCGGTGTACGATCTCTTCCCATTTGCTGATGTCTGAGACACGCTCATCCATTTTCAGCTTTTTCAGGACGAGGGCCGCAATCCCCTGCTCACGCATCATTATCGGCACTTCATAAATGGTCTTAGCATCCAGACAGCTTATAACTGCTTCTTTTGAAACGTTACAGAAGAGAGCTATCTTCTTCTTCATGCTGTCGCCCAGAGGCATCTCCGAACGGCAGACGAGGATATCCGGCTGGATACCGATCTCTCTAAGTGTCTTAACAGAGTGCTGTGTAGGCTTTGTTTTAAGCTCTCCCGCACTCTTGATGTATGGAACAAGTGTGAGGTGTATGTAGCACACATCCTCTTCTTCTATGTCGAATTTGATCTGTCTGATGGACTCGAGGAAAGGGAGTGACTCGATGTCGCCCACTGTTCCGCCGATCTCGATGAGAACTATGTCGTAGTTCTCTGCATCTTTAAAGATGTTCATCTTTATCTCGTCGGTGATGTGAGGGATAACCTGCACAGTACCGCCGAGGTAGTCTCCGTTACGCTCTTTATCGAGCACGGATTTATATATCTTTCCTGCTGTAATGTTGCTTACTTTCGATGTATTAGTGCTGAGATACCTTTCATAGTGACCAAGGTCGAGGTCGGTCTCTGCACCGTCTTCGGTAACAAATACTTCACCGTGCTGGAACGGGCTCATTGTTCCGGGATCCACGTTCAGATACGGATCGTATTTTTTGATTGTTACCTTGTAACCTCTTGATTCAAGAAGCGCACCCACAGATGCCGCCGTAATACCTTTTCCGAGTGATGATAAAACTCCACCAGTGATAAAAACAAACTTTGCCATCAGACCATCCCGTTTAAAATTTCTTCTGCTTTTTGTAAATCTTCTTCCGTATCGACTGATACGGGCTTGTATTCTGTTTCGATAACTTTGATCTTAACTCCGCTTTCGAGTGCTCTCAGCTGTTCGAGCTTTTCTATCTGCTCCAGAGCCGAAGGCTCCATCTCGGCAAATTTAAGAAGCCACTCTTTGCGGTAACCGTAAATACCTATATGCTTGAAGTACTCCACCCCTGCAGCATTGTCCCTGTTGAAAGGTATCGCCGCACGGGAAAAGTAAAGAGCATTCCCATCAGAATCCTTCACGACCTTAACACTGTTCGGGTCGTTAACGTCCTCATCCTTGCCGAACCTGCACGCAGCAGTGACCATCATGACAGACGGGTTCTTCTCAAGGTCTGCTATCAGCATATCTATAAGCTCAGGGTCGATGAAAGGCTCATCACCCTGCACATTTATGATTATATCATCCATAATAAATTTTGCCACAACGGCCACTCTGTCAGTGCCGGACTGCAGCTCGGGCGAAGACATAGTGGACTCCAGCCCGTCTAAACCTTCGCAAACTTCTAATATTTCTTTGGAATCTGTAGCCACGATTACTCTGTCCGCCTTCGATCTCATACATCTTTCAGCCACACGGAGTATCATAGGAACATCTTTTATCTTTCTTATAGGCTTGCCCGGAAGCCTCGTTGATGCGTATCTCGCAGGAATAACAACTATACTCATTTTGACTCTACCTCAATATCATGCTGACAGCCATCGCACAGGTTTTACTATGTGAGATGCTGAGCTCGATATCCTCTCTCAACTCACCGCACAAATATACAACAGGTGCGCCTGCATTGTCATTCAGTATCTCAATTTCAGTGAAAGAAACTTGCCCGATCCCCGTCTTAAGGGACTTGGAGATTGATTCCTTTGCGGCGAATCTCCCCGCAAGAAATGTGATGCTGCTGCCTCTCTTTTCGTAAATGGCAATCTCATTATCAGAAAGTATACGGCGGATAAAATTCTCACCGTGTCTATCGACAGCGTCTTGTATTCGGTCTATCTCGAT
Organism: Deferribacterales bacterium; assembly: GCA_050253075.1. Taxonomy (GTDB): domain Bacteria; phylum Chrysiogenota; class Deferribacteres; order Deferribacterales; family Geovibrionaceae; genus Denitrovibrio. The sequence continues at coordinate 105,276 of JBFWJS010000006.1, forward strand.
TATATCACACCCGAGCATCCATCAATGCCCTGTGTATTATCTCTTTCATCTCTCTGACAGCCTGTTCCAGCCCTACGAATATAGCTCTGGCTATGATGGAGTGCCCGATGTTTACCTCGTGCATCCCCGGTATGCAGACTATCTCTGCTACGTTCTGATAGTTCAAACCGTGGCCTGAATTAAGTATGAGCCCCCTCTCACGGCATCTTTCGCCCGCAACGACTATACGTGAGAGTTCCTCACGCTGCACTGCGCCTTTGTTATCCGCATAGGAGCCTGTGTGTATCTCAACGGCGTCTGCGCCGCTTTTCGCTGAGGCATCTATCTGTGCATTATCCGCATCCACGAAAAGGCTGACGAATATGCCTGCTCCCTTCATGATCTTAACGGATTCTGCTATCTTTTCAAAATTACCTGCTACGTCCAGACCGCCTTCGGTGGTCAGCTCCTGCCTCTTTTCAGGCACGAGTGTCACCATGTCGGGCTTACGCTCCAGAGCTATCTGCACCATCTCTTCGGTGCATGCCATCTCAAGGTTCAGCCTTGTTTTAACAGTCTCTCTCAGTATGCGCAGGTCTCTGTCGTTTATGTGTCTTCTGTCTTCTCTCAGGTGGATGGTTATCTGGTCTGCTCCACCCAGCTCTGCAAGAACCGCAGCATGCACAGGGTCCGGCTCTGCGGCCAGTCTAGCCTGTCTGACAGTTGCGACATGATCAATATTCACCCCTAACCTAACCATATCTTACGAACGCTCCTTGATCTCTTTTACTGCCAGAGAGCCTATGTTTTCGGCATACTCTGTTATCTTTGCGAGGTCTTCACCCTCTAGCATGACACGCAGCTTGTTCTCTGTCCCTGAATAGCGCACAAGCACCCTGCCCGTACCCTTCAGCTCAGCATTTACAGCCTGTATCTCCTTAGATGTAGCATCAAGATAATCAAGAGGTATCTTGCTCTCCACCTGAAAGTTCTTAAGAACCTGCGGATACAGTGTAATGAATTTTTTAAGCTCACTCAGAGGCTTACCCGAGCGCACGATCACTTTCAAAAGCTGCATCGCACTGACGAGTCCGTCCCCTGTTGTATTATGATCGCTGAAAATGATATGACCCGACTGTTCACCGCCGAGGTTATATCCTTTGTCCAGCATCTCAGCCATTACATATCTGTCGCCTACGTCTGTGCGTACAAGTTTTACCCCTTCACGCTCCATAGACTTTTCAAATCCGTAGTTACTCATCACAGTGCACACCATTGTGCTGTCGTTGAGTATCTTCTGCTCGTTCATATACTTAGCACAGATACCCATGATAATGTCTCCGTCGACCTCGTCGCCCTTTTCATCGCAAAAGATTACTCTGTCGCCGTCGCCGTCAAAGGATATGCCGATGTCGGCTCCCTTCTCTTTCACCTTTGCACACATAGCCTGCGGATAAACAGAACCGCAGTCAGCGTTGATGTTTATACCGTTGGGCTCATTACCCATCACGTGCAGCTTCGCACCCAGCTCTTCGAATGCCATAGGAGCGACCTTATAGTTCGCACCGTTGGAGCAGTCCACCACAAGGCGCATACCGCTGAGGTCTATATCTTTATCAAATGTACTTTTGGAAAATTCCACGTATCTGCCGATGGCAGTTTCTATTCTGTATGCCTTACCGATGCGGTCGGTGGATATAGGTATCTCACCGTTCTGTATCATCTCGTCGGTTGTCTGCTCGATAGCTTTTTCGACATCGTCGGGCAGCTTGTATCCGTCACCGGAGAAGAATTTGATACCGTTGTCATAGTATGGATTGTGCGATGCTGATATCACTACCCCCGCCTCTGCACGCAGAGAACGTGTGATGAATGATATCGCAGGTGTAGGGAGAACCCCCACAAGCACGGCATCAAGCCCCATGGATGTTATCCCAGCCACAAGGGCGTTTTCAAACATATATCCGGAGATTCTGGTATCCTTGCCTATTACAATTTTATGTATCTTTTTATTGCTGTTGGAGAAATGCTTTGCAACCGCCTGACCCAGACGAAGTGCAAAGGTCGCTGTCATAGGGAATTCATTGGCTTTGCCTCGGACTCCGTCAGTCCCGAAGTACTTCCTCATTTGTAACCTCTACTCTAACCTTTTCAGGTTCCACACTTATTACTTTAAACATTTTAGAATCGTTTATATTCAATTTACGAAGGTATTTACCTTTCGACTTGATATTGCCGAGGTCTACCGTCGGATAAATTTCACTTTTGATCACATCATTCTCGAGCAGGTCGACACGACCAGAGACCTTTATGGTCAGCGTATCCTGAACTTTAGCCTTGAGCCCCTCTTTCAGCAGTACGGGGCGCACGGGGATGTCCTTGAACTCTTTCTCCTGAATGTCTTCTTTAAAGACAACGAAGACCTCAACCTGCTGAGGGATGTATTCCTGTATCCCTTCATAGGATTTCAGCCCGATGCTGTATGTGATAGGGTCACGCCTGTCTGAAAGGTTAACAGGCAGTGTCTCTACGGTGCTCTGCCCCTCCAGCTTGGACTTTGCCGCCTTTACCTGTACATTTTCAGGGAATACGCTCACGCTGCCGACCTTATAGCCGATGGCGGGCTCTCCGATGAATGTAGGGGCGACCTTCATCTCTCTCATGATGAGTGAGTCCACGATGATCTCAATAGACCCCGGAAGGATATCCGTAACCTGAAGCCCTGGGGGCATCTTGATATCTTTCACGTCTATGATGGTGTTTGTGTACCCAGGCTTCATGCCTGATACATCGATATCTATGCTTACATCGCCGAATTTCTCTTCGTTAACGAGAGCCTTCGGCCCTTTTGCATGTACGTTTATAAGGTGCTCATCCGTAACGGCAACATATCCATCAGGGATGTTTGTCAGCTTAACGGGGACATACATGGAGATGTCCTGTATCTCGCCTGTCACAAGCCCCAGCCAAAGCATAAGAGCGAGGAACGCACTGAATATTTTAAGAGGAAGATTATTCAGCATCCGCTTCCTCCTTTTTTGCCTTTACCACAGGCTTCTTCTTACCGAAGACATGCTCGAGAGCATTACGCAGCTGATCGGCATCCAGCTCGTCTGAGAGCACGCCGTTCTGCGCCACTGTGATAGTACCCTTCTCCTCACTCACTGTCACGGCGAGGGCATCTGTCTCCTCTGTAACGCCGACGGCAGCTCTGTGCCTTGTACCATAGTTTTTACCCAGGTCTGTCTGACGTGTAAGGGGAAGGATGCTTCCCGCTGTGGATATGCGCCCGTTTGATATGATAACGGCGCCGTCGTGCAGCGGAGAATAAGGGATGAATATACTGATAAGTACCTCTCTGGATATCTCGCAATCCAGCTTTGTACCTGTGTCGTCAAGGAAGTTTATAAGGTCTGTATCACGCTGTAATACTATCAGCGCACCAATCTGTCTGTTTGCAAGGATTGTCGCCGCCTTCACTATCTCGTCAAGGATGACGCTCTTCGCCTTTGCACTGCTGCCGAAAACTCTGGTCTCTCCGAGGAAAGCGAGCGCACGGCGTATCTCATGCTGAAAGAGGACTACGATGATGATGAAGAGATAACCTGTGAAGTTGTTTAAAACCCAGCTGGTGGTCTTAAGCCCGAGAAATTTAGCCGCAAATGATACCAGCACAAGGAGCATGATGCCCATAAGCATAGGCAGAGCCCTAGTGCCCTTAATCAGGAGAAGGATATAGTATATAACTATGGCGATGATAGCTATGTCTATAATATCAAAAACACCGACCGACTTGATCAGTTCAAGCATCCTTCACCCGCCTCTTTTGATTTAATAAACACATTTATCATATCGGCAGTTTCGCTGATATCATGTGCTCTTATTATGTCTGCCCCGTTCATAAGGGCTATCGTTTCGGCTGCCAGTGTCCCTGCGAGCCTCTCCACAGGGGGCTTCCCGGTCACTGCGCCTATCATACTTTTTCTCGAAATACCTGCCAAGACAGGCATGCCCGATTCCTTGAACTCGTTCAGCCTGCTGAGCATTTTAAAATTATCCTCGAGGCTCTTGCCAAAGCCGAACCCCGGGTCGAGGCATATGGAGCTTTCCTTTATGCCGTCTCTTATACACTGCTCTGCCGCTTCGAAGAGGTATCTTTTAACCTCTTCCACCACATCGAGATACACAGGGTTCTCCTGCATGCTCTTAGGCTCGCCCAGCATATGCATTATACACACAGAGCACTCGTGCTCGGCACATACCCTGCGCATGGCATCACTGCGGAGCCCCGTGATGTCGTTTATCATCCCAGCGCCGTGTATCAGAGATTCCTCTGCGACCTTCGGCTTATTGGTATCCACAGACACATATAAACCGCTGTCCACAGCGAGCTTCACAGCGGGGATGACCCTGTTCAGCTCCTCCAGCTCGTCGATATATTCGGAGCCGGGTCTTGTGGATTCACCGCCTATGTCTGCCATGTCGACACCGTTTGCGATGAACTCCTCAATGCGGCTGATCATTCCGTCTATCCTATTATACACGCCTCCGTCACTAAAGGAATCAGGAGTAATGTTCAAAATACCCATCAACAAAGGTTTTTTAAGTGAAAATGTCTTCACTTTGGATGTTAAGATATCAGCCTCGCTTATATACAGTTAAAGGCGTACATATTTGTACGCCTTTATTTATCAATTCAAACTGTCTGATCAGATAAAAACGTCTTATTAAACTGTAGCTTCCTCGTCCGTTATGACGTTTACTTTTGTATCAGACTCAGGAGCCGGTTCAGGCTCGTTACCCATGAGAAGATCGATCTCTTTCCCCTCGATGGTCTCTTTCTCCAGAAGGAGTTTGGCCACGCCGTGGAGGAGGTCTACATTGTCCTCGAGTATCTGGCGGGCTTTGTTGTATCCGCTCATTACAAAGCTCTTAACTTCGTCGTCGATGGACACGGCTGTTGTCTCGCTGTAGTTGGATGAGTGCCCTATCTCTTTACCGAGAAAGACATTGTCGTCTTTCTTTCCGTATGCGAGAGGTCCCATCCTCTTACTCATACCCCAGCTGCACACCATCTTTCTGGCGAGGTCAGAAGCTCTTTCGATGTCGTTTCCTGCGCCTGTTGTGAGACGGTCGAAGATTATCTCCTCAGCCACACGTCCGCCCATAAGAACTGCCAGCATACTGTCCATGTACTCTTTGGTATACATGTGCCTGTCGTCCTGAGGGAGCTGCATTGTGATACCGAGCGCCATACCTCTAGGGATGATGCTTACCTTATGCACAGGGTCAGCCTCAGGGATGAACTTCGCCACGATAGCGTGTCCGGCCTCGTGATAAGCTGTGTTTTCTTTCTCTTTATCGTTGATAGCCATGCTGCGTCTTTCCTTACCCATCATGACCTTATCTTTTGCTTCTTCGAAGTCTGCCATGTCGACAGCATCTTTATTCTTTCTCGCCGCGATGAGAGCCGCCTCGTTCACGAGGTTTGCGAGCTCCGCACCTGCATATCCCGGTGTACCCTTAGCGATGATCTCAAGGTTGATGTCGTCAGACTTTTTAACATTAGCTGCGTGCACCTGAAGTATCATAAGACGTCCGTTCATGTCAGGAGCAGGTACAACGACCTGTCTGTCGAAACGTCCCGGTCTGAGGAGCGCAGGGTCGAGCACGTCGGGGCGGTTTGTAGCCGCTATGAGGATAACGCCTTCATTAGACTCGAATCCGTCCATCTCCACAAGAAGCTGGTTAAGTGTCTGCTCACGCTCGTCGTGTCCGCCGCCGAGACCTGCGCCTCTGTGACGTCCTACTGCGTCGATCTCATCCACAAAGATGATACACGGAGCATTCTTCTTACCCTGTTCGAAAAGGTCACGGACACGGGAAGCACCCACACCCACGAACATCTCTACGAAGTCGGAACCTGATATAGAAAAGAAAGGAACGCCGGCCTCGCCCGCAACAGCTTTTGCGAGGAGTGTCTTACCTGTTCCCGGAGGGCCCACGAGGAGCACGCCTTTAGGTATCTTACCGCCGAGCCTCTGAAATTTCTGAGGATCTTTGAGGAATTCGATGATCTCCTCAAGCTCTTCTTTAGCCTCTTCAACACCTGCCACATCTTTAAATGTGACCTTGTGCTGATCCTGTGTGAGGAGCTTCGCCTTAGATTTGCCGAAGCTGAAGGCCTTGCCCCCTGCTCCGCCCTGCATCTGGCGCATGAAGAATATCCATACCCCGATGAGAAGCAGCATAGGAAGCCATGATATAAGCACCTGCATATACCACGGGTTTCTGTCAGGCGGAAGTGCTGTGATCTGAACCTTGTTCTCTCTCAGTGTTTTAACAAGCTCTGCATCATCAGGTGTGTATGTCTCGAACTGTCCGCCCTCGTTGAACATACCGCTGACCTTATTCTGCTTTATAGTGACTGACTGCACGTTGCTTGTTGCTACCTGATCAAGGAATTCAGAATAGCTGATATTTTTTCTGGCTGCCTGTGTGCCGCTGATCACATTGAACAGGAACACCATAATAAAGGCTATGATGAGCCACAGAGCCAGGTTTTTGTAAAAACTATTGTTCATCAATAACTCCGAATAATTAGTCTGTGAATTCCACAGTGCATATATTTTTTAAGTTTCTGTAATATCCGTCGTAATCCAGTCCATACCCTACGACAAATTCATCAGGAATCTCGAAACCTTCGTAATCGAGTCTGATGTCTGCCACCCTTCTCTCAGGCTTGTTCAGAAGGGAGACTATCTTAATTGAGGCAGGCTTACGCACTCTTAACATCTTCTTAAGATATGACAGGGTGTTGCCTGTATCAAGTATATCTTCAACAATGAGCACATGAACATCGTCCAGCGGTCTGTCGAGGTCGCATAAAACCCTGACCTCTCCCGTGGACTTTGTGCCCTGATAGCTGGAAACAGCGAGAAAGCCTATTTCAACATGCACGCCTTCCATTTCTCTTACGAGGTCTGCCATGAAAATAACAGAGCCTTTCAAAACGCCTACTGCAAGCACATTCTCGCCTTCATAGTCGGCTGAAATCTGCTTACCGAGTTCGACGACCCTGTTTTTGATCGTCTGTTCACTGATCATCTCTTTAAGCTTATGTGGCTTCAAAATTCATAACTCCAGATTTTTCCTGTCGAGAGACAAACTTATACTATCATCACTGGAAATATTTTCAACCCATACAATGCAATTATCAGAAAGAATTATCACTGATGTATCACGGATGAAAAGATCCAGCTTTTTATCTATAAAAATGTCTTTTAACTTCTTGCTTCCGATCCTGTCGCCCACGGCTCTGTTCCGCACCGTAAGCTCCTTATCTATCCACTCTCCGCCGAAGGTCAGCTTTTTACCTAAATGCTTGATAAAGATTGTCTTCTGTCCCTTCTGCTTTATCATATCAAACTTTTCGACCAAACGCTTATGGAAAAGTCTGAGCAGTTTGTCGCTCTTTTCAAATTTATATCCGTCAGGCATATCTATCCGAACGGAATAATCACTGTAGACCAGATCCTTCATTTCATCGATGTGTCTGCGCTCAACACGAAAGACCTTCGAAGCCATATGATGCAGCAGATACTCCTGCTCCACCTCGTGCATAGCGTCGAAGATCGAACGCTTAACAGACATCACAGACGGGTCTGAAACATCTATAAAAGGAATAAGTTTTTCCTGTAAATAACTGTCAAATCTAATAGCATCATGCATAATACCGATGATATTATTTTCGAATCCGGGTCTATACTGAGACAGCTCAGCGGTGATATGGTTCCGAACAAAATTACGCAGATAACTGTCGTCTGAGTTTGTCTCGTCAACCGCATGTTTCATCTTCAGCTTTTCTATATATTCCAGTATCTCTTCCGTCGTGATATCCAGCATGGGGCGGAAAAGATCGCCCTCCCGTTCTGTTATCCCCTTCAGCGAAAATACAGAAGCACCCTGCACCGCATGGGTGAAGAATGTCTCCACTACGTCGTTCTTTGTATGTGCCGTGAGGAGCAGGTCACACCCGAGCTCCTTCATGGCGTTCCGCAGTGCACGGTAACGCACTATCCTAGCGCCGTGTTCAAAGCTGAGCTTCTTTACCTCGCAGTATCTGGGCACATCCACACGGTAAGACACAAACGGAATGTCCATATCCTCGCAAAAATCTGCGCAGAATTTCTCATCCCACCCGGAAGTCTTTCTTGATAAGTGATTTATATGACATGCAGCTACACTGTAGCCCTGAATTCCTTCATTCTTCTTCAAAAAATGGAGAAGAGATATCGAATCCTTTCCGCCTGAGAAAGCGACGAGTAAACGTCTGCCGACAAAATCACTGAGCTTTGCGTAGAGCTTTTTCTCAAACGATAAAGTCATCCCTTTTTACGTATATCTCCTCAAATTTGGTCTTCATATTGTCATAGCTGGATCTGCCGAGCAGTCCGTATGAATAGTTCTTACCCTCTTCCACACCAGGTTGGTCGAATGGATCGATATCGTTCGCCAGACCGACAACAGGCACTATGTACTGCCACATCATGAAGAGTGCGCCGAGGGTATATTCGTCGATAGAGTCTATGGAAACCTTAACCGAAGGCTTGCCTGTGTTTTTAAGTGCCGCTTCCGTAGCCAGAAGCTCGATATTGCATAATTCACCGAGGCTGTGCCCCTCGAGGTAGCCGTAGTCGTCGAACTCCGCCATTATCTTTTTGTCCTTCTCATGCTTTTCCACTTCGATGAATGTCACGATCTTATCGTTTGGTCCCTCTTTGAAAAGCTGAACCTGAGAATGCTGATCTATAACACCCACTGCTTTTACAGGTGTGGAGCCGAAGAGTACTTCGTTTCCGTCTGTGTCTTTACTCTTTCCGAGGGATTCGCCCCACAGCTGGCAGAACCAGTCTGCAAAGGATGAAAGCCTTGAAGAGTAAGGCATAAGGACATTTATATTACGCCCGTTCTCCATAAAATACATATATATGGAGGAGAGAGTTACAATCTTTTCATACTTGTCTTTTGTGACAGAAGCCGCACCTTCGAGCAGTTTGTCTATATCCATGCCGAGCATAGCGGCAGGGAGCAGACCGACAGATGAAAGCACGCTGAACCTTCCGCCCACGTTCTGAGGCACAGGGAAAGTTACAAAACCTTCCGCCGAGCTGATCTTTCTGAGTGTACCGCCTTCAGGGTCTGTGATGGCGCAGAAGTGCTTCTTAACGTCTTTAACGCCTTCGTCGAGCCATTCGTAGATGATATTAAAATTAGCGGCTGTTTCCACAGTACTGCCTGATTTTGTGATGACACAGACAAATGTGTCCTCAGGGTGACACTCGCTGAGTATCGCAGAGAGCTTCGAAGGATCTACGTTATCCGCAACCCAAACTCTCGGAAATCCGCCTCTGGTGGAGAAAGAGCGCGCATTATGCCCGTAAGGCAGGAGAGCGTTGCAAAGTGTCTCCATACCGAGGGAGCTTCCGCCTATCCCTACGAGGATAAGGTCGTTGAACTTACCGCCCATCTCTTTTGCATATTTCTTCATCTCGGATGTATCCTGAGACGGAAGATTGACAAAGCCTGCTTTTCCGTCGTCGACAAGTCTCAACAGACGTGAGAGTCCCGTCATCGCTTTTTCTCTGTATTTAGCAAGCGCCGTATCGTCCAGACCGCCTTCTATAAAGGCGCTCATGGCGTAGTTGAAATCAACTTTCATTCTCTGCATCTTCTACCTCCAGAAATGCAACAGCTTCGTCCAGTGAATTTATTCTAGGCACATCTTTTAACACGGCGGCAAAGAATTTACCATAATTTTTGGTGTCGATCCTTTTGTCGAGTATCACCCAGACTCCCTTATCTTCTTCGTGCCGAAGGAGTCTGCCCACCGCCTGACGATAATATATCACTGCACGAGGAAGGAAATAATCCATGAAAGGTTCCTGACCTTTCTTACGCACACTTTCCGCCTGCTCTTTCAGCAGGAGGTCGTCGGGATATTCAAAAGGCAGCTTATCGAGTATCACGTATGAAATGCCCGTATGGGCAAAGTCCATCCCCTCTCTGAATACAGCGCATCCGACAAATATAGTGTCCGTCAGCCCTTCCGTGTCTTTTATGTCTATGTCCCTCTGAGAGTATACCCTACCGGGGCATAGTTGTTTTAACATTTTTGTCAGCTTATACATCCGCCCAACGCTGTTGCAGATGATAAGTACTGATCCCTTTGCCTTTTCTGCGAGTTCTTCATAAAAAGAATCTTCGCTCTCGGCAACAAGCAGCCTCCCCTGACGTGCCATATCAAACACGGGGTCGAGGCTCATCCTGCCTATCTCGTCCTCTTCGTACCCTGTCTCGGAAAGGAAATAGCTAAAATTCCCCTTACCTGAAAGGGTCGCACTTACAAATATAGGCGAGAGGCAAGCATTTTTCAAACCCTCACGGAGCTTATCCGCTGCATTCAGCGGGATGTACTGCATGAGGATATCGCCTCGTTCCTGATCAACAAAGCGCACGCCCTCGCTGTCTCCGAGGACTGCAACAGCCTTTTCCAGCAGGCGTTTATGAACAGTGTTCAGCTCGTCCATGTCCTTTTCGCCTATGGATTTGTTAACAAATTCTATATAAGGCACAAGGCGGTCTTTCAGCTCCGCCGTGTGTGTTCTGGTCTTTATGGTTTCCAGCAGTCCTGACAGCATCCCCGCAGCGAGTTCTATCTCTCTCGGGTCGAAATACTGTCTGTTCTCATTCATCAGTTTCAGGAAGTTCCGCAAAGAAAGCTCTGTCCCTGCGAATCTGGGGAAGATGTCCGGTATAGAGTGCGCCTCATCCATGATGATATGGTCTGCAAAGTTGAATATCGATGCGTGCTCGCTCTCGGATTTCAGCGCAAAGTCGCTCATGAGCAGATAGTGGTTTGTTATCACTATATCCGCATTATTCGCCCTCTCCTTTGCCCTGTAAAAGGAGCATATATCATAAAACTCGCACTTCGACGCAGGACACTGCCAGCTGTCGGTGGAGATATGCTCTATCTCGTGCGGGGTGAAGACGCCTATCGGCAGCTCGACAATCTCTTCGTCCACGATTGTATCATACCACTGTGCCACCTTTTCAAACCTACCCTGATTCGGGTATACAAAGCGGAAAAAGCGCAGATGGCAGAAATAGTTTCTCCGCCCTTTAAGGACGGCGACATTCCTCTCCTCTCCGCCGAATATTTTGCTGACCGCCTCGATATCCTTTCCGGCGATCTGGGACATAAGCTGTTTTGTTTTTGTAGAAATGATGGTTCGCCTGCCGAGTTCGAACGCAGGTATAAGGTATGCAAAGGTTTTGCCTGAGCCCGTAGGAGCTTCAACAACGCCCGCCTGATAGTCCTTCATGGAGTTAAAAATGAACTCCGCCGCCTCCAGCTGTGCATCCCTCTGCCTGTATCTGGGGAGGATTGCCTCCAGCGAGCCCCCTTTGCTGAAATACTTATCCATATTCATCCAAACAGAATAGTTGAATAAATATAATGTTTCAAATATATTTATTACATTAATATCTTTTCAGGAAATAAACTATGAACAAGCTCATCACCGCAGTCGCGATACTCATAATGATAATAGCCACAGCATGCGTCAGTCCCTCCGAAGGGGAAGCGAAACAGACCGAATCCCCTGCAAAGACTGATATAAAGGCAGATATACACGAAGGCAGCCACAGAGTTACCCCTGTGGTGGAAGCTGTGAAAAAGATAGAGAACTCCATCGTAAACATCCGTACGGAAAAGGTTGTGACAAGACAGAGTCCGTTCTTCGGCGACGGCACTATGAATGACAACTTCTTCAACGACTTTTTCGGCTTCGGCAGAACATATAAGACTCAGTCCCTCGGCTCAGGCGTGGTGATAAAGCCTGACGGAACTATCATAACCAACTTTCACGTTGTAAAAGAAGCTACGAAAGTTTTCGTCATGCTGGCAGATAATAAATCATACGAGGCGGAATACCTCGGCGGAGACGAGATACTAGACATAGCCGTACTTAAGATAAAAGATGCCAAAGAGGAATTCACCGCTGCAGTGACAGGCGACAGCGCAGACATCATGCTGGGCGAGACTGTCATAGCGATGGGCAACCCGTACGGGCTCTCAAGCTCCCTGACAACAGGTATCGTCAGCTCTAAAAACCGAGTGATAAACATAGGAAACGGCTACTCTGTATTTATACAGACAGACGCCCTCATCAACCCGGGCAACTCCGGCGGACCTCTCGTAAACCTCGACGGTGAGGTGATCGGCATCAACACTGCAATCTTCAAAGAAGCACAGGGGATAGGCTTTTCCATCCCTATGAACACAGTTCTCCGCATACTGCCCGAGATACTCGCCCACGGAAAGGTGCGCATGGGCTATATGGGATTTACCATCCACGAAGAAAAAGATGAAGACGGCATAAAACTCATCGTTACCCGTGTAGAGCGTAAATCAAACGCAAACTACATAGGTATCGAAAAAGGCGACCAGATACTTCAGGTGTCTGACATTCCCGTATCTTCACTGTCTGCCATGAGCTATCTGCTCCGCAGCTATCCCCCCGGCTCCAGCGTTTCCGTAGCTATCAAGCGCGGCGACAAAACCCTGAGAGGAAAGATAGGCATATCAGACTATCCCGACAACTACGGACTTAATATCCTTCAGAATAATTATGGGCTGAACTTTGAGCTGCAAGGCAAATTCATCGTTATAACTGAAGTGAACGGAGACAACTTCTTCCGCAAAGGAGACATCATAATAGGTGTTGAAAACAGCGAAGTGAAGAGTATCGAAGACCTTAACAAGCTGATAGTCGATAACCTGGGCGAAGTGACAATACTCAGCATATACAGAGACAGCAACCTGATAAGGGTGAAGCTGCCGCTTTAAAACAAGTCACTCAGTTTAACATTTTTCAGTATTATTTAACACACTGAATAACAGCGGTCTTATGAACAACATAGGGCCGCTTTTTTTACCCCTGACAAAATCTTACCTTTTTTATCTTATTTTCCTCAATACTACTAACACTTAGACCGTTATCTTAATGATAAAAATTTGCGATTATTTTTGTTGCATCCCACTAGAATTAGTAGTAGGGTTCTAACTTTGTATTTTTCGTACGGCTAAACAATAGTATGAAAACAGTAGATACAAATAGTGACATTATTTATGCGTAAGTGAACCAAACTTATTCTATTTCAGAGGGACGAAAATGAAGTATAAGATCAAGATCGGTACTTTAAAGATAAGTACCACTATCGCTGTCGGATTTTCGATAGTGATAGCCATCCTAGCCGTTACCGCAGCGGTCTCTGTCTTTTCCGTAAAAATATCTCTAAACGGTATCCAGAGCGTTAAAATGCTGGCACAGGACTCCAGCGACATGAATACTCTCAGGGCTTCTCTGCTCCTCAGCAACCTGAACGCCAAAGAATATTTCATGGACAACAGCGAAGATTCGCTCGACAGCTATACAGAGACAAAAGACGCTATGATGGCACAGCTTAACTCCATAGACGGGAACAAGCTGAACGCAGACGAGGCTCTTCAGGGACTTTCCGAAGGTATAAAAGAATACACAGACACTTTTGACCAGATAAAGACCCTAATAGAGCAGAGAAACAGCGCAATGGCATCATTCTATAAACATGGTCAGGACATGCGTGCATCCCTTACCAATATTATGGAATACGCTTACCAGATGGATAATATCAAAGTGGTATACATCATCGGGCGTATGCAGGAAGCCATCATGAAGGCAAGGTTCTTCGCACTTGACTTTATAAAGACAAACTCGGCAGACTCTCAGACCAAGGCATACAAGGCTATCACAGAAGACCTTGATAAAGTAATCGCCGATGCAGACAGCGCCATTGTCAACTCTTACAACAAAGACCAGCTTAATAACTTCAAACATTCCAGAGAAAGTTTCCTCGCCACATTTAACTCCATTTCTGAAGCGGTTGAAAATATTGAGCTGCTCAATAACTATGTAATGAGAAAGACAAGCGAACAGGTCACCTATGCCGTAAACACCATTAATACCGACCTGAAAGAGAAAGAAGACAGACTCAGCCAGGCAGCGTATACCACAAGCAGCCGTCTGATGAACCTTACTTTCCTAGTTTCGGCTCTCGGCATACTGGCATCCATACTCTTCGGGCTGTTCATCACCAGAAGCGTGAAAAAGCCTCTCGGCGGTGAACCAGCTGAAATGGCTAAGATAGCCGACAGCATAGCAGACGGTAACCTGCGCATCGAACGCAGAAACGGCAAGGCAGACGGACTCTATGCATCCATGCTGAAAATGGGGGAAAACCTCACGGCAATAGCAAAGAACATCCGTGAAGCATCCGAGACAGTCTCCGCAGGCAGTGAAGAGCTCGCCAGCTCCAGCAGTCAGCTCAGCGGAAACTTTGCCGATCAGGCAGGTCAGGTACGCTCCATCGCAAGCGCACTGGAAGAGATGGCAGCATCATCCCGACAGGTTCTGGAAAATATCGAACTGGCTATGGATAAAAGCGACAACGCAAGCCAGCTCGCCGCAGACGGTAAGAACAGACTGCACGATACAAATAAGAGCATAGACTCCATCAAATCATCCACAGAGGCACTGGCGAAAACCATCGAAAGCCTCACAGGGTCATCCACCGAGATCAGCGAGATATTAAACGTGATAAACGACATCGCCGATCAGACAAACCTTCTTGCGCTTAACGCAGCCATCGAGGCAGCCAGAGCGGGCGAAGCAGGACGTGGATTTGCCGTGGTGGCGGACGAAGTGCGTAAGCTGGCGGAGAGGACACAGAGTGCGATATCTGAGATAGACTCCATCATCACATCTCTGCAGAAAGAATCCGCATCCGCATCTGCAAACATGACACAGGCGGAAGCAGAGGTTGCAAACGGCGTTAAAGCCCTTAATCAGACAGAGGAAGTTTTCAACAGCATCGTGTCCGCAGTGGAGGAAGTGGCAAACGCAAACAACATGATAGTCACAGCCGTTACAGAACAGAATCAGGCTATAGAGAGCCTCAATGATAATGTTCAGGCGGTCAGCTCAGGACAGGAACAGAGCACAATGGCTCTGCACGCTATCACAAACACCATAAACGACCTAAACGATCAGGCTCGGAACATGAACCACACTGTAGAGATTTTCAAGATATAGCAATCATTAAGGCAGTCTTACACAAGGCTGCCTTTTTTATTTCAATAATGATATCTGCACTGAAAGATAATAATGGTTTTATCATCTACTTGATAAACTAGTCGATGTTCATGATCTATTCTGCGTGACCACATTCCGCTAAGGTCAAAACGCAAAGCCTCAGGCTTTCCGACTCCTTCAAACGGGGAACGTTTTATGTCTTTTATAAGCTCATTGATTCGCTTAAGAGTTTTCTTATCATTTTTCTGCCAATAGAGATAATCTTCCCATGCGGTCTCAGTCCAGCTCAGAATCATCTATTATATCCTTAGCCACAATTTTGCTAGCCTGATATTCAGCAATAGAGTTTCTGAGCCTCTCTGCATTTGCAGGGCTTTTCATCAAATACATAGTTTCTTCTATTGCGTTATAGTCTTCCAGAGACATCATCACCACAGGCTTAGAATTTTTCCTTGTGATGATAACAGGTTCCCTGTCTTCTATAACTTTATCCATTGTCTTCGCAAAGTTTTGCCTAGCATTTGAATAGTTTATTGCATCCATAATTATCTCCTGTATTTAATGTACAACTAATTGTACGTTTGTCAAGAATTAAACCTATCAATGTGGTTCAAACCAAAAAAATAAAATAAATCTAATTTTATTGATTTGAATCAAGTAAAGCCTGCGCAAGATGCCCTATTCTCCTTTTATCAGATGAAACAAAAATACTTCCATGAAAGGAAGCCGCCGTGCGGAGCGAAGAGCATTGAGATGCTCGCGAGCGGTCAGAAAATTTTCTATGGATGGTAAAATTTTCAAAGTAAATTAAGGAGACAATACTATGGGAATGTTCTGTTATCAGTGTCAGGAAGCAGCTAAGAACACAGGCTGTACAGCAAGAGGCGTATGCGGTAAATCAGACGATACTGCAAACCTTCAGGATGCACTTATATATGTGCTTAAAGGTCTCTCTGTTTATGCTCAGGCAGCAGCAGAAAAAGGCGCAATAGACAACAAATACGGCAGATTTGTCGGTCAGGCACTCTTCGCCACTATCACAAACGCAAACTTTGACAATGCTAAGATATTCAAGCTGATTCAGGCTGCATGTGAGATAAGAGACGAGCTCAAGTCACTCTCCGGCGCATCTCTCGCTGTTGAAGGAGGCAACTGGACACCTGCAGACATGGCTGAAGCTGTCGCAACAGGCGCAGCACACGGTATCCTCTCTCAGGCTAACGAAGATGTCCGTTCACTCCGTGAGCTCACAATATACGGCGTAAAAGGTATGGCTGCATACGCTGACCACGCTTCATGCCTCGGATACGAAGACGAAGTTGTCTTCAACCACATGATATCCGCACTCGCATCCACTACAAAAGACCTCTCTGTGGACGAGATGATCGGTATGGTTATGAAAACAGGTGAAATCGCTGTGACAACAATGGCTCTCCTCGATAAAGCAAACACAGAAAGCTATGGAAACCCGGAGATAACAGAAGTAAACATCGGCGTTGGAAACAAACCGGGCATACTTATCTCCGGTCACGACCTTAAAGACCTCAAAGAGCTCCTCGAGCAGACACAGGGCACAGGCGTGGATGTATACACCCACTCTGAAATGCTCCCTGCGCACTACTATCCGGAGTTCAAGAAATACGATAACTTCGTAGGTAACTACGGTAATGCATGGTGGAAACAGTCCGACGAATTTACATCATTCAACGGCCCTATCCTCATGACAACAAACTGTATCACACCTGTGAAAGATGCATACAAAGACAGAATGTACACAACAGGCATGGCAGGATACCCCGGTCTCACACACATCGAAGATGCACCGAAAGGCCAGATGAAAGACTTCTCTGCTATCATCGAGCAGGCTAAGACATGTGCCGCTCCTACACAGATAGAAGAAGGCAAGATCGTAGGCGGTTTCGCTCACGCTCAGGTTATGGCTCTCGCTGATAAAGTTGTCGATGCCGTTAAAGCCGGCGCAATCAAGAGATTCGTCGTTATGGCTGGATGTGACGGACGTCATAAAGAGAGAAGCTACTTTACAGATGTAGCTGAGCAGCTTCCGCAGGATGCAGTCATCCTCACAGCAGGATGCGCTAAATACCGCTACAACAAGCTGAACCTCGGCGACATCGGCGGTATCCCGAGAGTGCTTGATGCAGGTCAGTGTAACGACAGCTACTCACTCGCTGTTATCGCACTTAAGCTGAAAGAGGTATTCGGACTCGAAGACATAAACGAGCTGCCTATCTCCTTCGACATCGCATGGTACGAGCAGAAGGCAGCCACAGTGCTCCTTGCGCTTCTCTACCTCGGTGTTAAAGGCGTACGCCTCGGGCCGACACTTCCTGCATTCCTCAGCCCGAATGTAGCGAAAGTACTCGTAGAAAACTTCGATATCAAGCCTATCGGCGATGTTAAAGCAGATATAGAAGCCATGATGGCTGGTGCTTAATAAGCATCTAAAAGATAAAGCAAAGGCGGCAGTTAAATGCAAAGCGTTTCAGAGCCGTGTTGAAATTTTGAAGTAAAATAAGAAAAACCCCAATTTTAATAATAAGATTGGGGTTTTTACGTTTCAGAATTTTTTTTCGTCATCCTGAGGCTTTAGCCAAAGGATCTGAACACGTGGATTCTCTAGTGGTATCAGATTCTTCGCTCCGTTCAGAATGACGTAGCCTTGATTGTTTTAGAGTTCTGCAACAAGTCTTTCGAACACCTTGCAGTTAAATGCCGCCTTTTTTATTTGTCAGAAAGAAGCGGCGAGAAGCTCCGTCCACTTTTCTATCCTCTCGTCTGAGAGGTTGCTCTGATTGTCCTCGTCCAGTACCAGCCCGATGAAACTGCCGTTTATGAACGCTTTGGATTCTGTAAAGTTATATCCGTCTGAAGGCCACTGACCCACAAGCTCTGCGCCCGATATCTGCTCGAGTATGAGCCCCATGCCGTCCACGAATGTCTCAGGATATCCGAACTGGTCGCCTGTACCGAATATCGCTATCTTTTTATCAGTGAAGTCTATGTCGCTGAGATTAGAGACAAAAGAGTCCCAGTCGTCCTGAAGATCGTCCATTCCCCATGTGGAAGTACCGAAAATTACATTCTCATACCGGCTGATATCTTCTTTGGAAGATGCGCTTATGTCTTTAACATCAGCGTCCAGCCCCTTCTTTTTAAGTGTGGATGCTATGCTGTAAGCCACGCCCTGAGTCGTGCCTCCGTTCGAACCGAAAAATATACCTATCTTTGACATAATTATACTCCTGTATGGTACGTTATGTCCCTACCTAACATTATCGATATTGATTGTCAATATCATTAATTAAATAAACAGAGAGATATTGTCATTAGTTTCGGTATATCATTAGTATTGAATGATTAATTAATCCCGATTATTACTTTTCTGGTCGAGAACCCTGTTTATACTGCCTAAAAGAGCATTTGCATCGTCAGATTTGCCCACTGTGCACCTGCGGTATACGTCGCCCGCTTTGTCCGCTTCTAGCACTGTATTGATCTCTTCCATCGTTCCGCTGATGTGTGCACGGTAATATCGTATGATGATCATACTGGCGAGGAAAACGGCCGTAGCCATGAATACGATAGCCCAAGCTCCCGCAGAGCCTATCTGCTTCGCCTTATAGTCTGCGCTGATCATAGCGTTTCTGTTTATGGCGCTTAGTTTACGGACGGATGATATGAGCTGTGTCATGCTCTCTCTGTCTCCGCCGAAAGCGAGGGTATATTTATTCCTGATGGTGTTGAGAGCGGCGACTTCGCCCTCTTCCGTGATGTTGTTCTCCGCTCTGACGAGGGCATCGGTAAACTTCGCCACGGCATCCGCAGGGTCTGCACCGTTGCCGTACACAGCCACAGATGTGAGCATATCTTCGCTGGCCTGAAGCGAGTGTTCGTTCCGCTCTATGATGAGAGATATAGCAGGTGACATCCTCATGAATATCCATATAGAACCCAGTGCCATAAGCACATTCAGGCAGATGATAACCCACAGGCTGTATCTGAAAGACCTTAAGCTCCTCATTTAAACACCCTTTATCAGCTTTGGAATGGCTGCTTCCGACGATACGACTATAAGTATGTCGCCTTCATTAAAGTTTTCGCTAGGCAGTGGGCGGTGTATCCCACCCTTTTCGCCTCGGCGTATGCCTACGACCATCACGCCGTATTTCTTAGGCAGTTCGAGCTCCATGAGGCTCTTGCCGACCATTGAGGGGAGAACACACATCTCTGTGATGTGCAGATCCTCGCCGACACTGCTGTCGACTATGATATTTTTGAAAATTAATTTATTGGCGAGCCTGTTGCCCAGCTCCTGTTCAGGGTCTACCACCTGATGTGCTCCGACCAGCTTCAGAATGCGCTGATGCATCTTATCGCTAGCTCTGGCTATCACATGGGGTGCGCCCATCTGCCTCAGCAGAGCCGTGCATATTATGGATGCGTCCTTTGCCCCTTCGCCTATGGTACAGACGGCTGAGTCACGCTTTGCAGGCTCGAGCTTTGCGAGCTCTGCCTCGTCTGTGGCATCCATGACAAGGGCTTCCGCTGCGAAGGCTGCCGCCTCTTCCACCCTGTTTTTGCGTTTATCTATGGCGAGCACCTCTGCGCCCTTTTCCGAAAGGCTTTTAGCCAGCGACATACCGAAATGTCCGAGACCTACTATCAAAACCTGTTGAGCCATAATATTCTCCTGCTATGTGAGCGTTATATTCTTTTCTATGTGTTCGGTTCCCGTCGTTGAGCTTCTGCTCAGGAAGGTGAACATGGTGACAGGGCCTATCCTGCCCGCAAACATCGCTATGACGATGACGAGCTTGCCTATGGCATCGAGCTGTGCCGTAGCACCGATGGAGAGCCCCACTGTGCCGATGGCGGATGTCACCTCGAACATAAGCTCTCTGGTGGGTATCTGCTGTGTCACCTCTACCATTATCACCGCCGCAAACCAAACGATGAACCCTGCGATTATGATCGTAACCGCCTTATATATCGTCTCTTCGGATATCTTATAGCTGTTGTATAAGACTGACTTCCTGTTTGAGATATTTGACCAGAATGTAAGTATCAGCACGGCTATGGTGGTGGTCTTTATACCGCCCGCCGTACCTCCGGGGCTGCCGCCTATGAACATAAATATATGCATGATGATGAGCGAAGGAGCAGTGACATTCGCTATATCCACAGAGTTAAACCCTGCCGTGCGGAGTGTCACCGACTGAAAGAGCGCATTCCAGAATTTGTCAAAAACACTGAGCCCGCTCAATGTCACGTCCCACTCAAATGCCAGATACATAAGAGCACCCGCCACGACCATTATAACCGATGCGGACAAGGCGAGTTTATAGGATATCGGTACGCTCTTCCCTCGCACCACATAGGGTATGGAGAGAGCCGCAGCAGGAGCCATCCCCCCGAGGAAGATGAGCATCGCCACAGTGTTCAGCACCATCGGCTGAGAGTTATACCCCATAAGGCTGTCTGTCTGCAGGGCAAAGCCTGCGTTGCAGAATGCGGATATAGATGTGAAAACACCCCGCCACATAGCCTCGCCGAAGCCGTCTCCGTTTATCAGAAACATTAACGTCAGCAATGATGCACCGGCAAGTTCAAGGGTGAATGTATATTTCAGTATTACAGACAGGGAGTTTATAAGTGATTTATGGTCTGTCTCCGTCATAGCGGTGAGGACAGTCTCATGCTTCAGACTGAGCCTTTTGCCCAGTGACTGTATGGCTATGGTGGTGATGGTCATTATGCCGAGACCGCCTAGCTGTATGAGTATAAGGATGATGAACTGCCCGAAAAGAGTGAAATCGTGCGGTGTGTCGAGGACTATCAGCCCCGTAACGCACACTGCGCTGACAGCGGTGAATACGGCATCGATGAAGCTGATGTATCCGTTAACAGTGGCGGCAGGCAGCTGTAATAATATAGAGCCCGCAAGGCACAGCATGAAAAACGTGGTAAAGAGCATCCTCGCAGGGTGCAGGAGGATAACATCCCACCAGTACATCATGCGGTCAGAGTGGCTCTTATCCATGAAGAGTATCACGGATGCGCTGAGGTTCAGCATCAGCATTATATACACCGTCAGATCTATGCTGAAAAATACCGCCGAGAGCCCCGCCAAAAGCATGAAAGCACCCGCTATGACATTGCGTGTCAGCCTGCAGCAGTATGCCCAGTATATGAACGTGAGCTGTGTAACGGCATAGGATGTCATCAGCAGATAAAGCGTGCGCCTATGAAATGCGCCGTCAGGGTCGGATATCACAAATATAAAGAGTATCAGCGTTAGTGTATGGGCAGACCACGAAGCACGTGTGTAGCACTGCCATTTTTCCCTGTCCTTTACCTTTTGGGTGCGGACAGGAGATATGTCTATTATCAGAAACAAAAGCCCGATGAAGAGCACGTTTGCTATCAGAGTATAGAAAGGACTGCTGTCCACCAGAGGGAAAGCGAGGGCGTATATCAGCACTATGGAGAGGATTCCTGATGATTTTGCGTATTTTGGTTTGATCAGTATGAAGTATGCAAAGAATATGCTGGCTGCGACGGATAAGGCTATCATCGCCAGCTTTGCATAAAATGGAACCGGGAGCCCCGGCTCGGCATAAAGCAGTAAAACAGGAAGCGGAGAAGCCGTGAGCACAGCCCACTCTACCCCCAGGTTTGAGACAAAGTTATTGGTCGTCTGTTTTGCCATATTTACTTCTCAAACTTACTATAACCTATTTATGATCGGAATATATACTATTTATTTCAGATATTACTGCGAAACATGAAATAAACCGCCCCGAGCATGCACAGGCTCGCCCATAGATAATCAAGCCCGATGCGCTCCCTCATATACAGCATACTGAAAACAGCGAATACAGACATGGTTATCACCTCCTGCATTATCTTCAGCTGACCGAGGGAATAAAACGTGTGCCCTATCCTGTTAGCGGGAACCTGCAGACAGTATTCAAACAGAGCGATGAACCAGCTAACGCCGATGGCTATCACTAGAGGTTTCGCACGCATATCTTTCAGGTGTCCGTACCATGCATATGTCATGAAAATATTTGAGAATATCAAAAGGATAACAGGATAAAACTTTGCCATTTTATCACCTCGGGGGAATTTCGGATGGATTATATTCCTATCCCGAGAGCAAGACAACAAAGTTTTACCCGGGTGATGTTCAGTTTTGCAGATTATCGTGCAGGTCGCATCTGTCGCCTGAAAGCATGCTGTCGAGGTGCTCGCTGAAAGCTCTGTATTCCTTCACGGCCTTTGCCTGTTCCGCCTTTCTCGATGCGTCCAGTATGCCGTAGTTACTGATGAGGAGCTTTACAATGCCTCCGTCCAGATGGCGCATGTCTGACATCTTCTGCAGGATATCTTTCACGTCTGTGCTGTCCATGCCTATGCGGTACGGCCTGTCCTCTGCCAGGGCAGTGTATACATCCGCCACAGCCATAAGGCGGGATTCGGCGGAGAGCTCGCCGTCGCCCACATGATACGGATATCCGCTGCCGTCTATCTTTTCATGGTGTTGTGAGGCGTATTCGGCTATGTCCTTCATTTGGCGCACCTGAGAGAGTATCATGTTTGTGTAATAAGAATGACTGCGGATGTATGCCAGCTCTTTATCGTCCAGCTTCCCGTTCTTTTCCAGTATTTCGTTCGGCACTATCAGCTTGCCTATGTCGTGCAGGTTGCCCGCTATGGACAGCTCAGAGCACTTATGCTCGCCGTAATTCATCATGTATCCCAACAGCTTTGCCACATCGGAAACGCCTCGGGAGTGGGAAGCCGTGAATCTGCTTTTAAAATCTATCACCAGCGACACCAGCTTTGTAAAATCCTCTATCTCCTTTATGCTCATAGAGCGCTTATCGGTATTGATGTATTCATGTTCGCTGAAAAGCTGATTGAATGATGTGCTGAGCCAGAAGGATTCTTTATCCTGCAGAGACCTGAAAGCCTCCACAGCGGCAGGTGCAAATACAGAACCTATCTTTTCGGCTATGTGGTCTATTATATTGCCCCTCTGGAGCAGGATGTGCTGGTTCTGCTTTACGAGAACGTCCACCCTGTCTGCCAGATGTATTATATAGCTGGCTATCGGTATCGGCTCGCCTATGTAGCCCATATTTGTGCCGTGCTGCCAGTATTCATGATGATAAAGGATGATCTTTGCTATTTTGCGGAAAGGCTTGTAATTGCGCAGGAGCAGATACCCCACAAGGCAATGCTTATACGGATTTTCCACGTCAAATTGGATGAGCTGTTCCTTTTCCTGAATGGTGAGCGGTGCCGCACCTATATCATGCAGAAGCCCCGCCAGATATATCTCCTGAAGGACATCCTCAGACAGCCCCATTGCTCTGCCTATTTCTCTCGACAATACTGCTACACGTTTGTTATGCCCTGCGACCACAGGGTTGACCAGCTCGATGGCTGTTGAAAGGCACTCGACCAGCTGTCCTATTGATATACGGTAAATGTATGCATCTTTCATAGTGGCATCCCGCAAATAATGCTATTTGACTTAGTTTGTATATACTTTAACTATGCCACTAATTAACATAAAATCAATGAAAAGACGCCACATACGACACATCTGTTTAATTAGTTATTAATAGATCAGAAATAATTTCAGGGGATAAATGATATTCTCACGTTACTTAACGGTGACCATATTACGCCCGTTCTCTTTAGACTCATAAAGTGCGGAGTCGGCACGCTCCAGAAGCGATTTTTCGTCTTCGCCTGCTATGTTCATTGTAACGCCGAGGCTAGCCGTGATCTTTGTCCCTGTGCAGAATTTGAAGTTTTCGATGACCCTTCTGAGCTTCTCCGCTATTCCAGGGAGTATCTCTTTGGAAACGTTCGGCAGGATAAGGCAGAATTCCTCACCGCCCCATCTGACGAGAAAATCAGTGTTTCGTATATTTGCCTGTATGACCTCACACATCTCCTGCAGGACCTGATCACCTACTGAGTGACCGAAGCGGTCATTAACATCTTTGAAATGGTCGATGTCAATGAATATAAAGCCGAATTTAATCCCCGTACCGATTATGTGCTTCAGCCTTTCGTCATGGTAACGTCTGTTAAAGGCGCCTGTCAGAGGGTCTATGTATACCCTGTCTTCCAGTTCGCCCACCTGATGCATCAGCTTGCTAGCCGAGGCCTTCACCTGTGTCACTTCATGAACTTTTTTGTCGTATTCCTCTGCGGATATCTTTGATATATAAGCCGTGAGGAAAAATGCAAAAACAACCGAAAGGGAATATATGGCTATACTCAGCAGAAACTGCTCTTTGTGTATTGCCGAAAGATAGCGCTTATTCATTGTGAATAGAGCGTAGAGATAGTTGTCGTCGGACAGATATATCTTCCTAGCCATTGCGCCGTCGCTCAGCTTCATCTGCTTCCTGTTCGGCATGTTCTTCATGAATGGAAAATCTTCGAACATATTGGCATTTGTATCTTGGTATTTTGTGAATGTCTTATCCTTTTCAGGATGAACGATATAGTTCCCTTCCCTGTTCGCAAGATATACGTTTACGTTCTTATAAGAATTGAAATAGGTCAGTATGCTCTCCGCAAAGTGGTTTATTATAACCAGCCCTGTCTTCTTCGAGCCCATGCCTATAGGTATGGCAAATCTGATCGTAGGGCGGTACGGATATTCCAGCTTTCCGTTCTCAAAGTTAAGGTCAACATCTGAAATCCATATGGAATTTATATCTTCATTGATGGCCTGAGTGAAATAATACCTGTTATGCTTATCCTGAAGGTAGTCATCACCTGTGAAAACAACAGGCGAGCCAATGGCCTCTCTTTCCGCACGTATAAGCTCTTTACCGTTTATATCCAGTATGCGGAGCTGCATTATACCGCTGTAGCTGTTTGCTATGGTGTATATATAGTCGTTGAGCAGCTGCATAGCCCCCGGGTGGTCTTTAAAATTAAGGTCTGCCAGATCGTGGTCATAAATATAGCCGGATATCATGCTCAGCATATTTGAAATGTCTGACACACGCTGATAAAGGGTTGATTCTGCTATGTAGAGCTTATCTTCGATTATCTCGCTGATGCTCTCGTTGGTCTGCTGAATACGCATGATGTATGAGCTGAATGCCGTGATGAATATCACAAACATGCAGAGCATGAATATCACCATAAACACCTTGACCCGTGTGGAAAACTTAAAAAGTAATCCCATGACACAGCCTCCCCTTTCCTCAGAAAAGTATGCTCAAGTAATATAATATTACACTAAAAATAAACAGGCCGCATTTAAATTTGGGAGCAAATCAGTCTTTATATATCTAATTAGTTTTTTCTTATTTCAGAGGTAATTTGCGCTGCCCATTCTTTTATCCTCGCCTCCGAATGCAGCGGCTGTACATCATAGTCAAGAGCCAGCCCGACAAACCTGTCGTTAACTACGCCTCTCGATTCACGAAACTTATATCCGTCTGTGGACCATCTGCCGACGATGCGTGAGTCGTATGATGTAACAGTGTCATACAGCACGCCCATGCCGTCTACGAATGTGTCGGGATATGTCTCCTGATCGCCTGTGCCGAAGAATGCGACATTCTTACCCGAGAAGTCTATCTCGCGCAGTTTCTGGAGCACGCTGTCCCAGTCGTCCTGTATTACGCCGACACCCCATGTGGATGCGCCGAGGATAACATTATCATAATTAGCAAAGGTGCTTAGGTGTACATCTGCTATGTTCATAACATCTACTTCAAAGCCTCTGTCTGAAAGCTCTCTTGATATCATATCAGCGGCGTCTTCTGTTGCCCCGCCCGTTGATCCGTAAAAAATACCTATCTTATCCATTTTTAACTCCTTATCATTCAAGACACTATTAACGATATTGATTTTGCGTATCATTTCAATACTTTTTTAGTCTGAATAGTAATAACCTTTATGCTGTTAAGTTCTGCATTTTATGATATATTCTCTTCGGAGGCTCATATGTCATTTGAATTGTGGCTGGTCTATTTTACAACTGTTTTTATCGCGTCAATAATCCCCGGCCCCAGTATGATATTGGCTCTCACCCACGGCATGCAGTTCGGCGTCAGAAAGGCCGCAATCTCATCCTTTGGGGTTATCATCTCCACAATGATACAGGCGGGAATCTCTATAGCAGGGCTGGGAGCAATACTGCTGGCATCAGAATTTCTCTTTATTGTTATAAAGATAACAGGTGCAGTTTACCTTACGTATCTGGGTATTGTTATGTTGGTGAGCAACAGTTCGTTTTATACGGATTTCAGAACTGACACATTCAGCCCTACTTCTAAGAAACTGCTCGGGCAGGGATTTATAGTGAGTATATTTAACCCTAAAGCAGTAATATTTTTTACAGCGTTTTTTCCGCAGTTCATCGGTGCATCTGGTTCCAGCGCAGTGGGATACTTTGAGCTGATGGCAACTCTGGCGGCAGTACACTTTTCATGCAGTATGATATACGCATACGCCGGAAAGAAAGTAATCTCTTTCTTCACCCACAGTAGTAAGGTTATAACAAAACTCATCGGCGTCTTCTTTGTGGTGACTGGTCTTTCCATAATGTTCAACTCAGTATATTCACAGTACCTTTCCACCGAAAACAACTAATATGAGAATAAAAAAAGGGGAACCGTAATGGTTCCCCTTTTGGATTTATCTGGTAAGTGCTAGCACTTAAACGATCTCTGGAACATCCCAG
The DNA here is from genome assembly GCA_050253075.1 of Deferribacterales bacterium. Taxonomy (GTDB): domain Bacteria; phylum Chrysiogenota; class Deferribacteres; order Deferribacterales; family Geovibrionaceae; genus Denitrovibrio. The sequence continues at coordinate 132,204 of JBFWJS010000006.1, forward strand.
TTATCGATTTTCATTGTGCCGTTTTTAGCAAGGTTCATCTGCATTTTGAAGCATCTGTCGAAGAGCTGTGGCTCATGACCGACACCTTTAGCAAGACAGATTTTGCTAGCCATATCGAAGTACTCCTGAATGATATCTTTGTAATCAGGGTGTACACATTTATCGATGATGACCTGTGCTCTCTGCTTAGGAGCAAGACCGCGAAGGTCAGCAAGTCCCTGATCTGTAACAAGTACGTCAAGGTCGTGCTCTGTGTGGTCAATGTGTGGAGCCTTTGGAACTACACATGTGATACCTGTTGGGTCTGTCTTTGTAGGACGAGCAGACGGACAATGCATGATCTTCAGGAAACCGTTTCTAAGGAAGTCACCGGAACCGCCGAGACCGTTGATCATTCTTGTACCGCCAACGAGTGTTGAGTTAGCGTGTGCATAGATATCGAACTCAACAGGTGTGTTCATTGCGATACATCCGAGACGACGGATAGGCTCCGGAGCGTTGGAAACGGAAAGCGGACGAAGAACGATCTTGTCTGCGTATTTATCCCAGTTTGCGAAGAAACGCGGGAAGCCCTCTTTCTCGGAAAGAGAAAGTGAACATGAAGAAGCTGCATCAAGTTTACCTGAGTCGAAGAGGTCAAGCATTGTATCCTGAAGAACTTCAGTGAAAACTGTAAGGTTCTTGAAAGGACCTTTTGCAAGTCCGCCCACAACAGCGTTAGCGATAGAACCAACACCGGACTGAAGTGGAAGAAGGTTCTCAGGGAGACGGCCTGCTTTAACTTCGTGAGCGAAGAATTCCATGATGTGACCGGCGATAGCTTCGGATGTTTCATCGATCTCTGTAAAAGCTCTACCTTTATCAAGTCTCTTAGACTCAACAACAGCGATAACTTTGTTAGGGTCACATGCGATAGATGTAGAACCGATACGGCTGTCAGCCTTAACGATGTTGAAAGGCTCTCTGTTAGGAGGTGTGCCTGGTGTGAAAAGGTCGTGCATACCTTCGAAAGATGGCTGGCCTGTGTTTACTTCGAGGATGATTTTATCACAGATCATAAGGATCTCAGGGATAACACCACAAGAAGATGTAGGAACAAGGCTTCCGTCTTCTTTAACACAAGAAACTTCTATGATAGCGAGGTCAAGCTTGCCTGACTCTGTATCTTTTGTATAGAAACCATAACCAAGGTCCTGAGCGAAGAGAGAGAGGTGTTTGTCACCCATTCTGATTCTGCCTTCGTTGATACCTTTAGCGATGTTTTTACCGGTCTGGTAAGGCCATCTTCTGTCGATCATATCGAGAGTAGCCCATCTGTCTTCAGTCTCAGCACCAACAGATGCACCGATGAAGAGGTTGAACTTCATTTTGCCCTGAAGACCGTTAGCCTCTACGTAATCAGCGAGAGCGATAGGTACTTCTTTTGGGTAACCGGCAGGTGTGAAACCTGACCAGCCAAGGTTCATTCCATTCTTAAAGAACTGGATTGTTTCTTCAGCCTTCATTACTTTCTTGAGAAGGCTTTTACATTCCACTCGGGTCTCAAGTTCAGACATATACTCCTCCATATAGGGTTATTAAGTTTATTTAGGTTCTATCGGTTCCGACTAGCCTGAAACACATCGGCTCCGACATTCAATTCCATATTAACTGTGTAAAAAACCTTCATCCTGAAGTTTTTTACTATCGCTCTGCCGAACAAGTACGGCTTCGCTCTCTCTGCGCTGTTTAACAGCTCCGAGAAGCACATCGTGTGCTTTTAACTGTGTAAAAAACTTTCGTCGGAAAGTCTTTACTATCGCTCTGCCGAACAAGTACGGCTTTTATCTTCTCTCTATCTTAAAGGTCTTCAGGGCATCCTGCATAGAAGGTATCTTTTCTCTGATATCTTCCACATCAGCCCTGTCTGCCGTACAGCTTAAGACAGCCTCGCCGTCCGCCGGTTCAAAGAGCGCCTCGCCCCATGGGTTCCAGGCTACGCTGTATCCGCAGTCCATAGTCTTCTTTCTGGTGTGCAGAACGCTGCAGTTCCCGCCGACGACATAGAGCTGGTTTTCAATGGCTCTCGCTCTGGTAAGCGTCTGCCAGTGCTCCTTCTTCATCGCAGGCCACATAGCAGGAACAGTTATAACATCTGCTCCGGCTGCTGCCGTCATCCTGAAAAGCTCAGGAAAACGTATCTCGTAACAAACCAGAAGACCGACCTTCATCCCTTTGAAATCAACAACACATACCTCGCTGCCGACATCAAAGTATTTATCCTCTCCTGTTGGAGAGAAGAGAAGATTTTTTCTATATTTACCTATCACGCCGTCTTTTGTAACGGCATAAACAGTATTGAAAACCTTGTTCTGATTTTCTTCAGGGTGGGTTGTGACGACCAGTGTATCGGAATTTATGATAGACTGTATTTCGGAAATAACTTCATCCGTTTTCAATGCAAACTGCTGAAGATTTTCGTAGTCGAAGCCACAGCTCCACATCTCAGGAAGTACGATAATAACATCTTTCTCATCAGACAGTTGTGCGATAGCATCGAGAAAGGTTTTCTTGTTCCTTTCTAAATCCGCAAGCGCTACAGGAAGCTGAAGTGAAATGATTTTCATACTACTCCTCTAAACGATTGGAATTTTAAAACATAATTTGTACCATGTCAAGATGCTAAATAACAGATAATGAACAAACAAAAAAAAAGGCACCGCTTAAACCCTTAGCTATAAAGGGTTTCAGAGATGCCTTTGTTTATAAAACAGTGTAAAAAGTTAAATAAATTTAACCCTTATAATTGGCAGGAATATAGTCACAGAATGGCTCTTCCGCCATGTAGTCTCCGGTGACGGCGTATGACCTCGCACGGCATCCTCCGCAGACACCGAGGTGTTTGCAGACTCCGCATTTACCGTCGTACTCTTTAAAGTTTCTCATGTCTTTAAACAGCTTGGATTCTTCCCATATCTCTTTCAGAGGTGTTTCGAACACGTTTCCGCCGTTTACGGGGAAGTAAGAGCATGGGAGCATATCTCCGTTCGAGTTTACAAGTGCGATGGTCTGACCTGCTATACAGCCCTTTCCTCCGCCTGTGGAGAATGTGAGGCTTCTGCGGTCTTTATCTTTACCCTCTTCCTTGCTTCTGTCGTGCCATATGCGATAGTACTGAGGTGCACATGTAGGACGCACGAGGATTTCTTCCTCCTCACGCTCCATGTCATAGTGCCAGTTCAGTATCTCTTCATAGTCTTCTTTGCTGATGAGCTCTTTCATGAGCTCTTCGCCTCTGCCTGTCGGTACGATGAGGAACATGTACCATGCTGTGGGCTGAAGGCTTTTAGCGAGTTTATATGTATTCATGATATCGTGTTGGTTACGCTTTGCGAATGAGGAGTTGATGATGAACTTTATGCCGTGCTTTCTGAAAAGCGCAGCCGCGTCCATAACAGCCTGAAATGAGCCCTCCTGCTGACGGAAGTCGTCGTGTACAGCAGGTGTGGAGCCGTCGAGGCTGAGTGAGCATATTCTTATGCCTGATGCTATCATCTTTTCGCATATCTCGTCTGTCACGAGTGATCCGTTTGTCGCCATAGCCATGCGCAGGCCTTTGGATGTGCCGTAGCTGGCGATGTCGAAAATGTCTTCTCTCATGAGAGGCTCGCCCCCGGTGAGGACGACAACAGGGTTAGCGAAGTCTACCAGATCGTCTATGAACTTCTTTGATTTTTCCAGAGTGAATTTGCCAACGGCAGAATGAATACCTGAAGATGAACGGCAGTGAACACATTTAAGGTTGCATTTTGATGTGATTTCCCAAGCCATCCATTTCAGTTCCCAGTTTTTTTCAGACATGTATATCTCCAATAAATTATCTATGAGTAATACATTATCAATAAAGCCGAAATTTTCAATAATAAATAACGCTCTGCGACAGTAAATTATGTTAACATTGATTGTAATATCGAAATTAGATGTTATGCTTAACTATATTTATTTACATTGAGGATGCGTGTGAAAGAGCTGATTTCAAACATCGCCGATGAATTTTACGAGCTGATAACCAAAAGCCAATACTTCGCTTCTTTCTTTCTTGGCAAAGATTTAGACAAGATAAAACCAAGACTGAGACAATTTTTAGTGGACCAGCTGACATCACAGGATCAGGAGAAGCAGTACAAGCAGGCCTATAATATCGGCGTGATGCATGCGTCTCAGGGTATACCTCTTAACAACGTTTTTAATTTCATAGATTTCTTTCAGTCCAAAATTTATAAATACTGCGATGAAAATCGTGACCGCTGCTCTGCTCTGAACCTGAGCAACCTAGACAACATGAAGAACTGGTTTGCGAAAGGATACCTGCATAAGACAATAGAGGACACAGACATGATGTCTATCCCACTATTCTCTGTACTTTCCACCACAAGGGTCGCCACTTCCATCATCTCATGGATGCTCGATCTTAACAAAATGATCCTCAACGAAGGCGTATTCGAAGGCGAACATCACCATAACAACTCCTGTGACCTTATGAATTATCTGAACAAACCTTTCTTTAACATGATATTCGAGAGCGAAGACAACTTCATGGACTTCAACAGGATGCATGTGGAGCTGCATAACACGGCAAACAGCCTCCTCTACTTTATGGATGAAAAGAGCTATGCACAGGCATACTTTGTCTATAACGACTTCGTAGAGCAGTGTAAATCGTTCCTTAACTTTTACTTCGAGCGTGTTGTTCTCTTCGAGCAGAACAACCGTAACTACTTTTATAAATTCATAAAAAAGAAGGTCGAATACGGACGCCAAGTCACTGTCTTCACCTTTAACATAAGAAACATGCAGATGATAAATAAGATATGGGGGCTGGAGGTCGGCGACCATATCGTGAACCAGATAGAGCGCCTGATAGATAAACAGCACGGGATGAACAGCGAAAACTCTGTCTATATCAAGACAAAGAACGCCGAATTCATCATAGTAATGATAAACCACCCTATCTCCAAAGCTCTCGAAGATTTTAATAATATGAATGCCATCATCGAAAGATTCCTGCTCAAACAGGAAGACTATATATCAGACGTAAGGATATCCAGCGCCTTCATACCTTTCGGCGATCAGTCCTTCCACCACATAGAGCACTTGAAGCAGATAGTTCATCAGGCAGTATCACTTTCCAAAAACAATGACAACAAGCCTCTGATATGTAACTTCAACATCATATCCCAGCTTAATAAAAACGTCCTCTATGATGAAAAGATAAGGCACTTTATTAAGAAATCCTTCGACAGTAACAACTTCCGACCGTTCTACCACACCATTGTGGACTCCAGAACAGGTGAGCTTTCCCACGTTGAGGCTCTCGCCAGAGTATGCGACAAGGATTCATGCATCAGTGCAGGTTCTTTCATCGACTACCTTGTTAAAACAGGGCGTGTGGTCGAGCTGGACAAAGTGATGCTGACAAAGATACTAGACGATTTCCCTAAGATGCAGCATAAGGTATCAAAAATATTCATAAACATCAGCCCGAGGTCCCTCCGTGCGTCAGGTTATGTTCAAGCTCTCAAGGAATTCATCGTAAAAGCTGACGCCATCGGTCTTGAGCATGTCTTCGAGATAACGGAGCAGTCACTCTTTGACAACCTGGAGCTCGTCCGCTCCATACACAAATCCTACGGGTCCGTATTCGCCATAGACGACTTTGGCTCAGGGTATTCAAACTTCAGCATTGTGTCTGATCTGGGGCAGGAAGGGCTTATAGAATACCTAAAGATAGACGGCTCACTTATAAAGGACATTCACGAAAATATCTATAAAGAGAATATAGTTGCGGGGATCATACGCATAGCCACCAGCCTGAATATGAAAACCGTTGCCGAATTTGTCTCCGACGAGGCCGTAGCCGCAAAAGTGAAAAAACTGAAAGCGACATACATGCAGGGTTTCCACTTCTCCATACCTGAACCTATAGAAAACTTAATTTAATAAAATATTCGGAATAAAAAGAAAAATTTTTCTTGCTTTATTCTGTATTATTAATATAGTGTTTATAGTCAATCACGTATTCAGAATGTTTCTGATAGTTGTTAGCAAATTTGAATTGGATTTTGAATCAGAACAGATCAGTTTACCAAGCTCCACGTTGAATGTTCTTCAATTAAATGCCCACATAAATTTGTTCCTAGTTCCTGTTTCCGGATCATACCGCATCCAGCATTTGTAATACACAGATTCACCAGGATATCTGGAATTGACAAAAAAAAATTTATGAGGATCATATTATGAACATTTACGTAGGAAACCTTAGCTACTCTACTAGCGAAGAAGATCTCAGCGCACTTTTCGAAAACATCGGTCAGGTTGACTCTGCAAGAATCATCTCTGACAGAGAAACAGGACGTTCTAAAGGCTTCGGCTTTGTAGAAATGTCTGACAACGATGCAGCTAAAGCTGCTATCGAGCAACTTAACGGCACAGAGTTCGGCGGCAGAAACCTCACAGTTAACGAGGCTAAGCCTAGAAACAACGACCGTGGACCTAGAAGATACTAATTAGATCTTACCGTAAACAACATCCGTGTTGTTTACCCGCCTGAACTGCCCAAAGGCTAGCCTTTGCCAGTTCTCGCTACAGAGAACTTCCGCGATGCACATCAGTGTGCATTTAAGATCTTCTCCTAAACAAGATAATTAAAATAACAAAGCCGGACTTTTGTCCGGCTTTTTTTATGTCTTATTTTAAAGTGCATGACGCTTATTATTCGATTATATTCTTAGCCAGAGCGATGGCAACTGCGTGCTGTCTGTTCGTAGCGTGCAGTTTATACTTTATATTCTTGATGTGGAAGTTGATGGTGTTTTCGGTGATGCCGAGTATCTTTGCTATCTCCCATGATGTTTTCCCGTATTTCAGCCATGTGAGAACGCTTATCTCCCTGTCGCTGAGTCTGCCTGTGTCCTGCTGTCCTGCGGAAACGCTCATTATACGTACATAAGCACCGAGCAAATGGGCATGCAGATAGCATGATATCTCATTAAATACCCTGTAGCTCTCCTCATCGTTAATGATGAAGAAAAGGATATTTGCGATCTTTGTCTCTTTATTCAGCTTATTCAGTATGCAGATATAAGAACCGTATGAAGCCGAGGCATTATTTTCTTTCACTTTTGAGAAAACATCATCGGCAAACAGCGGCATTTCAGAAGTGACGATGACTTCCTCACCTGCCAGTATTCTGTGTAATACATTGTCCTGATTATAGTTTTCGAGAGATACGGTATAGTTGTTTATGGTGTTCGCATCAGGAAGGTCTGTAAAAATGAGTTTATGCGTACATGTCTTATGGAACTGAACCTCTGTTAGAGATACAGATGTGAATCCGAGCATTTCTTTTGAGCTGATCAGCATTTCGGAAAATGCAGACAGTGACTTTACATTTACGATAGAAGTCACCAAGTCTAATACAGCTTTATATACGACGCTTTTAAATCATTCATAAGAACCACTTTGACTTATTTGTTATATGATTAATCATAACACAAAAAAAAAATGCCGCCAGATGCAAAGCCCGGAAAATGTTGCGATCTGACGGCCAATGCGGGATACGGTAGTTTTAGGTCTACCGTATTCTTTGTATTGTTAGTATCCTTTTTATTTATTAAAGATATTATTAATTACATACATTTATAAAATAATTAAACTACTAAAAGTGGTAGTGTTCGAGCAGTTAAAATTATTTACCTTTCATGTACGGACAAGAGCTGCATGAGCACTTGAAATTATCGTCACCCGATGTTGTCTTTATAAAATTTACCAGCTTAAAAGTGCTGTAAACTGCGGCCCACAAAACGAGGGCCGCCACAATGATATTACTTAACAATTTATCCTCCTCAAGAAATGATCTGATAGACCACTATTGAAGCAAGAAAAGCTATACCGGTATACCCCAAAACGGTAAACCCTGCCCATCTCCATGAGCCTGTCTCTTTCGCAATAGCGACAACAGTCACGAAACATGGTGAGTATAATAATATAAATGTAAGCAATGCGAACGCATTTGCAAGTGTCCAGCCGGATTTAGTGACCAGACTCTCAGCCAGAGGAGCAGAATCCTCTATGTCGACCTCGCCCATTGAGTATGCTGTACCCAGTGCGGAGACAACAACCTCTTTGGCTGCGATACCGCCAACAAGGGCGATGTTAGTCTTCCAGTCGAAACCTGCGTATTTACTTACACTTTCTATTGATCTGCCTATGCGCCCTGCGAAAGAATCTTTAAGGGCAGTGGCAGCGATTTCACTGTCGATCTCTGTAAGTTTGTCACGAAGCTCCTGCGCCTCAACAGATACGGCTTCTTCGTCACTCTTAGCTTCAAAAACTACTTCTTTGGTGTACTGAGACTCCACATTTGTTATCTGTGTGTCAAATACCGCCATCTCTTCTTCATTCATAGTAGGGAATGTCATAAGAACCCAGAGAAGGATAGAGATAGCAAGTATCACTGTACCCGCTTTTCTAACGTACATCCAGCATCTCTCCCAAGCATGTATGGTGAGACCCTTCAGCGTAGGCATTCTATAAGGAGGGAGCTCCATAACGAATGCAGACGACTTTTCCTTCAGTACGAAGAAACCGAGGATACGTGCAACGCTCAGTGCGATAAGCCAGCTGAGGAGCGTGATACCGAGCATGATAGTACTTTCGTGTTTGTCAAAGAATGCAGCGATTATAAGCGCATATATGGGCAGCTTCGCACCACAAGGCATGAAAGGAGCCGTAAGGATTGTTATCAGCCTCTCCTTCTCGCCTTTGATAGTACGTGCAGCCATAACGCCGGGAACAGCACAACCGCCTGCGATACCGCCTGAAACGATATAAGCAACAACGGAGTTACCCTGAAGCCCGAACATTCTGAAAACTCTGTCCAGCATATAAGCTGTTCTAGCCATGTAGCCCGAATCCTCCATAAGGGCGATAGCGAAGAACATGAAAAGGATCAGCGGAGCAAAACCAAGAACCCCACCGACACCGTCGATAATACCTGATATTAAAAGAGACTTTAAAAGACCATCGCGAAGTCCTGAGTCTATGATGCCTGAAAGCCAGCCGAAGCCTGTCTCAAGCCAACCCACAGGGTATTCACTCGCCCAGAAAGTAAATTCGTAGATACCGTAAAGAAAAGCAAGCATAAGTAGAGGTCCGAGGAGCCTGTGTGTGAGGACCATGTCGATCTTATCACTCCAGTAGAGCCTGTCGAGACCTGATTCTTCGCAAAACATAACACCTTTGAGGATAGAGTTGATGTATCCGTATCTGTAGTCTGCTATGAGGTTTTCCGCTGTGATCTTGAGAGTGGATTTCAGGTGGCTGTTAAGAGCGTCTGACATCTCGAGGAGCTTCTTATGGATGTCCATATGCAGAGCACCCTGAGCGTGTACCTGTTCGTCATTTTCAAGATATTTAAGGGCTACCCATCTGGCAGGGTATTTATCTGTCAGAAAGCCTGATTCTTCGATGATAGGTGTCATCTCGTCGAGACAAGTATCTATATCCTGACCGTATGATATTTTAAATTTCGGCTGAGGTTTGCCGTCTGCGATGTATTTTGAAACAGCATCGAGAAGACCCTCGGTACCTTTGTTTTCTCTGGCGACAGTCTCGATAACCGGTACGCCGAGCTTCTCAGCGAGAAGTTTAACATCTATGGTGATGTTACGTTTTTTAGCAACGTCCATCATGTTCAGAGCCATCACGGCAGGAACCTGAAGCTCCATGAACTGAACAAACATATAAAGGTTTCTTTCAAGGTTTGATGCGTCGATAACGTCTATGACAACGTCGGGCTTTTCGCCTACGACATAGTCTCTCGCAACGACTTCCTCAAGGGAATAAGGGCTAAGGCTGTATGTACCGGGAAGGTCGACAACATTGAACTGCTCGTTCTTATGTGTGACACGCGCTTCCTTCTTTTCAACAGTAACACCGGGGTAATTCGCCACGTGGTAATTAGCACCTGTGATATTATTGAAAAGGGATGTTTTACCGCAATTGGGGTTTCCTGCTATTGCTATAGTCTTCATATCAGTCCTCCACTTCAACAGTTATAAAGTCGGCTTCGTTGTTACGAAGGCTGATAGTAAAACCCCTTATTTTCAAAGCAACCGGGTCTTTCAGAGGGGCACGTCCGACGACCTTTACCTCTGCACCAGGAGTAAGCCCCATGTCATTGATGCGCTGGCGCAGTTCACCCTCGCATTGGACACTTATTATGCGGCCCTTCTGGTTCTTTTTCATATTTCTCATGGATACTTCCATTGCACTCTCCAAAGATTAACATAATAGTAAAATTAAAATCTTCCAGTCAAATGAAATTGTTACAATTTCAAAATAAAATACTCATCATCATTATATGTGCGCGCTTCATTAATGATAACGATTTTCAATATCGTTACTTTATTTAAGAAGTGATGTCAATAAGAAAAATGAGAATTAATCTCAATAATGTTCTATTTGCGGATTTATCCATGTTTTAAATGCTTTATTATTAGAATGTTATAGAATCCTGAATTTTCACAAACAAATACACATACATATATAATTATACAGCACATTTTTTGTAATGGTTAAGAGGCATTCTCAATAAGAGCCGCTTATTGAGAAAATCAGACAAAAAAAAGCGGACCTTAAAAAGATCCGCTTTCGTATTCTTATTGCACCAACCTGATACAAGAGCCTAAGGCGCTCAGCTGAAACCGCTGCCGCACCCTCCTCCGAAAGAACCTCCGGATGAGGCCCCCGAAGAAGAGCTGATGGTGGATATGAGCTTTTCGCAATCCTCGCTCTTACAGCTTGGGCATTCTATTTTTGTATCCTGACTGAAAACAAGCTTTGAGAACTGGTTATTACACTTCTTACACTTGTATTCATAAATAGGCATAAAAGAGCCTCTTAGATGTGTTTTTTAAGAGCGTCTTCGTAAACACCTTTTGGCTGTACGCCGATGAACTGCTCTACTACTTTACCTTCGTTGAAGATCATAACAGTAGGGATGCTCATGATGCCGTACTTAGCCGCAAGCTGCTGGTTTTCATCTACGTTAACCTTAGCTACTTTCACTTTGCCTTCGTATTCTGAAGCAAGGGACTCGATAGTAGGTGTAAGCATTCTGCAAGGTCCACACCAAACTGCCCAGAAGTCCACGAGAACAGGTACGCCCGCCTCAATTACTTCAGTCTGAAAACTAGCTTCGTTAAGTTCTGCTGCCATGTGATTCCTCCTCATTTGTCAGTCATGTATATACTATACAATTTTCATCGTTTGTCAATGTAATATGGTACATATATCGTAATATTCATATATATTTGTTTTATATAAAAATACAAGTCTTTTTATGAAAACAATTCGTGCATTCGTCGCATGCGCCGTACATACAGTCATTTACGATGCCTAACCGTGTAAGTGCAAAATCATATTTTGCAGGGTCTTCGGGGCATAGTTTTCTGAAAAAAGCGCTTACACTTTCCAGATTTTTCCTTGTGGCGCTGTCGGTATTTATTATCCCGTTATTTTTGGCAAAACGCAGGATATGCGTATCGATGGGCATCATCAGCTCTGTCCGGCTGAAACTCTCCCACAGTCCGAAATCCACATCGTCCCTGCGTATCATCCAGCGGAGAAACATACGCAGACGCTTTGCGCCGGATGTCCTAGGATTAGGAAAAAGGAAGAAGAAGCCCTTCCCTGCGTCACTGCACATAGCGTTCATCACATCAAAGAAGTGGTCTATACCATCCTCCAGTGTGGGCTTCTCTCGGAAGATGTTCTCCACCGAACCGTACTCGGCATAAACACGCTTCATAAAGTGCGCATAGTAGTGCACATCGTCCACCGACTGAAAGCGGTAATAGAGCCCGTTCGGCTCATCAGGCACCTTCAGAGGATCAGTCCCGTAATACTCGAAAAAGCTCAGCAGGAATGATTTTATAGCCTTAACATTGCCATAGGCAAAGCATGCCGCAGTCATAGCGACAAACTCTCTGTTTCCGCCGAGAGTATGGGGATAATGTATGGGGTCTGTATGGATAAAGTCTGAAATATTATATCTTTTATAAATATCTTCGAAAAAGGACTTAAAATCAGGCTGCTTAGCCATCCACCTTCTCCAGAAGAAACGTGTTCAGTCTCTTCATCTCAGTTTCCGAACGGCTGTAACCGAGGCTTTCGAAGTATTCATAACAGTTAAAGTTACCTGTGGTCTCAGTTTTAAAAACCACATCCTTATCACCGAGACTCACTACAAAAGCGGCGGCATTAAGCATCTTTTCAGTGCCTTTCTTATTCAGTTTTGAATAGAATGCCTCACCTTTCAGATATTTTTCTCTGAACAGCTCGAAAAGCTCAGGTTTGAATGTCATTCTGACGTATATATCAAACTTTTTCGGATGTATGGTGAACCTGCTGATGGCGCTCACTTTCACCCCCGGAGGCATGATAGCATTCACCTTTTCCAGCAGTGCCTGAGTGTCTGCAACGGGGGCGGATTCAAAGAGTATCACCTCGTTGTATCCTGCGAGCCCTGATGAAGCTGCCTGAACATAGCTCAGCTTCGGCTGCGGGTTAAACCCTTCGGAGAATTTCAGCCCGATATCTGCCAGTGTCAGAACGTGTGTAAAGAGTCTCTGTGTCTCTATAGCTGAAAGGAGGCTCATGCGCTCCACCTTGCTGAAAACAAGTGAGTAGCGTTCGAATACCTCGCCCTCTTCTGCTGTGGCGGATGTGTCTATTGTCACTGGTTCGGAGAACTCGTTCTTTATCATGTCGAAGTCGCATATACCGCACGCTGAGCAGTTCCCGTTTGTACAGTCGGGTGTAGCCGTCAGAGCTTCAGACTTCTCATATTCGCTCCAGAGGAACGCTTTTGTAACGCCGACATTGATGTTCTCCCACGGGAGTTTTTCATCCTTGCCGTATATCCTTTCGGCAAAGTCAGAGTCTTTATATCCGAACTTCGCCAGAGCATTGTCCCATATCTCATGGTTAAAATGTTCGCTCCATGCGTCGAATCTGGCTCCGTTATTAACAGCCTCTTCGATAACATCGGCAAGCTCCACAGGCCCTCTGGAGAAAACACCCTCCAGAACGGAAGCCCTGATGCCGTGGAAAGAACAAGGTATCTTATATTTCTTCATGAGCTCTTTGAGCTCTCTTTTCTTTTCAAAGAAGTCGTCACCGCTGTTCTGACCGAACCACTGATACGGTGTGTGCGGTTTCGGCACAAAGTTAGACACGGAGACCTTAATATTAAAACGTCCCTTACGAAGCATTTTCGCCTTTCTGGCTAGCTCTGCTATTTCGAGCACATCTTCCATCGTCTCACCGGGGAGCCCCATCATGAAATAGAGCTTCGCACCGTTCCAGCCTGCATCCGATGCCTTTTCAACTGCTGCGAGGATATCTTCCTCTGTCAGACCTTTATTGATGGCGTCACGCATACGCTGAGAGCCTGCCTCGGGAGCTATGGTGAATCCGCTTTTACGAACCTTTGACAGCTCACGGAACATATATTCTTTGATTCTGTCTGCACGTATGGACGGCAGAGAGAGCGATACTTTCTTATTGCTGGTCAGCTTCACCATTGTGATGAGCAGGTCTTCCAGCCTGCTGTAGTCCGAGGCTGAAAGGGAAAGGAGAGATGTCTCCAGATATCCTGTATTGGATAGCTGTGTCAGGGCATCCTTTGCTATGTCGTCGATGCTCCGCTCACGGTTCGGGCGGTATATAATCCCCGCCTGACAAAAACGGCATCCTCTGGTGCAACCTCTGGATATCTCGACGGCCACCCTGTCCTGAACGGCGGGTATAGTAGGCACTATCAGCTTCTCAATAGTGTGATCCTTTGTGAAGCCTGTGTATATGCATCTGGTCACTGCTTTATCAGCGTCCAGTTCGGGAACGTATGTGTAAGGCAGAGAGTTCAGATACTCAAGCAGCTTCCTACGGTCTGCCCCGCCCTTTTTCATCTTATGGAATTCATCCACGGCATTGGGCAGAGATTCCTCTGATTCGCCGATGAAGAATACGTCTATGAACGGTGCGACAGGCATAGGGTTCACGACGCAAGGTCCCCCTGCGAAGACTATAGGGTCTTCCTCAGTCCTGTCCTTTGACCTCATAGGCACGTCAGACATCTTCAGCGTCAGCAGCATGTTTGTATAAGACAGCTCATACTGGAGGCTGAAGCCGAGTATGTCGAAATCTTTCAGGTTTGTAGATGATTCGAGCCCTACGAACATCTCAGAGCCGAACTGATCTATGGCATCCACCCACGGGGTGAAGAAACGCTCACAGACGATGTTCTCACGTCTGTTCAGTCTTTCGTACAGCATCTTAAAGCCTATATGGCTGATGCCCACTTCATAGATATCGGGGAAGATGAGGCAGAAAGATGTCCTGCCTTCGTGGTCTTTGTGGAAAGAGTTTATCTCTCCGTTTATGTATCTGGCAGGTTTATTAACCTCCAGAAGTCTTTTATAATCTTTCATTAAACATCACCGGGATCATCAAATCTCCTCATAGCAACACCGTTCACCAGCCCCAGCATAGACATGAATGTCAGCAGGGACGAACCGCCGTAACTAACAAGCGGCATAGGGATACCAACCACAGGCATCATGCCCGCTGTCATAGCCAGATTCACATAAAACTGGAAGAATATGAATCCGCTGACACCGAAACAGATAAGCTTTCCGGCGGGTTCCTTGGCGTTCAGCGAGATGAGCATTATACGCAATAACATGATCATGAAAAGAGAAATTATTACTAGCGACCCCACAAGACCGAATTCCTCAGCGATAACAGAGAAGATAAAGTCCGTGTGTCTCTCGGGGATAAACTTAAGGTGAGACTGAGTACCTTTCAGAAAGCCCTTCCCCGTAAGCCCTCCCGAGCCTATGGCGATCTTCGACTGGATAACGTGATACCCCGATCCGAAAGGATCTTTCTCAGGGTTCATGAATGTTATAACACGCTTTTTCTGATAAGGTTTCATCTGTGACCAGAGAACGGGTGCAGCAAATATAAGGCTCGCTATGATCAGCATCAGCGTCATGCGCTTTATACCTATCACAAGGAGCAGCATCCCCCATATAACGAGGAATGTACCCGCCGTACCCAGGTCGGGCTGTAAAAAGACAAGGGCGAAAGGAGGCACGGCCCAGATGAATTTCTTCAAAATGCCGAGCAGTCCATACTTTTCACGTCCTATCTCTATGTATAAACGGGCGAGGAATATTACCCATATGAATTTGAATATCTCCGAAGGCTGTACACGGAATCCGCCTATGGCTATCCACCTTCTGGCTCCCATACCCACATGCCCCAGTATAAGCACCGCCAGCAAGATCAATATCCCCACGATGTAAAATACGTAGGCATACTTCACCAGCTTCTTATGCCCTATGGAGCTGAAAGCAAAGAAGAGTATATAGCCTATGACCAGCCAGTACATCTGCTTCACATAGTATGTCTTCACAGAGTCGTTAACTGGGTCATAGCCCGCACTGTATATAGCGACAACGCCAATGACCGTTATTAACAGCATTGTGATGAAAAGCGCAAAATCAAAGTTTTCTAAATGCTTCCTATCAAGGTTGACGCCAAACATATCCTAAATCCGCCATTTTATTTATAACCGCACCTATAACAGGCGCAGCACCCTTACTTCCCGCACCGCCGTGTTCTATCATGGCGACTGCGACATATTTCGGGTTTGAAACAGGGAAGACGGCGCCGAACCAAGAGTGGTCTCTCATCTTTTCGGGTATTTCGTCATCTTCCATCTCTTCGGTATGCTTCAGGCTCACCACCTGCGCCGTACCTGTCTTTCCGCCTATGGTCACACCGTCTACCTTCGCACGATAGCCTGTTGCATGTCTGCCGTGGACAACTTCTCTCATCCCTTCAAGCACGACATTCACGGCGTCTTTATCCAGAGGCACTTCACGCAGCAGTTTAGGCTCCTGCATTATCTTAACCCCCGATGCGGGGTCTTCTATATATTTTATAAGGTTCGGGGCGTATATATGCCCGCCGTTGAAAAGCCCGGAAAGCATGACTGCTATCTGGAGCGGTGTAGTAGCTATATATCCCTGTCCGATAGATGTGATAATAGTCTCACCGGGATACCAGGGCTCTTTTCTCGATTTTTTCTTCCACTCTCTGCTGGGGAAAAAGCCGAATTTCTCATTAGGCAGGTTTATCTCTGTCTTTCTGCCGAGGGAGAACAGATCGGCATATTTGCTGATAGGGTCTATGCCGAGCTGAAGTCCGACGTTATAAAAATAAACGTCGCATGACTGCTCTATGGCGTGGACGAGGTCCAGCTTTCCGTGTCCGCCTTTTTTCCAGCATCTGTATGTAAAGTTTCCGTATGAAAGCTCGCCGTTGCAGTTGAATGTGGTCTCAGGGGTTATCTTCCCCTCCATAAGGGCGACAACACCCATCAGCACTTTAAAAACAGACCCCGGAGGATAGCTCCCCTCTATGGTTCTGTTCAGCAGCGGCTTGTCTTCGTGTTTTATGATATCCAGCCTGTCCTGCGATTTGGCAAAAGGAGTAAAGGCCATAAGGTCATATGACGGTGCGGAATACATGGTCAGCACGTCAAAGTTTTCTATATCCATGACAACGACAGAGCCTGTCTTGTCCTTCATCAGCTTATGAGTGAATGTCTGCAGGTCTGAATCCAGCGTCAGGGCTATGTTATGCCCCGGCTCTGCCTGCTTTTCCGAGAGGACTTCAAGCACACGTCCATAGGAGTCCACCTCCACCTGTCTGGCTCCGTCCTCTCCGTGCAGAACATCTTCCTGCACTTTTTCTATACCTGTCTTACCGATCATGTCTCCGCTCAGATATATCTCGCTTGTCTGGATATCTTTTTCGTTCACTTCGGAAAGATAGCCGAGAACATGGCTGAAAGCCTTGCTGTCGCTATAGCTTCGCACGGATTCAAGACCTATTTCCACACCGTAGAAATCTGCGGAATTCTCCATAACCTTTGCCACCTGCTCAAATGTCAGTCCTCTCTGGATGACGGCAGGCTCGTAAAGGTAGGATTTTTTTATCTGTTTTTTAGCGAAAGTTTTATCTATGGGGACGATCTCGTTCAGTTTATCGAGGAGTGTGTCTATGTCTTTGACGTCTTCTTTAACCACGTTCAGCTCATAGCTCGGCGTGTTCTTAACGATCAGCCTCCCCTTCGTATCTTTTATAAAGCCTCTGTCGGCCTTTATACGCATGAGTCGTATACGGTTGTTCTCAGACAGTCTTTTGTATTTATCAAAGCCGATGACCTGCATATAAGCCATCCTTGCTCCGAGGATGGTCATAAAGATGAATATGACGGTAAAGAACAGAAATGTCCGTTTTTTGATGTATTCCAGCACATCATCTTTAAGCGTTTTTAACAGCAATGCAGTACCCCTTAAAAAATGAGTTTATCAGGAATATAATGCCGACGTTCACCAGTGTCCTGTAGAGAGCTATAGTCAGCGCAGGGGCAAACATGTAGTCTGTCAGATACAGGCTGAACATACAGTATATAAACGACATGGATGAAAACATAAGGAGCCTGTAGTGCACCTTTGTCATATCCATCATAACGTCCGAACGGAACCTGAGCATATAAAAAACCATAAACAGAGCCACACCCGGGCCGTAAAAGCCGTCACGTGCGAAATCTGCGAAAAATCCGAAGATAAGAGCAAGCCAGATGAAGTTGTCCTCATCGGCACACTCGAGTGTAAGTATGAAGAGTATTATAATGTAGTCGAATCTGGTCAGAACCCCATTAACAGCTACAGTTATTATATGCAGCAGTATCAGAGCGAAAAGAATGAAAGTATATTTGTTTATCAGTCTTTCTATCATTTACCGACAACCAGCACATTCTCCAGTTTATAAAAATCTACGTTCGACAGAAGTGAGAGGTTGCGGAAAAGACCGATATCGACATTCTCCACATCATCCACCTGTCCAACGATAATGCCCTTAGGATAAACACCGCCAAGCCCAGATGTGATGAGTATATCGCCCTCTTTCACATCGTCCAGCCTGTCGTAGAAGTCCACAGCCATCTGACCTCGTCCGTCTCCTCTGACGATACCGACAGTTCTCGTCCTGCTGTTCATGACAGATACGTTGCTCCCCGGGTTCAGTACGACTTCGACCTTTGCCGTGTCGCTGTACACCTCGGTGACCATACCGACAAGTCCGCTGTAGCTGATGACGGGGTCTTTACGCTTCACACCGTCTTCGGTGCCTCTGTCTATTATTATATATTTGAGATAACCTGTGATGTTTCGTCCGATGACGTTACAGGCGATGGAGTCGAGGTTTGAATATTCACGGAATTTAAGCAGCTTTTTCAAACGCTCATATTCAGAGACACGCTCACGGAGCAGAGAGTTTTCAAGCTGCAGCTTTCCGTTCTCTTTTATGAGAGCTTCATTCTCGTCATGAACATTAACAAGGTTGATGTATCCGCCCCAAACACTGCCAAAGAGCCCGATTGTCTTGTCGGTGTAGTATATGAAAGGATTCACAAGGTTTCCGAAGATACCTTTGAAAGGACCTTTTATATTAGGGTTTCTCGCCTGCACAATGATAAGCACGAGCAGTGCGATAAATACTATTAGAACTTTTTTCCAGGACTTCATTCTCTGGCTTTATCAGTCTATTGTGACTTTTTTAAGCAGTTCAAGGCTGTCGAGAACCTTACCCGCTCCAAGCGCAACAGAGATAAGAGGCTCATCCGCCACTATGATAGGCAGACCTGTCTCGTTAGAGAGTCTTTTGTCCAGACCTTTCAGAAGAGCACCGCCCCCGGTGAGAACGATACCTCTGTCCACGATGTCTGCGGAGAGCTCAGGCGGAGTTTTCTCCAGAGCGATACGCACGGCATCGATGATCTTTGTCACAGCTTCGTCGAGAGCTTCTCTAGCCTCTTCATCTGTGATCTCGATGGTCTTAGGTATACCGGTCACAAGGTCACGGCCTTTTATCTTGATACTCATCTCAGTTTCCATTTTAAAGCATGTGCCAATCTTCATTTTGATCTGCTCAGCCGTACCATGTCCGATGAGAAGGTTATATTTACGTTTGACGTAATTAACGATGGCTTCGTCCATCTCGTCTCCGCCCACTCTGACAGAGTTTGCGTATACGATACCGGAGAGTGATATCACTGCCACTTCCGTAGTACCGCCGCCGATGTCTACTACCATGTTTCCTGATGGGTCTTCGATAGGAAGCCCTGCACCGATGGCTGCTGCCATAGGCTCTTCTATAAGGTAAACCTCACGTGCTCCCGCCTGAATGGCAGAATCTTTTACCGCACGCTTCTCTACCTGTGTGACACCTGAGGGTACACAGATTACGATGCGTGGTCTCACGAGTGATTTTCTGTTGTGCACTTTCTGGATGAGGTTCTTAAGCATACGCTCTGTAACCTCAAAGTTTGCGATAACGCCGTCTTTCATAGGACGGATAGCAACGATATTTGCAGGGGTACGTCCCAGCATGCTTTTAGCCTCGCTGCCCACAGCGAGAACCTCGTTGTTTTGATTATTGATGGCCACTACGCTCGGTTCCGAGCATACGACTCCTTTTCCTTTAACATATATGAGTGTATTGGCTGTTCCAAGGTCGATAGCCAAGTCGTTTGAAAACATATCAAAAAAACCCATAATTAATACAACCTCCGGGTTTGAAACAATTCTCTCTTTCGTATCAATATTTAGTCTACAAAATGAAATAAAGCAAGAGAAACTAACACATTGTACGTGAAGGAATTTATTTATTGTAATAGATTAAAGTTTTTTGTATAACAAGTCAAACAAATATAATCATAAATTGGAGTTAATGAGTTAAATGGAACAACATCGTCTGGACAAACTGGAAAAGATAAAAGCACAGAACAAACAACCTTATGTAAATTTTCATAAAAAAGAGCACGATATCATTGATGTCGTTGAGAAATATAAAGACGTCGAAAAAGATGCCCTCCCCGAGCAGTCTGTTATTTTTGATGTGGCAGGACGTATCATGGCACTGCGCGAATTCGGTAAAGCCGCATTCATGACGATAAAAGACCGCACAGAGAGCATTCAGGTCTATGTGAAAAAAGGTGAGATATCCGACGAAGACCACGAAATTTTTAAAACTTCCGACGTCGGCGACGTTGTCGGCATCAAAGGATTCCTCTTTAAAACTAAGACAGGCGAGCTCACACTCTGTGCCACAGAGTATAAGATGCTCACAAAAGCTCTGCGTGACCTTCCCGAAAAATTTCACGGTCTCACAGACGTTGAAAAGAGATACCGTCAGAGATATGTAGACCTCATCGTGAACGAAGAGGTTAAAGATACTTTCCGCAAGAGAAGCCAGATAATCCAGCAGGTGCGCCAGTTCTTCATCAGCAAGGACTTCCTCGAGGTGGAAACACCTATGATGCACCCTATCGTGGGCGGCGCTACGGCTAAACCTTTCGAAACACACCACAACGCCCTCGACATGCCCCTCTATCTGAGGATCGCACCGGAGCTCTACCTTAAAAGGCTCGTTATCGGCGGTATGGAGCGTGTATTCGAAGTGAACAGAAACTTCCGTAACGAAGGTCTCTCCACACGCCACAACCCTGAGTTCACCATGATAGAATGGTACAACGCATACAACGACTATCACGGTCTTATGGATCAGATAGAAGAGATGATATGCGGCATATCCGAAAAAGTGAACGGAAGCCTTAAGGTAAACTTCAGAGACAAAGAAGTAGACCTCACACGCCCGTGGAAACGTGTGACAATGAACGATGCTATTACTACAATGACAGATGTAACACCCGACCAGATAGCCGACAGAGATGCCGCAGCAGCTACTGCAAAAAAATACGGTATTCATGTTGATAAAAACTGGGGAAAGGGTAAGATTGTTATGGAAATCTTTGAAGAACTGTGCGAGCACAATTTATTCAACCCTACATTCATCATTGATTATCCTAAAGAGGTTTCTCCACTGGCGAAATCTAAGGCAGACGACCCTGAAACCACGGAACGCTTTGAGCTGTTCGTCGGCGGTTTCGAGTTGGCGAACGGATTTAACGAGCTTAACGATCCGATGGATCAGAAAGAGCGTTTTGAAAAACAGGTCGCAGCGAAAGAGGCAGGAGACGAAGAAGCAGGCATGATGGACCTCGACTACATCAGAGCCCTTGAATACGGTCTTCCACCTACAGCAGGCGCAGGACTTGGCATAGACAGGCTTGTCATGCTGATGACAGACAGCCAGTCCATCAGAGACGTAATACTCTTTCCACATATGAGGCCGGAAGATATTGATTAACACAAAGGTATTTGCTAGGGCTAAAACAGAAGACACCAGACAGCACATATCTTCTCTTTTCTCCGATGTAGAGTTCGTCGGCACCGAAGAACTCCTCACCATGGAAAAAGAGCTGATCATCTACGAAGTTATGGGGGAATGTACCGCTGAGGAGCTGAGGGAGCTGCTCGGTACTGAGAATTTTTTCCTTTTTATTTCTGATGAGTGCCACGACAATCTTTTGCTGGAGATATCCAGAGACTATTACTTTGCCTTCTGTCTGAAGGCTGACCCTATCAATGAGATAAAGATAAGATTTAACTCTCTTATCAAACATAAAGAGCTGACAATAGCACTGGAAGAAAAGAATGAAGAGATGGAATCCACCATCTTTGAGCTCGCTTTCGCATCCACAAACGTGCTCGAGCAGAATGAATTCCTCGAGCAGATGGCGAAGAAAGACGGGCTCACCATGCTTTTCAACCACTCCTATTTCAAAGATAAACTGAAAGACGAAATGGTACGCTCGAAGCGTTATAACAACTGCTTCACCGTTGCCATTTTCGACCTCGATTTCTTTAAAAAGGTGAATGACCAGTACGGACACGTCAAAGGCGACGAAGTGCTGAAAGCATTTGCCAACATCATCAAAGAAACAGTTAGAAACACAGACATAGCAGCCAGATACGGCGGAGAGGAATTCGCCGTTCTCTTCACAGAGACAGACCTCGAAGATACCATAAGCGTGGTAGACCGCATCAGAGACAGGCTGAGCAATACTATCTTCTCCAGCGAGACAGAGTGCTTCAAAGTCACATTCAGCGCAGGCGTCACTTCCTATGACAAATCATACAAAGACGCCGAATATATGGTTAACGTCGCCGACAAGGCTCTCTACGTCAGTAAGACCGAAGGGCGTAACCGCACCACCATCCTCACCGCCGACGACCTATAGTCGGTCAGCACCGACAGGCCAATCACAAACTCCAGCGTCATTGCGAGGAGCGTAGCGACGCGGCAATCCTAGCCCTAACACAAACTGTCATCCTGAATGAAATGAAGGATCTGTGCATGTCAGATTCTCCGCCTGTGGCTCAGAATGACTACCAAATATACGTCATTGCGAGGAGCGTAGCGACGTGGCAATCCTATCTCTAAATACAAACTGTCATCCTGAATGAAATGAAGGATCTGTATATTTCAGATTCTTCGCCCGTGGCTCAGAATGACTACACATCATATGTCATTGCGAACGCAGTGAAGCAATCCTAGCCCTAAATATAAACTGTCATCCTGAATGGAATTAAAGATCTGTACATTTCAGATTCTTTGCCCGTGGCTCAGAATGACTACCAAATATACGTCATTGCGAGGAGCGTAGCGACGTGGCAATCCTAGCCCTATATATAAACCGTCATACTGAATGAAATGAAGGATCTGTACATTTCAGATTCTTCGCCCTTGGCTCAGAATGACTACCAAATATACGTCATTGCAAACGCAGTGAAGCAATCCTATCTCTAAATACAAACTGTCATCCTGAATGAAATGAAGGATCTGTACATTTCAGATTCTTCGCCCGTGGCTCAGAATGACTACACATCATATGTCATTGCGAACACAGTGAAGCAATCCTAGCCCTAAATATAAACTGTCATCCTGAATGAAATGAAGGATCTGTACATTTCAGATTCTTCGCCCTTGGCTCAGAATCACGAGTACGCACATTAATAGGAATCCTAAGATTGCTTCGTCATTCCACTCCTCGCAATGACCTTGAATTTAGCGTCATTGCGAACGCAGTGAAGCAATCCTATCTCTAAATACAAACTGTCATCCTGAATGAAATGAAGGATCTGTGCAGTTCAGATTCTTCGCCCTTGGCTCAGAATGACTACCAAATATACGTCATTGCAAACGCTGTGACTGCAATTATGATTTTATGAATTTAAGATGTACTTTGCGTGTGCGGGGGCCGTCGAATTCACAGAAATATATACCCTGCCAGGTGCCGAGCACCATATTTCCGTTTTCCACTATAATAGTTTCCGAACAGCCGATGAGAGATGATTTTATATGACTGTCAGAGTTCCCCTCAGCGTGGCGGAACTCTGACAGATTTGGTATTAACTTTGAAAGAAATGAGTTCATATCCCTTTGCACATCAGGGTCGGCGTTTTCATTTATCGTGACGGCGGATGTGGTATGCGGTGTGTAAACCACCAGAATACCGTCCTGCCAGCCGTTTGCCCTGAGCACAGCCTGCACATCCCCCGTGATCTCCACAAAGGCGCACCGTGTGCCTGTCCTTACGGATATGGTCTCCATATTATTAGAGAGTGATAACCTTCGCCTCTATCATTCCGTCGAGAGCGAGGATCTCTTCGAGAACACCCGCAGGAACTTTTCCGTCGATGCGTACGAAAGCAACTGCATCGTCGCCCTTCTGATCTCTGGAAAGGTCGAAATCTGCGATGTTCACATTGTTATTTCCGAGGATAGTACCCACTTTACCGATCATGCCCGGTTTGTCCTGGTTGTTGAAGTAAAGGAATGTACCGTCGGCGATAAGGTCTGTGTAGTACTTATCATAGATAAGGAGTCTGCCTGTGTTATCGGCGAAGACTGTACCTGCGTAGACCTTCTCTTCTTTATCTGTTTTAACTTTGATAACCACAAGGTCGTTGAATTTGCCGAAGTGAGCTGCTTTTGTCTCGACTATGTCGATATTGCGCTCTTTAGCCACGTATGGAGCATTGATGAAGGATACTGTCTCCTTCACTGCCACTTCCATAAAGCCTTTCAGACCTGCGATGGTAAACGGCTGAAAGTTAAAAGGAGTGTCGAATGTACGCTCGCCGAAGTCTTCCTCAAACTTCTGTCCGACCATAGCGACCTCGATGGATTCCGCCCTGCCTTTTGTGAGCTGTGCAGCCATGTGGCCCATGCTCTCGAGGAGCTCGAAGTATCTCTGCATCTCTTCAGGAAGCTGTGTCTTCATGAATGGGATGTTCACGGCGTTTTTGTATGATCTGCCGTGGAGAGCGTTTTTAACCTGCTCTGCGATGAGAACGGCAACGCCGTACTGACCTTCGTGAGTGTTTGCGCCGATGTGCGGTGTAACATAAATGTTGTCCACTTCGAAGAATGGATGGTTCACAGGGGGCTCGGCAACGAAAACATCGAGACCCGCAGCATGAACCTTACCAGATTTACATGCTTCCACAAGGTCGAGCTCGTTCACGATACCGCCGCGTGCGCAGTTGATGATGACAACACCGTCTTTCATCTTTGCTATTTCGTCTTTTGTTATCATATTTTTTGTCTCGTCTGTGAGAGGAGTGTGGAATGTGACAACGTCAGCCTGAGCCAGTGCTTCTTCGAGCGTTTCGCAAAGCTCAACGCCGAGTGCTTCTGCTCTGGATTTTTTGATGTATGGATCGTAAGCAACAACCCTCATGTCGAAGGCTCTGCATCTTTTCGCAACGTTTCCGCCGATACGGCCAAGACCGATAACGGCGAGTGTTTTCTGATAAAGCTGGATACCCATGAAGCGCTTTCTGTCCCATTCACCTGCCTTTGTAGACTGGTTTGCAGCGGGGAGCTTACGCACGACAGACAGCATCATAGCCATTGTCAGCTCGCAGGCAGCGAGAGTGTTGCCCGTGGGAGCGTTCATAACGATGATACCTTTCATACTGGCAGCTTCGATATCGACATTGTCGAGACCAACGCCCGCACGTCCGATTATCTTGAGTTTTCCAGGGTTTTCGATAAGGTCAGGAGTAACAGTTGTTCCGCTTCTGGTGATGATAGCGTCGTAGTTACCGATGATCTTCTTCAGCTCAGGATTTTTGATCCCTGCCTGAATATCGACCTCTATATCCTTGTCGTCTTTGAGGATATTCACACCGTCCTGAGAGATGTGATCAGTGATGAGAACTTTATACTTGGCCATTAAGTTAACCTCGATAAAATATACATATATGTGTTAGAAGAGAACAGATAATAGCAAAACAGATATTATTTGACAAGCCAAAACATACTAAAATAATGGGAATTGAACCTATTCTCTGCATTGGCTTATTCTGCCGCACAGACAACGCCCGGAGAGTCTGATAGATAACATAAAATATTATTAAAAAAGATATTAATACCAACTTTAGCTCATATTAAAAACCATTTCAAAGTTAATTTTGTAAAACAACTTGACAGCAAACGGTTTTTACTGCTTGAATACATGAATATATTATACATTTATTGAGGTGAAGCAGATGGCTTTTAATGACCTTTTACTCAGAACTATGAACGGTGAAAAAACTGACAGACCTCCGGTATGGTTTATGCGTCAGGCCGGAAGATACATGGAAGAATACAGAGAAGTACGCAGCAAGGTTTCCTTCCTTGAGCTTTGCAAATCCCCGGAGCTTTGCACAGAAGTTACACTGCAGCCGATCAGAGCTTTCGGCTTTGACAACGCTATCCTCTTCTCAGATATCCTCATCCCTATCGAGCCTATGGGTGTCGATCTCGACTTTAACCCTGCTCCTGTCATATCAAATCCTATCCGCACACTTGCGGATGCAGATAAACTTCGCGAGATAGACCCTGCGAAGGACGTTCCTTTCGTGCTTGAGACAGTGAAAATGCTCGTAAAGGCTCTTGATGTGCCTCTTATCGGTTTCTCAGGCGCACCTTTCACACTCGCCTGTTACATGGTAGAGGGTAAAGGTTCTAAAAACTATGAATATATCAAAACTATGATGCACGCAGACCCTACAACATACAGAGTAATGATGGAGAAGCTCGCAAACTCTACCCT
This sequence comes from Deferribacterales bacterium, assembly GCA_050253075.1. Classification (GTDB taxonomy): domain Bacteria; phylum Chrysiogenota; class Deferribacteres; order Deferribacterales; family Geovibrionaceae; genus Denitrovibrio. The sequence continues at coordinate 158,395 of JBFWJS010000006.1, forward strand.
GAAGTACCTTCAGGCACAGATAGACAGCGGTGCTCACGTCGTTCAGATGTTTGACACATGGGCTGGCGTCGTTTCTAAATATGACTATGAGAAATTCATATTCCCATACGTTGAATACATCGCAAACAACCTTAAAGGTGCTCCGCTCATCTATTTCGCAAAAGACAGCTTCAGCTTCTATGACATCATAGGAAAGCTGAAATGTGCAGGAATGGGTGTAGACTGGAAAACAACTCTCGCAGACGCAGACGAAAGACTCGGCAAGGGCAAATTTGTCCTTCAGGGTAACTTCGACCCTGTTCAGCTCTTCGGTAGCAAAGAATCCATCAAGGAAACAGCCGAAAAGATCCTCGCAGAGGGTAAAGACCTTAAAGGTCATATCTTTAACCTCGGACACGGTATCCTCCCTCCTACTCCTAGAGAGAATGTGGACTACCTTGTTAAGGTCGTTAAAGGGGAAGCATGAAAAAAGACCTGCTTTATGTGATGTATATGGGCGGTCCTGATAGTATCGAAGGGATAGAGGAGTTCCTCTTTAATCTCTTTTCGGACCGCACCATCATCGACTTTCACATCGGCGGCACACTCCAGACATTCATAGCGAAAAAGATAGCTAAAAAACGCTCCGTTAAAGTTGCGCCCGAATATGAAAAGATAGGCGGACGCTCTCCGCAGCTCCCCTACCTTCAGGCTATTCTGGAAAAGATAAAGCCGCTCTACCTCACTGAAACAGGGCGTGAGCTCGTCACCGATATCGGTATGTGCTATTACCATCCGTACATCGAGGACTCCATACAGAAGCATAACGGTGCAGACTATGAAAATATCATAGTCACCAGCATGTATCCGCAGTATTCATATACCACCAGCGGTGTGTGCTTCGACAGATTTGCAAAGGTGCAGAAGCTCGTTAAAGAACCTAAGATCATCAAAGAATGGTACCGTAACGAAGCATATAATAAATGTATCTCAGACAGGATACTCAGAGCAGCGGAAAAGCTGGGCAAGGACATAACCGACTGCCACGTGGTATTCTCTGCGCATTCCCTCCCCGAATACACCGTTAAAAAAGGCGACGTTTACACCATGCAGATAAACGAGCAGGTGAAAAAGCTCGTCAGCATGACACACCCGAAAACATATAACCTCGCATACCAGAGCCGTACAGGCCCCGTGAAATGGGTCGGTCCATACACGGATAAAGAGCTCGAAAGGCTCACGGCAGAGCGTGTGGATAACATCATCGTCGTGCCTATATCGTTTGTATCCGACCACATCGAGACTCTGATAGAGCTGGACGAGCAGTATATGCCGCAGGTGCGTGAGGCAGGGCTGAATATCGTCCGCATCGAAAGCCTGAACGACTCAGACGACTTTGCCGAGGCATTCTTAAATATAATATCCGCATAACAGTCATCATGAGGAGTGATAACGACGTGATGATCTCAGACTAGGCACACTTATGAGAAACGGTTATGTTTACATAATAACTAATTCAAACAACTCAACTCTTTACGTTGGTGTAACTTCTAATATCAAAAAGAGAATATACGAGCACAAACAGAAATTTATTGACGGTTTCTCTAAAAAATATAACCTTACAAAGCTTGTTTATTTTGAATGTTTTGATAATATTACAGATGCTTTGTGCCGAGAAAAACAACTCAAAGCATATAAACGAGCTAAAAAACAAGAGATAGTAAACTCTCTTAATCCTGAGTGGAAAGATTTATACGAAGGTATTCTATAATCTAAATGCTGAGACTCTCACGGTCGCCAGCTCCCTCAGAGTGACAAATTATATTATACGGGTAACAACATTGGAAAAATTCAAAACATTTTTAAGCATGATAAAAGTGGAGCACACCCTTTTCGCCCTCCCCTTTGCCTTCACAGGCATGTTTTTAGCGGCGAGAGGCATCCCTTCGCTCTCTACTATATTCTGGATAGTCATAGCCGTTCTGGGTGCCAGAAGCGGTGCTATGGGATTTAACCGTGTGGCGGACGCTAAGATCGACGCACGAAACCCCAGAACAGAAAACCGTGACATCCCCGCAGGGCGCATATCCGTGAATGAAGCTACGCTGTATGTGGTGATATCCTTCGCCGTATACTTCTTCGCCGCTTATATGCTGAATCCGCTCTGTTTCTATCTCTCTCCCGTTCCATTTGCCGTATTCATACTATATTCATATACAAAGCGTTTCACGTTTCTCTGCCACATTGTGCTAGGCGTTGCTCTCGGCATAGCCCCCATCGGCGCATGGGCAGCCGTCACAGGCTCGCTGAACCTCGGCATAGTTTTACTCGGCATAGCCGTTCTTTTCTGGGTTTCAGGCTTTGATATAGTATACGCATGTCAGGATATCGACTTCGACAGAGAAGAAGGCCTGTTCTCCATCCCCAGATACCTCGGGCTGAGAAATTCGCTGAACCTCGCAAGGGTATTTCACATCATATCCTTCCTGATATTCCTATACACATGGGTATATTTCGACCTTGGCATTATATATCTGGCGGGAATACTGCTCACGGGCGGATTCATGGTTTATCAGCACTCCATAATAAAACCCGAGGATCTCAGCAGGCTCGACATGGCATTTTTCAATCTAAATGCATATATTAGTCTGAGCATTTGCGCTTTCACATTTTTAGACCTTGTAATATGAGGAGTTTATGAAACGTATCTTTCTGGGGATAACAGGTGCCAGCGGAGCACTGTACGGTAAAAAGCTGATAGAGGAGCTCGCAGATATATGTGAACTGCACCTCTGCATCACCCCTGACGGACTGACAAACATAAACATCGAACTGGGGAAGGAATACTCTTCCGACGAAGACTTCCTCGCAGACCTGAATAAAAAGGCTATCCTGCACGATCATAAAAACTTTGCAGCACCAGTTTCCAGCGGGTCGTTCATGGTGGATTCATACATAATAGCACCCGCATCTATGGGCTTTGTAGGCAGAGCCGCAGGCGGTATAAGCTCAAACCTTATCGAACGCTGTGCGGACGTCGCCATGAAAGAACGCAGAAACCTTGTAATACTCTTCCGAGAGACGCCCCTCAGCCTGATACATATGGAAAACCTGACAAAGCTGACCCGTGCGGGCGCAGTATGCATGCCGGCGGCACCGGGCTTTTACCACTCTCCTAAAGATATAGACGATCTTATCTCCTTTGTTGCGGGTAAAATCTTTGATATAATAGGAGTACAGCACGACCTCTATGCCAGATGGAAAGGCTGAAACACTATATCAGGTGAAAATTGAACGGCAGTAAAACCTATGACATCAAAATGCTTAACGGGCTCGTTATAAGAGACATATCCATATCTCAGATAAAAGACGGGCTGAAATCGGGCAAATACCTGCCGTCGGACTTTGTCTCTTCATCGGGCGGAGACTGGGTAATGCTGAAAGAATCAAAACTATATAAAAATAACGCAAAAATCTTTAACGGATGGATGGCGTTATTTGCAGTATCATTTATATTTAACATAATAATGCTCTTGATGCTTTTCTGGCAGAACTCCAGAATAAACCAACTATTAGACTAAGCGGAGGTTTTTAAGGTTATGGACACTAAATGGGTTAAAGACAGCTTTGACAAAGGTAAACTTGAGATCCTCAAATTCGCCAAGGTCAGCAAGATAAAGATAGAGATAACATCCCTTAATAAAAAGAAGGATGAACGTGTCAAACTGCTCGGGAATAAAGTGCTGGAGCTCATCGAAAACGGCGAGCTCGACGCAGAGCTTTTTGAGCCGGACTACACATACATCAGAAACATAGACAAAGATATAAAGACAAAGCAGGAAGAGCTGACAGCCTCTGAGGAAGAGGAAGCACAGCCTGCAGAAGAGACAACCTCCGAAGAAATAGAGATAGTCACCATCGAATCACAGAAAGTGTTAACAGCAAAATCCATCCCCGTAGAACCAGAACCTGAAACAGCAGAAGAAAAGAAAGGTGAATAACATGAAAAAGATATACATATTACCAATGCTGATCCTCATCCTCGCCGCCTGTACCCAGTTCGATATGAAATTTCAGCCTACACAGGATCTGAAAGCGAACTATCCCCATTCTGTAAAAGATCAGAACCTTGCCATATACTATAAGACAGTAAAAGGCTCTGATGAAAAGACTGTCGTACAGATGGCAGTGCAGAACATCGGTAATATATATATGAGCAACCTTACCATAAACTATGACGACTGCTGTCAGGCACTCCACCAGGGCCCCGGATCATATCTGTATAAAAATCTGGGCAATCTGAAAAACAGAGCGCACAAAACAATGAGCATATCCATCCCTTCATCCGATGTTAAAATTGTCACACTGGACTACACATTCATACCTGTGACAGAGGACGCATTTTTGAAGCAGAATAACGAATACACACCTTCTGTTTCAGAGGTCATTAAAAGCAGGATAATTCTCTACACTGGTAAGTAACAGAGCGTACTAAAACCTGAGTTTTATTTTTTCGTTCTGTATGAATTACTATTTTGAATTATTATTTTCATTTTTTATACCCGCAGTAAATTTGTTTTAAATTTTACTAAAATATCTTTTCGCCCTTAAGAAACATTAAAAATTAACATCTTTAAACGTCTCATTTACAAACCTGTCAAATTAAAATTATTAGTAAATTTTTGTCTATTTTGTTTATTATTTATAAATTGATTTTGTTAATTTTATATAACATTGTTATGCATATATAAGATTGTATACAGTATACGCTAAAAAATCTTCGCTAGTACCTGATTTTATTGTGTTTTTTACTGTTGACTTTCATAAAACGATGTACTATTATTTAATCAGATTAGATTTACATTTACCAAAAAAATTCTCTTATTAGTAAACAGAGAAGCAGCGGTAAAACCAGAACAGGTTAACTTAGAACGCATAATTAAAAAGGAGGTGTATAATTAAACGTTCCGAGAAGTTCCTGTTCGATATCTTAAGTGAGGTGTAATCTTATGGAAAAGACACATGAAATGTATTGGAAAAAGGTTCTAGGCTTAGTTCGAAACGTTCTCATCGTTTGGTTCGTTGTCTCTTACGGAGCAGGTATTATTTTTGCCAGCGCACTTGACTCAATCAAGCTCGGCGGATATCCGCTTGGGTTCTGGTTTGCACAGCAAGGCTCGATCTACATATTTGTCGTTCTCATCTTTACCTATGCAAAATTGATGGGGAAGATCGACAAAGAATTCAATGTTGAAGAATAGGGAGGTACGTATATGAGCTTACAAATAACAACCTACATCGTAGTTGGTCTATCATTCGCTCTTTATATCGGTATTGCGATATGGTCGCGCGCAGGCAGCACAAAGGAATTCTATGTTGCAGGCGGCGGTATCCACCCTATTACTAACGGTATTGCTATCGGTGCAGACTGGATGTCTGCTGCATCATTCATATCCATGGCCGGTCTTATCGGTTTCATGGGTTATGGCGGCGCACTCTTCCTTATGGGCTGGACAGGTGGCTTCGTTCTCCTTGCGATGCTCATAGCACCATACCTCAGAAAGTTCGGTAAGTTCACTGTGCCGGATTTCTTTAAAACACGTTATTATTCAGATACAGCGACAATAGTTGCAGTTATGTGCCTTCTCGCTGCGTCTACAACATACATCATCGGCCAGATGACCGGTGTTGGTGTTGCTTTCTCACGTTTCCTCGGTGTTTCCAACTCAATGGGAATCTTTATCGGAATGGCGATAGTATTTATGTATGCAGTTTTCGGCGGTATGAAAGGTATCACCTACACACAGGTTGCTCAGTACTGCGTTTTGATCCTTGCTTACACCATTCCTGCAATATTCATCTCCTTGAACCTTACAGGAAACCCGATCCCTCAGCTTGGTCTCGGTTCTGACTTCGTAGGCAGCAACATGTCTCTGCTTGCAAAGCTCGACCACATCGTGACAGACCTCGGATTTGCGAAATACACGACTCAGGTACCCGGCAGTAAGCTGAATATGTTCGCATATACTCTTTCTCTGATGCTCGGTACAGCAGGTCTTCCGCACGTTATCATCCGTTTCTTCACAGTGCCGGATGTTAAGGGTGCACGTTCATCTGCAGGATGGGCACTTGTGTTCATCGCTATCCTCTATACAACAGCTCCTACAGTTGCAGCTATGGCAAGACTTAACCTTCATGCCACAATCAACACAGCTGTTGAAATGGGCGGAGATGTATTCGCTCCTGAAGCAAGCATCAAAGCTGAGGATCGTCCTAACTGGATGAAGAGATGGGAAGTTACCGGTCTTCTTAAGTTTGAAGATAAAAACGGCGACGGACGCATCCAATACTACAACGATAAGTCCAAAGACCCTGCTTTCCTTGCAAAAGTTGAAGCAGCAGGCTGGCAAGGAAACGAACTTTCAGTAAACAACGATATCATGGTTCTCGCTAACCCTGAGATCGCTAGGCTCCCCAACTGGGTAATCGCACTCGTTGCTGCCGGTGGTCTGGCTGCTGCTCTTTCGACAGCTGCCGGTCTCCTCCTTGCAATATCAGCGGCAGTTTCACACGACCTTCTTAAAAACATGTTTATGAAGGACATGAGCGAGAAAGGCGAGCTTATGGCAGGACGTATTGCCATGGCTATGGCTATCCTCGGTGCAGGTTATCTCGGTCTCAACCCGCCTGACTTTGCGGCAGGTACGGTTGCCATAGCCTTCGGTCTTGCGGCGTCGTCCATTTTCCCTGCCCTTCTTATGGGTATATTCAGCAAAACAATGAACAAACAAGGTGCCATAGCAGGTATGCTTGCCGGTATCGGTATCACAATGTTCTACGTTTTTGCTCACACGGGTATATTCTATATCAAAGGCACAGAGTATTATCAGCTCTTCGGTGGACAAAACTTCTTCTTCGGAATCCACCCGAATGCTTTCGGAGCAGTAGGTGCTTTCATTAACTTTATAGTTGCATTCGCAGTTAAAGGTTTCTTCGCACCGGTTCCGGATGATATCGCTCAGATGGTAGAAGATGTACGTGTACCTAAGGGTGCAGGCGCAGCCGTCGATCATTAAGATAATAGATACGAAAGTATCATAACCCTCGGCTCCGCCGTAATGCTCATGCGGCGGAGCCTTTTTAACAAACGCATTTAAAGGCATACGAAGGAGTTATAAATGTATTTTTACGTTAGTTTAGCATTAACATGGCTTTTATTCCTTGCCCTCTTCCCCGTTTCATTCTTTTGGGGTAAAAGAGCATATAAGATATTCATAAAGAGAGACTATTCCGAAGTTGCCTTAAAACGTGGGGTGGCTCCTGCCAAACCTGCTAAATTTGCACCCTATGTCGGACTTCTTAACCTGATAGGTGCACTGATCGCAGCATATACGATATTTGGAGTACTGGTTTTCCACTTCCCATACGATAAGTGGTCTGCCATGGCAGGCTCGACGATATGGGGCAAGATACTGCTGGACTGGATGATCAGACAACATGCTCACCCAATAAAGCTCGGCAGAAAAAAAAGAGACGTAACCACAACAGCTTAAACTATTAATAAAATCAATTAACTTACAAAGTTTTTATAGAAAAAGTCTCCTGCGGGAGACTTTTTTGTTATAATTAATTAAATATTACCTTTGGATTATTTTATGGCAAACATAGAAAGAATATTTGATTACGAACCATTCAATCAGATACCGAAAGATGCTGTAACAAGGCTGGAAAGCGCCGCAGGGCACATAGTATATCCTGCTGAAACAGTCATCTTCAAGCAGTCCGACATGCCCACAGGCTTCCTCTATTACATCCAGAACGGAGAGGTGGAGATAATAGCCGAGACAAACGAAGGGGTGGAGATGATAGTGGACTACCGTCAGTCCGGAGGGTTCTTCGGATGGACACCTATCTTCACTCAGGAAGGATATACCGCAGGCGCCAGAACAGCCACAGAGACCTCATGCCTGCTGATACCTCAGCGTCTCCTGCAGGATATATCCAAAGAATACCCCATAATATCCAAATACTTTAACAAGGCGATATTCTCTCAGATACGTAAACTCTATAAGAACATGGTCAGCAAGCACTCCACAGACCCGCTGGCACAGATGGAGGCCTACCCTTTCCAAAAGCGTCTTTACGAGATAATGTCTAAGCCCGTCCTGACATGCTCCCCTGACACCACCATAAGGGAAGTAGCGTTCAAAATGACCGAAACGGACGTTTCCGCACTCGTCGTATGCGACGAGAATGGAAAGATGCAGGGGATTATCACCGAAAAAGACCTCGTCAGGAAAGTTCTGGCGAAGGATATAGACGTGTGCCAGAAGCATAGCACGGCAGCCCATGTGATGACGACAGAGCCCCACAGTATGCCTTCGGATACATACATGTATCAGGCGGCGACATTCATGCTCAGGCATAACATACGCCATCTGCCCGTTGTGGACGGCGACTCCATTGAGGGGATCGTCACACAGAAAGACCTGATGAAGTTCCGCAGCCAGAAGTCTATGCTGCTGGTAGGGAGCGCACACGAGGCGAAAAGTATAGCAGAGCTCAAAGAGATCCGCAGTGAAATAGTCACCGTGGCAAAGGTGCTCCTGATAGAGAACAGATCCCACGTGGAGACCATGGAGATACTCTCGTATATCCACCACAGCATCATAGCCAGATGTTATGAGCTGATAGATACAAACATGCAGAAAAAGGGTTTTAAAAAGCCTGATGTCAAATTCTGCTTTATGATAATGGGCAGCGGAGGACGTAAAGAGATGCTCCTCGGCCCGGATCAGGACAACGGATTCCTATTCGAAAACTTTGACGAATCAATGCGGGCAGATGTCGAAGGCTACTTTTACCCGCTGGCGGATGAGCTGGTCGATGCGCTGGCAGATATAGGCTATCCGCTATGCCACGGAAAGGTAATGGTGAATAACCCGCTGTGGAGAGGCACTCTGAATGAATGGGATGCCCGAGTGTGTAAATGGATAGAAGTGCCCGAACCCCAAAAGGTAAGGTATTCATCCATCTTCTTCGACTTCATGCCTATCGTCGGCGATCCTTCACTGTGCGACGGTCTGCGTGATATAGTTAATAAGTATATAAAGTCAAACCCGCTCTTCCTATATCAGATGATGGAGCTGGATTTCAAACATAAGGTTCCGATAGGTCTGCTGGGCAGGTTTGTCACCCACAGCGGTAAAGAGCACAAAGGCGAACTCTCGCTGAAAGAGAACGGAAGCATATTCATAGTGGACTGTGTGCGTATGTTCATGCTGGAGCAGAGCATACACGCCATCACCACCATAGACCGTCTGGACAAACTAGAGGAGCTTAGCGTCTTTAACAAAGCGACAGTGGAGCATGTGAAAGCGGCGTTCGAATCCTTCACATACCTGCGCCTCCAGAACGAGATAAAACTCATCGAGGACGGCGAAAAACCGAGCCACTTCCTTAACCCCGACGAACTGACGGACGAGGAAGCTCAGCTTTTGAAAGAAGCATTCAAGGTAGCGAGCAAACTGCAGGATTCCACAAGGAAACATTTCTCAAAAATAATAGGGAGATAATTATAAACATTAGCTCATAACATAAAGCATACCGATTGATTTATGAGCGTAAATTATTTATTATATATAGCGAGTTAAAGCAATGTTACATAAGATAATCACGAGTTAACACGAGGTCAGATATGGATCATTTTATAGCCGGAAAACTACAATCGAATTTCCATGAATTTGAAAGACATTTCATGCCGAAAGAAGATATAGAGAAAATCGCAGAATTTGGCGAAGACTACGAACAGATATATAAATATCTAGCCGAAAAATATCTTTTATGGGAAAAGCCGTTCAGCAGTGTCGTAAAAGGCGATGCAAAGAGCGGATACAGATTTTTCAGCGGCGGAGAGATATGCCCGCTGAAGAACATCCTTAGAAAGCATCTGGAAACGCCGAAAAAGAATAAGGCAGCCATCATATGGACAGGCGCAGACCGCACACAGAGAGTATTTACATACCAGTCCCTATTCTCTGACGTGATAAAGACAACATCAGCGATGAAAAAGCTCGGACTGAAACGAGGTGATAGGGTTCTCCTCCATATGCCGAACATACCCGAGCTGGTGATTTTCATGCTAGCCTGTACAAAGCTGGGCGCAGTGCACGTGCTTTACCACGCCAGCTACTCTTCCGAATCCCTAGCAGACCGTATGAACGACTGCGAACCGACCATGGTGGTGACAACGGACGAGTCCATCACAGGCGGATACACACAGATGAAGGACAAGCTGGACAACGCACTGCAAAAGGTGCATAAAGAGCCGAAATACTGCATAGTCGTCGAACGCACGAGAAAGCGTGTACACATGAAGCCTCTGAGAGACATCTGGTATCACGACCTTATCTCCGACGAAAAGCACTCCACGGCGACAACACTTCAGGACGAGCCTAACAAAGCCGAAGACACCATGTTCATGCTTTATACATCTACGAATATGAAAGAGCCTAAGGCGCTGACATATTCCTACGGGGGATACCTCCTGTGGGCTTATGTCTCGTATCTTATGCTTTTCGATATGAAGGAGACGGACACCTTCTGGTGTACTGCAGACATATCATGGATAACCGGTCATTCATACCTCGTATACGGTCCGCTGATGGCCGGACAGACAGTTATTTTACACGAAGATTCGATAGACACGGATAATGCTTCCAAATTCTATGATACTTGTGATAAATTCAGCGTGAACAAATTATATACCACACCGTCCATGCTCCGCTCTCTCATGAATGCGGCGCAGAAAAAGAAGATATTCCGAGACATCAAAACCCTCGAACTCATCGCCACAGGCGGCGAAAAGATGAAAGAGGAAGTCCTGCTGTGGGCATCGTCTAAGCTGTGTAAGAACAATGCAGCCTTCATAGACATCTACTCACAGACAGAGGCAGGCGGTGCTATATATGCAGCCATCCCGGGATACGGCGATCTGGAGTACGGGACAGTCTCCAAAGCCATGCCCGCCGTCCCTGCGGCCCTACTGGACAAAACGCTGAAAAGCTATGTCAGTGACGCAGAGAAACAGGGTGAGATAGTTTTCAAAGCCCCCTTCCCTTCGCTCAGTACAGGGATACACAAACAGCCCGGTATGTTTGAAAAACTCTACTGGAAAGATGCCGGAGGCTCACACTACTTCAGCACCGGTGACGGCGGAAAGTATAACGACAAGGGGCACATGGTGCTCACAGGGCGTCTCGACGACGTACTCCACATCGGAGGAAAGCGTCTTAGCCTTGTAGAGATAGAAGAAGCTATCAAAAAGTATGAAAAAGTGAAAGAATGCGCCGTAATAAACATAAACGATGAGAAACGAGGAGAAAAGTTAATCGCGTTTTGTGTGCTTGAAAAACAGGTCGATGAGAGCTATCATGACCAAATGGTGCGTGAAATACGCGAGACTATCCTGGACGAGATCGGAGAAGTGGCACTGCCCGGGGAAATACGCTTTTCCAGAACTATACCGAAATCGCCGGATGGAGCAATACTGCGTGATCTGCTGAAAGAGATCGCAATGCAGATGTAAAAGGAGATTCAATGAAAGTATCTGAGATCATGACAACGAATTTGATTACTGCCGGACCTGATGAAACCATCAAGGACGTCATTCTTAAAATGAGACGTAAGAACGTTTCAGGACTTCCCGTTGTCGACAAAAACAACAAAGTGCTCGGCACATTCAGCGAGACTGACGTTGCCAAGGCACTCCCTGACATCCTTAACGAGGCGCAATACATACCCCTCGTGGATGTACGTGAGCTCACCAGTGAGCCTATCAAACGAGTTATGGACATCCCTGCCATCTCTATCAAAGCAGACACCGAGGTTGAAGAAGCTGCTAGGATAGTGCTCGAGCAGTACAGACACAGACTCCCTGTGGTGGATGAGGTCGGTCACCTCATCGGTATGGTAACACTAGGAGACATCCTTAAGGCTCTTCTGGGTCAGTAATCAGTCGAATTCAAATCAGGTATTAGCTAAATAGATAAAGGGAGCTTCGGGGCTCCCTTTTTTATTATATAAACTCTCTGATCTCGCCCTTTTCCACTATGAACAGCCTGTCCGACAGCCCGAATGCGGCGAATGCCTGCGTTATGTCGTCTATCCCCTGAGTAAAGTGCTCCCAGCCTTCGAAATGCACAGGCATTATCTGCGCCCCTGCGAATGTCTGGGCAGACTCTAAGAGGTCGCTCACTGTCATGGTCAGTTCGAACGGTCCCCTTGTCCTCGCTGCACCCGCAAAGGCAAGCATGAGGTCGATTTCAAACCTGTCCGCCACATCGGATACACCCTTATAATAAACCGTATCCCCGGTGATATAGACAGTCGGCTCGCCATCTGACTGAAGCACGAATCCTATAACATCCCCTGCGATCTTTTCTATCAGCGGAGGTCCATGCCTGCAAGGGGTCGCTGTTATCTTTATCTTCTTCCCCGTTTCAGAGATCATATCAAACGACTGCCACGGCTCCAGCCCCTCGGCATTACCGCCCAGCCTGCCCGCACCGGAGACTGTTGTGTACACCTTAGCCGCCGACGGCAGCAATTCCCTGCCTGCGTTATCGAGGTTGTCCGAGTGCTGATCGTGACTGAGTAAGACAGCGTCTATCTGCCCTATCGCCTCGGCTTTCAGAGCGGGCGGAGTGTTCTTTGTCAGCTTTACGGAGCCGAGGTTATATTCATTCTCGGCATCGTCAAATGTCGGGTCTGTGAGAAACTTTGCTCCTGCGTATTCTATTAACGTTGTGGGGCCTCCCACCAATGTCAGTTTTGTCATATCTGCCTCCTGAGCTAAAGATTAGCATTGACGGCGCAAACCACAAGAGGCATATTTGACAATAAAAGAGGTGTTTATGCCAATCAATATTAATATATTCCTTCATGAGAGAGTGTCGCTGGAGCTTGCTCTTTTGTTTGACTATATATTCCGTTTTCCAGACAAATTTACTGATGAACCACTCTTTAAGCCTGTCTTTGTTCAGGCGGGTAAAGGGCGCAGGTTCGGCAAGGGTGCAGTAAGCGTTGAAACTTCGAAATTTAAGGCTGGGGGATACCTCATAATACCGCCGATGGAAGCACCAAAAGGCACATTCATAGAAAACACTGCCGAATCGGCCATGATAAAACACGCCATGGATAAAAACACAACGGTGGCGACAGCCTGTCTTGGTGCATTTCTCCCCGCTGCTGCAGGGATGCTGGACGGCTTCGAGGCGACGACCCACTGGCACTGGCTGGACTATGCAAAGGAGAATTTCCCAAATGTTAGCTGGAACACGAACTCGATGCTCTGTCACAAGGACGGGATGATAACATCAGGCGGGCTCTTGTCTCTGATAGACCTCGCCCTATACATCATCAGCCTCCACAGCTCTAAGGAGTTCACCGCCATGACGGGGCGTTTCCTCCTCGCCGATACGGTAAGGCAGAAGCAGTCCGTCTATGCACAGTCCCTCGTCGGCTCACCTGCCGGGGACAGCCGTTTCGCATTGCTGACTGAGCAGATAAACACACATCCCGAGAAACATTTAGAAGTATCAGAGATGGCTGACATGTGCGGAATGAGCCTGCGTAATTTCCACAGGGCATTTGTGAAAAACTTTGGTACTACGCCAAATAAATACATTCAGCTGAAACGTCTGGAACGTGCAAAGGAACTGCTGGCAGAGACAGATATGAGCATAGAAGAGACAGCGGGCAGGGTCGGCTTTACCGATACGTCTTTCTTCCGCTCTGTTTTCAGCAGAGAGACAGGGATGACCCCGACGCAGTTCCGCAAACGTATAACATAAAAAATCCCCGACCATTTTCATGACCGGGGATCTTAATTTAAGTTAAATTCTTTTAAGTCAGTTCTTAGATGGAGAGAACTTCTTTAACTTCAGGAATCATATCCTTAAGTCTAGCCTCTACACCGTGCTTAAGTGTCATAGTGCTGAATGGGCAAGAACCACAAGCGCCTGTAAGCTGTACTTTAACGATGCCGTCTTCGGAAACGTCAAGAAGCTCGATATCGCCTCCGTCCGCCTGAAGTGTTGGTCTAACTTGATCAAGAACTTCTTCTACTCTTTCTCTAAGGCTCATTGTATCCTCCGATATTTATTATTAGTTTTCTCTTACTATTTTAGCTTTCATCTCTTCTACGATAGCAGGGTCTTCACCTTTGCTTTTGTAGAAGTCTTTGAGAGCTTCTTCAATGGCTTCTTCCGCCATAACGGAACAGTGTATCTTCGCAGGTGGAAGACCGCCGAGAGCCTCAACGATAGCGTTGTTTGTGAGCTGAAGGAGCTCTTCAACACTCTTGCCTATCATAAGCTCAGTAGCCATAGAGCTGGATGCGATAGCAGCGCCGCAGCCGAATGTTTTAAATTTAACATCTTCTACGATATTGTCATCGTTTATTTTCAGGAATATTTTCATAACGTCGCCGCAAGCAGGGTTTCCGACTTCGCCTACGCCGTTAGCATCTTCAATCTCGCCCATGTTTCTAGGGTTCATGAAGTGATCCATTACTTTTTCGCTGTATGGTCCTTTAGCCATTATATCCTCCTGATATCCTTTATTTATCTCTGTTATACATTGGTGACATCTCGCACAGTTTCTGTACTGTCTCTGGCATAACCTCGAGAACCTTATCGATGTCTTCCTCAGTATTGTACTTGGACATTGACATGCCGAGTGAGCCCGCACAAATATCTGTCGGAACACCAACCGCAGTAAGTACGGATGATGCCACGAGGTCTTCCTCATCCTCTGCGAGGATGTTTGAAGAACATGCAGAACCGCTGGCACACGCAATGCCTTTCAGAGAGAGCCACATAAGGAGCGACTCACCCTCTATATATTCTATCCAGAAGCTGACATGGCCGGGTCTTCTGCGTGTCTCGTGTCCTGTGAAATGCAGGAAATCGAACTGACCGCCGAGGCCTTCCCATAATTTCTTCTGGAGCTTTTCCAGTCTAGGCAGATACTCAGGCATCTCAGCCTTTGCAATAGCGCACGCTTCGCCCATGCCCACGATGGCAGGCACGTTCTCTGTACCGCTTCTGTATCCGCGCTCCTGAAATCCGCCGTCCATAAGACCGATGAGCTTTGTGCCCTCTTTGATGTAAAGAGCGGCCGCACCTTTCGGTCCGTAAAAGTTCTGTGATGCTATGGAGAGCATATTACAGTTGAGCTTTTTCACGTCTATCTCGACAAATCCGGCAGCGGCTATTGCATCCACATGGAAGGCAACGCCTTTTGCCTGGCATATCTCGCCGAGTTTCTCTGTATACTGAATAGTTCCTATCTCCGGGTTTACGTACTGGATGGAGACGAGAACTGTTTCATCCTTAATAGCTTTTTCAAGGTCAGCCGGGTTTACGAGCCCGCCGTCGTCGACCTTCAGCTTTGTCACTTCGTATCCGCGGCTTATGAGCTTTGTAACCACAGTATCAACGGAGAAATGCTCTATTTCACTGATGATGATATGTTTACCTTTATTAGCGGTGTTTCCGAGGAAACCTTTGATGGCGAGGTTGTTCGCCTCTGTACCGCTGGCAGTGAAGACTATCTCATCAGGTGCAGCCCCGATAAAGTCAGCCACCTGTGCTCTGGCAGCTTCCATAGCCTCAAAAGCCTCACGACCGATAGGATAGAAATGTGCGCTTGGGTTCCCGTAGTGTTCTGTAAAATAAGGCATCATCTTTTCGATAACGCGCTGGTCTGGCTTTGTTCCTGCCACATTGTCAAGATAGATCATTAATCCTCTCCGGTTATGTCTTTTAATGCGTCGGTGATCTGCTTTACTATCGTGTGTATATAGTCACCTGCAAACCCTGCCCTGCAGCCCTGTGAAGGGAGCTGGATAATGTTCTCTGAAGACACTGCATCTGCGAGTGTCGCCAGAGGCTTGTCCGGTGAAACAGCAAATGTAAAATTACTATTTACATCTTTTTTAAAATACACGTCAAGGACAAATCCCGTCGACACAGGAACCATGCGGATGTCAACGTCCACACCTGTGTCCTGCTTTAACTTTTGCCTATATCCTGACAAAATTCCTTGATCTATGTCAGAAAAGAACATATTAAACGCTAATCTGTCCTCAAAAACCTTTGTCTCTGTATTTGTAAAAGCAAAAAGTTCTCTTGTCTGAGCGAGCAGATCGTCTATACCGCTTTTGCCAAAGAGCGCCGCAGGCACTGTCGCAACTGCGTTTACCACTCCGTTCAGCTTTTTCAGTATGTACGATATAGGATCTTCAACAGTGTAAACCTCGTCTAAGAGCCCTTCGAAAGAGCCTGTGAGGTCTATTATGCTTCCGTCAAACTTCTTTATATGCTCCAGATCAGACTGTGGGTCTGAGAGTACGATGAGTATCTCTTCCTCAAACTCAGCTACGGGATGCACATCATATTCATCAATGGATGTCATGATGCTTGTCCCCGCAAGAGAGCTTCCGTATAGTCTGAATCCTATAGTCGGCAGATCGTTCTCTATTCTCTCAAGTACTTCTGTCAGAAGCAGATTATCATTGGCATATATGGCCGCAGTGTATTGACGCATAAAAACACCTGTTTAGTCTTATTATATTAGTGATTGAGCAGAAATTATGCAAGTCTTATTTTTTTGAAGTATATGTAAGCCTGTCGTTGTCGTTGACAGTGAATTTAAGTCCTTTCAGAGGCTGTTTGTAAGCGCCCAGCCCGGCTATTGTTCTGCTGTTGTAAGATATGGAGACAACTGCAGCGTTTCCTATATCCATTACGAAATTATCGTGGAAAACAACATCACGCTGATTACCTTTCTCAGCGATGAAGTCCATCTCTTCTTTATCGTCTATCTTTATGTGTACCCAGCAGACATCGGCAAAGTTCACAATGGCTGTCTTCGCTGCTGTCATGGGCTCTTCTTTCACATCAGGGAGAAATGCGGAAAGTGCCGCAGAGTCTTCTTTCTTTACTTCCTGTTTTGCGGGCTCGGCAGGTTTCTCAGTTTTTGCTGCGGGTTTATGCTCTGCCTTTTTCTCTTCGGCGGGCTTCTCTGCCGGATGTTCAGCGTCTTTATTTATGCTTTCGATCACCTCTTTCACCTCTTCGGTGCTTACAGGGGTGTCTACGGTGACGTCTACATCCTTCTTCACTTCTTCTTTAACTGTTTCGTTAGCTTTCAGCTCGGAGCCCTTTTCCATAGCCATGAAGACCTTGAAACCGAGGAACGCTATAACAACCACAAGCACGACAGGTATGATAAACTTTGCGCCTGAAGGTGCAGAGCCCTGCTCTTTTGTGACTGGAGCTGCCACATACTTCACCTCACGGTTGAAGTCTTCTTTAGTACATTCTTCGTCGAAGAGCTCCTGAACCTTATCCATCTCCAGTTTAAGGTATGAAGCATAGTTCTTCACAAAGTTCTTTGCGTGGTTGTACGAAGGCATGGATTTGAACTCTCCTGCCTCCAGCACGGCTATGATATCCGCACTGATCCTTGTCTCTTCGGTAGCTTTATCTATGTCAAAACCGAGGGTTTCTCTCTTATTCTTAAGTGTTGCGCCAAGTTTACTCATCTCATTGTCCCTTATGACTGATTTTTTTCGTATATGAGTTTAAGACCGTTCAGGGTAAGGTTTGGTTCGTATCTTTCAATATATGCGCTGTCGGGGGTGAAAATGCTCCCCAGACCGCCTGTAGATATAACGTGTACCCTCTCGTCTCCAAACTCTTCGTCTATAATACGTTTCAATATCCCGTCCAGCATGGCGAGATATCCGTAATATATGCCTGACTGTATGGAATGTATAGTGTTTTTACCTATTACACTGTCTACTTTTTCTATTTCGACCTCAGGCAGTTTCGCCGTATTGGAGTGCAGTATCTGTGACGACAGCTTCACCCCCGGACATATAACACCGCCGATGTAGTCGCCGTTCTTATTTATAACGTCGAATGTGGTGGCAGTGCCGAAGTCCACGACTATAGCAGGAAACCCCACGCTGTCCTTTGCAGCGACAGCATTGACTATCCTGTCTGCTCCGACCTCTTTCGGGTTTTCCATCTTTATGCTGATGCCCGTCTTTATCCCCGGAGCGATAACGATAGGCTCGTGATCCAGATACTTTCTGGAGAGCTTTGTAAATGTGTATATAAGTCTGGGCACGACAGATGCAATGATAACGCCCGATATGTCGGATATCTTTATCCCCTCGGACTCCATGAGACGCATAAGCGTCGATGCATATTCGTCTGTTGTGCGCATTGTGTTTGACTGAACTCGGAAGTTGCTTCGGATCTCTCCGTTTTCAAAGATACCTATCACAACGTTTGTATTGCCTATATCAACGGCAAAGATCATACCCTATATCCCCGGTGATGATGGTCTTCAGACTGCCATGTTCGTCGAGAGCACGTAAACAGCCCGTCGCATCTATACCTTTCTCAGTATAAATAGTTTTAACACCATCTTTATGTATTGCAATCTTTTTGTCAAGATATGCGGAATAAACTGACCAAAGTTTTACGATATCTATACGTCCGCTTCTGAAAAGATCGAAGGAATTCTCGAATGCAGACATGAAGGATGCAAGTATCTTTTCACGGTTCTGCTTCTCCCCTGTTTCTTTATAGATGGATGTGGCGATGTCTTTTATCTCTTCGGGGAAGCTCTCTGCATTAACATTCAGCCCTATCCCCAGCACAGTCTTCTCAAGCACTCCGCCTGAGAATGATGTCTCCATAAGGATGCCCGCCAGCTTTCTGCCGTTTACCACCATGTCGTTAGGCCATTTGACCTTTGCATCTACGAAGCCTCTTAGGGTGTCTGCGAGGATGTATCCCGCATAGATATTCAGCGGAAGGAGCATAGATGAGTCTATGCCGTCTATCACGACTGAAAAATACAGATTTGCGTCGGTATCCGAGTGCCAGACACGTCCGCTGCGCCCCCGCCCGGCTGTCTGCCTGTCGGCTATGACACAGGTAAAAGGCGCAAGGTCACTTTTAACGGCGTATGCGTTGGTAGAATCAACTTCTTCAAGATGTACGATCTTCCCTTCTTTGCCGTAAAAATTCAGATAAGCCGAAACATCAAACCCCTGCAAGTTTAGACACCTTCGCAACAAGCTCTTCGAGGTCGCTTGATTTATAAACCAGCGAGTCGTAATGGATGTCAGTATGCTTTTCGAGTCTTTCAGGGTTTGCTGTATATATCACGACAGGTACATCAGGAGCCTGACTTTTCAGCTTTTTCGCTACCTGTTCACCTGTGAGTTTAGGCATATTAAGGTCAAGAACAACAACGTCTACGTGCTGTTCGGAGAAGGCAACTACCCCTTCCTCTCCGTCCACGGCAGTGACGACATTATATCCGTTATCACAAAATTCATCTCTCAACAGCAGTCTTATGCTTTCATCATCGTCTACAACGAGCAAAGTCTTCAACTTTCCCTCCTCATTACAGATTCGTACAGAGCATTATCGACAAAGTAATCAACGACTCTATTATCGAGCGCCCTTCTATCTGCTTCCTCTTTCAGTATAGCACATGCTTTTTCCACAGGCATTGCCTTTTTATAAGGTCTGTCGGCAGCGGTCAGAGCATCAAAGATGTCCGCCACGGCCATGATGCGACCCTGCATATGTATCTGCTCTCCTGCCAGTCCGAAGGGATACCCCTTCCCGTCTATTCGCTCATGGTGGAGTGCAGCGACCACGGGGATGAGCTTAAGCTCGTTTGTCCACGGGATCTTTATAAGGAAATCGAACGTATGGTTCGCATGGCTTTGTATAATCTCACGCTCCTCACCTGTAAGAGAGCCTCTCTTTATAGAAAGGTAGTAATACTCTATATCGGTGAGCAGTGTGTGCTTAACTCCGTCAAAGTCTTCAAATTCATAATGAAGACATTTATCAAGCCCGCCGCTGGTATCATCGTCCAGTACGGTGGGAATATTAGCTTTTCTTATCATGCCGAGCAAAGTGCCCAGCTCGTCTATCTCTTCCTGAGACTTTCCGTTCAGCTTTGCCATCGCCTTTGCAGTGCCGAAGCGGTATTCGATAACCTCGAGCATCCCGGGGTACAGCTTGTTCGCTTTCTGCAGTACATTCTCGCTGATGACCAGCTTGCCAAAGTCGTGAAGCATGCAAGAGTATTTAAGGCATCTGAGCTCCGCAGGGCTCAGCTTGAAATCAGGCCACGCCTCGTCGTCTTCGCTCATTGCCTCTGCCGTGACCATTGTATAGTCTGTCACACGCTGAGAGTGACCGCCTGTCACAGGGTCCCGTGAGTCGATCGCCGTCATACATGCAGAGATGAAACCCTCCCACATCTCCTCTATACTGTTGTAAAGGAGTGCGTTCTCAAGAGCCATGCCTACGATACCGCTGAGTGAGTGAGCAGTACGCTCGTCATCAGCGGTGAAAGGTATCACGACCTCATGGGCATTCTCAGGGGAGATCTTCTCATCCTTCACCTTTTTATTAATAAGCTGAAGAACGCCTATGATCCTGTTGTTTATATCGTTTATGGGAAATACCAGCATGGATACCGTCTTGTATCCGGACATCTTGTCAAAGCTGGGGTTGAAATCGAACGGAAACTTAGGGTCGAGGTTGTAAACATCCTCAAGCCTGATGACATTATTACGTACTGCGCAGAAGCCCGCTATGCTGTGTTCGTTTGCAGGCATACGGAAAGAGTTGAACGGCAGATCAAGGGAGTCGTTCTGAGTGTATTTAAATATAAGCTCGTCCGATTCATCGTTGTAAATGAAGATGCTTCCGGCATCGGCATCGAGCATGTCACGTATCCGTGTAAGCATTGTATCCAGCAGTTCATCCAGGTCTCTTATGCGCACCAGAGAGTAAGCCAGATCAATGAAAGAGTTTTCTTTAAGCATTAAGCCACTCGTTAAATCATAATTGTTAAAGTATATCAGTAATAATCAGCGCATGCATGTTTTTATAATACATCAATCATAAAACACTAACAAACGACTTTCATCTTTTCAATATAAATATGCGGAAAAGTCATGATTCAATACTTTATTATGCTCAGTTTACTACTTGATAATGTAAAGCCAGTTGTGCTAGTTTACGAGTTCGATAATCAGGAGGATTCAGATGAAATACAGCCCCGCAGACATAGAGACCAAATGGCAGAAGATATGGGAGGATAAAAAGCTCTTTAAAGTAGAAAAAGACAGCTCGAAAGAGAAGTTCTACTGCCTCGAGATGTTCCCATACCCTTCGGGTAAAATCCATATGGGTCACGTTAGAAACTATGCCATCGGGGACGTCATCTCCAGATATAAATTCATGAAAGGTCTGAACGTTCTGCACCCTATGGGCTGGGATGCTTTCGGACTGCCCGCAGAGAACGCAGCGATTGAAAACTCCACCCACCCCGCAGTATGGACAAAGCAGAACATCAGCTATATGAAAGAACAGCTGAAAAAGCTCGGTCTCTCATACGACTGGGACAGAGAGATAGCCACATGCGACCCTGAGTATTACAAATGGGAGCAGAAGGTCTTCATCGAAATGTGGGAAAAGGGACTCATCTATAAAAAGAAATCCCACCTGAACTGGTGCGACGACTGCAACACCGTACTCGCAAACGAGCAGGTAGAAGAAGGCGCCTGCTGGAGATGCGGACACGAAGTACAGATAAAAGAGCTCGACGGATGGTATCTCAAGATAACAGACTATGCCGATGAGCTACTCGAATATACAGAGAGCAAGATGCCCGGATGGCCTGCGAAGGTTCTCACCATGCAGCAGAACTGGATAGGCAAATCTTACGGAGCTGAGATCAACTTTAAAGTTAAAGACCTCGATGAAAAGATAAAAGTATTCACCACGAGACCGGACACGCTCTTCGGCGCGACATTCATGTCCATCGCCCCTGAGCACCCTATCGCTAAAACCCTCCTCGCAGGTACCGAGCAGGAGAAAGACGGTCTCGCATTCATAGACTCCATCCTTAAAGAAGATAAAGTGAACAGGATGGACGACGACAAAGAGAAACGCGGACACTTCACAGGCAGATACGTGACAAACCCTGTCACAGGTATCGACATGCCTGTCTATATAGCAAACTTTGTCCTTATGGATTACGGTACGGGGGCTGTTATGGCTGTCCCCGCACACGACCAGAGAGACTTTGAATTTGCAAAGAAATACGGCTGTGACCTTAAGATAGTCATCATGCCTGAGGAAGGACTCGAGCTCGACAGCATGACAGAGGCATACTCAGGCGCAGGAAAGCTCGTACAGTCAGGCAAGTTCGACGGCATGTCTAACGAAGATGCGAAAAAGGCTATCGTGGAATGGCTCGACGAGCAGGGCATAGGCAAAACAACCATAAACTATCGTCTCCGTGACTGGCAGATATCACGCCAGAGATACTGGGGCGCACCTATTCCGTTTATCCAGTGTGACAAATGCGGAACAGTCCCCGTGCCGAAGGATCAGCTCCCCGTTGAGCTCCCTGACGTGGACTTCAACCCTTCCATGAGAGGTAACCCTCTCGATAAGGTAGAGAGCTTTGTAAAAACCAAATGCCCTAAATGCGGCGGCGACGCCCGCAGAGAGACAGACACCATGGACACATTCATGGAGTCTTCATGGTATTTCCTCAGATATACATCTCCGAAGTGCGACACGGCGCCTTTTAACAAAGAGGAAGCCGACTATTGGATGAACGTTGACCAGTACATCGGCGGTATAGAGCACGCTATTCTCCACCTGCTCTATTCACGCTTTTACACAAAGGTTCTGCGTGACCTCGGATACGTCACCATAGACGAGCCTTTCAACAGACTGCTCACACAGGGTATGGTTTGTAAAGAAACATATAAATGCCCTGAGCACGGATGGCTCTTCCCCGAAGAGGCCGAAGGCGGCAAGTGCGCTAAATGCGGCAAGGACGTTGTGATCGGACGTGTGGAGAAGATGTCTAAATCCAAAAAGAATGTTGTAGACCCTAATAAACTTATAAAAGAATACGGCGCCGACACGGCAAGGCTGTTCATCCTCTTTGCTTCACCTCCTGAAAGAGAGCTGGAGTGGAGCGACAGCGGTGTAGAGGGTTCATTCAGATTCCTCGGACGTGTATGGCGACTGATACAGAACAACATAGAGCTTTTCAAAGCTGAGCTCCCTGCTGCCGTGGAGGACGACATCACCAAAGAGATCCTCTTCCACCAGAACGTAACGGTTAAGAAGATAACCGAAGACATCGAGAGATATCAGCTTAACACCTGTGTGGCTGCGCTTATGGAGTTCGTAAACAACCTTTACGCTCTCGAACCTAAGCTCGGCGAAGGTAATAAGGCAGTTTTCAGAGATGCAGTGTATACTCTGATGAAGCTGATAGCACCTTTCACACCTCACGCTGCGGAGGAACTTTTCGAGCTGGCTGGCTTCGAAGGACTCATATCCAGAAGCGAATGGCCTTCATTCGACGAGAAGCTCACTCAGAAAGACGACATAACCGTTGCAGTACAGGTTAACGGAAAGCTGAGAGGACAGATAGATATCCCGAGAAGCATGGGTAAAGACGATGTGCTCGCCACTGCAAAGCAGAATGAGAACGTCTCCAAGTATCTCGAAGGTATGAACATAGTTAAAGAAATATACGTGCCTAACAAGCTCGTAAACTTTGTGGTGAAGTAAAATGAAAATAAGAGCCGCATTAACAGCAATCGCTTTAGTACTATTTGTCTCAGGATGCGGATACCGTATTGTTATGACAGGTATGGATGCGGCTTTTAAGTTATATCCTGCAACGATAGAAAACAGATCAAACCGTGTGGAGGGGACATCCGTCTTCAACGATGCGGTTAAGCTGTTCCTCGCTACTAACAACGCTATGGCTGACCGTGAGGAAGCCGACTACATCGGCAGATTCTCTCTTTTGGAGCTCGACTATAACGCATCGGGTACCAGCACCATATCCGCAAGGATAAAGATGGAGATAGAGATCACAGACAAAGAGGGTAAACAGGTCTATACCAAGGTCTTAAGCAGCTTTGCCAACAGCTCATCCGAAACATCAAGCAATCAAAACGACGAGAATAAGGCAGAAGCCATCAGAAGCGCCGTAGAGAAAGCTATGCAGGTATTCAGAAATGAGTTCGATAAATAGCAAAAACTATATAACAGGCAGCGACTTCTTTCAGGAAGAAGAGCTGAAGAAGATACTCGGCCGGCTCGAAGACTGCGAGGTTGAGTCCTTCTCTCCTGAGGATTTCAGTCAGGAGTTCTTCTTTAACTTCATAAACACCCCTTCCCTCTTTCAGGAGACGAAGGCGGCCGTTGTCAAATCGGCACATAAGGTAAAAGGCATAGGTGATGTGATATCCAAATGCAAAGACTGCATGGAATCCACGCTCATCTTCGCTTCTTCGGAAACAAAGCTGACCAAAGAAATAAGCTCTGCTCTGAAAGAAGCAGGCTTTCAGACACTTGCCGAGAAAAAAGCGAATAAATACGACATGACATCCCGCATACTGCAGATGTTCTCTGATGCGGATTTCAAGATAGACTCCGCCAGTGCGCAGGAGCTCAATGAGATATTCGAAGGCGATCTGAAACAGGTTTCCAACGAGATAGAAAAGCTCTCCCTGTACTTCGCATATAAAAAGCCTCAGTCCGCAGCAGACATCATGAAGGCTGTAACAGCGAGGAAGCAGGACAACATCTTCACATTCATAGATGCATTCACCGTCCGCCGTAAGGACACATGCACTGTAATGTTCCACAGCTTTCTTTCATCGGGTGAGAACCTTAGCATACTGATAAACCTGCTCTTCCGCAGGATGAAAGAGCTGTATCTTTACATAAATCTGAAAGATCAGGTGAAGGAAAACCGCCCGTGGATGCTGGAAAAGATAAAGGCAGGAGCACGCTCATGGAACAGAGAAGACCTGCTGATGCTTTACGGATTATTCGCAGATCTGGATTATAAGAGTAAGACAGGTCAGATCTCCCTCGAAAACTATATGACAAGGCTCATCGCCGCTTTATAAATTCTCCGCCCTTTTCAAGCCTTACAGTGCCATTTTCATCATCAAATACAGTGTGCGCCGTCAGCACAGTTACGCCTGCATCATATGCCTCGTATAGAGCGTCTGCATATGCAGGGTCTATCTCGTGTGCGGGTCTGAAATACTTTTTATCTATCTGACAGAGGTAGAGCATCACGGGGATATAGCCGTCCTCCATAGACTCTGTGAGTATACGCAGGTGCTTACGCCCTCTTTCCGTCACCGCATCGGGAAACATGCAGGTATCCTCGTCGAAGAGCGTTACGTTCTTCACCTCGATAAGGCACTTGCCCATTGAGCATTCTACATAGAAGTCTATGCGGCCGTCCTTATACTTATACTCAGGCTTTACGCTGTATATCTCGCCCAGTTCAGCTATCTCGCCGTCCTCTATGGCGTGCTTCACCACACGGTTCATCAGGATGGTGTTCGTCAGCATCCATTCACCGTCCACGTAGAAAGCCTCTAATGTGTGCTTCAGCTTGCGCTTAGGGTTGTCGGATTCGCTGATAAGGACATCACGCCCCTCTTTTACCACGCACTTCATCGAGCCGGTGTTCGGGTTATGGACAGTGAGCAAACTATCCTCTGTTTCGACATCGGTGAAGAATCTTTTATATCTTTTTATAAACTTTGCTTTCAGTAGTTTGTGGTATGTGTACAAGCTGATTAGCCCCCTTTGGGTATTTTTTCACTTTACAAACAGGCCGTAACTGACTATTTTTACTCCTGCTTACAACAACTATATAAACTATGAACATGAAAAACTATATAAACAATATCAAAACTACAGTAATTCTACTTATGGTAATACTGATAGCCTTTGCAACTCTCAACTCTATCTATCTCTTTAAGCTGAGCGGCAACATCGAAGATATCAGTGAAGAAACAACTAAAACAACAGACGACTTCTACGAGCTTTCAGAAAAGCTGAAAGACGAAAAGGAAAAGATGTCATTCATGGCGCATGTCATGGATATCAAAAATGTCCTCGATACATTCGACAGGAATACAAGCTCATACAATACTATGGACTTCGCATACCTCATAGCTAAGGAATCCTTCGAGAACAACCTCGACCCTTTCCTTGTGCTCGCTGTTGTTAAAACTGAAAGTTCTTTCCGACAAAGTGTCGTGTCGCATAAAGGTGCGATAGGGCTCATGCAGATACTGCCGAACACGGCTAACTATGTCTCGGGCATGGTTGAGCACATAGACATCAGCAGTTCAAACGAGCTCTTCGAACCTCAGACAAATGTCACAATCGGCATCAATTATCTCTCCTATCTGATAAACAAGTTTGAAAACCGCAAATACGCCATCATAGCCTATAATATGGGACCGACAAACCTTGTTAAAAAGATACGTTCAGGCGAACGTCTCCCCGAGAGATACTACCGCAGCGTTATGAGAAACTATAAACAGCTTCTTTCACTCTCCGGCAGGGCTTAATATAAGTTGAAAGGTATAAATGTTCTCCTTTCAAGGACAGAGGGTCCGATAAACCTCGGCTTTATAGCCAGAGCAATGGCAAACACAGGCTTCTCCTCCCTCTCTTATACCGGAGAGATACCGAAACACCATCCAAAAGCGCTCAAATACGCTCTGCACGCCGAAAACATCTTATCTTCCGCCGTGCATGCATCCTCTTTTGAAGAGCTCATATCTAAAAGCGACATACTGATAGGCTTCACCCCCAGAGCACCGTTTGAGAATTCGCTCCAATTCGAGGAGCTCCGTACATACACAGGGGAAAAGCTGTCCGAGGGATTGACAGTCGGGCTGCTCTTCGGCAATGAAGCATCGGGGCTGAATAATAACGAGGCCGCTGCATGCACGAGAACCGTAGCACTCCCCACCAGCGAGGAATATGCCAGCATGAATCTGGCGCAGGCTGTCATGGTTACACTGTGGGAGCTGAGAGACACACCCTCCATATCCGCCGAACCATCCGAAAAAGCCGATAGAAAGACAAAGGACACATTAATAAATGTTGTGTCGAACCATCTGGAGCTGATAGAATACTTCAACGGACAAAATCCTGACCCGATAAAACAGGAGATAAACCAGATATTCGAAACAAAAGATCTGTCAAAAAGGGAAGCGGAAATACTCATCTCCGTCTTCGGCAAAAGCATAAGCCGATACAGGCATTTACTGAAAAATTCCAAATAATTTCACAAAATCTCACTATTTTACATTTAATTGACATTATTTTCACAGAGTCTTTACAGCAAACGAGTATTTTTATCTCGTATCATTGAATACTAAGTTGCTGTATAATACATTTACACATGCAAAGAATAGATACTACACAATCCAAGAGGTGTTTATCAGATGACAACTTTCAGACATGAAAAAGAATACGTCCAACTCAAAGGAATGCTGGCTGAGATGGCCACACTGGCATCTTCGATGGTCTCCGACTCTCTCAAAGCCCTAGTGGAAAGAGACTCCGACCTCGCCAGAAAAGTTATTGAAAAGGACGAACACCTCGATCAGCTCGATGTTGATATCGACGAACACTGTGTTAAGATGCTCGCCCTTTTCGAGCCGAAAGCAGTAGACCTCAGATACATCATCACCGCCACACGCATCATCATCGACATAGAGCGTATCGGCGACCATTGCGTCAGCATGTGCAGAGACATCCTGAAGATAAACGACCATCCTCAGCTGAAACCATACATTGACCTGCCTAACATGGCAGAAAGCGCAGTAGTGATGCTGAACGATGCCCTTCAGGCGTTCTTCAACGGAGATACAAAGATAGCTTTCGATGTTATCAAAAGAGACAGCGGTGTGGACCAGCTGAACGATCAGGTGATCAGAGAGCTGCTCACATACACCATGGAAGACATCAAGACGCTTCAGATAGTGCTCTGGCTGATGAACCTCTCCAGAAGGATAGAACGTGTCGCAGACCACGCCACAAACATCGCAGAGATGGTCTACTACATGGTCGAAGGCAAGATAATAAGACACACATATATAGAAGAAGTCGAAGAGGAAGATTAATATGATAAAAGTCCTGGTAATTGAAGACCACGAAGAGATAAGAGACCTCATCTCTTATAACCTCGGCAAGGAAAGCTTTGAGACCATTTGTTTCGATAACGCAAACGAAGGGCTTATCCACCTTGAGAACAACGATGTGGATATCATCCTTCTCGACCTTATGCTCCCCGGACTGAAAGGGATGCAGTTCCTTCAGATAGTCAGAAACAACAAAAAATACTCCGGCGTGCCTATCATCATCATCTCAGCGAAAAACACTGAGCAGGACATCATAAACGGACTGGAGATGGGCGCAGACGACTACCTCACAAAGCCGTTCTCCATAAAGATACTGATAGCGAAGATAAACGCTATCCTCCGCAGAAACCCTGCGATAAAGTCTAAGGTGATATCCATCAACGGCATCAACATAGACACAAACAACTATGTAGTAACCGTAGACGGTGAAGAGGTCAGCCTCACTAATAAAGAATATGAACTGCTTCAGCTGCTCCTTAAGCATCCGAAGAGAGTATTCACCAGAAACCAGATACTGAACGCCGTATGGGGTTATGAATCTGATGTTTATACCAGAACGGTAGACACGCACGTCTCTTCCCTCCGCAAAAAGCTGGGAACCAGAGGCGCATTTATAAAATCAGTGCCTAAAATAGGATACAGAGCAGACATATGAGATCTTTTATCAAAGTTTTTCTTATCATTTACATACCCATAGCAATACTGCTGGGCATCACATGGAACATAACAGACAAGCTCACTCTGGAAAACGCAGAGAAAGAGCTTCAGCATGAAATGGTCACAAAGGCCGAGATACTCAAAGGGTATGACCTGCAGAATATCTTTGATGAAGAGCTCCATAACAAATTTACGCTTATATCCAAAAACTCTAAGCTGAGAATAACAGTCATCAGAAAAGACGGCTTTGTCGTCGATGACTCATACTATACCCCTGATCAGGTTTCCCAGATGGAAAACCACGCACACAGACCCGAGGTAAAAGAAGCATTTGAGACAGGCTCAGGCAGCATTATAAGACGAAGCACAACGACAGAAGAGCGCATGTATTACTACGCCAGTAAATACAGCGACAGCCTAGTCGTGCGTATCTCATACCCTATGGCATACATAGAGTCCCTCCGTGCAGACATGCTGAAGCAGAACCTTACTGTATACTTCATCATGATATTCATGGTCGGTCTGCTGACAATATACCTCGCAAGGCGCATCAACAGCCCTATACAGCAGCTTTCTATCATCGCAGATAAGATCGAAGCGGGCGAGACAAAGATCTACTTCCCGTCTTTCAGAGACAAGACGATCACAAAGCTCGTCAGTGTTATATACCGAATATATAACTCTATGAACCAAAAGACAAAACAGCTCGAGCAGGAAAAGAAGAAGCTCAACCACATATTCTCCATCCTCGATGAAGGTATCGTGCTGCTCGATGCAAAAAACAATGTAAAACACTATAACAACACAGCAATAGAAAACCTCGGCATAAACCTCCAGCAGGATAAAAATGTGCTGACACAGACAAACAATGTGGACGCCCTCTCCTTCTTCTCCGAAGTGCTCTCACACGAAGAGGACTCACGTCTGCAGAAAGAGCATAAAGGCAGAATATACGAAGTTTATGTGAGAATATTCGAATCTGAAAAGCTGATAGTATTCTTCGACATTACAGAGCGTGCCGAATACGAACAGTTCAAAGCGGAGCTGATAGGCAACATCACCCACGAGCTCAAAACACCGCTCGCAATGATTATGGGCTATTCCGAAACTATCATGAACGACCCTGAGATGGATCCGAAGTTCCATGATAAATTCATCAATATAATATACAACAGCTCAAACAGGCTGAATGTACTGATAAACGACATCCTCCATCTGCATAAGCTCGAAATGCTGCAGGACAGCATAAAGGTCGAAGAGCCCACAGTGATCAGCGACATGAACGAAGAGATAACCACATACTATGCAGACAGACCTAAGGATGTGCAGATAGAAGCCGTCACAGGCGAGATATTCGTAAACAGAGAACACATAATGAGCGTTATCACAAACCTTATAGACAACGCTATGAAATATTCCAAAGGCGACCACATTCACCTCAGCATTGAGAAAGACTCCGAATATGTCGTTGTAAAAGTTGCTGACCACGGACCTGTCATCCCCGCGGGCGAGCAGGAACGCATTTTCGAGCGTTTCTACACACTGGAAAAGTCCAAGAACCAAAACCAGACAGGAACAGGACTCGGTCTTTCTATCGTGAAACATATAGCGACACTTTACAAAGGCTCTGCAAGGGTCGAGTCAAATGAGAGAGGCGGGAACACATTTGTAGTGAAAATGAAGGAAAAACCTCCTGTCGAAGAGGAATTTTGATTCTGACAAATATTTGACATACAAGTTTTTTACTTTTTTCTTGCAATTTTCTAACACGTAGTTATCCTATCGCTGACTAAATTTTTGGCGGTGGTGTAATGCACGAACTGAATTGGGGTGCCATACTATTTGGGTTTATCGGAGGTCTCGGTCTCTTCCTTTATGGTATGAAACTGATGTCCGAAGGTCTTCAGAAAACGGCGGGTTCCAGTCTTAAAAACATAATCGAAAAATTTACTTCCAACAGATTCATAGGTGTCATCGTAGGTACAGTTGTGACTGTTATCATACAGAGTTCATCTGCTACAACCGTCATGGTAGTCAGCTTTGTGAACGCCGGTCTGATGAACCTGTTTCAGGCTCTCAGCATCGTTCTCGGCGCAAACATAGGTACAACCATCACAGCGCAGCTTATTGCGTTTAAAATAACAAAATTTGCCCTCCCTGCCATCGGTATGGGTGTGGCTATGGCGCTCTTTTCAAAAGATGCAAAGAAGCGTTACTACGGAGAGATCATCTTAGGCTTCGGTCTCCTCTTCTTCGGTCTGGAGACAATGAAGCACGCCTTCATACCTCTGAAAGAGGCAAAGGAGTTTGCTGACCTTTTCGTATTCTTCTCTGTGAACCCTATCGCTGCTGCTGCTGCGGGAGCCATACTCACAGTTATCGTACAGAGCTCATCAGCGACGATCGGTATCACCATAGCAATGGCTTCCACCGGTCTGCTGGACTTCCACGCTGCCGCTGCACTTGTACTCGGTGAAAACATCGGTACGACAATAACAGCGAACCTCGCAGCCCTCGGCGGAAGCAGAACGGCGAAACAGGCGGCATTCGGTCACTTCCTTTTCAACTTCATAGGTGTGGCTTATATGCTGATGTTCCTGAGCGTACTGATACACTTCATCGATGCATACACACCGGGTGCGGTTGACTATGTCGCTGCCGACGGTACAAAGCCATACATAGCAAGGCACGTGGCGAACCTGCACACGGCGTTCAACATCATAAACATGGTGATATTCCTGCCGTTCATACACATTCTAGCGAGGCTGTGTGAAAAGATCATCAAGAGCGAATCTCCGAAAAAGAATCAGCTCCTCCGACTGGACCCTAACATGGTGAAAACACCGTCCATCGCTATCGCTCAGGCAAAGAGCGAAGTGGAGCTTATGTCTAAGATGCCTGTGGAGATGATAAAGATCGTTCAGGAATCATTCAAAGAGAACAAATCAAAGCTGAAGCAGGTGAAAGAGATAGAGGGAAGGCTCGACATTATGAACCACGAATTCTCATCTTTCCTTACACTGCTCACTCAGCAAAACATCTCTGAGCGCACATCCCACATCATAAACGACCTTACACACGTGATACACAACCTTGAAAAGATAGGCGACCACTCAGAAAACATCGCAAGATTCAAGGATAAGATGCTTAAGAAAGGGCTCGATTTCAGCCCTGAGGCAAATAAAGAAATAGACAATATGATAGACGTCGTTGTTAAGTTCACCGAAGACGTCATCAAGTTCTATAACCGTCCCGAGAGTATACACACCCTCGACACAGACGCAGAGGATCAGATAGACAGCATGAGAAAGAAGTTTAAGAACAACCACATGAAGCGTCTTTCCGAAGGAAGCTGTAACATAAACTCAGGTATTATATTCGTAGACATCATCAACAACCTCGAAAAGATAGGCGACCACGTCTATAACATCGCACAGGTCATGATGTATTCAAAGGACGAGAGCTTACACAAGGCGTAGTGAGTTCCACTCCACAGGGATGCGTATCACCGCTCCCTCTTTTAAAAGAGCATTTACAAAGCCTCTTTCTGCTCCGTGCAGGAAGAGGTTTTTTGTTACCTCAACATCCTTTTTGCAGTATTCGATGATCTTGTCCATCTGCCCTTCTTTATACCATTGCAGAGCCTGAAGCCCGTCGGCAGTCTTCGCTGCGCCTATTGTCGCACCTGCCATGTTGTCCAGAGAGAATCTGCGCCCTGTCTTATTCCGCACGTCTGACAGCATGTCAAAGACGAGTGTTTTACCCAAATCTGGTATCCTGTACCCTGTGATAACCTTATTGTCGAATCCGATGTTGTTAAAGCCTATGATGCACTTCGCACCTTCCAGCCTGCTGATGAATGCCTCAGACTTCTCCTCGGTATAAACCTCGTACGCATCCTTTTCAAAGGAATATATGACCGCTGCGGATATGCCCATCTTATCGGCATTATTCCACCCGCCCACATCGTCTGCGGAGTGCTTTGTCTCTATGTCGTATACTAATATGTCTGTCCTAGGCTTTTCCACTATCTCCACGCTCTCCTTCGGCAGATGCTCACCTGAAAGGAGTGCCTCCATGAGCATCACGGCCCCCGCCTTGTCCAGAGGATAGTTCCCGCTGCCGCATTTCGGGCTGTAGATACACGCGGGGCATCCTGTCTCACAGTCGCAGTTTTTCACAAGGTCAAGCGTGCGCTCGATCACCTCTGTGATGCGCTGATACACCCGTTCGTTTATCCCTATACCGCCGGGATATCCGTCATACATGAACACCGCCGAGCTGCCAAGCTGCGGGTGATAAGGGTATGATATACCGCCTATGTCGTCACGGCTGGCGAGGTAAAATGTCGGCACGACAGATATCATAGCGTGTTCGAATGCGTGTATAGAGCCCATGAAGTCGAGCTCCGCATCGGATATCTTCGCCTTTATGCTGTCCGGAACGAGGACGTACATCCCCTTAGTGGAGAACTGTATGGGCATCTCCTCCAGAGCTACGTCGGCTATCTTTTCCCCTGTGCGGGTGGATATCTGCGAAAACCCCGTGAGCTGCTCCGTTACACGCATACCGCAGAAGCAGGACGATATGCCGTCCTTCTCCTTTTTTGCGATGGACTGCTCCACCATAGTGTTCTTATCCGTCGTGGGCATGGTGTAATAGTTCCCTGTGAAGGGCTCTGCCTTTATGTCTTTCTTCGCCCTGTCCACGGAGCGTATTATGAAGCTGTTCCCACGGTGCAGATAGACCGCACCTTTGAAATTCTCCATATATGCCCGTCTGCCTGACGAAGTGGCGATCAGGGTATCACCGCAATAGATATTATAATTATCGCCTGCCATGCGCAGGTCTACGTCTCTGTATGGATATTTAACGAGGGTGAAGTAGCGTCCGTTCTCTTCATCTTTGAAAACGATGCTCTCCTCCACCATCTTTTCTATTATCTTTCTGTTCTTTGCAAAGTACGGCTCGGATTCCTCCACGGGCTTTTCATATGCGGCGCATCTTATGTGTGCCTTATTCACCGTTTCGTTCTCCGTGTCTATCACCACGTTTTCAAACTCTGCCTGATACAGCTTTTCCGGATGTTTCACATAGTATTGATCAAGTGCGTCAAAGCCTGCGATCATTATGACAAGGCTGTCCTTGCCGCGCCGTCCGCTCCGCCCTGCCCTCTGCCAAAGGCTCATGAGCGAGCCCGGGTATCCTGCCATTATGGTGCAGTCCACCCCGCCTATGTCTATCCCCAGCTCAAATGCCGACGTGGATATCACTGCCTTCAGCCTGCCTTCGGCGAGGTCTGCCTCTATCTCACGCCTCTCTTCGGGGAGGAAACCCGCACGGTATGATGAAACTGTCTTTCCATATCCAGGGTCTGCTGCGAGAAGGTTTGCAAATATCCTCTCTGTCTGCTTGCGGGATTTGGTGAAGCAGATGGTCTTCAGCCCCGCTTCCAGATTTGTCTTTAACAGGTAGTTCGCAATGCTTACCACAGGCATGTCGGAGTTCATCATCAGGAAGTGCTTGCTCCCCGACGGCGCACCGCTCTCTGCCACGTGATAAAAATCTCTGGTGAACATAGTGTCTGCGAAGTCCTTTGGATTACCGATGGTTGCTGAACAGCTTATTATCTGCACATTCGGATACAGGCGCATGAACCTCGCAAAAAGGTTATACACATGGTTTCCGAATACGCCTCTGTATGTGTGGAGCTCGTCTACGACGATGTACTTAAGATTATTCAGGAAGTCTGCCCATTCGCTCTTTTTCGGCAGGACGGCATAGTGCAGGATGTCAGGGTTGCTGAATATGATGTTGGGCTGATCCTTCTGTATCTTCCGTCTCACCTTTTTGTCCGTGTCTCCGTCCACAACGGCGAGCTTTATCCCTTCGCCGAGGGGGATGTGTGAAAGGAAGTTCTCAAGATTGCGGAACTGGTCTCTCCCCAGTGCTTTCAGCGGAAAGAGATATAGAGCAGTCACATTACGGTTGTGGTACATGTCCTCAATGATGGGGAGGTTATAACAGAGCGTCTTGCCCGATGATGTGGGTGTGGTGATAAGGACATCCCGCCCCTCTTTCACCTTTTCATAGGCTTCTGCCTGATGGGTGAACAGGGATGTGATGCCGCTCTCCTCCACAGCGTCACGTATTATCTGCGACTCTATGAGCGACAGGTCGCATGTCTGCGCCTGACGGCTTGGGAATATATGCTCAAAGGCTACGGATGAGCCTATTTTGCTGTTTTTGATATTAGAGACTATCTCACTGATGGTGTTCATATGAGAGTGATTCTAAACAGTCTCCGTAAGTGGGTCAATATCTTTTAACGGCGCTTCCAGTCCTCTTCACCGCAAACAGGGCAAACAGGCTTAAACGGAGGATTTTTTGATCCGCAGTTCCAGCATGTCTTCATGATGAGGAAGTAGTAAGGCACTATGATGATGTAAAGTGCCACTATTATGGATGCCACGATCCAGAAAAGTTTGAATTTAAATCCAAGTATTAAAGAGATGATAAACAGAATTGAGCCAGTTCTTAACATTGTTAATCCACCTTAAACCTTTCTTATATAATATAATTATAACCCATCTGAGAGTTTTTGCAAAGGTTTAGTGTGATTTAATCCTGCTGTTCGTCCTGATACTTTCTGGAACCCTCGTATACTTCGTATTCCAGCAGTCTGCACTCTATGTTCGAGTTCCAGAATACGTGGCGTCTATCAGCTTTAAGCCCGACCTTTTTCGCCAGTCCTAAGTTACCTGTAAAGATGAAGCATCTTCCGCCCTGACACTTGTTTTTGAAGAAGTCGCCGAGGTCACGGTAGACCGTCTCGAGCTGTTTTTCATCGCCGAGTCGCATTCCGTATTCAGGGTTTACCATCAGCATAAACTTGCCCCCTTTAGGCAGGTGGCTGTCACGGAAGTCGCATCTCTGAACGTGTATTAGGTCGCTGAAGCCTGCGTTTCTGATATTCGCCTGAGACGCCATCACGGCATCACGGCTTATGTCTGAACCGCTTATTTTGATTTCGCATTTCTTCATTTTAGAAGCTGCTTCGTTGCTTATCCTGTCGAAAACTTTCGGGTCGTATCCCACCAGATGCATAAAGCCGAAGTTTGTCCTGTAAGCTCCCGAAGGAGTATTAGTTGCCATCATAGCTGCTTCTATGAGCAGGGTTCCGCTTCCGCACATCGGGTTTGCGAAGTTGACTGTGCCGTCAAATCCCGCAGCCATGAGTGCCGCCGCTGCCAGTGTCTCCTGCATAGGAGCTTTCAGCGGGTTCTTGCGGTAGCCTCTGCGTGTGAGAGGTTCGCCGGATGTATCGATATATATGGCGCAGTCGTTCTCTTTCCAGTAGAGGAATATGACTGTTTTGTCTTCGTTAGGACCCGAGTCGGGGCGTTTCCCCTTTGTGTCTCTCAGGCGGTCGACTATGGCATCTTTCAGTTTATACGATGCAAAACGGGTGTCTTTGATGGTGGTGTTCAGCACTGCGGAGGAGACAGAGAAATATCCGTTGATAGGGATGATCTCTTCCCACTTTATCTTTTTAGCGTGTTTATAAAGTACGTCAGGATTCTGCACACGCATCTTCTCCACGAGGAAGAGCACTCTGTGCCCCGTGCGGATGTGCATGTTCAGGAACATACAGTCTTCCAGTGTACCTTCTGTCGCTATGGCTGCCTTACGTGTATAGAGGATAGGATAACCGAGGTTTTTCAGCTCCTGTTCCAGATACTGCGGTATTTCTTTCGGGCAGGTTATCAGTATTTCGCTTTTTTCTTTAAAGTTCATTTATTTTCACCACCAAGTTTGGGACTATACTTTATAATAGTTTAAATTGAAAGATAAAAAAAGGACAGACATATGCATGCCTGCCCTTATGTGTTTTATTGTTCTTTCAGCAGTTATTTCTGCGGAGTGAAAGGCCCTCTGACGTCGCCTCTGGCGTTTACTATTATGTTGAATTTATTGCCCGAAGCGTCCTGCACTGTGTATGTGTATCCTGTGAATCGCTTGCCTTCGAATGTGCCTGATTCCACAACACTGTAGCCCTTCATGTTTGAAGCGAGATAGTCTGCTGCGATCTTATCAGCCTCATCTTTTGTCTTAGGCTGAAAGTCCGCAGGGAGTCTGTTTCCGGTGCCCTGCATTGCTCCGCCCATTCCCATACCAGCGCCCGGGCCCATGCCGCCGCCTGCGCCGTATCCTGCTGCGTATGCTGTTGTGCCTGCTCCTATTGCAAAGAGTGCTATTACTGCCATTGTTATTATCTTTCTCATTTCAAGAACCTCCGTTGTTTATATTAAAATTATATAACCAACATCTGTGCCAAAAAATAGAAATAGATATATAGTTTATAGATTTGAATATTTTAATACGAAAAACTATCTGCACCGTGCGCACTTTTCACACATTTGTGCATTAATTTCCCACATCGGGGGCATAAAAAAAGGCAGAGCCTTGATCGACTCTGCCTTAGTGGTTTTTATCTTTTTGCCAGCTTCATTCGGAATAGCTGTTCCATGACCAGCAGTCCGAACATCGCAAGACCTACAAGGTACATCCAGTACTTCATGTCATCGCCCAGTCCGAATATAGGCAGCAGAGTGCCCGGACGGAAGAGTACGAATGAAGTAACGAGGAATAGCGGTATCTCCCATATCTTGTTCTTTGTGAGGAACCAGCCCTGAACAGCGGCGGTGAATGCGAAAGCAGCCACACACGCCATGACGAATATAAGCAGGCCGAGCGACCAGCTGTATATCTCGTGCAGGATCAGGTCAGTGTTGAACACAAACATAAACGGGATGATAGCGGTACGCAGGTCGTATGTGAAGCCCTGAATACCGGTCTTTATCGGTGGTGAATCCGCAATGGCGGCAGCGGCATAGGATGCCAGCCCCACAGGCGGCGTGTCGTCTGCTAGGATTCCGAAGTAAAAGCAGAAAAGGTGCGCAGCCATAAGAGGTATCACAAAGCCGTATGAAGCACCGAGATTAACGATGATAGGCGCTGTGAGCGAAGCCATAACGATGTATGTCGCAGTTGTCGGAAGCCCCATACCGAGCAGGAGCGAGGCGATGGCCGTGATCAGCAGCAGCAGGAAGATGTTCCCCTGTGAGAGGGTCTCCACTATCTGAGTGATCATACCGCCGATACCCATACCGACCACACCCACGATGATACCTGCGGATGCTGTGGCGAGGGCAACGGAGACCATGTTTCTCGAACCGCCGATGAGACCGTTTCCGATGGTTTTGACAGACTGTACAACAGCCTGTTTTATATCTTTCGAGCCGTCGGCTTTGAATGCCTTGCGTATCTCCTGATAAAAGATGATAACAGAGAGCATAAGCACAGCGTTGTAAGCGGCCATCTCAGGGGAGTGGCGGACAACAACAAGCTCGTAAACCAGCATTCCGATAGGGATGAGATAATGTGCGCCGTTTCGGATAACCTCGAAGAATTTCGGACATTCTTCCTTTGGCAGTCCTTTCATGCCCAGCTTGCAGGCCTCAAGGTGTGTCACATAAAAAAGTGCAAAATATGAGACAAATGCAGGCACGGCAGCAGCTTTAACAACCTCTATGTAAGGCACATTCACATACTCTGCAATGATGAAAGCGGCAGCACCCATGATAGGAGGCATAAGCTGTCCGTCTGTGGAAGCAGCGACCTCGGTAGCAGCAGCTTTCGTAGCAGGATAGCCCACCTTTTTCATAAGCGGTATGGTGAATGTTCCCGTGGTGACGATGTTTGCGATACTCGAACCGGAGACAAGCCCCGTGAGACCTGATGAAACAATGGCAGCCTTAGCAGGCCCGCCCTTGAAGCGTCCGAGCAGCGACAACGACATGTCTATGAAAAATTTGCCCGCACCGGCCTTGTCCAGCATGGACCCCAGTAGGACAAACAAATATACAATGGAAGCAGATACCCCCAGCGGGATACCGTATATACCCTCGGTAGAGAGCGATATCTGGTTAAGATACTTATTAAGTGAAACACCCTTGAATGCCATGAACGAAGGCATGTATGGACCCATAAATGCATAGGCAGTAAATACCAGAGCTATGATGGTGAGTGCCGGACCGATAGAACGTCTGGTCGCCTCGAGCAGAAGTATAACAGTGGCGAAACCGAATATGACGTCTCTTGTGATAGGAAAGCCGGCTCTGATGGCAAGTCCGTCTGCGTCCACAGCGATATAAAGTGCAGCGCAGGCGCCTAATATAGCAAATAAGTAGTCATTTAAAGGCACTTTGTCCGTAGCAGCAAAATACCTCAGAAACATGGGCGGGCGTTTTACCACAGGGATACTGAGGAACAGTATCGCCATAGCAAATGCTAGGTGTATAGCCCTGGTCTTTGTCCCGTCGAGAATAAGAAAGCTGGCTATCGAAAGCTGGAAGACAGCCCAGGCTATCGCCAGTATGGATATCAGATAGCTCTCATGCTTTCGTAGGGACCTGACCTCCCCCGTTTCTTCTTTAAGGATCTCCTCGGCAGTTCTCATTTTTCTAGCCATGAATTCAACCCCTTAAAAAAATAAAAAGAGGGCTGTGCCTTTCGACACTGCCCTCTCGGATAGTTCAGTTAGTTAGTTACTGAATGAGTTCTTTCTTGACGTATTGATCAAGACCAGCTTCTTTGTAGTACTTAAGAGCACCAGGATGGATAGGAGCTGAAAGACCTGCGAGCATGCTCTCTTTTGTGAGAACGGAGTATGCAGGGTGAAGTTGTTTGAACTCATCAAAGTTTTCGAAAACTTCTTTTGTGATAGCGTAAACTACGTCGTCAGATACATCTGCAGATGTCACGAGTGTAGCCTGAACACCAACTGACTCTACGTCTGCATCGTTAGCAGCTGTAGGGTAGTTAGAGATAGCGATCACAGATTTAGCATAGTAAGGGAACTTAGCCACGAGCGCATCAGCAGCAGCACCTGCGATAGGTACTATCTTAACTTTGATACGGCCGGATGTAGCTTCTTTGATGTTACCGTTAGGGTGACCGACTGTGTAGAAGAATGCGTCGATTCTTTCATCCTGAAGGAGGCCCGGAGCTTCAACAGCTTTAGCGTACTCAGGTTTGATATCTTCTTCTGTAAGACCTACAGACTCAAGGATGTCCTTAGAGTTCTGAAGCTGGCCGGAACCAGGGTTACCAACGTTTACGATTTTGCCTTTGAGGTCTTCAACACCGTTGATGCCGCTGGCAGCGGAAGCGATAAGTGTTATAGACTCAGGGTAGATAGAGAATACTGAACGAAGTTTGTTCTGAGCTCCTCTGTCAGCCCACTCAGCCTCACCGTTATATGCCTGATACTGTCTGTCTGACTGAGCAACGCCGAATTCGAGGTCGCCTGCCAGTACAGCATTGATGTTGTAAACAGAACCGCCTGTTGATTCAACAGTGGCTTTGATACCGTATTCTGCAGATTTTTTGTTAACAATACGGCTGATAGCACCGCCAGTAGGATAGTAAACGCCTGTAACACCGCCTGTACCGATTGTTACGTAAGTGATGCCGGAAGGCTTCTTCGCTGATGCTTCTTCTTTAGCCGGTTCACTGTTGCTGCATCCGAAAGATACGAGTGAAACGAGAAGAACCAATAATGCAAGTTTTTTCATTATTTCCTCCTAAAAAATAATAGACATTAAATTAAACCAAACACTTATAGTAGTGTCAATGTTAATTGAGACTGACACCGTCACAAACACTTGAGACAGCCAAGCCCTTTTAACACATTCTTAATTATATTTCATAAAATGTTATTATCAAAGTGTTTTTATGCCCTAATCCTCAACATATCTGGCTACGCCCGTACGGTATGCAGTTGTTTCCACATCTTTTTCAACTGCGGCATGTACATTTTTATCCAGTATGTTCGGCACAAGGTCGCCGTCGAGGGCGAAAGAGGCAATAGCCTTTGCCGCTGCGATCTTCATCTGGTTGTTGATGGTGGTCGCATGGGCATTGAGTGCACCTTTGAAAAGTCCGGGGAATGCGAGGGCGTTGTTAACAGACTTTCCGTCTGCTGCGAATATCGCTCCGTGCTCCACGGCTACTTCAGGGTCTATCTCAGGGTTCGGGTTTGAAAGCGCAAGTATCACATGCCCCTGCTGTATCATATCCGGAGTGATGAGGTCAGGACAGCCTGTGGTGGCGATAACTATCTTAGAGCTCTCTACTACTCCACGCAGATCCTTAGCATTTCCGCCGAGTTTCTTAAATCTCTCAACGGCAGCCTGGTCAAGGTCTACACCGTTGAACTCTGTTATTCCGTATGATTTAAGGAGCTTCATGATTCCCGTACCTGCAGCACCGAGACCGATGATCCCCACTGAGGATTCCTTCAGGTTTATGAATGTGTACTTCGCTATATTGAGAAGAGCGGCGAGCACCACGACTGCCGTTCCGTGCTGATCGTCATGAAGGACGGGGATGTCGAGCATCCTGTCCAGAGTGTCTTCTATCTCAAAGCATTCAGGCGCTTTGATATCTTCGAGCTTTATCGCTCCGAATGTCGGCGCAATGTTTTTTACGGTGTCGATGATGTCTTTCGGATTGTGGGATTCTATAAGTATCGGGATACCGTTTATGCCCGAAAGCATTTTGAAAAGAAGAGATTTACCCTCCATTACAGGCATACCGGCAACGGCACCTATATCGCCGAGGCCCAGTATCGCAGTACCGTTTGTAACTATCGCAACGTTGTTTTTGATAGATGTGTATTTATTTGCCAGCTCAGGGTTTTCATTTATCTTTTTACAGATGTTTGCAACGCCCGGAGTATATATCAGTTTAAGGTCGTCGAGGGAGTTAACCTCCACCGTCGGCACCATCTCAACCTTTCCGCCGAGGTGTGCTTCTTCAACGATGTCTATCATGCCGATGAGCTCTGCGCCTTCGTCATCTTTAATAGACTGAAGGATAGCTTTCAGGTTTTCTTCCTCGTCGGCATAGATGTCGATGTCTCTTATCTTATAGCCTTTACCGAGGTGGACAGTCTTCAGCTCGCCTATCATCCCGCCGTTCTGACCTATCAGAGAGGTCACCTTGCCGAGATATCCCGGTTTGTCAACTATCTTTATTCTAAGTTTCTTGATTACTTTATTGGAATATTCAATCCTCATTTTCCTCTCCCTCTTCTACATTAAGGAACTGTTCCCATGTGAGCGGTTCGTAATAATTACATGATCTTTTAGGGGTTTTAACATATCGGCCCATGGCCGCACACTTCAGGCTGAAAGTATTCTTCATCTCAGCGATCAAAAGGCGTCTGAAATGAACACACCCTCCGCATAAAGATTCTTCTATATTAATTCCCATAAAGAAATATACCTCTGCACCAAACAAATGTCCATAATATTAATAAGACCAAAATGGTATTTTATAGATTTTTATATACGTCCTGCTGATCAGCAAGCCAGTTAAGCCCCAGAAATTTGATCTCTGAGATATCCTGCTCTGTCAGCTTAAGATCATTCAGCAGTGACGGACTGACGGTTTTATTAATGTCGTCAGATGCTTCCAGCAGTCCCAGCAGAATGCCCAGCTCGTTATCTTTATACAAAAGAG
Organism: Deferribacterales bacterium; assembly: GCA_050253075.1. Classification (GTDB taxonomy): domain Bacteria; phylum Chrysiogenota; class Deferribacteres; order Deferribacterales; family Geovibrionaceae; genus Denitrovibrio. The sequence goes on from JBFWJS010000006.1 coordinate 200,747, forward strand.
CGTCGGATATCTTCTGATTCACGCCTATGGTCTGCAGCAGCTCTTCTTTGGTAACGCCGAGGATAACATCCAGATGAGACAAAAGCCCGATGAAGAAAGCATCGACCTGTCCCTTATAGTTTTCCCCGTATACCCTCTTTGAAAGCAGCTCCATGACATGGGCTTTCAGCATGGCAGTCTCCAGCAGTGTAGACTTTGCAGCATCTCCGGATTTCCCGGCATAGAGCATGATAGTCAGCCATTTCCTCATGGCATCTCTGCCTATGAGGTTCAGCGCATGCTTAATGCTGCTTATCTCATTTCTGAGACAGAACGAACAAGTGTTGATGAGCTTAAGGAGCTTTATGGTCAGCTCAGGCTGAAGCCTGAATTCCCTCTCGATAACCTCTATCTCCGCCTGCTGAGACAGCTTGGCCAGAATGCTGAGTATGGAAGCCTTCGACGGCTCAATACTCTTCTTTTCTATTACGGCAGGCTTTTCAAAGAAAAATCCCTGAAAAAGCTCGAATCCTGCGTCTCTGGAGTAAATAAAGTCTTCTCTGGTCTCTACCTTTTCCGCCAATAGTTTCATATGGCGCCCGCGAAAAATCTTTTGAACCCTGTCCATCTTGGCTTGGCAGTTTTCCTTCATGTCCACCTTTATATACTCCGTAAAAGGGAATAAAGGCATGAACATGCTGAAATATTCTGCATTCAGGACAAAGTCGTCAAGAGCAAATGTGTAGCCGTCGTGAAAGTAGGATTCCACCCTTTGTATCACCTCCGGTGTTACATTTGTGGTTTCCACTATCTCCAGCACTAAGTTATCCTTAGGCAGCACATCAAGTACGTCCTGCATAATGATATTGTCATCTATATTTATGAAAGCTTTTCTGTCAGATGTAAGAGACTTCACCCCGAAGTTCTGAAAGATGTTCACTAATACTCTGGATGTAGCCGTGACCGGGTCTAAAAACTCTGCCCTCTCGTCTGTGCCCGCTTTTCGAAAAAGGAATTCATATGCGAATACGGATTCGTCTCTGGCAAAGATCGGTTGGCGGCCCACAAGAAAATTATCAAATTTCATATTACAAACCTATACATCCGATTTTTGTTGTATAGTTCAATATAACATCATAAGTTTACAAAATCATCCCTAAACATAATTATTTTACTGACGATTCTAGTAAAAGTGAGGAGAGTGATATGGGATTAGCACAATATTTGTACGCCGCCAGAAAGCTGAATAACATCGGAAGATGGGCAAGCGAGTTTATGCATATCCGCTCCTCCGTGTCTGAGCACTCCTTTTTTGTCACTCAGATAGCACAGATGCTCGGAGTTATCGAAGAGGAAAAGGGACGAAACATCGACTGGGAAAGGCTTTATAAAAAAGCCCTGAATCATGATGTCGTCGAAGCCTTCACAGGGGATATCCTCAGCAATGTGAAGAACATGACACCGAAGATCAAGCACGCAGTGGACGACGTGGAAAACATGATCGCCGAAGAACTGCTTTTTTCAAAAATCGAATCACCTTATAAAGAAATATACAGGGACATGATATTCGACGGTAAGGACGAATCCATCGAAGGTCAGATCCTGCGTTATGCAGACAATATCGACGCCATGCTCGAATGCCTTACAGAAGCGAAGCTGGGCAACAATGCACCCTTTAAAAAGAAATACGAAGAAATAAAAGTGAAGCTGCAGAAAGTCGAACTCCAGAGTGTGAAATATTTCATAACAGAAATTTTGCCTGAGTATGAGACTCTTCTGGACTAAGCACTGTCATAAAAGAATAATTCAAATATTCAACCAATATAAAACTTCCCGTTAAACCTTACATTAAATAGACATTAGTGCAATACAGGAGTAAACTGTAATTAGGTATGAAATAAATGGAGGGTAGACGTCATGGCACATGCTTTAGAAAAACGCCAGTTTAAGAGCTGTCCAGCGAGAGGTTTCGTCTATGTATGGGAAGGACCTGTAAGGATTTCCCACTGGGTAACTGTTGTCAGTATCATAACTCTGATAATAACAGGTCTGTATATCCACTACCCGTTTGTGCAGCATAATCCCGTGGATTACCCTTATATGATGGGCTCTGCCAGATATATTCACTATATCACAGGGATGGTCTTTACATCCAGCGTACTGGTACGCCTGATATGGGCTTTCCTCGGCAATAAATACGCCCACATAAGGACATTCTATAATCCGTTCAATAAAGAAGACAGGAAATACATCGTATCCTACCTTAAGTATTACTGCTTTCTGGAGAAAAAGCCGAAACACGTTCTGACCCATAACCCTATGGCTCAGTATGCATACATCGGTATCTTTATGGTATTCTTCTTCCAGATATTCAGCGGATTCGCTCTCTGGTCTCAGATAGACCCGAACAGCACCTTCTACGCATTCTTCGGAAGTATATTCAGCGTAGTGGCAAACCAATGGGTAAGATACATGCACTTCTTCGTTGTATTTGTGATAGCCGTGTTCCTCATGGCTCACCTGTACGCTGCAGTACTGGTTGACTTCCGCACACACGCAGGGGATATAAGCTCTATATTCTCAGGCTGGAAAGCAGACATCGAAGACTAGGAAAAGACTGAAAAATGGACAAAATAAAAGCCCGCTTCTGCGGGCTTTTTTTATTTCTCTATATCAAAGATCATATCCAGCTTCATAAGGGACAGAACTTTTAAGATCCTGTCCGGCACATTGATGAGCTTCATCTTGCCGTCGTATTCTTTAAGGTTTTTCAAACCCTCCAGAAGTGTCGCAAGACCGGAAGAGTCGATGTATGTGACCTGTTCAAGGTCAACCACGATATTCATAACTTTCTTTTTCGTAAGGTCGTTCAGCATGGAACGAAGTTCCGCAGAGGTAAGAATATCTATCTTCCCGTGCGGTCTGATTGTTTTTCCTTCGGCGATATCGTCTATTATTATCTTCATACTATACCCTTCTCACTAATGTGATACTTGAAATACTTAACCTATAATAATGGACTTAGACACTAAAAAGCAAGTTTAATTGTATAATAATCACAAAAGAATATCTACTTTTGGAGAACCATCCACACGTAATAATCACCTGATTTTTCGTCTATCCATTCGTCCTGTACCTTAAAGCCTGTGAGGTACTGATCTACCTGTTCTTTGGTGAGCGATGTTACCTTAAGCCTGTATTCCTGAACAGTAGCACTGTCCACACCGAGGCTCTCGACATTCACTTCGGATTTCACCAGCACTTCTATCTGCTTGGCGAGGTTCTTCTGTGCCTGCATCTTTGCCACACGTTTCTGAGCGGTAAAGCTCTTCTGCTTCGGGGCTATACCCACGGCACCGACATATCCGTCATACACGGGTGTGTAGAACCACTCGGGGAAACCGCCCTCTCTCACTGGGTATTTAGCCTGTGGTTTCAGCGAGCTGAGCTTCGACGGCTGAGTTTTCTCAGGCATTACTGCCTTTGGTTTTTCCTCCGGTTTCGGCTGAGGTTTCGCCTCAAGTTCTTTGGCGAAATCAAGGCTAGGCGTTCCCGCCTGTATATCACTCTCCATCTCGGCCTGAGCTGCTGCGGCTTTCGCCTGCTGAGCTTTTGCGTTGTCCTGTTTGACTGCTGTTTTTGTTGTCATACAGCCGGCCGCCACTGCCAGCATGAGTGTAAAAAGCAATAACCTTTTCATGTCTGTCTCCCCTTAATAGTCTTTCATCTTGGTTGATACGTTTACGATATACTTCCTCGCCTCTTCGTATCTGAGGTTGAATTTCAGATGTTCATAAACCTTTTTCGGGCTCATGTTGTTTATCACGGGGACAGCCTTTGCTATGCTGTATTTCCCGCCGTTATTCTTATTAAAAGCGTATGAGACGTTCCCTGCGCCGGTGTTATATGCCGCTATGGCACAGTAAAGCCTGCTCTCAGGGTTTGTAACGTTTTTGAAATATCGGTAGTAGAGGATGTGCAGATAAGCAGTGCCGACCTTTACGTTGTTTTCAGAGTTATAGAGGTATGAAGGGGCGAGCACCCTCTTCTTCCCTTCGAGAAACTCGATGGCGTCTATACCCGCTGATTTCGGCACTATCTGCATAAGCCCGTAAGCAGGCACGTGTGACTTCGCAAGCGGGTTAAACCTGCTTTCGTTATATATCACAGACATCACAAGTGAAGGATCGATCTTAAACTCTGATGCGAAATCAGATACATAAGGCTTAACCTTTGAAGCTGCTTTCTGATACGTATCTGAGGGCAGGTTTATCACTGCCGTGGCGACATGTTGTCCTGTCTTGTCGCTGATGCCTGTAGACATCTGCGAACTTGATATCAGTTTAGACGAAAGCTCGTCGAGTTCTTTGTCTGTCAGCTTCTTTTTATCTGTGAACAGGTCTGTGATGACAGGGTCGTCTGTTATCTTATCAGTCTTTACGTCGGGCACTTCCTCACGCAGTTTATTTTCCGTGTTAAAGGCGACGGGGTCTCTGCGGAAGGCATTCCCCTTATCCTCGTTCAAAAGATCCTTTAAAACGGGTTTTATGTCGTTCGGTGTCCCGCCGATGATATCTATCTGTATTTTCTTAGTATCAAAGTCGACAATCTTCCTCACCTGATATCCGTTCAGGTATTCCACCCATTTGGTATTATCCGAGACCTCCACTGTGTCCCAGTATTTTTCTATCTCTTTCTTATAAGCGGCGAACTCTTCGTCGATGATCCTCTTATAGGTTTCGAATTCCGTCATAGTCTCTTCCTTAAAGGAGTCGAACTCTGATTTGGAACTTTCAAAACCGCCGATGGACTGACTTTTAAAGTCTTCGAAGCTGTCTGCTGCAAATGCCGATGAGCAAACCAAAAGGCCGAGTATTACAAAGAAGATTCTCATTCACTTACCATCCATATATATAATTCTTTAGTATAGGGGTCTTCCCACATTTCTGCTATGCGCGCATTGACTGTTTTACCCGATGCCGTAAAGAATGATGCAGACTGTCCGCTGACGGAAGAGCTGCCTGCGGATGTGTTTGAATGTATGCTGGAAAAGCTGTCCACTTTAACACCCATCTGTCTGGCTATCTCCGCCAGAGCTCTTTCCACTGCGAGCTGTTTCTGCCCTGTCTTTCCGTCTTTATGTATGCCGGAAACACCGACACCGCCTACTTTACCGCCTGCTGACGGTGTGAAATACCATTCGGGCTTACCGTCTATCAGCTTTGGTCCGCCCCCCGTACCGGCACACCCGAGCATGCCCGCACATAATAGAAATATAAGAAATCTTTTCATATAAATTACCCTATAAAAAAAGGGCAGCCAGCAAGACTGCCCCTTCTTATATAAATGCTTGTATCTTAGTTTCCAAATTCTTTAGACACTGCAGCATCAAGTTCGTCTTGAGCTTTCTGTGCCTGGAATTGCTGCCAGAGAGCCTGATCGTTCTTCATGCTTGTGATAACCTGCTGCTTTGTAAGCTCAGCCACTTTGGAAGGGTCGAGCACAACGAGAACATACAGTTCTGAACATGGTGAAAACCAAGCGTCTTTCTGCATTGTTCCCTGAAGCACCTGGCTTGATACCTGCTTGGAAACAGATGATGTCACTTTATCAACAGTTTCAGCATCGCCTACTCCTGTAACCTGAGTAAAGTCTTTCATCATAGTGTTGACTTTAACTTCGATAACACGGGAGATCTCGCTTCTTGCATTAGCCATAGCTGCGTCTCTTGTGAACTGCATGCCGCCTGCTGATTTCTTAGCAGAGCCTGCAGCTGCGATAGCGCCTTCAACCTGAGGGTTGACAACCCATGCAGGAGCACCCTTGAAACAAGGGTCAGCGAGTTCTGTTTTTGGTTCGCCGCCGACGCATCCTACGAGCATCAAAGATACAGCAGCAAGAAACAGTATAAGTTTTTTCATGGTAACCTCCAAATAATCCTAATAAATAAATCTACCATACGGCTTATTAGGATTCTATTACAATTTCTTATAGGATAGTATATGAGACTTAAAAATAAAGTGATTTTTCACTACACATTAGATAAATAAGTGACATAATAAAATATGGAGAGTTCAAATGAAAAAATACCTTATTTTGTTATTACTACTGGTTGCGGCTGCTGCATTCGCTGATGCACAGCAAACGGCGGAGACAACCCAAGCCGCTGAAACTGCTCAAACTGCCGAAACTTTACAGCAGACCGAGGCAGAACAACCTGCCGAAGCTGTTCAGACACCTGATCAGGCTGGCGTTATAGCCTCTTTCAAGGGGAGGGTCACACTCTATGACGGAGTATCCCCCAGAGGCACACAGGTGGAGACACCGGATACGCCGATCTTCCTGAAAAACAGGATAGCCACCAAATCTTCATCTACTGCCGTGATATCCATGCTCGCTGAGGACAAGATCGCCCTCACAGAAAATTCTATGATGACCATAGAGGACATAAACACCTATAAGCCCGAAGGGGGCAAGGTAGTCTTTTCCATCAAGACCAGAGGGCAGGCATCCGGACTGAATATAGCCCTCACCAGTGCCGTCATCGGGGTCAAAGGTACTGAATTCCTCATCGACACTAACGAAGACGGACGTCAGGACTGCTATATGAAGGAAGGCGTGGTAGAGGTTACGCCTCTGCACGGTCAGTTCAAAAAGTATATGGAAGTAAAAGTTGATGAGTATGAAGCATACGTAAGAAAGATGATGGGCGACTATGACCAGTATGTCAAAAAGCTCCAGGAAGAGTATGTCGAATACGTAGACAAGCTCGTCATTAAAGCGGGCAACGCATGGAGCATCACAGGGAACGAAGTGCATAAGCTCGAATTCACTCCCGAAATCGAAGATGCTTTCAAGCTGTTAGACAAAGAAACAAACCAGTAGATTTCACATAATTTAATTATAAAAAAAGGGGAGCAAAAGCTCCCCTTTTCCATATCTATACTCAGATAAATCTTAGTTATCGTAGTACATGAAGAATTCATATGGGTGAGGTCTGGAGTTGAGACCGGAGATCTCATCTCTTTTCCACTCGATCCAGCTAGCGATAGCGTCTTCTGTGAATACGTCTCCTTTAAGAAGGAAGTCGTGGTTCTTTTCAAGAGCGTTGATAGACTGCTCAAGAGAAGATGGCATCTGTGGGATAGCAGAAAGTTCGATCGGGTCAAGATCGTAAAGGTTTTTGTCCATTGGCTCACCTGGATCGATCTTGTTCTGGATACCGTCGAGACCGGCCATCATCATAACTGTGAAAGCCATGTATGGGTTAGCAAGCGGGTCTGGGAATCTTACTTCTACACGCTTAGCCTTTGGTGATGGGCTGTACATTGGGATACGCAGGGAAGCAGATCTGTTTCTAGAAGAGTAAGCAAGTGAAACAGGAGCTTCGAAACCTGGAACAAGTCTCTTGTAGGAGTTTGTTGTTGGGTTTGTGAAAGCTGCGATTGTATGAGCGTGTTTGATGATACCACCGATGTAGTAAAGAGCCATCTCAGAGAGACCGGCGTACTCTTCACCAGCGAAGAGAGGCTTGCCGTCTTTCCAGAGAGACTGGTGTACGTGCATACCGGAACCGTTGTCTCCGTAGAGTGGTTTAGGCATGAAAGTAGCAGACTTACCGTGCTTACAAGATGTGTTTTTAACAACATATTTGAATGTCTGAAGGTCATCAGCCATAGAGATCATGTCGTTGAAACGCATGTCGATCTCACACTGACCGCCGGAAGCAACTTCGTGGTGGGAGTTCTCGATGTAAAGACCGAGAGATTCCATTGTCATAACCATTTCGTTACGAAGGTTGAAGAGGCTGTCGAGTGGTGGAACTGGGAAGTAGCCTTCTTTTGGTCTGATTTTGTAACCAAGGTTAGGGCCTTCAGCACCTGTGTTCCAGTTACCTTCTTCAGTATCAAGGAATACGTAAGAAGTGTTTTTTGTTGTGTCGTAAGAAACGTTGTCAAATACGAAGAACTCAGCTTCCGGTCCGAAGTAAGCTGTATCTGCGATACCTGTAGACTGAAGGTATTTGATAGCTTTAGCAGCGATGTTTCTAGGGTCTTTTGTGTAGCGCTCTTTGCTTATTGGGTCAAAGATGTTACAGATCATGTATGCTGTAGGAACCGCTGTGTAAGGGTCCATTTTGATTGTTGCCGGGTCTGGGAGCATGATCATGTCAGAGTTGTTGATGGCCTGCCATCCTCTGATAGAAGAACCATCGAAACCGAGACCATCTTCGAAGATGTCTTCTGTTATTTCGTGAGCAGGAACAGTAGTGTGCTGCCACTGTCCGAGAAAGTCTGTGAAGCGAAAGTCGCAAAGTTTTGCGCCGTTCTCTTCGATAAATTTGATTGCATCTTTAGCTGTCATGTTGCCTCCTAAAAAATAACATGTTTTTTATTGGAATTCTTAAAGTGCGTTCTCGCCGGTTTCTCCGGTTCTGATACGGATAACCTCGTCGATAGGCATAACGAAAATCTTACCGTCGCCTATTCTGCCGGTTTTAGCTGCTTCTGTCATAACTTCAACAGCCTGAGAAACCATATCGTCTGATACGACAACTTCAATTTTAATTTTAGGGATAAAGTCAATAACGTACTCAGCTCCTCTGTAGAGCTCTGTGTGTCCTTTTTGTCTTCCGAATCCTTTCACTTCACTGATGGTAATACCCCTAATACCGATTTCAGTGAGTTTCTCTTTTACATCATCGAGTTTGAAAGGTTTAATAACTGCTTCGATCTTTTTCACCTGAACCTCCAAGCGTAATGCATGAGAATTTTGAGCAATGTACATGCCAAAAGCTAAACTCTCTATTTAACGTATCCGCAGCATAGAGAGAACTTTCAAATGGCTAAAATTTAATCAATAGGTGATTATTTTTTATTCAGCACAGCTTTTACAAGCCCTATTCTCTTCTCTATATCTAATGTGTCTTTTTCCTGTTTCTCAGCGGCAGCCTTAATTATTGTCAGATCTCTTAATATGTTAAGACTCCAGCCGTTGAATCTGTCTATCACAAGCGCCCTCTCGGCTAATTCTTCCGCAAGGGGAGCATCGCTCATAATATAACCAATGGCCGCATTTCTCAGCAGCCTTGTTCTTGTATAGTCCGGTAATTCTTTATTATCAGAGAGATTTATGAGCTTTTCACCATCAGCGCCTGCGATCTCTGAATAAGGCTCAGGCAGAAGCTTCTTATCGTAATTAACCCCGGAAAGGTACTTTACAGCTTCTATTTCATTTTGACAAGAGCCAAGAGAGGCATAGTTATTTGCCTTTTCAAGGGCTGTCTGGTCTTCACCGCCCTCTTCCAGCACAAAACGTCCTATATATATACGAGACAGATTACACATAGCGTCCATGCTCAGAAACTGATATTCGGCCTTATTGAACGCTGCTTGTGCAAGTATCGGTTTGCCTTTGAGATAATAGTCTACAAAGTTTGCATAAACCTTGCTTCCATAGAGGAAATCAGGAGACTGAGCCTCTTTGCTGCTGCATGAAAAGATCATAAGGGAGATGATGAAAACAACGGCTGTCTTTCTCATGGCAGCCTCACTTTCTCATCAGTCTTAACCCCTGTTCCGTCGTTGAACGGCCACTTTTCCTCAAGGTTCAGAAGTATGCGGTTTGTAGTATTGAGTATTTCATCCGTCTGAGCTTTCAGCTCTATTAGATCGGGCGAATTCTCTGCGATATCGGTGGACACCTTATTCACATTATCCAGCGTCGGCTGAATCTTCGTGACGGAATCGTCTATATTCTTAGCAAGATTACCGATCTTTTCAGAGCCTTCTTTAATGGCGACGAGCCCTTTATCAAAGTTCTGAAGGACAGGCTGCGCCTCGTCTACTCTGGCACTAACAGCCTCGGTTATCCTTTTAAGGTTATCTTCTATTATCTTTATTTTATCCACTATGGATTCCACTTCGTTCTTAAGATAGTCGGAGCGCACAAGGTAGCCCACAGAGCCCTCTTTCTTCGTAAGGTCAGAGCCGACAGCGCCGACGCCGTCAAGGAGGTCTTCTATCTTCGATTTTTTGCTGGATATGGATGAAGTGACATTATCTACATTGGTAAGGATATTCTTCACATCTTCTATCATAGGCTCGACCTTGACCAGAAGGTCAGTGATGGCCTTTTCACGTTTAAGTTTATACACGTGTCCGTTTTCAATATCCGGGTCAGAGAGTGTCCCTCCTGAGAGGACGATAGCATTCGCACCTATCACTCCCTGCGCCTGTATCTTCGCCGCAGAGTCGGATTTAACCCATTTCTTGTATTTCTCCGGTATGTTTGCCCTAAGTTCGACCATACCGTCATCCCTCAGCTCCAGCCTGTGCACACGTGCGAGCTGAAACCCGGAATACATCACAGGCATACTTTTAGACAGTCCCTCGCCCGAATCCGCAAGGAAAACAACCTTTATCTTTCTGGTAAAGACATCCTGCGTAACGAGGAAGCCCACAACCATGACAACTATCATTATAATAGCTGCAAGGATGAAAAAGCCTACTTTAAGCTCTAAATTTTTAAATCTTGGGTCACCCATTTATTAAAATCCTTTTCAGTGTATTCGTGCATATCGCTGAACAGTTTTCGGTTTAATTCGTTTTCAATAATAACCGATTTTTCGAGCTGTTCACAACGTAAAAATTCATGAAACCTTTCCTCATACTCGGCTGCATACATACGGCGGGGGCTGAGGAAAACTATCCATTCAGGGCAAATATACTTCACCTGAAGATATTTGACTATCAGCTTCTCAAAGTCGTCCAGAAGATTACTTCTGTAATCCTCTTTCCCCTCCATGCCGAAACGCTTAAGGTCGGCAGTGACGAGCTTCATCCCCTCTTTATAACTGATCTTGTGGTGATAATATGCCCCCACAAGCATGTTCTCCGACACAGAGAGATTTCCAATAATAGGAAGCAAATTTGAAACAATTCCTATTTTTGTTTTATTTGCATACTGCATGAGCGTCTTGTACCACTCATCACGCTGGCGATGATTGACATAATATATAAAATACTTATAGCTCATATCAATGCTCCTAATACCTCTACAAGTATGAGAGCATAGAAGAGCCTAAGCATACCTTTAAGAAGTGCAATAGGTATTTCCGTCACTGCATTGCCCACCTGTAGAGCTGTATAGATTGGAATAGACATTACGAAATATCCCATAAGCAGTACCTTTATCAAAAATACCAATACGATTTTAAAATTAAAAGCGTCAAAAATAGTCTGTATTAGAAAATCAAATGATATATTCAAATTGAAGCTCAAAATTAAATATCCGCCGATTATGGAGATATAAACAAATATCGTCGCCAGTGCTCCCATGCATACTACTCCCGAAAGGATTCTGGGGATGTAGAGGTAAACAAAGGGGTTTATCGAAAGAGACTTCAGTGTCTCGATTTCGTTGTTCATTTTCATAAGTGCGATTTCTGCCGTGACGGCGGTGGACGATCTGAGGGTCAAAAGTATAGCTACCACGATAGGAGCAAGCTGTTTTACTGTGACGAGCACGAGAATATCACCCACTCTGTCCTGTGCTCCGAACTGAACCAAAAAGTTGGTCAAACCACCGACCAGAGCGAGCCCGATAACTATGGAGATAAGGGAGAACATAGGGAGTATCTGCACCCCTGTGAAGTACACCTGACGGAATATCACGAGCTTAACCGAAGGGTTAAGTAATCGAATATTAAAACACCCTTTTATGAAATTTATGGTGAAGTTGACATATCCATAATAAAATATGGCACTGTCTATTGCCCACTTACCTAGTTTTCTTATTATTTGCTTCATAGTAAAGAGTATATCCTATCTTGTTAACAAATGAAACAAGAAATGCTGTTGACTGAGATATTGAAAATATGTATAGTGACCTCACAACCACTCGAAATTTAATATACGTTAGCTTTAAAACATATTTCTAATCATCAAAAAAGGAGTGATGGTATGTCTCAGAAGAAAAAAGTAATCATTGACGGCAACACCGCCGCAGCCCACGTTGCTCACGCGACAAACGAGGTTATAGCGATTTATCCTATTACACCCTCGTCTGTTATGGGTGAAATTTCAGATGAAAAATCTGCAATGGGCGAAAAAAACATATGGGGTTCTGTACCTAAAGTAGTAGAACTTCAGTCAGAAGGCGGCGCATCCGGTGCTGTTCACGGTGCTCTCTCCGCAGGCGCACTTACAACAACATTCACAGCGTCCCAGGGTCTCCTTCTTATGATCCCTAATATGTACAAGATCGCTGGAGAACTTACACCTACAGTATTCCACGTTAGTGCCCGTGCAGTTGCGACACATGCGCTTTCTATTTTCGGTGATCACTCCGACGTTATGGCCTGCCGCCAGACAGGCTGGGCTATGCTCGCTTCTAACAACCCACAGGAGACAATGGACTTCGCTCTTATAGCGCAGGCAGCTTCACTTGAAAGCCGCATCCCTGTTCTCCACTACTTCGACGGTTTCAGAACATCTCACGAGCTCCGCTCCACTGCTGCTCTGACACACGAAGAAATGGCTCATATGATCGATGATGAGCTCGTCAGAAACCACAGAGCAAGAGCTCTCAACCCTGACAAACCAACAATCAAAGGAACAGCTCAGAACCCTGACGTATTCTTCCAGGCGAAAGAGACTGCTAATAAATACTACACAGCATTCAACCCTATCATGCAGAAACAGATGGACAAGTTTGCAGAGCTCACAGGCCGCGCATACAAACTTGTAGACTATGTCGGTGCACCTGATGCTGAGAAAGTTCTCGTTATCATGGGTTCCGGTGCTGATGTTGCCGAAGAAGCTGTTGACTACATGACAGCAAACGGCGAAAAAGTCGGTATCATAAAGATCAGACTTTACAGACCGTTCCCACTCGAGGGATTCATCAACGCTCTTCCTACTACTGTTAAGAAGATCGCTGTCCTCGACAGAACAAAAGAGCCGGGCTCTATCGGCGATCCTATGTACCTCGATGTACGTACTGCTATCGGCGAAGCTATGCAGATGAAGATGTTCAAATTCGACGGATATCCTACAATCGTCGGCGGACGCTACGGTCTCGGTTCTAAAGAATTCACACCAGCTATGGTTAAAGCCGTATTCGACAACCTTGACGCTGACCAGCCTAAAAACGGCTTCACTGTCGGTATCGAAGACGACGTTACAAACCTCAGCCTTAAGTATGATCCAAACTGGCTCACACCTCAGGACGGCGTTTACAACGCTATGTTCTTCGGTCTTGGCTCTGACGGTACTGTCGGCGCTAACAAAAACACAGCTAAGATCATCGGCGATCAGACAGACAACACTATCCAGGCTTACTTCGTTTACGACTCAAAGAAAGCCGGTTCTATGACTACATCTCACCTTCGTTTCGGTAAGAAGAACATCAAGTCTTCCTACCTTGTACAGAAGGCTGACTTTGTTGCATGCCACAACTTCTCCTTCCTTGAGAAATACGACATGCTCAAATACCTTAACCCGGGCGGAACATTCCTCCTGAACAGCCAGTTCTCCGCTGACGAAATATGGGCACACATCCCTGAGATCGTTCAGAAGCAGATCGTGGCTAAACAGGCTAAGGTCTACACTATCAACGCTGTTAAAATAGCTGACGAGCTCGGTCTCGGACAGAGATACAACGTTGTACTCCAGACAGCATTCTTCAAAATCTCTGAGATCATCCCATTTGCTGATGCTCTCGGCGCTATCAAAGATGCTAACAAAAAATCCTACGGACGTTACGGCGAGAAAGTTGTTAAAATGAACAACGACGCTGCTGAAGCAGGTGCTACAGGACTTCAGGAAGTTCACTATCCCGGCGAAGGCGCAGCTCCATCCAATGAGGAGATCGTATTCCCTCTCGTTGGTAACTGTGTAACAGATCCTAAGGCCACAGCCTTTGTTAAAGAGACAACATCTCAGCTCGTTGCTATGAGAGGAGATGAGGTTAAAGTTTCTCAGCTTCCTGATGACGGTACATTCCCGCTCTCTACAGCTAGATTTGAGAAGCGTAACATCGCTGTAAACATGCCTGAGTGGAACACAGAGCTTTGCATCCAGTGCGGTATCTGTTCATTCGTTTGTCCTCACGCTTCTATCAGAACAATGGTGTACGAGCCTGCTCTTCTCGACAAAGCTCCTGCAGCATTCAAATCTATGGATGCAAAAGGCAAGGAATTCGCAGGCATGAAGTTTACAGTTCAGGTTGCTCCTGAAGACTGTACAGGCTGCGGCGCTTGTGTTTACAACTGTCCTGCCAAAGACAAAACTAACCCTGAGATCAAAGCTATCAACATGAAGCCACAGGTTGAACTCAGAGATCAGGAAGTCATTAACTGGGACTTCTTCACAACTATCCCTGAGCTTCCGATCGATAAATATAACAAAGCAAGCCTTAAAGGCTCTCAGCTTGCTCCACACATGTTCGAGTTCTCCGGAGCTTGTGCAGGCTGTGGTGAAACACCATACGTAAGACTCCTCTCCTCACTTTTCGGTGACAGAGCACTTATATCCAACGCCACAGGTTGTTCATCTATCTACGGTGGTAACCTTCCGACTACTCCATATTGCACAAGAGCAGACGGACGCGGACCGGCATGGAGTAACTCACTCTTCGAGGACAACGCAGAATTCGGTTTCGGATTCAGACTTACAGTTGATCAGTTCAACAAGCAGGCGACAGAGCTCCTCGACAGAGTCGCAGGTCTTGATGCTAAGCTCGTAGCTGACATCAAATCTGCTGACCAGTCTACAGAAGCAGGCATCGAAGCACAGCGTGCGAGAGTTGCAGAACTCAAAGCTGCTTGTCTTAAGATAGGCTCTTCTGAAGCTAAAAACCTTGAGTCACTCGCTGACTACCTCGTTAAAAAATCCGTATGGATGGTAGGTGGTGACGGCTGGGCTTACGATATCGGTTACGGCGGTCTCGACCACGTACTCGCATCTACAGAAAACTTTAACATACTCGTACTCGATACAGAGGTTTACTCTAACACCGGCGGTCAGGCTTCTAAGTCTACTCCTATCGGTGCTCAGGCTAAATTCGCTACTTCCGGTAAAGAAGCAGAGAAGAAAGACCTCGGTATGATCGCTATGACATACGGCCACATCTATGTTGCGAAGGTATCTCTGGCTAACCCTGCTCAGGTTATCAAAGCATTCGTAGAGGCAGAAGCTCACGACGGACCTTCTCTCATCATCGCATACTCACACTGTATCGCTCACGGTATAGACATGACATCCGGTGTTGAAGCTCAGAAGAAAGCTGTTGCTTCCGGCTACTGGCCGCTGTTCAGATTCAACCCTGCTCTCAGAGGAGAAGGTAAGAATCCGCTCACTATCGACAGCAAAGAGCCTTCAATGACTATCAAGGAATTCATGGCTACTGAAAACAGATTCCGTGTTGTTCAGAAGATGTTCCCTGAGATGGCAGAGAAGCTCGGCGATTTCGCTCAGAAAAAGGCTAACCAGCGTCTTAAACTCTACAGCGAACTTGCAAAAGTTGACTGTTCAATCGACGACAAATAGTCACACTGACATAAACGTAAAAGGGGAGCTTCGGCTCCCCTTTTTTCATTACTGCTTAATATATCCGAAATTTATCTTTCAAACTCTTAATAGACCTGTGTATATCCTTGTTAACAAATAATTAGATAAAATTATAATTTATAAAATGATGACATTTTTAATAATTTAGTTGGTAAAATATAAATATATTCAACTAGGCGGTATTTATATGAAGCTAAGTTTTAAAATGAAGATCATTTTACCGGTTCTTATTTCCGTGCTGCTATCTTTTATTGTATCCAGTCTGATTATATTTACATCCGTCAAAAAAGAATCAGTAAAAGTAGCAACTCAAAGTGCAAAAAATGAACTAGAGAAACATGCAGGGGAGATCTCAGGGGATATACGCTCAAGCATACATGTCGCGAAGACATTAGCAAACTTTGCAACAGTAACCTCTGCAAGCGACAGCAAGATGTCCAGAAACGAAACTATGGACTTCCTCGTACACGTACTGAGCGTCAATACCTCTCTGTATGATGCATGGATTGTGTGGGAACCCAATCAGTACCACACAAACGACTCATCCCTCGGCGAAGAGTCGTTCGTATATAAAAATCGTTTCTCACCCATGGCATACAGAGACGGCAACAACATAAGCAAAGCAAATACGACGATTGTAGACGACAACAGCGGCATAGACGACTGGTATTACGTCCCGCTGAAGAATGGAGCCTTTAACATAGCGAAACCGACAACGTATGAGATCGGCGGACAGAATGTAACCCTTATAACGATATCAGTACCTTTCAAAAAAGACGGCAAAATAATCGGTGTCGCAGGTGTAGACATGGCTATCAGCTATTTCAAGGAGCTGGTAAACGACATTAAGTTTTACGAAAGCGGATATGCTTTCCTTCTGACAGGAGATTTCACCGTTTTTGCACACCCGAAAAAGAGCGAAGAAGGCAAAAGCTATAAGGATGTCTTCCCTGAAGCATACAAAGGCTCAGAAACTCTTAAAAACACGATATTATCCAAGAAGATAGAAGGCACATCAGGCGAAACGCTCTTTGCTTTCCACCCGTTCAAAATACCTGAGACAGTATTCACACTGACAATGGCAATGAATGTCCCCGTGGACGAGGTTTTCGCATTTCTTGAGCCTATTAAATTAATGACAATAATCATCGTTGTAATATCTATCGCAGTTATCTCATTGATTATTTTCTACATCGCATCAAAGCTGGTCAGAACCCTCGGCGGAGAGCCCGACCATGTAATAGAGCTGATGAGCCATATATCAAAAGGCGACTTCACAAGAGATATCAAAGTCTCTGCAAATGATAATTTCTCACTGGTCTATTCTGTTAAAATGATGGTGAATGAGCTGCGTATACTGCTGAGACAGATAATAGATAATGCGAACTCCCTGAGAGACACCAGCACAGACCTCAGCTCCGGAGCAAACGAGCTCTCAGCAGGGACCATCTCTCAGTCCGAGCGGTCTACACAGATAGCTTCCGCCACGGCAGAGATGACCCAGACCACACAAGAGATAGCTCAGAATCTGTCAGACATATCGGTGTATTCCTCTGAAACAGCAGATAAAGCAACACACAGCAAAGAGACAGTGCATGAATCCACCAAAGGTGTCTTAAAGATCAAAGACACGGTGGATGCTTCCTCCGCTCTGGTACAGGAGCTAAGCGTTAGCTCAGAGCAGATCATAGAGATTGTGAGCGTAATCAGCGACATCGCCGACCAGACAAACCTCCTCGCACTGAATGCCGCCATCGAAGCAGCCAGAGCAGGAGATCAGGGGCGCGGATTTGCCGTTGTGGCGGATGAAGTGCGTAAACTGGCAGAAAGAACACAGGCCGCTACAACAGAGATAAGCGAGCTCGTAAACAGCACTCAGAAAGGCATTAAAAATGTCACAGGGTCTATGTCTGATGTGAAAATAAATGTCGATATGGGCGTAAAGATGACTCAGCAGGTTGCTGAATCGCTGGATATTATCGTTGAAAGCGTTAATTCACTTGAAGAGATGGTTTCAAGCATCTCAAGTGCTACATCTCAGATGGCATCCACCAGCGGTCAGATACAGATGGATATAGATGCCGTTGCGACTGTTTCCGAAGAGATAACTTTAACAGCAAACCACATTGCCGAAAGCTCATCCAATCTGGAAAATATGAGCGACAGCATGCGTGAGCTTGTTAAACAGTTTAAGATATGAAATTAAAAAAAGGGAGCTTCGGCTCCCCTTTTTTTTGTCTATAATTTGAATTCCTTCAATAGATTCCTCAGGTTTTCCGACTGGGCATTCAGATCAGATGTCGTATCTGCTATGCTGCCGACTGCCTGATTGCTCTCTGTAAAGCCCGATGCCAGATTCTGTATGCTGGTGTTTATGTTTTGTATGGCTTCCACCTGCTGTTCTACGGCATTGCCTATGAGATTGTTCACCTCATTTACAGCCTGCACAGAGGTAAAGATAACGTCGAAATTGCTCTTAGTATCATTCGCCACAGCTACCCCTTTAGCAACGCTGTCCGAAGCGACAGACATCCCCTGAAACGCCTTAGACGTATCCTGCCCAAGCGCAGTGATGATGGAGTTGATGTCCTGAATGGCAGTCTGTGTCCTCTCTGCCAGTTTACGCACTTCATCCGCCACAACGGCAAATCCGCGCCCAGCATCGCCAGCTCTTGCCGCTTCTATGGCGGCATTAAGCGCAAGCAGGTTTGTCTGGTCGGCGATGTCGTTTATAACATTCAGAATGTCGCCTATCTCTGCTGATGATTTAGACAGACCTTCGATGGTCTTAGACAGCTCCGCAGTAGTGGCGCTTATATCACCTATCTTACCTATCAGCTCTTCCAGCTTCTTCTTACCCTGAACGGTGTTATGGGTTGTTTCGGTATTCTTATCAGCAGCAACGCTGACATTGTGCATCACTTCAGAGGAAGATACGGATATCTCCTCCATAGCGCTGGCGATGCTAACCATCTGGTCGCTCTGATTGCTTACATTTAATGAGAGCTCCTCGGATGCTGATGAAACAGATACGCTGACCTCCGTCAGCTTTCCGGAGTTGTCCTGCACACTAGCCATGACACGTACTACCTTCTGTTTAAATATATCGAGCAGATTGATAACATTAGTTATCTCGCATCTGGTCTCGCTCTTCATCCCTTTCTCTTTTGAGAGGTTACCGAAGAGCAGAAGCTCATCTGTTCCGGTGTGCAGCCTGATCATCAGCTTTCTCAGATTAGCCACTAGGACCAGCAGAGCCAGTATAACAAAAGAAGCAAGGGCGGTGACCACAACTATCTTTATCAACTGAGACTTATGTGTGCGCTCTTCCAGCTCGCTCTGAACAGCCTTGCTCATTGCATCCATCTCTGCCTCCAGCGCATGTACATAAGCCCGAACCTCACCCTGAATACCGTCAGTGTGTTTCAGACCAAACTCGACCTCCTTCTCTACCAGCTTCAGAAAGTCTGCCTTATACGCCTCTAAAAGAGACAGGCTCTGCTCGAGTACAGTGGGATTGGTGATCTTTTCCTTTATAAGGACTATCATCTTGTCATAGTCTTTTATGAATGATTCTCTGTATGAGGCAGGATAAATCTATTTAAAATTCTTATCACATATATAGTCATATTTAATTATTATTGCATGATACAGGATGGTGATATACACTCTCTGAAACAGCCCAAACTATATGCGCATGAGGTATCAATGGATATTGCAATACAGGTGTGGGCTGCAGGCTTTTATCTTCTGAATAAGGTCTTCTTCGCCCTCGCAGAGGGTAAATCACCGTCAACAAAACGTAAGCTGAAACTATGGGGATGGACAGTATACATTCTAGGTGTCCCCGGGTGGGTGATCATCCTCGCACAGCATCACAACTGGATCGCAGCGTCTGTGGAGTCGGGCGGTCTGCCTTCGATGTTCCTCGGTCTGTATATTGTCTATTACTCAAACAGACAGCCAAACAGAGCCGTCACACTCTTTACCAAATACTGCGTATACGTCTTTCTTTTCGTAGGTTTATCATACAGCCTCTATGACTACGGCGGACTGACATCCGTCAGACAGTTTCTGGAAATGGCCGCCATGGCGGGATTCCTGATAGGCAGCTACCTTCTGGCTCGGAATGACAACAGGGGCTGGCTGTTTTATATGGTGATGAATACGGGGATGATAATACTGCTATTCATACAGGGTAAACCGCTCCTTTCACTACAGCAGGTCGTCTCACTTTCGTTTGTGATATACGGCTATACCGTAGCGGTGAGAGAGAGTAGAAAGACAGAGAGTGCCGTCTAAACTATAAATCACCTTGGGTAAACCCGTGGTTCTATGCTTCACATGTGCTTAACGCACATAGTTACAACTTCGTTTTCTCAGCTAGATCATATGCAAAAAACGTCACTGCGAAGCCCAAAGGGCTGTGACACTAGCCGAAGGCTGTACGAGTCCATGAATAGTAATCAACGAGCTAGTATCTGCACTCGTTAATTTATACAAAGATGAAGGCGAAACAAGTTCGCCATTCTTCGTTTCACTTCGAAAGCTTCGTCAGCCTCCGGCTTTCTCGCAATGACTTTTATGCTCTTAAGCTGTGATTTGCTCATTCATCCAAGCATACATAAACTTACCAATGGAACATCTTCTTCACTGACCCCACAGGGTCTTTGATAATACTTACCCCTTTGTCAACAACCTCTTGTGCTTTCTTCTTAAAGTTCTCTTCGACTTTATCTGAATCGCTTTTGCCGTCCAGATACTCTTCATATGTCAGCCCTGTATTGAAAGCGCTAGGAACAGGTATGCACAGCCCGACGGATATTGCGGCACATCTTGAACCGTCATACCACCATGCATTGCTGTAGTCTGACGTACGCAGACCTATGGTGGAGTTGGGCTTTTCTGCACCTTTCAAATTCGCATACCTCATATCGGACAACATAAAATATGCGTTCCCTAATGAAGCATTTGCAAAATTGGCAGCGCGGAAATCACAACCTAAAAAGATAGGATGATAATTAAGCCTGTCATTTGAAAACATATCACCTTGCCTGTAAACTCCGGCATTAGTAAAATCAGCTCTGCTAAAGTTAACGTTGAGCAGAATAAGATCATTATTTACATAGTCGTCATCTTCATAAAGGTCACGATGCATTAGGATATTAGAACGGTTTAAGTTTGCGCCTGAAAAATTGCCCCCTTCATAAAATGAAAGTACGTCATGCGTAGAAGAGCTCACATCGTCTCCTATCAAGCTCATGATAATATCAAAAATGGCTGACGATATATCATCCTTAAGCGCCTGAGCCGCAGCAGGATTCAAAATGTTAGAATAAAAATTAATATTTGTCCCAGCTTCAGAATCATGAGGATTTGATAGGTTAGCACCTGAAAAATTCGCTTCAGAGTATAATGACAATGTTCCGATATCGTATATATCTGCAACAGAGAAGTCGACATAGGAATACACTCGCGTATCTCCTGCATATATATATGTGTCTGTTAGATCAACGTCTGAATATATATTTAATTCTTTTACATAATCAAGCCTTGCATCTGTGAAATCAGCCCCGGAACCGCCACTGTCTATAGTCAGTGTCGTCTGATCGAAAGCCGTATTTGAAAAGTCATTATTGCTTCCGCTTATCGTAAAATCCGAGTTGTAGATAGTGGTTCCTGAAAAATCATTCCCGCTTCTATCAACATTTAAATTTATCCTATCAAAAGAGCTGTTTGAAAAATTTGTATTCTTAGGAGAGAAATGCATCGTATAACTGCCATACATAGTGACACTTTCTTTACTAAATGTACTGTTTGAAAAATCTGAATCATCAATTTTTGTATTAGCAAAATAGTCGTTGTATTCCCATCCGAAGAGAGTGGAGTCAAAGTTACTGCCGGAAAAATTACTGTTAGTAATGGATGAAATTTCCTTTGTGTCTCCATTGTAGAACTTCGCCAAGGTGAAGTTGGAGTTTTGATAACTGGAATCGGCGATGTTGTAGTATATGTCCTGTCGGTGGTAGCTTTCATTATCATGCGTAACGCCTGTTAATGTGGTGGCAAAAGATGTCGTATCAGCCTCAACAGCTCTGGAAGATACGGACTCAACGGCTTTCGCCTGCACCGTTTCATAGGATAAAGCCTCAGCAGTCACGAAAGAATCTGGCACGGCATTAAGCGTAAAACCGACGCCTTCCATCCTGATATCATTTGCGGTGAGAGCCATGAAGTAAGGTGTGTCGGAATCATCCAGCATAACAGCTCCGAGCCCTTCATATGCCCCTGCGTTATCACACCCTGACATTGTCATTGATATATCAAAAATGTTCTTCCCTTCTTCAGGTACGTATATATCGCCCGTCACATCACATCCGTCGATAGTTCCGGAGATAACCCCTTCATCAGATACCGTTATATCCATATCTGCAGTGGCATGTTCACCTGAAATGTCGGACAGGCTGACGCTCTTTTCATAAACTGTAGAATAGTATGAAAACAGCTCGCCCTCCTGAAAGGCTGTATTCTGGAACGAACCGGTAAAGACATTCTGCTCATCGACAGTTGCAGAAACAAGCCCCACGGCAAATTTATTATTATTGTCATACAGGTCGTAAAGTCCGTAAGATGTGGACGAATCCTCACGTCCGTCGGAGACCATATATATGCTTTCAGCCATTTCGTAAGTACCTGCATATGAAACGCCTGCATCTTCAGAAATGCCGTATATCCTGCCGTTGTATATGATGGTTTTCATGTCGAAGACACCTGTGCCAACGATAGACTGAGAGCCTATCCATATCCCTGAAGGGTTCTCCACATCTGATTCATCATGGCTGGAGCTGCTTCCGTTTAAGTCCATGCAGCCGGCAAAGGAAAGAGTAAAAAGTAAAACTAAGATTAACCTAAGCATATAAGTCCCCAAATAAAGTAATAAAAAAGTTTACATGTTAATAATCAACCTTACAAGTTAATTACATATAAATATGGATCAAGTGTTCTAAATAAATAAAACGAATAAGCAGCAATTAGATCTCAAGCTGCATCCATACAGTGTCAAAGACCGTTCCGTTCTTTTCGACGGCATTCTTGAAGTGACCGCACTTTTCGAAACCATGCTTCTCATGAAATCGCAGACTCCCTTCGTTCAGGGATGAAATATGGGCAAGGATGACCTTTATGCCCTTCTTCTTTGCTTCGGCTATGGCGTGTGTCAGCATCTTTGAGCCGTAGCCCTGCCCAGTGTATTCGGGCGAGATGAAGTATGTTATCTCTGCTGTCCTGTCAAAGCATGAAAACTTCCTGTACGCCCGCATATACATATACCCTGCGAGCCTCCCTTTATCCTCGTCATAGACGCAGATATTGGGATAGTCCTTAAAGTCGTCATACAGCACGTCAAACCATTTCAGCTCCATCTCATGTTCGGGATAAGCGTTGAAAGTGTTTCTGATATAGTAGTTTACTATCTCCATGAATTCTTCGGCATCGCCCTGCCGTATCTCTCTCATTATGACAGACATATATCCCCCGATACTAAAAAGGGGAGCCGAAGCCCTAAGCCGTTTAAAAGACGTGTTGCTGCGAAAAATATTTCAGATAAGAAAAGGTAACCGTCACTCTGAGGAGTGAAGCGACGTGAGAGTCTCATAAACTCTGATAATCAAGGTTTTATAGTCACTGTGACCAAAAGAGCTTAATAAGCAGTAGTCTGAGATTCTTACGCCTGTAAACATGCTCAGAATGACAAAAAAACATCTTCTTAAAATAAAGAATCCCCAATCTTGTTATCAAAATTGAGGATTCATTTATTTAAATTGTGCGAAACAACACATTTATTAAATGGCTTGGCCGAAGCCCCCCATTAGATATTTGTTACTGAATCTGTTTGATCCAGTCGCTGTTTTCAAACCATTTGCTGTAGATCATGTCATACTTACCGTCGCCTTTAATCTGCTGAAGGTAGTTGTTGATCCAGTTTACGAAGTCGTAATCGCCTCTTCTAACTGCGAAAGCAAGAGGCTCGAATGTGAACGGATGGTCGAGGTGGTGAAGGCTGTCTTTATGCTGAGATGTAAAGATAGCGTTCGGAGGCAGGTCATAAACGAATGCATCGATTCTGCCGTTTACCACTTCCATCATAGCCTCTGACTCTGTCTCATACTGACGTTTTTTAGCCTTTGACATATATTTGTCGATAGCTATGTCGCCTGTTGTGCCGAGTTTAGCACTTACGACATACTTAGGGTCGTTAAGGTCTTTATAGGATTTAACCTTGTCAGCAAGCTTCTTGTTAATGATGATGGTCTGACCGACAACGATGTAAGGGTCAGCAAAGTTTACTCTAAGGTTTCTCATCTGAGTAACAGTCATACCGCCCATGATAAGGTCAAATTTATCAGTGAGAAGCGCAGGGATGATACCGTCCCATGCTGTAGACACGATCTCGAGCTTAACGCCCATGCTTTTAGCCATGTCGTTTGCAAGGTCAACGTCGAAACCGATGAGGTTTCCTTTCTTATCTCTCATCTCAAAAGGCATATAGCCGGGGTCAAGACCTACTCTGAATACCCCGCTTTTAACTATTGAATCCAGTGCTGAGCCAGACTGCGCAGCCTTATCTTCGGCGAAAGCAGTAAAAGCCATAGCCAACACAAGACACAAAACAATGATCAGTCGTTTCATACTAATTCCTCCTAGAATGATAAACAATAATATCACAAAGAATTTACATAGCAATTAACTTTATTGGATATTGATGTACAAAATTGACGAATATTTCAGAAAGAGTATCACAAAGTGAAAATGATGCGTAAAAGCCCAAGGGTATAAAGCGTTGCGGATATTGCCCTGTCGTAAGGGATGTCCATCCGCTGTACAAAAAATGCGGTGACAATGAGCAGAACCCCCGCCATGAAAGGACGCACATGCTTAAATACAGATAGCTTCAGGCGTTCGATATCCTCAGGCGACAGTTTCACCTCAAGGCTGAAATCTGCCATCTCATCGATGATCTTCTTTATCTTTTTCAATGTGAGCGGAAGCTCTATTGTCTCTTTTTTCGCTGTTTCGATAAAGCCGATGTCAAAGCCGAGAGCCTGCGGCAGCTTATCTTTCAATACTGGTAGTATATCTTTGATACCGTTAAAGTTTGGGATATAGTTAGTACCCAGCCCCTCCACGATAGAGCTGACACGCATGATGTATATAGCCTCCTGCGGGAGCTTATAAGGTATGTTCTTCATAGATTCCAAAAGCTCGAAAGCGAGCGACTGCATGCTCTTTGAATCGAGGCTGGCATCATCCAGAATGTCGAAGATGCGCTCCGCTATATCCTGCAGGTCGAATTCAGGCGCATCCTGAGAGATAACGCCGAGACGCTTCGCATATCTGATATACATCTCAAAATTACGCTCATGCGCCGCTTTGGTCAGCTGTATTATAGCCTGCCTTGTACGTGAGGGGATCTTCTGCACCATGCCGAAATCCAGCAGGATAAGCTCGCCCTCCTCTGTCAGCATCAGATTGCCAGGGTGAGGGTCAGCATGAAAAAATCCTTTGATAAACATCTGGTCTACATAGAAATAAATCAGTTTTTTCATCACATCTTCGAAGCTGATATTCAGCTTTTTCAGATGCTCTTTATCATCAAACCTGTATCCGTGGATGAAAGACATCACAAGGGCATCAGAGCCGGAACATTCGGAAAATCCCTCAGGGAAGCTGACACCGGAGTTTTTATAAGTTTCAGAGAATTTCTTCAGGTTTAACAGTTCTATGGAAAGATCGACCTCTTTGACTATCATCTTGCTGAATTCAGCGATAACAGCATCCAGAGAGTTCTTTGTATTCTCTGAAAAGAGCGGTCTGAATATACCGTTGAAAAAATTGAGTATCTTTATATCCGCACGGATGACATTCTGTATGTCGAACCTGCGGAGCTTAACGGCGACCTCACGTCCGTCCATAAGGATGGCTCTGTGCACCTGCCCTATGGAGGCACTTGCTATCGGCTCGTCATCAAATTCTTTAAAGCAGACCTTGTCTTTGAATGCCCTTTTGAAGACCTTCTTAAAGTCCTTTTCAGACATAGGAGGGATCTCGTCGTGGAGCTGACGCAGATAATAGAGATATTCATCCGTGAAGAAATCCGCACGGGTGGCAAGTACCTGAGCCAGCTTGATAAAGCTCGCACCGAGACCGTTGATCTTTTTGATCAGTTTTTCAGGGCGCAGAGGCTTTATGAAGAAAAAGCTCTTCTTCCCTTTTATTATCATAAAGACCGTCAGGATAACACGGAAAACCGCATATACCCTGAACGGATTGTAATATCTTCTAAAAGTTTTAAGCACTATTTATTCTTAAGCAGCTCTTTCAGCTCTTCTACATCTTCTTTAGTAGCGAGCCCCATGTCAGAGAGCACTTCTTTAACTATCTCTTTCAGTTTGTTCTGAAATTCCTGCTCTTCCTCTTTGGCTTTTGCTTTTGCCTTTTCGAAGAACTCGTCACGTTCAGCTTTGGACATCTTGCCTTTTTCGACCAGCTCTTTCGCTTCTTCCTCTATCTTTTCCTTCGCCAGCATCGCCGTACCTATTCCCAGATAAAAAAGTTCTTTGATATCAGACATAATTGCCTCCGCTTAGTTTATAATAGATTTTACCCCAATTCGTTCAGCTTATCTTCATAATGTTGAGAACGCTCTTCCAGTTCTTCGGAGATGTGCATCAGCTCCTCCAGACCAGCATCGGAAAAAGCCTTCGCCTCGTCCAGAGCTTTGGAGCATTTCGCTATCTCGTCCGCATCGCCTTTTGCGGATGCTTCGATAAGCCTTTTATTGAGGTCGTCTATTTTAATCTCGGCATCTTCAAGCTGTTTTTCAAGGGTTTTAACCTTATCTTCTAATGGTTTAAGCTCTTTACCCTTTTCAGCGAGGATGTCTGCCCGCAGTTTGCGCAGTTCCTTTTTATTCATCGGGTTCACAGGTGCAGATGCTCCCGAGGCGTCATCTTCCTGCCAGCCGACTTTTTTAAGGAACTCATCGTATGTCCCCTCGTACAGCTCGACATTATTGTTTCTGAATACTATGAGCCTGTCTGCGATGAGATTAAGGAACATCTCATTGTGTGTGACCATGACCACTGTACCTTTGAACTCGTCAATGGCAGCGAGGAGCGAATCGCACGACTGCATGTCGAGGTGGTTGGTCGGTTCATCAAGAAAGAGTATATTCGCAGGCTGGAGAATGGTTTTAGCGAGCATAACCCTGCTCTTCTCCCCTCCTGAGAGTACGGATATCTTCTTAAGGGCGTCATCACCCGAAAACATCATAGTGCCCGCAGCATCCCTTGCCCTCTGCCTGTCCACCACAGTATCAGTGTTTATAAGCTCCTGCTCTATGGTGTTCTGAGCCCCGAGGCGCAGTACGTTCGTCTGTTCGTATATCCCTGCTTTCAGGTTGCTGTGTGCTGAGACTTCGCCCTTGTTCGGCTGCATCATTCCGCAGAGCAGTTTCAGCAGGGTTGTTTTACCCTTACCGTTCTTACCTATGATGCATATCTTCTCGTTTGAGCCGATTGTGATGCTGAAATCTTTTATAAGCTGTTTACCCTCTTCGTATCCAAAGCTGAGCCCTTTTGCGGAAAGGAGCTCTTTCGCCTTTATCTCTGAATAGTTAAAGCGGAATTCGAGATCTTCTATCTCTGCCAGTTTTTCCATCTTTCCCATCTTTTCCAGTGCTTTCACCCTGGACTGGGCTCTGCTGGCGAGCGACGCCTTAGATTTAAACCTTGTGACGAAAAGCTCCATCTCTTTACGCTTCTGCTCTTCGTTCTGGCGTGTTTTTTCATATATTTCTTCTTCGGTGGCGAGCTGTTCATAGAACTTGTCCGTAGAGCCGGCTATCTTCTTCACCTTCTGCCTGTGTATGCCGAGGGTATGGGTGACCACGCTGTCCATGAATGAACGGTCGTGAGTGATGAGTATCAGCTCCCCTTTCCATTTCGCAAGGAAGTCTTCCAGCCAGCGTATAGACGTGATGTCGAGGTAGTTGGTCGGTTCGTCCAGCATAAGCAGATCAGGCTCCGAAAGGAGCAGCTTCACAAGGTTCAGCCTTACCTGATATCCGCCGGAGAACTCTGTCGGTTTCTTATACATATCTGCATCGGAAAAGCCTAGACCGGAAAGTATCTTCTCCGCTCTCCATGTCTGGTCCTGCTCGTCTTCGGGCAGTCCGAGGGAGGCTTCCTCCAGTGCTGTCGGTTTGGTAAAGTCGAGCTGCTGCTTCAGGTAGCCTATGCGGTAGTTCTTCGGCATATTGATATTGCCGCCGTCCTGCTCCTGCTCACCCGTGATAATGCGCATCAGTGTCGTCTTCCCGTGGCCGTTGCGCCCCACAAGCCCGACCTTCTCGCCTTTGTTGATTCTGAAAGTTATATCTTTAAAAAGATCTCTGGCGCCGTACGCCTTTGATAAATTCTCTACGCTGATCATAAATTACCTGTATTTAATTGAATAATATAGACAGTTATACTCTAAATGGATTTAAAATCAAAAGAAAAAGGGGCTTTTTACAGCCCCTTCGTTAGTTACTTTTTATGAACGTTGAACAGGTCTAAAAGGTTTAGCTGATCCAGCAGCTTATAGAGGCGTTCGTCCCACACGTTTACAGTGAGATGTATGCCGTCAACGTTTATCATCTTTATCAGGTATCCGATAACAGAGGACACCATCGAGAGCGAATCCACAACATTAAGCGTGATGTGTGTCTCCCCGTGAGCCACCATAGACTGGGATTCTCTCTTGATCTTGTTATAGTCGTCAAGGGACTTTATGTTTCCGGTGATTTCAAGGACATTCTTGCCGGTTGCTTTTATTTCCATCAATGAAACTCCTATACCTTGAACTTTTTGAGCTGTGCTGAGACAGTGCTGGATTTCTCTGCGAGAGTTCCCGCCACCTGCTCGACATTCGCGCCAGCCTGTGTATTCTCCATAGACAGGTTGGTAATGTCTTCCATAGCACCTATCATGTCTTTAGTCTTCGTAGCGATGTATGTACTCATCTTAACCATCTCTGAAGAAACCGCAACGGTCTCGTCAAGTTTACGGCTTGTGTCGTCAGCGAGAGTAATGAGCTCTCCCGACTGCTCGGATGCGTTTCTCATACTTTCTGAAACAGCGGTGATGGCCTGTGATGCCCCGCCGATACTGCCTACGATCTGTGTGGTGATCTTGCTGATGTCAGAAAGAGACGTCTGTGTCCTCTCCGCCAGCTTTCTCACCTCGTCGGCAACAACGGCAAATCCGCGTCCGTGCTCCCCTGCTCTGGCTGCCTCGATAGAGGCGTTAAGTGCGAGGAGGTTTGTCTGGTCGGCGATATCGGATATGATGCCGAGAACAGACTGTATCTCTTTAGCCTGCTGGTTCAGCTCGTGCATGTTTGTAGCTAGGTCTAGCTGGGATTCGCTGTCTGCGACTATCCTGTCGACGACCACATTCATGTTAGTAACGAGCTCCTGAAGGCTGTCACGTCCTTTTTCCAGAACCTCTGTGGTGGTAACGGCGAGCTCCTCTGTTTTATCGAGGTTGTCTGCCACTTCATTCACAAGGTTGCTGCTCTGCTCAACTTTCTCCGTCTGCATAGCGATGTTCTGAGAAAGAGTCGCAGCAGTGGCCGAAAGCTCCTCGCTGGCGCTCACGTTCTCGAGCATACCGTCCAGAGAAGCCTGAACAGTGTGCTGAACCTTCTCTATGAACTGGTTCATGTTGTCGGCGGCTACTTCAAATTCGTCGCCTGTTTTAATGTCTATGCGCATGGTCAGGTCGCCGTCGCCCGAAGCGAGCTCATGGGTGGTGTCTATGAGCGCTCTCAGCTTCGGAGTGATAACTATGCGGAGCATGATGATAAGCCCTGCAAAGATAACAAGGAAGCCGATGATGGTGATGACTATCTGTATCAGAGCCATACTCTTCGCAGCGGCAATCTCTCCGCTGACAACGTCTATCTCTTTCGCCATGTAGAAGAGACCGATGTCTTCACCGCTGAAATCCTTCAGAGGGTATTTCACCACGAAGTAATTACCGGTAGTAAAGTACGATCTAGGCGAATTAAGTTCATCTTCGGAATATGTTTTAAAATCATCGAAGAAGTTCTGGTTAGTAAATTCGTTCTTTATAACAGTATAAGGACCGACCTGTACACCCGCATCAGAAGGCACGAGACCTGCTTTAATAGCGACGATGGTGCGCACGGCAAGGTCTATCTCGGCATCTTCGATAACTTTATCGCTGGGCAGCATGACCTCGAGAGAGCCGACGTAATAGTCCTCCCCCTGAATGAGCGGAACTATGCCTCTCATAGTGAGTCCTGCCTGACCGAGCTCGAGAGCATCGACAGGTGCCTGTGTCTGTTTTACTTTCAGGATGGATTTTCTGAAACTGCTGAGATCATCGCCATACTTATCAGGAGCCCACGCACGGAGGAAGCTCTTCACATCCTCGGTGTGTACATGAACTTTAAAGGTGTATGGGAGCGCATCCGAGAGCATGTCGGATGCTCTTTTCAGGATATCCTGAGCTGCCCTTCTGTCTTCGAGCACGACAGAAGAGATAAGATTATCATTACTGGCCAGTGCCACTGCATTACTTATACAAAGGTTAAGAGTGGACGTTATCGCCTGATCCATATAGGAAGTCATGGCGAGAGCTTCCTGCCGGTAAACGTCCGTCTCGATCTTTTTAATAACAATAAATGAGTACACCGCAATAACTGCTACAGTTAAAACTATAATTGCAACAATAGGTAATAAGAATTTCTTGGCTATACTTGCGTTTTTCTTAGAAGCCATCAGAAGAACCTCCGTTTCATCTAAAATAACAAAGTGTTACTTTAAATTAGCAACCTATCATAACAAACAGTTTACATTAATTTCAATAACTATTTAAAGTATTTCGGCAGCTACCGAAGCGAGTCTGCTTCTCTCTCCTTTATCAAGATAAATAGTGGACGCATGCTTGAAACGTGCGTAAGTAAATTTCTCTGACGCATTAACAAGTCCGTTGTCCCTTTCATTCAGATAAGGGTTGTCTATCTGCTTAAGGTCGCCTGTGAAAACGAGCTTTGAGTTCACCCCTGCTCTGGTGATGATGGTCTTTATCTCGTGCGGGCTGAGGTTCTGAGACTCGTCTATTACAAGGTAAGTATCCATAAGGGTACGTCCTCTGATGTATGTGAGTGCTTCTATCTCAAGCATTTTCGAAGATTTGAGATAGTCGATGGTGGCGTCGTGCATCTGAGATTTGGAGAGATATTCGTCTTTTGTCTCCAGCTTCCCTTTGTCCATCATGTGCACGATGAACTCCATATTGTCATAGATAGGCTTAAGCCACGGGTCGAGTTTCTCGTTTATACCGCCCGGCAGATAGCCTATGTCGCGCCCCATAGGGATAGGCGAACGTGTGACAACCAGCCTTTTAAATCTGTCATTCAGCACAGAGTGAAGCCCAGCACATAGAGCGAGGAGCGTCTTACCCGTACCGGCGATACCGATGGCAAAGACGATGTCGATATCCGGATCAAGGAGCGAATCCATAAGGTATATCTGCTTCCTGTTCGCCGGAGTGATGCCGAGGACAGGCTCGTTCTGATGGAGCAGTCTGAACACTCCCGAGTCGTCCGTGCCGTTGCCTATGTATCGCACAAGTGCGCTTTTCTGCTGGTTTATCTGACCTTTCAGTATGAAGTATTCGTTCACCCTCGGGGCGAATTCCGCATCTTCATTTCTGTATATGCCGCTTGGGCATGGGAGCTCTTTTGCATGATAGAGCTCGTCTATGTATTCATCCTGAACATAGACAGTATCGTCGTGCTGTTCTATGAATGATGTACTCTTTTCGTGGTAATAGTCTTCTGCCTTCAGCCCCATAGCGTTTGCTTTGATGCGTAGGTTCACGTCTTTGGAGACAATGACAGTCTCTTTCTTCGACTCTTTCTGAACCTGAAGAGCGATGGCGAGGATGATGTTGTCATTCTTGCCTATGTCGAAGCCAGGGGGGATCATAGCCTTTGTGGCTTCATCCTGAAAGCGTATGCTGAACTTTCCGCCGTCCTGAAGAGGTACGCCTTTCAGCAGGTCGCCCTTATCCTCTCTGTACTGCTCGACTATGCGTATGAACTGTCTGGCATTATAGCCGTTCAGGTCTACGTTCTTTTTAAAGGAGTCAACCTCCTCAAGAACTACCGCAGGCAGTATTATGTTATTATTATCAAAAGTTTCTATACAATTGGGGGAATACAGAATAACATTGGTATCAATAATAAAATTCTTTACTTTACGAGGTGCCATATTAACTCCGATGTGGTATGTGATATAATATGTTAGTATCCTGTATAACTATATGTCAAGCGAGACTTAGGCAGCTTATTGCCCTTTGACAAATAGTTGATAGACATCGGACATGGAGTATTAATTGGCAGTAAAAGAGAAGCACTACGGCAGGGTAAGGCCTGTCAGCTTCAAAACCATATACGAAAAACAGCTTTATAACGTTTTAAGCGACCTCAGATTCCCGCTTATGACAGTGATATTTTTCACGACCTTATATGTCCTCGTCATGATGATAATAAACCACAGGACAGACGGCGAGAGCGTCACAAACTATATTTTCCACACGGTAATAACCTTTACCACCATCGGCTTCACCGAGGGATACACAGACAATATCACCATGAACAGGATTGTCACCTCAGTATTCCTGATGATAGCCTTCCCCCTTGTATATTTCTACGGGCTGGCTGCCACCGTGCAGGTTATCCTTCAGGGGGATATAAAGAACAAGTTCAGACACTGGAGGATGTACGCTAAAATGGAACACATCAAAGACCACTACATCATATGCGGTTTCAACGAAACCTCTAAAGAGATAATGCGCAGCTTCATAAAGCGTAAGATACCCTTTGTGCTCTTAGAACCCGACGAATCAAACAGAGACGAGATAGTCAACTTCGGCGTGAAATTCTATGCCGTGGCACAGCCACAGAGGCGTGACGTGCTCCTCGGGCTCTTCATCGAAAACTCGAAGGGGCTCATAACAACATTCGACGACGACACCCTCGACATCGCCATAATAGTTACGGCGAGGCTCATCATGCCTGATAAAGAGAATTACTATATATTCTCCACCGCTACAACAGAGATGGACTCTGAAAAGATGAAGCTCCTCGGCGCAAACGAGGTGATAGTCCCCGCCGTCACGACAGGACGAAGGATAACATCATACGTCGTACACCCGCCCTCACCCGCCATGAGCGGCTTCCTCGACCTTGTGGCATACGGTGAAAAGAGCAATGTGGACATAGTGGAGATAAAGATAATGGCAGGCTCCGAGCTCGCTGGTAAAACCATCGAGACATCGGGATTCCGAGCTAAAACAGGAACGAACATCATCGCCACCGTAAACGATAAGGGCGAGGTAAATACAATCCCCGAGAGGGACACAATGCTCTCCGAAGGGACGTCGATAATAGTACTGGGCACACCGAAACAGCTAGAGACAGTTGCCGCTTTTGCCAAAGGAGGAAACAAATGATTCAATGGAGCAAGGTCTGGTCCGACCTTTTTATAATTCTGGCGCTCACCAGCAACGTGGGCTTTCTCGTCAGCAACGACCCGTATCAGCTCATCATCGCCATAGGGGTTAACCTTATCGCCACCGTGCTGAAATTCAATATTAAGAAGTTTCTCGCTGCGGAGCTTCTGGCGACTGCTTTCATAGCAGACCTTCACCTTATACCGACTGCAATATTATACTTTTCGGGGTCTACATCCACATTGGTAACAGGGCTTGCCGTGGGTGCGGCAGTGGCGAACCTTATCAGCGTGATACTGATAATTATAGATATAATAATGTCTTACAAATATCAGGACGAATATTAATAGACCACAAAGCCTTTGTTGAGAATATACTGAAAGTAAGCATCCACCCTGAGGAAGTTCAGCTCGTATGAATCAGGCAGAGGCACACCTGCCGTCTTTCGCAGTGCTTCCACCGCCTCTCTGTCGAGGTCTGGGTATCCGCTTGAGCGTATGATATTGATGCCTGAGATCATGCCGTCCCTCGCTATCTGGAAGGATATGCGCACAGTCCCCTGCTCTCCCCTCACGGCGGCGGCTCTGGGGTATATCCATACCTGATACAGCCTGCGTGAAAATTTATAGAAATAAGACTGGTACTTAACCTTTACATACTGCATAGAGACATGATCTTCGCCCTTTGGCGTTCCGCCTCCGCTTGCGTATTTGTTTATTATTTCGTCAGGATTCAGTATGCCGTCCAGCTGCTTGTCTGCTAACCTGTCCTCCCACGGGGTTATCTCGGGTAGCTCCACGGGAGCATTGTCGTTCGGCACTTCCTGCAGGTCGGATTTATCAGGGGCTGATTTCGGCTCGGGTGCTGGTTCTTCGCCTTTCGCCTGCTTCTGCTCAGGTGCTGCGTGCTCAGGCACGGGAGCCATCTGATCCAGATCAGTATCCAGATCCTCATTCAGAGGTATATCCCTCATCGGCTCCGGCGGTCTCTGAGGCTGTGCTTCGGGTTTTGGAGCGGGCTGTGGTTCGGGCGCAGGTGTCGGTTCGGGGCGTTCTTTCGGGATAACACTGACTGTTATAGGTTTTTTCTCCTCTTTCTTCTCCGGCTGTATATCAAGTAGTGAAAGTATCAGCAGGTGAAGCAGAACGGAGATAAGAATAAACCAGACAAATTTGTTACGCATTCGCTAAAAATAACTCCAACTGGGTTTATAATCAAGATATATATCAATGAAAAAAGTTCTATCTGATATAATACGGCACATAAGACTTGACACGAACAGACTCAAGTATTATGTTAGCTTTAAAATCAACTAAGATTCATAGGAGGACACTATGGCAATCGTGAGATGGGACCCACTGAAAGACCTTATGACCATGCATGACAGGATGAACAAGATCTTTGACGAAACCCTCAGCAAGACTGCTCAGGGCAATTACGGCGACTGGCTTCCTCCGGTAGACATTTTCGAAACCGAGGAAGAGATCATCATCATCGCAGAGCTCCCCGGCATGAAGGAAGAAGACCTCGACATTCAGGTCACCGACGGCGTGCTCAGCCTGAAAGGTGAAAAGAAATACCCCGCAGAGGGCGAAAGGGACAACTATTACAGGCTCGAAAGAGCATACGGCAAATTTAACAGATCATTCTCCATACCAAACACTGTGGACATCACAAGTGTGAAGGCGAGCCTGAAAGAAGGCCTGCTGAAAGTATCTCTTAAAAAGAAAGAGGAGATACAGCCGAGAGTGATAAAAGTAGAAACAGAGTAACAAATAACAAAAGTCACTGCGGGGGAAGAGCCGTTGCTCTTATAAGCACAGCCTTCGGCTGGTGCTATGCCCGCAATGACAATAACAAAAATAAGGTAAAAAATGGCAAGAGACTATTATGACGTGCTGGGGGTCCAGAAAGGATCCTCAGCCGACGATATCAAAAAAGCATACAGGAAGCTGGCTCGCAAATATCACCCCGACGTAAACCCGGGCGACAGCACCGCAGAGGATAAATTTAAAGAGATATCCGAAGCATACGGCGTACTCAGCGACCCTGAAAAAAAGAAACAATACGACAGTCTCGGTCATGATGCATTTAAATCCGGCGGTCACGGTTATGACTTTTCCGGTGCAAATTTTGAAGATATTAAAAACCATTTCGGCGGTTTTGACTTCGGTGATCTTTTCGGCGACATATTCGGCGGAGGCGGCGGACGCTCAGGCAGACGTGCAAACGCCCCGAGGAAAGGCGAGGATATCAGCTATACCATCCAGATACCTTTCAAGGATGCCATATTCGGCAACGAATATGAGATAGCCGTAAACCACACCGTAAGCTGTGAGACATGCAGCGGCACAGGCGGAGACAAATTCACCTGTACCACGTGCGGAGGCTCAGGACAGGCCGTGAATCAGCAGAGAGGCATGTTCGGCGTGCAGACCTGCCCCACCTGTAAAGGCACAGGGCAGATAACAAAGAATGTATGCACCGTATGCAGAGGCTCGGGCTACAGCAACAAACAGGAAAAGATAAAGGTCAAGATACCGAAAGGCGTGGATAAAAACTCCAAGATACGTGTGCCCGGAAAAGGGAACGCAGGTAAAAACGGCGGATCACAGGGAGACCTGTACATCATCACAAACGTGAAAGACCACCCTGTATATGAACGTCAGGGGGACAACCTTTACGTAAACGTGGACGTAGACATGTTTGAAGCCGCACTGGGCGAAAAGATAAATGTGCCCACACCATACGGCACCATAAGCATGAGCATCCCCGCAGGCACACAGCCTGGGCAGAAGTTCCGCATAAAGAATAAAGGCGTCCCCGGGCTGAATAAGAGCCACATAGGCGACCTTTACGTGGTGATAAAGGTGAACGTACCTGCCGTCGCACAGGAAAAGGACAGAGACGCCCTCAAAGAAATGCAGAAACAGTATATGACAGGAGAGCGTGACAAACTCATTGAAAAAGCGAGGCTTTAAAAATGAATAATAAGCCGCTGTATATAATAAGCATCGTATCCGAGATGCTGGATCTGCACCCGCAGACACTCAGGCAGTATGAAAGACTCGGACTGGTCAACCCGCAGAGGACATCGGGCAACACCCGCCTCTATTCCGAGGAAGATCTCGAAACGCTGAAGTTCATCCTGACCCTCACAAAGGACATGGGAGTGAACCTCGCAGGGGTAGAGGTGATAATGAACATGCGGGATCAGATAGCCGACCTGCAGGAACAGAACGAACACCTCAAAGCGTTCATAAAGCAGAACGCAAAGCACCTGCAGAAAGCGAAGGAAGGGCTCGTCCCCTCCACGCATAAAGGTATCATAAAAGTAAAGATCAGCACCGAGGAATAAACAAACTTATAACCGGTCATCCTGAGCAGATGCGAAAGATCTTAAACTTACAGATTTTTCATTTCATTCAGAATGACTATTAGCACAAATTAAGAGGATAAGAATGTTCAACTTCAATAAAATGACCATAAAGGCTCAGGAAGCGGTACAGTCCGCCCTTGAGCTGGCAGAAAAGCACAGCCACCAACAGCTGATGCCTGAACACATCCTCCTTGCCCTCATGACACAGGAGGACGGCATGGTGACCCCGCTGATGCATAAAGCGGGAGTAAACACCAACCAGCTGAGAACAGAAACTGAAAAACTGCTCGAAAAATTCCCGAAAGTGGAAGGAAGCGTGCAGCAATATATCGGTCAGGAGGCGAAAAAGTCTCTCGACTATGCATTTGAATCAATTAAAAAATTCGGCGACGAATACGTTTCGACAGAACATATACTCCTAGGCATAGGCGAAAACGCAGGTTACGACCTGCGTACCGCCATGTCCTCTGCGGGGTATAACCTGAACACTCTGCTGAAAGCGTACGAGTCTGTCCGCGGCTCCAGCCGTGTCACAGACCAGAACCCCGAAGATAAGATGAACGCTCTGGACAAATACACCATCGACCTCACAGAATCAGCACGCACGGGCAAGCTGGACCCTGTGATAGGCCGAGACGAAGAGATCAGGCGTGTGATACACGTGCTCTCCCGCAGGACCAAAAACAACCCTGTGCTCATAGGTGAGCCCGGTGTGGGTAAAACAGCCATAGCCGAAGGGCTCGCACAGCGTATCATAAACGGCGACGTACCGGAGACACTTAAAGGCAGAACAGTGGCAGCACTCGACATGGGTTCGCTCATTGCGGGTACAAAGTTCCGAGGCGAGTTCGAAGACAGACTGAAAGCACTGCTGAATACAATAAAAGAGCGTGAGGGCGAGATCGTACTCTTCATAGACGAAATGCACACCCTCGTGGGCGCAGGTAAGACCGACGGCGCAATGGACGCCGCGAACCTTTTGAAACCTGCCCTCGCCCGAGGCGAACTGCACTGTATAGGAGCTACGACCCTCGACGAATATAAGAAATACGTGGAGAAAGATACCGCACTGGAGCGCAGATTCCAGCCTGTGATGGTGAAGGAACCGTCCGTGGAGGACACTGTGTCCATACTGCGGGGTCTGAAAGAAAGATATGAGGTTCACCACGGTGTACGCATAACAGACAACGCACTCGTTGCAGCGGCACACATGGCGAACAAATACATAAGCGACCGATTCATGCCCGACAAAGCGATAGACCTCATAGACGAGGCGACAGCCAAGATACGCATGGAGATAGACAGTCTGCCCACTGAGCTGGACGAGCTCGAAAGGCGCATCACTCACCTTGAGATAGATAAACAGGCTCTCAAAAAGGAGAAGGACAACGCCAGCAAACAAAGACTCGAAAAGCTCGAAGAAGAGCTCGCAAACCTGAAAGAACAGGCGCAGAGCATGCGTACGGCATGGCAGAATGAAAAAGATGTAATACAGAACTCTACTAACATAAAAGAAGAGATAGAAAAAGCTAAGCAGGAGATGGCACAGGCAGAACGCCTCGGTGACCTGCAAAAAGCATCCGAGCTGAAATACGGTAAACTGGTCGAGCTGGACGAAAAGCTGAAAAGCGCAAACGCCAAACTGGCAGAGCTGCAGCAGACCAAACGCATCCTCAAAGAGGAAGTGGACGAGGAAGACATCGCAGCCGTCATCAGCAAATGGACAGGCATCCCCGCCACAAAACTGCTCGAAGAGGAAGCGGACAAGCTGATAAGCATGGAAAGCTACCTCCACAAGCGTGTGGTAGGTCAGGACAATGCCATAAAAGCAGTGTCTGAGGCCGTGCGCAGAAGCCGTGCGGGGCTGAACGACCCGGGCAAGCCGATAGGCTCATTCATCTTCCTCGGCCCTACGGGTGTCGGTAAGACAGAGCTTGCGAAATCTCTGGCGGAGTTCCTCTTCGATTCTGAGGAGGCGATTATCCGCATAGATATGAGCGAATACATGGAGAAGCACTCCGTGGCAAGGCTCATCGGTGCACCTCCCGGATATGTGGGATATGACGAAGGCGGTCAGCTCACAGAGGCAGTACGCAGACGCCCCTATTCCGTCATACTCATGGACGAGATAGAAAAAGCGCACCCCGATGTTTTTAATGTTCTCCTTCAGCTGCTGGACGACGGACGTCTCACAGACAGCAAAGGACGCACAGTCAGCTTTAAAAACTGTGTGATAATAATGACATCAAACATTGCGAGCGACCTCATACACGAGGAATTTGCAAAAGAAGGCGACTGGAAGCAGAAATATGCAGAAATACAGAAGATCGCCACAAGCCAGCTCTCCGGCTATTTCCGCC
Source organism: Deferribacterales bacterium (assembly GCA_050253075.1). Lineage (GTDB taxonomy): Bacteria > Chrysiogenota > Deferribacteres > Deferribacterales > Geovibrionaceae > Denitrovibrio. Next base: position 239,625 of record JBFWJS010000006.1, read on the forward strand.
CTGAGTTCCTCAACAGGATAGAGGACATAATAGTCTTCCACCCGCTGAACGAAGAGCATATCGGCGAGATAGCAGAGATACTTATGCAAAGTTTTGCAAAGAGAGTTCTTGAAAATAACATAGAACTTAACTGGACAGAAAATGTCATCAATGAGATAGTAAAAGCAGGATTCGATGCTTCATACGGTGCAAGACCTATGAAACGTGCGATCCGCAGAATGGTGGAAAATTTTATAGCCGAAAAGATCATAAAAGGCGAGCTGAAAGCGGGCGATAAGTGCACTCTCGATTTTTATGACGGAAATATGCAGATTATACATTCATAATTGAAAGCGAAATCTGCACCTATGTGCTATAATTTCCCCAAATGGTGGTTAAATGAAAGATATTGAAGAAGCAGAAGATCAGGAACAGTCAGACGATAAAGACGAAAGAGACGAACTGCCGCAGGAAACAGGCTCGATACCTCCTGTCAGCGAGAGTTCGCTCAAACACTATCTGAACTCTATCTCCGCATATAAACCGCTCACAAAGGAGCAGGAATATAAGCTCGGAGAGAGGATACAGGCAGGCGATGAAGAAGCGCTCAGCACACTGATACTCTGTAACCTTAAATTTGTCGTTTCCATAGCAAACAGATACCGCAATACAGGTCTGCCTATATCAGACCTTATAAATCAGGGTAACCTCGGTCTGGTGGAAGCAGCGAAAAGATTTGACCACACAAAAGATGTCAAATTCATATCCTATGCCGTCTGGTGGATCAGACAGTCCATAATACAGGCTCTGGCGGAGCAGTCGGGCACTGTAAAACTGCCGATAAAGCAGGCAGGCATACTTTATAAGATAAACGGAGCCACAGAGAAGCTGAATAAAAAGCTGAACCGTGAGCCCACCGCTCAGGAGCTCGCAGAGCACCTTGAGATGGACGAATCCGATATCGAGAACGTCCTCAGAGTTTCCAGAAACTACCTTTCTCTGGAAGCACCGATAAAGGACGGCGAGGACAGGTCTTTCATCGACCTGCTCGAATCAGGCTCAAAAGATATCGAGGAAGACATCATATCCAAAACTCTGAAATCCGCTCTGGACGACATTGTGGATGAACTGGACGAAAGAGAATCACAAATTATAGAGTGGCGCTTCGGGCTGAATGACGAGGCGCCCAAAACTCTCGAAGAGATAGGCGAGCTTATGGAGATAAGCCGTGAGCGTGTACGTCAGCTGGAGACACGTGCACTGGCAAAGCTCCGCAAGAAAGCTATGAAAAATAAACTGCAGGACTTCTTAAACTGATGGAAACATATACACTCGTACGCCCCGAACACCTGAACCACTACGGTAAACTTTTCGGAGGAGAGCTGCTCAAATGGATAGACGAAACTGCGTGGCTCGCAGCCGCAAGGGATTTCCCCGGGTCGTCATTTGTGACAGTTGCGATGGACGAGATCACCTTTAAACAGCAGGTGGAGAACGGAGCTATACTCAGGTTCGACATTAATGCCGTACGTCAGGGTAATTCATCAGTGCAGTATGAAGTGCATGTTTTTGGAGATTTCCCCGGCGCAAGCGAAGAAGTAGAGGTCTTCAGCACCAAAGTCACATTTGTAAACGTGGATAAAAACGGAAAAGCAGTCAGGCTCGAAAAAAGGCTGAATATCTAACCGAGAGCTTTCATATCGTCGTCGATATCGACACCCTTCACAGTCAGATAGTCCCCCACCATCACGGCATTAGCACCCGCTTTTAATACCTTTTGCGCACTGTTTTCGCTGAAAACTATGCTGCGTCCTCCGCACACACGGATATCTTTATCAGGCAGTATAAAACGGTACATAGCTATAATGCGGAGTGCCTCGTCCTCTGAAAGGACTTCCTGCGCCTCCATAGGGGTTCCCTTTATAGGGTTCAGGAAATTTATCGGTACGGAATGTACGCCGAGGTCATGCAGGGTAAATGCGAGCTCTGCTCTGTGCGCCCAGCTTTCGCCGAGTCCGAATATACCGCCGCAGCAGACATAAAGCCCTGCCCTGACAGAATCACGCACAGTCTCGACATCACGCTCATAGTCGTGGGTAGAGCATATCTGCGGAAAGTAGCTTCTCGCCACTTCAAGGTTATGATGATACGCCGTCATGCCGACCTTTTTCAGCTCCATCAGCTTCTCATAGCTCATGCATCCGACAGATGCATCAGGGAGCAGACCGTGGCTTTTTATCACGCCCATAGCTTCTTTTATCTTTTCAAATTCTTCGTCTGTGGGGCCGATTCCGCTGGTCACGATGCTGAATCGCTTCACGCCCTTTTCGGCAAGGTCTTTAGACGCCTTGTCTATACGCTCCATGTCGATGAAGCCGTATTCGGGCGCACCTGTATTAAAATGTGACGACTGGGCGCAAAATGAGCAATCCTCACTGCACAGACCACTTCTGGCATTGATGATGGCACATGTCTCTGCTCTGTCCCCTTTGAATTTCTTTTTTATCTGTTCTGCATAGTCGATGAGTTCGCTGAGATTAGCGTTTACTATATAGCTGATGTCGCCTGCGCTGAGTTTTTCCCTGCGGAGGCTTTTTTCGAATACGTTTTTAAGCATGTTTCTAGTCCGATACGATAATAAATCTTGAGTTCACAAAACCTGTGTAGTCGTTTGTCTTAACCTTCCACCATGTGTGGCCGCCCTTCTTCACTTTCTCTAAAAGGATGAGCTGCTGCCAGCTGACGAGTATCTCGAGTACATCAGAGTCGTTCGTAGGATACTGCCAGAGGATGACGCCGTCTTTCACGGCATATCCGAATCCGCTGTCACCGTCTTTAACGGGTCTGGTCTTTATATTGTCTCTCTCCACGCTCTCATCGCTGAGGGGCGCTTCGGTGTATATCGTTGTGATCTTTCCGTCTGTCTCGGTTTTCACCACCATGGTCTCAGGCGGAGTAACGGCAAGTCCGTAGAGCTCTGTCTTCTTCGCAGGGATGGCCTCGGATTCCAGCTTCACTACGGAACCTTTGAGCTTGTCTAAAACTTCTCTCATGCGGTCCTGCTCTGCTTTCTGAGCCTCTATATCTGTGGTCTGCTGTTTGACGTCTTCGTTCATCTTAACGACGGTATGGCTCATTGTGCCGAGCTGATCCTTCATCTCGTCTGTGAGGATGCGGATATTGCGCACTTCTGTGCGTATTTCGTTAAGATCATTCTCATATCTTTTAAGTCGGCTTCGGCTTGCGCATGAAGCGACAGTGAATACTATAAGTAATAAGGCAAGGAACCTTGTCATTTGAAACCTCTAATAAATAAAATATCTAGTTGCATTCCTCAGGAGAACCGACAACTTTGATGTATCTCGCAAACATATAACCCTCTGCGCCCTGGAAAGTGGTCTTCCACCAATTACCGTCTGAGGAAAGCTCGAGAAGCTCGATATAAGCCTTGCTCGGTGCTGTGCCTATCAGCTCTGAATCGACAGAAGGACCTGAGCGAACCTTAAGACCGCTGTTCGCAGTGATACATCCGTGCTGTATGGCAGGAGCATCCACCTGGACAGTTTTTACAGGCTCAGCAGGCTGCGGTTCAGGTGTTTCCACTGTTTGCGGCTCTTCTGCAACTGGTTCCTCGATTATAGGCTCAGGTATCACAGGTGCCTGTACCATAGGCTCTTCCGCAGGCTGTTCTACGGCAGGAGCTTCGACAGGTGCGACAGGCTCGACAACGCTCTCTTCAGGTGCGGGCTCCGCTGCCACAGGCGGCTCTACAGTCTCCAGAGGCGGAACGTTGAGTACGGGCTGTTCTTCCACAGCGGCGACCTGCTCGGTCTTTGTCTGCTTTTTCGCTATGAACTCTGCTGCTTCATCTTTGTAAAAATATCCTGCGCCGATCAGCGCAATGATTAGAACTACAGCATACAGAGGTTTTCTATTTGTTCTTTTGGCTGCTTTGACACCGTAAAGTCTCGCTGCGGCCATTTTAATATACTTAGGGGTTATCTTGCTCTGTTTCCCCTCTTTCGCAAGGGTAAGAGCTTTCTGAGCTATTCTGTTTATCTCGGAAGGGACGCCTTTTGAATAGTCGTATATGGCAGAGTAGGAGTTAGACTTGAAAAGATGCTGATCGTCAGCTCCGATGGCTGTCTTTACCCTGTGTTCGACATATTCGATGGTGTCGTGAAGATTAAGCGGGGCGAGCTCCACTGTGAATGTGAATTTCGGCCCGAGGTCTCCGCCGATGTTGCGGAGTCTGTCGTGAAGCTCAGGACATCCTGATATGATAACCTGTACGAGCTTACACTTCTCTATCTCTATCTCCATAAACTCGCTGAGCATATGAAGGCAGTCGTCCGATATCGTTTCTGCGCTGTCGACGATTATAAGGTTATTCTTCCCTGCCTTATATTCCTCTACAAAAAACTCCATAACATGACCGAAAAGAGCCTGTCTGTCGGTCTCTGTGTACTGCAGTCCGAAGCCCTTGCATATCTCAACCATGAGCTTATCAGGGTTTTCACCTTCGTACTTAACCATTGATACGTTACAACTTTTAACGGAATCTTTAAGGATGTTACAGGTCAAAGTTTTACCCGTTCCCTGCAGTCCGGTGAGCAGCATGAACCCTTTACGGCTATTAAGCCCGTATTCGAGCAAAGTTATAGCTTTGTCATGCAGAATAGACGAAAAGAAGTATTTGTTGTCCGGGTAGGCGCTGAAAGGCTCATCCTTTAACCCGAATAGGTCCCTGCTCATATAGTCGTAACCCTTTTATTGCAATAATTTAGGTACAGTTTAAATTAAATAGTCTTAAATGTCTACTTTTCTGTTGTGGAAAAAACTAAAACATCTTCCGCAACGGCATCTATGGACTCTTTTTTCTTCTTCAAAGCCCTTGTGGCAGCGACACCTTTCGTTATGTCTTTGCTGATGATATATAATTCGGACTCAGGGTCGAAAACGTTAGCAGGTATCGCATCAACGGGGTCTTTAACAGTGGCTATCATCTGAAAAGTCTCCAGCCCGTAAGGGGGAACAATGTCAAATTCGCCTATGCTGATCCACCTGTTAACCTCGTCTGCGTCCACCCTGCGGACAAATTTACGATTGCCCGGTGTGGTGTAAAAATCAACCAGATAAGAGAACCTCTCACCCTTTTTATCCACATGCCCCACAAGGAAAAAATACCCCGGACGGCTCATCTTTACAAAAAGCTCGATGCTTTCGCCCTTTTTATAGAGCATGGCCTTTTTACCGTTATCAGTCATCAGCCTCGCTGTGAAGTCTGATGTGACTGCCAGCCCGAGCTTAAGCAGCTTTTCAAAGCTGATGGATTCCGGCTTTATCTTTAACCCTGCATAGGCAGATGATGCGAGCTTCTTAACACTTTTACCGACAGCCTTGCCGTTTTTATCATTAAGGGTCGAAGTGATATACATGTAGTTATCGGTGATGAGATAGTCTGTCTCAAGCAGATAGTCTGCTTCTGCTATATTTGCGGATGTCTTTTCGGCTGTGACCATCATATCTCTGAAAACAGATGCAAACTCTGTCACTTCATCAGAGCCCCTGTACATAGGGTAATAAATATAAGTATTAGGCTTTGACAGTTCGCTGACTATGATGGAAGCGATGTGTCTCATGTCGTCTGACGAGTTCGCCAGCTTCTCACGCAATTCAAATATCTGAGCCATCGTAACGTCGGGATAATTCTTATATTCCCCGCCTAATACATTGATGACACCTTTATACTTATTAAAGTTCTCATATTCTGCAAGAATTGTCATGACAAGAGGATATTTCTGAGAATCAGAGCTCTTTTTCACAACTTCGCCGTATAGTCTGTTGATCTTCGCCGCGGCATCGTCTGCGGATGCGGCATACACCACGACAGCCTTTTCTGCACTCATCGTTACTTTACAGTGGAATTCCCCCTGAATCTCTTCTGTAGTGTAATCAGCACCGAATATAGGCAGAGCACTGGTTATATCAACCTGTTTGCTCACTGACTGCTGCGGATTGGCAGGATCGTCGCTCATGAGCGTGTGCAGCTCTGAGCGGACATCGGAAAAGAGTATGAAAGAAAGCTCTGCGGCGGCGTTGGCACGAGCCTCGGGCTCGGTCTTTCCGTATCCTTCGGCAGAGACTCCGGCAGCCCATGAGCTGCTGAATGCGAATGTGAATATTACCAATATGGTTAGTAGTTTAAGCTTGTTCATAAGTAAATATAGCATGGGTTCAGAAATGGGCAATAAAAAAAGGCTCCCAAACGAGAGCCTTTTTAAAGAAAAAACTATTCAAAATATTCTTCTTAGTCGATGGAATCTTTGAAAAGCTTGCCAGGTGTGAATTTAGGCACTTTCTTAGCAGGAATAGTCATCTCAGCGCCTGTCTGAGGGTTTCTACCCTTGCGTTCTTTTCTTTCTGATACAGAGAATGTACCAAAACCGACAAGTGTTACTTTGTCGTCAGCTTTGAGTGCAGCTACTGTTGCATCTTCAAAAGCTTTAAGTGCTTTTTCAGCATCTGATTTTTTCAGACCAGCCATTTCGGCGATCTTTTCGATGAGCTCTTTCTTGTTCACTACAACCTCCTAAACGTCAAGAAGTTAAAATTATATACACTCAGACCCCCACAAAATCAAGCAAATAATGACCCGAAGACAAAAAAAGTCTATCTATGATTAATATTTAATAAAACGAATGTGAAAATTACCAAAAAAAAACACCTAATACCAAACATATGTTCTTAAATTTACAAATTCACAAATGTTTCTTATATATACCAAATAATATATATATTAATTTTATACATAAAAAACCCCTGCCTAAAAAGACAGGGGTCTGTAAATTTTTTGTAATTTAACTAACGATTCTTACTTAACGAAGAGTTCGGCAATCTGAACAGCGTTAGTAGCCGCACCTTTTCTCAGCTGATCGCCTACAACCCAGAATGTAAGAGAGTTATCACGGGCGATATCTGTTCTGATACGTCCGACATAACATGTATCCCCGCCTGCTACGAAGAGAGGCATTGGGTATTTAGCATTCTCAGGCTCGTCGATAACTTCGAGTCCGGGAGCAGCAGCGAAAAGCTCACGGGCTTTCGCAGGGCTGATAGGCTCGTAAGTCTCGATAGTCACGGACTCTGAGTGTGCAGAGAGTGTGGGGACACGAACACATGTAGCGCTCACTTTGATCTCGTCATCGTGAAGCATCTTGCGTGTTTCGTTGAACATCTTCATCTCTTCTTTTGTATAGCCGTTATCTGTGAAGCTGTCTACGTGGGGGATAACGTTGAAGAGTATCTGATGGGCGAATTTATCAACCACGAGCTTCTCACCGTTTACCCACTGTCTGGCCTGATTCTCCAGCTCTTCCATAGCCTGTGCGCCTGCACCGGATGTAGACTGGTAGGATGAAACAACGACATTCTTCACTTTAGAGTAATCATACAGAGGCTTAAGAGCCACGAGCATGATGATTGTTGTACAGTTAGGGTTCGCTATTATACCGTTATGCTTGAAAGCATCCTCAGGGTTTACCTCAGGAACTACGAGCGGAACAGTAGGATCCATACGGAAAGCGGAAGAGTTATCGATAACGATAGCGCCTGCTTTCACTGCTGATGGAGCATACTCAAGGCTTCTGCCGCCGCCTGCGCTGAAAAGTGCGATATCCACACCCTCAAAACAGTCGTGCGTCAGCTCTTCAACTTTATACGTTTTACCCTTGAACGTGAGTTCCTTACCGACAGAGCGTTTAGAAGCAAGAAGCTTAAGCTCTGCTATAGGGAAATTTCTTTCCTCAAGGATGTTAAGAAATGTTTCACCGACTGCGCCTGTAGCACCTGCGATAGCTACATTATATGCAGCTTTTTTCTGAAATTCTGACACGTTGCACCTCGCATATAAAGTTGTGTTACAACTCATATGATGTAAAGGTGATAAAGTCAATAGATTTCAGCGTTTTAGTTGCTAATTTCTGGTTATAATTTATGATGGATTACCAATTTATTATTAAGGCGGTGTGAAATGCACACAGGATCAGATGGAAAAGTGCGCTGTTTCGGCGGAAAACCAGGACAGGAGTTCTATGCAGACTATCACGATAACGAATGGGGCATACCAAACAGGGACGACAAACACCTCTTTGAAATGCTGATACTCGAAGGTGCTCAGGCAGGACTTAGCTGGGAGACCGTTTTGAAAAAACGTGAGGGCTACCGCAGGGCATTCCACAACTTTGATGTTCAGAAGGTGGCAGCCATGACAGACGCCGAGCTGGAAGAACAGCTCCGGAATCCGGAGATAATCAGAAACAGGCTGAAAGTCTTCGCCGCCAGAAAGAACGCCATAGTATTCATGAAGATACAGGAGGAGTTCGGCTCCTTTGCCAAATACATATGGGGCTATGTGAACGACACCCCCGTCATAAATAAGATAGAGTCTTTCCAGTCTCTCCCCGCCAGCACGGAACTGAGCGATAAGATATCAAAAGACCTGAAAAAACGGGGCATGACGTTTGTCGGCTCGACAATAATATATGCATATATGCAGTCCATCGGCATGGTGAACGACCACATCAAAGGATGCTGGTGCTACGGCAACAGATAGCGGGAATTCTCCCCTTGCATATTTTATGGTTATATAGTTAACTCTCTCTTTGGAAATGTATATGAAAGAGAGAAAGATACACGAAATCCCCCTCAGAGGCGGAAAGACGGCAAAGATATATCAGGGCGCATTCGGCAGCGGAGAGCACGAGACCACTCAGGCATGCATAAAGCACCTTGAGCAGATGGAGCTTTCGGGCAGAACAGTCCTTGATGTCGGCTGCGGAACGGGTATCCTCGGCATATGTGCCAGCATGCTCGGCGCAAAGGATGTCTACGGATATGACATATCCTATGACGCATGCAGAACAGCCGTCGAGTGCAACGCTCTGAACGGCATTACAAACAACCATATAATATGCGGTCTTCAGGACTGTATAAACGGCGTATTTGACATTATATTTGCTAATATATACTTTGATATACTCATAGATATTTCGGGCTTTATAAAAGACTCTCTCGGCAGCGGCGGAGAGCTCGTCCTCTCGGGCATACCGATAGAGTTTAATTATGACGTCCGAGCACATTATATGAAGAAAGGCTTCGATGTTATCGACCTTAAGATACACGAAGACTTTTCGACTGTGAAGCTAGCAGCTTCATGCAAACGATAAGCAGAAGTGAAACCTGTACTTGTTCAGGTTGAGCGTAACATAAAAAATCTATGACAGATTTTTTATGCAGATATATAAAGGTGCAGGACGTACCTTCGCGAGGCATAAGCATGCCGGAGCGGAAGCGAAACCTGTACTTGTTCAGGTTGAGCGTAACATAAAAAATCTACGACAGATTTTTTATACAGATATATAGGGCGGTTAGCTCAGTTGGATAGAGCACAGGCCTCCGAAGCCTGTTGTCGTGAGTTCGATTCTCATACCGCCCGCTATTTT
>JBFWJS010000007.1:0-177800 GCA_050253075.1 Deferribacterales bacterium
TTAATCAGTTTGAATTATACTCTTTTTTATGACTATAATGCTACGTAGAAATAAATACGGAGGTTGCGAAATGAAGAGACTCACTCTTACTTCGCTTATTGTTTCATTATCACTTATTTTAGCTTCTTGTGTAGGGGGGCCAAAGGTTGATCCAAACGGTTATCAGATAAGCCCTGCGGATGTTGAGAAGATTAACATCCCTGCGGTGTGCCAGTCTTCTTATAAGACCGAGACACCACGTATAGCTATCACTACTTTCCAGAATAACACCACATACGGAAACATGACGGCTACTAACACACACGTTACAGGCGAAAGCTCAACAACGAGAAAATCCGCTGCTATGGTTGGCGTGGTTGCCACTCCTGTCGGCGTTGGTGTCGGCGGTGTCGGCGTGTCTAAGACAGACACACAGTACGAGCAGAACATCGACTCTTTCATGAGAGAGATCGCTCCTAATATCGGTGAATACGCCCAGTCTTCTGTTGAGAACACTATGGCGAACATCGGCGGTATGGACATCTTTGACAGAAACAACCTGCAGCAGATCATGTCTGAGCAGAAGTTTCAGATGACTATCGGCGACCCTAATACTGCCGTACAGCTCGGTAAACTTGCCGGCGTTCAGTACATCATCACAGGTACAGTTGATAACATCGCTACAAAGTATAAAGATAAGGCGAAGAGCTTTGATTCAGGCAACGCATGGCTGAACCTTGCTCTCTCTGCTGCCACAGCCGCTGCAAACACACAGGCAGGCTGGAACGTAGACGTAGAGATGACGATCAAGCTCCTTGATGTTGCTACAGGTCAGGTTGTTATTAACCAGAAAGTTAAAGGACACGAAGTTGCAGGCGAACAGAAGAACTTTAACCCTGAGATGGCTATCACGGCAGCTAAAAAGGCTATGGGCGAGGCAGTTGACGACCTCAGACCGGTATTCTCCGAGAGATTCTCTCAGAGAGGATACATCCAGCAGCTTAGAGGCAACAAGCAGGTTGCTCTCATCAACCTCGGCTCTGAAAAGGGTATGCAGCCTGGCACAAAGGTTGTGGCTTACGACTTCATCGAGATCGTAGACCCATTCACAAACGTTGCTACATGTAACATGTCTGCTATCCCTGTAGACCTTACTGTTTCTGACCAGATCATGGCGAATCAGGCATGGCTTCAGGTCAAAGGCAAGCCGGAACAGATTTCCAGACTCAAGCGCGGCGTTATAATCAAGCGTGAAACGCTGAAAGGCCAGAGCTTAATGAAGAAATTCTTCTAAATTTTATACATACGGCGGGCGGATTTTTTCCGCCCGTTGTAATTTCTACCTTGTATCATGTCTTAACTCCTTATATTATTGATTTACTAACTCCCGAAGGTATGTCATGCGTATTTTAATGATTGTTCTGTTTTTAATGTCTTTAGGCACATCTGTTCTTTATGCGGAGGACATGGGTGCCAATGTCGATGTTACTCTTGAGATAGAGGGCGAGTATAAATTTGAGCCTTTTAAGGAGCCTTCCCCCGGACTGGAGGGTCTCATTAACAAAGGCGTGATGCGTGTCATCACAGAGTCCGGACAGGGACTTTCTAAATATGCTGCGCTTAACGACGCTATGCAGAAGGCTCGTAAAGAGGTCTGGGATGCCGTGGTGAACAACTACATCGCCGAAGGCATAACAGTAAAAGACGCCATAATGGCTGCTCCGCCTTATAAAGAATATAAGCCGAAAGAAGACGAAAAAGAGAAATTCAACGCTATGACAGATGCCCAGAGGAAGGCTTTCGTAGAAAAGAACGGTAAAGAGAAGAAATATGACTTTGAAAAATACCTTGAGATAATAAAAGAGTGCGGCAGCTATAAAAACTCCGGCAGGTTTTACGACGCTGTTGAGAAAATAGGCTATGCATGCCTCGAGGTCAGCAAGGACGAGTTTTTCAAAGCTGTTGAGAATGATAAGATAAACATCTTCAAAGACAGAAAAGCAAGTGAAAAATATAAGCCGATGGACAGGCAGAACCTGAACTATGATGCCGTCATCATAGACGCCACAGACACCGACTATAAACCGCAGCTTTTCGTAAGGCTGGAATCGCCCACAGACGAAGCCGTCTATGAAGGTATCGCAGGGAAGAAGAACATATTCTTCGCCGAGAACCTCGACGATGCCAAAAGTATCCTCGGAGAGATGGGCGCACACAGGGTGATGGCTGCGAAGGCTAACTTCACCGTGAAAAAGGTCGGGCTGAGCATGAGCCTGCCCGATGCTGACAGGATATTTTCGGCACTTGTTAAGAATAATAAGATGCCTTTTGTTATAATATATAAAACAGAAACTACCGAGACAACACCGCCGGGAGAATAATATGAAGAAATTACTGCTTACCGTCATTGCACTGATAGTAACAACTGTCGCTTTTGCCGCACCGATAACCGTGACTGCTATCGGCGAGGCAGACATCATAAACGGAGACAAGCCCAGCGCAAAGATTCAGGCTGTAGCCAGAGCTAAATGGGCTGCTATGGAAGAGGCTTCAGGCGTAAGGGTTAAATCCGACACAATAGTGCAGAACGCCGTGCTAGTGGACGAGGCTATCAAAAACGAAGTGACAGGCGTCATCCAGAACTATGAAGTAACCGGTGAAGAAGAGGACGGGCAGACTTATCGTGTTATGATAAGTGCCTCTATCGTCCCTGAAAAAGCTAAAGACGCAGTGGGCATCATCGCAAAGAACACATCTATCTCTGTTATGATACCTGTTGTTTTCCCCGATAAACACGTAGAGGAGACAAACATCCTCACAGAGACAGTGATAAACGAGCTCACAATGCAGCAGATGGAGGTCATCGACATAGCCTCATCCGAGGGGACAAGCCTCGATACGCTCAATAAAGCTATGCAGACAAACAACTACATGGCTATGAGAAACATTGCTGCAAAGCACCTTTCAGGTACTCTCCTGATAGGTAAAGTGGACACTACCACAACAGCATCCGAAGGTACAGACGTCGGCTACGGCGTTTCGCTTCCGTTCAATGTGGTCACAGGACGCCTCACTTACAGGCTCGTGACACAGCAGGGTGCAAACCTCCGCATACTCGCCAGCGGCTTCCTCAGCGCAAGGGGGATGGGTGCATCTCTCGGCGACGCCACAAACCAGATGATGGCAAATATGAACCGTGAGGTATCCCAGACACTCGTAAGCATCGTTATGGAAAAGATAAAGGGTGAAAACAGCAAATCCATTATGGTACAGATGGCGGGCAACCCCAGCATAGGCGACCTCATGGAGCTGAAACAGATACTTTCATACACGGCGTGGGTGCTGGAAGTGAAAGAGAAGGGTAAGGACATGCTGGTCGTGACATACCCTGAAAAGTCGCTCTACCTCGCAACAGCGATAAACAGCAAACCGAACTATGAAGTTCAGAAGCTGAGCGAATATCAGATAATACTGAAAAAACTCTACTAGAAATTTCAGGCGGTCATAAGGCCGCCTTTTTTATTTAAAAATTTAAAAAAACAGGCTGATCTCCTGTTATAATATAATAATCTTATTATTGCGCAGGTTACTATGACTTCTCTTAAGACCATTCTGAAAAACTATAGGCTGATCGCATTCCTCATCGTATCCGTCATTGCCGTGTCGGGTTACTATTATCAGCCTTCCGCTATACAAAAATTCTCCCTCGGTCTGGAAGACCTTAAATTCACCGCACGTTCCGCTCTCGGGCTTTCACCAAAGCCGAATGAGGACATCGTCATCATCGAGGTGGACGAGCCGAGTGTAAACATCATCGGACGCTGGCCGTGGAACAGGGACGTAATGGCGAACCTTTTCGAAAACCTCTCCGAGGCGACTGTCGTGGGGCTTGATATTGTCTTTTCCGAGACATCGGACGAAGAGCGGGACAGGCACCTCGCAGATACTATGTACGACAACGGAAACATCATCCTCGGATACTTCTTCCGTGATGTGGCGACAGAGGAGACCACAGAAAAGGACATAGACTATCTGCAGGACTGCGCATACATGAACTTTACCATGCTGGACGACTCTGTCGGTATAAAGGAATTCCCATACGCAGAGGTGAACATCCCTCTGATAGCGGAATCAGGGCTGACATGTGCGTACTTCAGCACAGAGCCTGACACAGACGGACTATACAGGCGTTATCCGCTGGCATACATACATAAGGGATACATCCTCCCTCCGCTCGCCGTGCAGATGATGCGTTACTACCTGAATAAAGAGATAGAGCTGAAAGTCGATAAGCACGGCGTAAACACATTTGAAATAGGCGATCTCAGCCTTAAAAACCGCTCATACGTGCGTCTGAACTATTACGACGACGTAAAGTACGTCTCAGCCCATGACGTGATAGACGGCACCGTACCGCCGTCATATTTCAAAGATAAGATGGTCATAGTCGGTGTCACCGAAGTAGGCGTATACGATATGCGTCCCACACCTGTAAACCCTGTCACACCAGGGGTTTCGCTGCACTATGTCGCTCTCAGCAACCTGCTGCAGAATGAACTGCTCCAGACATCAGAGACAGCGGACTACATCAGTATATTCCTGACGCTTCTCCTTGTGGTGGCTATATCCTTTATAAGGAAACAGCACCACAGGATAATCCTTTATACGGTTGTGATAGCTGCATCGGGAGCTTTCTCCTATTGCATGCTCTTTTTCGGAAATTACTGGCAGCATGAGTTTTTTACCATTATGCCGTCTGTTATATTCATAGCATCCCTTGAGACATTCGCATTCTTCACCGTGGAGAGAAAGGCGAAAGAGGTCAAGAAGGCGTTCAGTTCTTACGTCTCCCCTGCGCTGGTGGAGGAGATACAGAAAAACCCCGACAAGCTCAAGCTGGGCGGTGAGGAGAGATGCATATCCATCATGTTCTCCGACATCAGAGGCTTTACATCTCTGTCCGAGAGCCTGACTGCGCCAGAACTGGTTGCAATGCTGAACAAGATACACGGACCTATGACAAACGTGGTGCTGAACAACAAAGGTATGCTTGATAAATACATCGGCGATGCCATGATGGTTCTGTACAACACCCCGCTTGATCTCGAGGATCATGCGGACATGGCCGTACTCTCTGCGCTGCAGCTCATACGCACCCTGCACGAGATTAACGCTCGCTTCACAGAGGCAGGTCTGCCGAATGTGGACGTTGGCGTAGGCGTGAACTCGGGGCATGCAGTATGCGGAAACATGGGCTCACAGGTCAGGTTTGAATATACGGCGATAGGCGACAGCGTTAACCTTGCATCCCGTCTGGAAGGACTGTGTAAGGCGTATAAAGTGCGCATAGTCATCAGCGAATACACAAAAGACATGTGTAAGATGCACTTTCTGATGAGGAAGCTGGACGACGTAAAGGTGAAAGGTAAGAACAAGCCCGTCGCTATATTTGAAGTGATGGAGGATACTCCTGAGCTGAGAGAGCTGAAAGAGTCTTTCGAAAAAGCTCTGGATATGTATTTTAACAGAGAGTTTGCCGCCGCGCTCCCGCTTTTTAAGAAACTGGCGGACGAAGGCGACGCCACATCGGAAGTTTTTGTGGAAAGGTGCGAACATTATAAGGAAGAACCGCCCGAAGAACCGTGGGACGGATCGTTCACAATGAAGAGTAAGTAAATAACTGAAAGAGGATAAAATGAAAAAGATAGCAGTGATGACAAGCGGGGGCGACTGCCCCGGCATGAATGCGGCCATACGCAGCATCGTACGCACAGGGCTCGCAAATGATATAGAAGTATACGGAATAGAGCAGGGGTATAAAGGTCTGATAGAAGGCAAGCTGAAACTCCTGCAGAGCCGTGACGTTTCAAACACTATACAGCGTGGGGGGACATTCCTCCGCAGTGCCAGATGCCTCGAGTTTAAGACCGAAGCAGGACAGAAGCAGGCGATAGACCAGCTCGAGAAGTTCGGCATAGACGGACTGATAGTCATCGGAGGGGACGGCTCGCTCACAGGCGCACGTATCCTTTACGAAAAGTACGGCATCAAGGTGATAGGGCTTCCCGGGTCGATAGACAACGACATCTACGGCACGAGCATATCCATAGGTGTGGACACTGCTCTGAACAACATTGCCCGTGCTGTGGACATGATAAACGAGACAGCCAGCTCCCACGACAGGACATTCATCATAGAGGTGATGGGGCGCAACTGCGGATACCTCGCACTGATGTCTGCCATCGCATGCGGTGCAGAGGCTGTCATAATACCCGAGATAGAGTACAACCTTGAAAATATTATTGATAAGATAAAGAAGAGATACGAAGAGGGTAAATCACGAAGCATCGTTATCGTTGCCGAGGGTGCGGGTTCTGCCGTGGATTTCGGCAAGGCGTTTCAGCTCATCGGCGGATTTGACACACGCATAACAGTGCTCGGACACCTTCAGCGTGGCGGAAGCCCGACAGTTTTCGACAGAACCCTCGCAACACGCATGGGTGCTGCTGCCGTGGACGGGCTCATAGACGGACAGAGCGGTGTCATGACGGCTCTGGCGGGGCGTGAGATATCATTCATCGACCTCGACGTGGTTCTTTCAAACAAGAGAGAGCTGGATACAAAGTTTATGGAAATAGCGGAGGATCTTAGCCTGTAATGAGCGTAACAACAAAAGGCGGAGACAAAGGCCAGACCAGTCTTTACAGTGGTCAGCGTGTTTCAAAGGATGATATACGCATAGAAACCGTGGGCACGGGGGACGAGCTCGTGAGCAATCTCGGCGAGTTTAAATTCATCGCTCCCGAATACAGAGACATCATCGAAAGGGTGCAGAAGAACATCTTTCTGGTGAATGCGCACTGTGCCGACATGGACGGCGGGAAATACGACGTGGCAGAGGAAGAGGTTGATTTCCTCGAAGCCTTTGTCAAAGAAGGGGAAAAGCATTTAGACCTGAAAGGATTCATCATCCCTTCCGAAAACAGAAAGGCAGCAAAGGCGGATGTCTGCCGTACGGTTTGCCGTAGGTTTGAAAGAAGATTGATTAGTCTTTCAGCTTGTGCTAATCTTAGCCCTGCTGTTTTAAAATACATTAACAGACTGTCAGATTTCCTTTATATCATGGCACGTCTTTTGGGAAAGGAGAATATATAATGTCGCTGAAAGATCAGATAACCGAAGATATGAAAACATACATGAAAGAGAAGAATACCGTGGCACTCGGTGCCGTGCGTATGCTTCGTGCCGAGATAAAGAACGCTGAGATAGACTCCAGATCAGAGCTGGATGACGAGGGCGTTCAGAAGGTTATCGCCACTGCTATAAAAAAGCGTAAGGATGCCGCAGACCAGTATAACGGTGCGAACAGACCCGAGCTCGCTGAAAAAGAGATGGCAGAGGCAGACATACTTATGAAATATATGCCGCAGCAGCTCTCTGAGGACGAGGTTAAGGCTATCGTCACAGAGGCATGTGAAGGCGTTGATACATCTGATAAAAAGAACTTTGGCAAGGTTATGCAGGCTGTCATGGCAAAAGCTCAGGGGCGTGCCGACGGGAAGATCGTTAACCAGCTTGTGAAGGAAGCATTTGATGGGAATAATTGATATCGTACTGCTTATTATTATAGGCATTTTTGCCGTAAAGGGGCTTATCAAAGGCCTCATTATGGAAATATTCGGTCTGCTGGCACTGATAGCAGGCTACATCACAGGGTTTAAATACTCACACGTTTTCGCTAAGCCTATCGAGGCTCTCGGTCTCGAAGAGAAGGCAGCCGATGCTATCGGATATGTTGTCGGTTTTATTGTTGCCTACATCATCGTTGTATTACTGGGCAATCTGCTCAGCAGAGCATTTAAAGAAGTGAAGCTCAGCTCTCTTAACAGAGGGGGCGGATTCCTCTTCGGCGCGATGAAGGCAGCTGTAATACTCGGTCTTATCCTCAGTGTCGTGATAACTGTCGCTCCAAAGTCTTCGGCATTTTCGAAAAACCTTCAGGAAGGGATGATCTCGGGCAAACTGGCAAAGGTCGCTCCGTTTGTTTATAAGGTTATGAACAACATCCCCGATGTTAAAAAGCTGAACCCTTTTGACATACCCGAGGTTAAAAAGACGAAAGATGCTATGGACCTGCTCGAAAGCGATGCCGTGCAGGATGCTCTGGACGCCGTGAAGGATTCGAAAGCTCTCGATGAGCTTAAGAACCTGCCTGAAAACACCAAAGAGGCGGTCGAAGGTCTCGTAGAGGATAAACCTCTGGAACAGCCGATAGACAACCCTCTCGGAGACATGCAGAAAGATCAATGATCCATCTGGAAACACTTGAATTCAGTCTTTTCAAGCAGTACGTGGTACGTGGCTTTACGTCGTCTTTTGCCATAAAAAGGCTCGAGGCTCTCAAACCGTACTATGCTAAGGAAAAGATAGAGAAATATAAAAACGAGCTCTCTGAAGCTCTCGAATATGTGCGCAGTTCAGACATCGTGATCCCTGCGGATTACGAATTCATTGCTCTGCACCCAAAGCTGGATAACCCGCTCCTCTTTCTGGAGCCGGACGAGCTTCTCGTATTCAGCAGCTTTTTCAAAAATGTGAGAGAGATAAAGAAGAGCCTCATTGAGGGCGGTTCCATAGCTCTCAAGGTGTATCTCTCAGACATACACACACTCTCCGAGATCACAGACGACATAGACGAAACCGTGAACGACAAGGGCGAGATAAAGGACTCTGCATCCGTAAAACTGCTGAACATCCGCACAGAGCTGAAAGCGGTACGAAAGCAGATTCAGAAAGACCTCGCAGGCGTTTTTGCCCATTCATCCGCATCAAAGTTCATACAGGAAAATGTGATAACGGAGCGCAGCGGACGTTTCACCATCCCATGCAAGACAAACTTCAAACAGTATATACAGGGTATCGTCCACGACAGGTCGGCGAGCGGTCAGACGCTTTTTGTCGAGCCTTCGAACACAGTCGGGATGAACAACACCCAGCAGGAGCTGATGGCTGCGGAGCGTGAAGAATCCGTGCGCATCCTGAAAGAGCTCTCCGTGCGGATATACGAAAGCATGTATGAGATAAATACCACCATAGAAGCCTATACCGAGCTGTCTTTTCATCTGGAGACTGCTCTCTTTTATAAATCAAAGCCGTATGTATTCCCTGAATTCGGAGATTCTGTCAGATTCAAGGACATACACCACCCCGTGATATTCATGGAAAAGGGTAATGAGTCAGTACCGCTCGATTTCTCCATTGAAAACGGCGACCTGACAGCCGTTGTCACAGGGCCGAACACAGGCGGAAAGACCGCAGCCCTGAAATCCATCGGGCTGAACCATGTACTAGGTAAGTGCGGTCTGCCACTGATAGGGAAGGGCGCACAGCTCATAAACTTTAAAAACATACTCGCCGACATAGGTGACAAGCAGTCCCTCGTTATGGATCTGTCCACATTCAGCGCACACATGGTAAATATCAGGGATATCCTGAAAAAAGCCGACAGCGAATCCCTTGTGCTCCTCGACGAGGCGGGCACAGGTACGGAACCGCAGGAGGGCGCTGCACTTGCTGTCGCCGTGTGTACCACTCTGGCTGAAAAGGGTGCGAAGTCTGTCGTGACTACCCATTTCTCAGAGATGAAGAACTATGCTCTATCCGTCAAAACTGCGCTTATATATGCAGTGGACTTTGACTATAAGGATTTTTCGCCTAAGTACCGTCTGCTGAAGGACGTAACGGGAAAGTCCGATCCGCTGGTGATAGCCCGCAGGCTGAACTTCCCCGAGGATGTCGTGCAGATGGCATCCGCTATGATAGACGAGCGTAAATCGAAAGCAGACCTAAGCATAGAAGAGATCAGCCGTATGCAGGCAGAGCTGGAAAGCAAGCTGAAAGACTATGAAGAGCGCATGCAGAAACTGCAGGAGCTCGAAGATAGATATAAAGAGAAAGAAGAACGCCTGAAAGAGCGTCTGGCGAAAAAAGAGACCGAACTGCTGGAAGATACCGTCCGCATGTATAACAGGGCTAAGAGACTCTCTGAGAAGCCTCAGAAAGTGAAAGAGAAAGACGCCGTGGACAAAGACATGGAGCGGGCTTCCAATAAACTGCAAAAAGCTAAGAAAAAGATAAAACCCGTGGAAGGAATTCAGGCGGGCGACCTTATACACCTCGAAAAATATGATAAGAACGCAAAGGTTCTCGAAGTTGAAGGGAATACCGCACGTATGGATATAGGCGGGCTGAAAATTTCGATGAAGCTGTCCGACATCGTAGGCACAAAGGTAAAGGAAGAAGAAAAGGTCAAAGACGTGCGTGTGAGCAGGGAAGTTTCCAGCGAGGGACGCTCAGAGGTTGTTTTAGTGGGCAAGCGTGTGGAAGAGGCTCTCGATATGCTGGATAAAAAGCTCGACGACAGTATACTGGCGGGGCTTTCAAAGCTGTATATTGTGCATGGGCGTGGCTCTGGCCAGCTGCGTAAGGCTGTGCATGAATTTCTGCGTACAGACCCCAGGTCACAAGGCTACGGGCTAGGCTCAAACGAAGAGGGCGGACAGGCCGTTACCGTTGTGCAAATCTAATCGTTGACAAATCTATTGTATTTAGCCATACTTAACATCGTTTAACATTCAAAGGGGCAAAAATGGAAGATATTGAAGTAAAGATCGGTGAACGTGTAAGAAAAATCAGAAATGAAAGAGGGCTCACACTTCAGGATGTGGCTAACTTTACAGGCTTTTCAAAAGCGCTGATATCCCAGATCGAGAACAATATCGTTATGCCTCCGATAAATACACTGGCGAAGATAGCGAAAGTGCTGAACGTAAAGATGACATACTTCTTCGAAGAAGAGATAAATCACAACGACTATTATGTCGTGCGTAAGGATCAGAAGAAATTCATCTTCCGCGAGGGTGTTAAACACGGCTATATGTATGAGGAGCTGGCAAAGGTTAAGTCATTCGACTATCTGGACTGGCTGCTGGTGACCATAAAGCCTGATAAATGCGACGACAAGCTCTTCAGCCACGACGGATACGAATACATGTTTATTGTGGACGGCGGGATAAGGATGAAGATGGGTAATGAGATCATGGATCTTCTTGCCGGTGATTCCATCGCATTTAACTCTAAGATACCGCACGCCGCTGTACCTCTCGAGGGGCAGACAGCACTTGTGCTTTCAGCTCACCTTAAGATCGAGGCTCTCCGCGAATTCATCAGAAACAATTAAATTAGCTGAAAAACCTACATCCTGCAGTTTCGAAGATGTGCTTAGCACAGGCAAGACCTGCTTGATCTAACCTTTGAATAATACCGCTAGCTCGTCCAGTCTGGAGAGGCATCTGTACAGCTTTTTCTGAAAGCTGGATTCCAGAAGCTCCGGCGGGAAGAGGTCGGTGAGATCACACGAACCCTTTATGAACAGCTTTGTATTGTAATAGTAACAGACATCTATCAGCTGGTTGAATCTCAGCGCATTGTTCAGCTGAACGAAAGGTCTGAGACCGTCTATGAATATCGCCTCCACCGATGCGGGGATGACGAAATATTTAAACGGGTGGTTTGCCTCAAGGAGCTTGTTCAGAGATTCAAAGCCTATTTTCGACTTTGCCTTCCCTTCTGATTCGTATGCTGTGAAAGCATCGAGGAAGTTCCCTTCGGCTATGGTCTTGCGCATTTCTTTATTCTTTTTACGATAGTCCTCGCCCTCTACCATCACAGATTCGAAGCTCTCTATGATGTTGCCTATCTGCTTGCCAAAGTTTTCAAGGCTGGCGACACGCCCCTTTCCGAGGTCTGCGGGGAGAGTGTTTGAGGTGGTTACTACGAATGTGTTTGGGTTCAGCTCACGGAAGAATTTGGACATGATGTGAACCATCGCCGGGTCGTCCAGCTCGAATTCGTCTATGAGCACCAGATTCAGCTTTGAAAAGTGCTGAATGCAGTTTTCCACACCGAGGTAGTGGAAGAAATAGTTCATCTCGCCAAAGCTGAGGAAAGCCTTATTACGCTCGCATTTGTTATAGCATGCGCTTAACAGGTGTGTTTTTCCTATTCCGTAGCTTCCGTCTATGTATAGGTTTTTTGGCTTATTACTGTTAGCTTTCGGTTCTGATGGTTTCTTTTTACCGAAGAGTGAGAATTTCTTTTTGGCTGCCTCCGGTGTGGAGCTGATGCTCCTCATCTTTTCCAGAGAGCCCTGCAGACGCTCCTTTATCATCTTCTGCGTGGCGAAGTTCTCATCGGGTATGTAGTTGTCGAATGTGCAGTGGGAAAACTTCGGATGCGGACGCAGGTTATCAAAACAGTCTTCGACGGATATACCGAAGTTGATATCCTGGAGGTCTATGTACTTTTCGCTTGTGCTCATATATAATAAGTCTCTCTATACTATTTGCTTTATTAATAACTTTTGATGGAAGAATATATATTAATTTACGGAGAAAATCAATGTTAACGAAAATAGAGAATGCCGTAAGAATCGCAGGCAGACACCTTTTAAAAGGATACAGCGGACTGAAGGATGTTAATTATAAAGGGAAGGTCGACCTTGTGACCCAATACGATGTCGAGGTGGAGAAGATATTGCTGGAGGAGCTGTCTTTCATGAGCGGCGAATACGGCTTTGTCGCTGAGGAAACCTGCAAAGGCGTCAGCAGCAGGGAAAAGAACGTCTATATCGACCCCATAGACGGCACGACAAACTTTGTGCATGGATTTCCCTTTTGCTGTGTGTCTGTCGGGGTGTATAATAAAGATGAGGGTGAATACGGCATCGTATATAACCCTGTGCTGGACGAGATGTTTACCGCAGAGAAAGGCTGCGGAGCATACCTCAACGGCAGCAGAATAAGCGTATCAAAGACTCAGTCGCCTGAGCAGGCGCTTGTTGCCACAGGGTTTTCGTGCAGCGATAATGTAAATATAGACAAACAAAGCTTAGAGGTGTTGGGCAGGATACTGCAGTCCACAAGAGGCATAAGGCGGGCTGGTTCCGCTGCTATGGATCTGTGCTATGTCGCTAAGGGTGTTTTTGATGTGTATTACGAGTCACATCTCAGCCCGTGGGATATAGCAGCCGGCGCTGTTATTGCATCTGAGGCGGGAGCCGACGTTTTTGGTAAAATTTACGGTCAGCCGGCCGGACTGTACGAAAAATTCATATTCTCCTCAACTCCAAAAATTAGCAGAGAAATGTATGGTGTAATTAGTATGCATACAATTATTAAATAATTATATTTATTAATTGCATAAGTATATTAGAGAGGTGCTTTTATAACATAGGTGAATCAAAAATCTACAGTGTGATTGAAATTTGTAATAAGGAAATAATTCTTATGGCACAGTAAAATACATACTTATCTGTATTTACAGTCATAATTAAAAACGATAAAGTTTCAATATGTTTATGTAAAACGGTGAGATATACAATGAGGACTGTACTTATTCATAGCAAAAACACACTTTTTAAAGAGTATCTTTCTTCTTTGATAGGAAAGATAGGGAATGTCGTCTCTGTTGATAGCTGTTCCACTTTTGAGTGTATGGAAGCAAAATTGAAAGATAAAAACTACGATTTTGTTTTCATAGACCTTTTCTCCAGAACATATGAAGATGAAATGCTGACTATGTTAAGGAATTATTGCGATGTTTCCAGCGTCGTAATGTTCACCACGAAAGAAAACCACCTTCTTAACTACTTCAATTACAAATACGGAATAAAGCATTACATATTCTCTGATGATGATATGGAAGATATCATCGACGAGATCAAATCCTTACTCTCCGGTACAAACGGATCAAACGGCAGATGCGGTTCCAGCGTTCTCACCAGCAGAGAGTGTGAGATACTCAAACACATAGCCGACGGTAAAACCAGCAAAGAGATAGCCGACGAGCTCTGCATAAGCAAAAACACTGTGGACACCCACAGGAATAAGATGCTGCAGAAGCTGAACCTCGCGAACTCTGCTTCTCTTGTACATTATGCGTTTAAATCAGGAATGGTTTAAGGATTTATCTAGCTCTGTTTCAGTACGATCTTGAAGATGGCGCCCGTGTCGCTGTTTTCAGCCTTTATGCTTCCGCCCATGTGATCTTCTATTATACTTTTTGCCATATAGAGCCCTATACCCGTGCCTTTTGAAGGCTTTGTGGTGAAATAGGGTTCGAACACTCTGTCTATTATCTTTTCAGGTATGCCACCTGCGTTGTCTGCTATGCTTATCTCTATGTTTGTGCCGTCTGCGGAGATTACGATGTTTATTATCCCCCCGTAAACTTCAACTTTGTCACCTTTTATGGCGTCTCTGGCGTTGTTAAGCACGTTCATCAGCACCTGCTTGAATTCGTTCGCATAGCCATAGCACCTGAAACAGGAGGTCTCTATGCCTATGGCATTTTTTTCAATCAGTTCCTCAGATGAGTATGAAGCCATCTCTGTTCTGCTGTTTACCACTGTCAGGTTCAGGGATATATTATCCTTCTGTAGCTGTTTACTCAGCATTTTTATGACTGTATGCACGTCAGAGGCTATATTGAAGGACTCTTTCGACTTGCTAGGCATGAGGAAACTGCGGAAATCCTCAACAGTTTGGTTCATGTAGTTTATCTGGCTGAGAGACTCTTCCGCTACGCCCATAAGGTAATGCTGATCCACCTGGTTCCTTTCGGCGGCGTCTGCTATGTCCTGCATGAGGTAGCTGATGGCCGTGATAGGCTGCTTCCACTGGTGGATGATGGCCGACAGCAGCTCGCCCACAGAGGACATTTTAGACTGCTGTATGAGCAGCTGTTCCTGCTTATGCCGTTTATCTGTTTCCTCGTTTATCATCTTTTCGAGGTTTTTGTTCATGTCTTTCAGCTTTGTTTCCATTGCCACTTTTTCTGTCACGTCGTGGCATATGGCGAAAAGGAGCGTCTGCCCGTCCATTTCTATAGGGGACGCCTGTATCTCTATATCGTATATCCTGTCGCTCAGCTTAAACTTTGATATGTAGTTCTGAAGTCCTGTATACATAGACCTCTGAAGCATCTCGTAAACGTCTGCTTCTGGGAGAAGGCTGACATCGGACACTTTGAGGCTGAGGAGTTCTTCCTTATCCATATTGAAGAATCTGCATGCGGCGATATTAGCGTCGATGACATTGCCGTCTGGGCTGATTATGAACATGATGGAGTGATGGTCCTGAAACATGCTCTTAAAGCGTTTATAAAGGGAGCTGATCACCTTGTTCTGGTATACTGCGTTGTCTTTTGCCTCTTCGAGCTCTCTGGTGCGTTCCGCTACTTTTGTCTCAAGGCTGATATTCAGCTTTTCGATCTTTTTCAGCACTGCGCCGAATCCGACATAAAGCACTGTGGAGCTGAGTATGATGACCAGCGCCGTGATCGTGAGTATGTATATGAAGAATGAGGTAAATCTCTTCTGCAGGTCTGTTATGTTGTTTGTGGTGAGGTAGTGGCCTATAAGGTCGCCTTTGAAGTCGTATATCTCTTTCGAGTGTATGATATATCTGGTGTCGCCGACAGTAATCTGCTGGGTGGTTTTAGCAGGATTAAAAGAGGAGGGGAGCCTGTCGTATACGGAACTGCTTTTGTCTATTATGGTCGGGTGCATGCTGTCGTCTGCTAATGTTTCGAGGATGCTGAGTCCGTATTCGGCTTTCAGCACTTGTTTCACCATGTCGTTCATGCCTGTGGTGTGTATCATAAACTCCAAAATTCCTATCTTCTTTCCGTCTATGATGATGTTTTTCGCAACCTGATAATACAGCCTGTCGTTTGATATGGTGAATCCGTGTATGGAGTCTGTATGATTGATAAGCGCATTTATGTAGCCGTGTACGGACATGTCTGTGCCGTATCTGGTGATGTCGTTCATGGAGAGGTACAGCTTTCCGTCGGGCAGATAGAATGAAATGTTGTAAAAGTCTTTATTTTCTTTGCGCAGAGTCTGGAATCTGGGCATGAGCAGCTCTATCAGCTCGTCTCTGTTGCTGTTTAGGAAAGCGTTGATAATGCCGGTGTTTGAGCCGATGAATCCGTTTATCCTCGATTCGTATGTCTGTGTCAGACGCTGAAATTCGGACTCTACAAGGTATCCGAGCGCATCTTCATGGTATCGTATCTTTTCGTTATAGCCCTGCTTAAACTCGTAAACTGAGATCGCAACGAAAATGCCCGACATAAAGAGGATAACGATCAATATTATAAGAATTGCCCGGTTTCTGGTATCCATCGTTGACCCGCTTTTCACTGACTATAAAATTATAACATATAATGGATTATAACCATACGCTATTAATAGCATAATATCTCAGAGGAAAGAATAGGCTAATTAGCATAAATATAAGAACAAATATCAGGGAAATTCTGAAAGACCTTACAGGCGTTGCTTTCAGCACTATTTTATATATCAGGGTATTTATACCGTTTGCCGCTGCTAAAAACAGCGAGATGTAAAACGCATACCCCACATACATATACTCTTTCTGTAGGATGCAGTAAGGGCACTTATGGCTAGGCAGTTCATATACGTATGTACCTGTGAAAAGTATAAGGTTTGCCACGCCTGTGAAAAAGAAGGCGGCTGACAATATAGCCGTCAGCGGAGCGTTCTTTAAAAGGATTGCCGTGATGAGGAGCACGCTGCACCCTATGAAGGTATAAAATGCCGTGAAAGGCTTTATAGACATCAAAAGCGAGACATCATCCCCGCCTGTGCTGTATATGCTGCTGCAGCAGCTGACGACGGCGGTGGGGTCTATATTGGCGAAATTCAGGAATGAGAGAGCCGTTTCCGCTGTCACCGTCAGGACTATGAAAAGTAGAAAGGCATATTTTATCCTTGTATACGGCAGGTCTTCGAAGGTGTTGTTGCCTTTATAAACGGCGAGCCATCCTGACATCAGGAATATGTTCAGCATCTTTATATAAAGCAGTTTCGAGCCGTATAACGTGGCGTTTATGCTACCTGCTGCGCACATCGCACCTGTCAGCACGGAGGCCAGTTTGTCGTTTGTGTATACGTAGAAAAGGAACAGGGGGATCTTAAAAAGGAAAACGTAGAAAACGATGGTCGAGAGCAGGTAACGCCTCTTTTCCAGTTTGTACTGCTGATTAGCAGATGACGCCATATCCCACTTTGATGCTATCTGAAAGGCATAAGGAGAGGCGTATATGAGCAAAAGCATGGTGATGCTGTCTGTCAGCAGGAGTATGAAGACCTCCGGTATCAGGAGCCCCATGTCATTCACCTTTGGACATGGTTATCACCCTGTCTGCTATGCCCGACTCACACACGTATTTATCATGGGTGGAGATGATTATCGTCCGCCCTTCATCCTTCATCATGCGGAAGATGTCCAGCAGGCTGTCCGTGAGGGCAGAGTCCAGATTCGCCGTGGGTTCGTCTGCCAGTATCAGCGACGGTTCGTTTATCAGTGCTCTGGCTATTGCCGTGCGCTGCATCTCACCGCCCGAGAGCTTTTCTATGTGTATATCTGCCTTGTCTGCCATATTCAGCTTTTCCAGAGTGGTGTACACTCTGGTGCGAATGTCTTTTATATGCATACCTGACGGTATAAGAGGCACGGAGATGTTCTCCGCCACGGTCATCTTTTCTATCAGGTTATACTGCTGATATATCATGCCTATGTGGTCTCTGCGGTACTGCGATGCGAAGTGCTCGGGGAGCTTTGATATGCCCCTACCGTCTATCTCGACGGTTCCTTCGGAGGGCTTTATCAGCCCCGCTGTCATGTTCAGCACGGTGCTCTTTCCGCTGCCGCTCGGCCCGCTGAGTATCACCGTCTCGCCCTTTGATATCTCAAGGCTGAAGCTGCGCACGGGTGTTATAATACCGCTTCTGCCTATGTTGTAGGATTTTGTGACGTTTATAAACCTTATCATCTTATCACCTCACCCGGGTCTGTGGATGAGGCTCTCCATGCGGGGATTATCACTGCTGCCATGTATAAAGGCACGGTGAGGAAGAATGCCGAGATATAAACCACGGGGGAAAAGGTGTAAACGATGTCGAAGTGCGGCTTCAGGTATGAATATCCCATAAAAATATTCCTGAGTCCCGGCGCATTAAGGATAAAGACATAAATATTTGATATAACCACGGCGGATAAATATGCTGTGAATGATATTATGACCGATTCGTATATCTTTATCTTTAAAACGTCAGGAGTCGACCATCCGACGGATTTTAATATGGCTATCTCACGTGTTTCCGCACCGGAAAGCCCGCTCAGCTTGTCGAACACCAGCATGAAGAATGTGAAAACGGCAGATATGAAAAAGAGCAGGAATATGCCGTCTTTATAGTCGAACATGTTCTGATAAGAAGCCTTTATGACCTCTTTGGTGGTTACTTTATACGATGGCGACATGTTCTCTATCTTTTCCTGTACGGTGGATATCTCCTGCGGGTTTGCCACTGTCACGGCTATGTCTGCGCCGTAGCCGTCGGGGATGCCGAGTATCTCTCTGGCTGTGGGGATGTCTGTTATCACAGTGTCGGCGGATATCATCTGTGACGCTGTCTTGAAAACCCCTGCGGTGTTCAGCGTGAGGTATGTGCCGTCAGGCTTCTGAAAGCTGAATTCATCCTTGCCGTATATGCCGTTTATAATGTTTCTAAGCCCGCCCCCTATGAGCATCCCGCCGTTTCTCAGGGTGTTCAGGTCGAGCCCGTCGGTTATCTCGCTCATGGTCTTGCTGAGTGCAGGGTCGTATATGTCTATCCCCACTATGGTGAGGTTTGTGCTCAGATAGTCAAAGTCGTAAAAGCCCCATACACGCAGTGATGCGGATGTGACCCCGTGGATGAGTATGATGTCTTCCAGTGAATTTGTG
This sequence comes from Deferribacterales bacterium, assembly GCA_050253075.1. Lineage (GTDB taxonomy): Bacteria > Chrysiogenota > Deferribacteres > Deferribacterales > Geovibrionaceae > Denitrovibrio. The sequence continues at coordinate 18,856 of JBFWJS010000007.1, forward strand.
CTCAGGTATTGCTGTCTGCCCCCTGTGACACGCTGTACGACAATGTCGGGGAGATTGTCTAGAGAATACTGCGCCTCACTTTTCAGCCCTGATGTGATGGAAAAGAGCGAAAGGGCGACGGATATCAGCAGTGTGAATATGATGAATATGAAAAGGTGCTTCCATTTATGCCTGCTGACGGAGAGCAGGGCGAACTCTGTCATTTTCAGATTTATCATCTTGCACCGCTCTTTTTATAGATGATTGCCGACATGTCCGTATCGGGTGAGAATGGGTCTGTGCTGAATATATCCCCTGCGGATGCGAGGCTGCGAAAGCGTTCTGACGGCGAGCCCATATAAACAGAAAGGTCAGGCAGACCTGTCAGATTCGTGAAGGACTGCCTGATCATTATATCTTTTTCTGACGGCGGTCTGAGCCCCGTGAGCACAGCCGCCGCCGTTAATATCAGTATTATAAGTATAGTAAAATAGGATAGAGTTCTACTCATCCAATTTATATACCATACCTTCGCTTATTTCATCAAATGTAAGTATCTGCTTTCCGCCGTGGTCAGCAGAGAATGTTTCTGCGCTTGCTTTATCGGCGAAAGGTATCAGCTCTTTCCCCATCGGGCCGTAAACGTCTGAACCGACCACGTAGAAAGCCTTCTGCGCTGTTACGGCTTTGTTTGTGTAATAGTCTGTTACTGATGATTTAAGAAGTTTTATACCTTCGTAGCTCCCCCATTTGGCAGGGTTGAAGTAAAACTTCATCATGTCCTTAACACCGTCGAAGACTGCGTATTCCTGTATGCCTTCTTTGGTGTATTCGATTTTTGCCGCCCATTTAGGGTATTTATGTACGAACATTCCGCAGACAGGGCACTTTTCACCTTCCTGTACGATGATGAAGTCGTCGGCCTTGCTCGCTTTCCTCACTACGTCCCAGAGGTAAAGTGTGACAGCCTGAAGCTCTTTTTCGCCGAGCTCTCCGCATTTTTTATTACCGTCTATATCTGCCTTCATCTCGTTTACGAGGTTGTATTTCAGAGGGTCTATGGACTGGTCGCAAGCAGATTTAAATATCTTTTCGCCTTTGGGATACATCATTTTTTGTCTCTTCATGCCGGTCATGTTCACATCTTTCTGCATGGAGGCGAGTGCGGATGCTTTTGCCTGCTCGAATGTCATGAGCTCTCCGCCCATCTTTTTCTGAAACTCTTCCGCATCGGCTTTATTAGCGAATGCATATTTGCTGGTCATTGTCATTGTTCCCGGTGCTGAGCTGCCCACAACGTATGTGGCATTGCGCACGTCTATCAGCTTTTCGGATGCTACATCGACCACGAGGATCTCCTGTACTATGTTCTGCAGTCCTTCGTAGTCTTCGAGCATGCATCTGATGGAACAGTACTGTTTATTTTTCCCGCCTGAGAGCTTCATGGCGTGGCTTGTTTTGTAGAACATTCCGAGCTTCATACCGCATACGGGGCACCATTGTTTTTGAGGTCCTGTTTGTATAAGTTCGGGCTTACCGCTTGCTTTTTTGCTGAAGTCCATGTCCGCGGCAAATCCTGTCATGGTTAGTGACAAGAATAACATAAAGATAATAATTCTCATAAGTCCCTCCGGTTTTTCATTAATCGGATACTACACCTTTTTAGTCCTATGTTCAATATTTTGTGAAGTAAATATACGGAAAATGATAATAACTTTAGTAAAATCTCTTTTGCTTTATTATTTTATGTTGTAATATTTATTTATATACAAAGGTGTTTAATGCGTAAATTTTTAGTCTTATTAATGCTTATCAACATACTTGCCGGATGCAACCCGTACGAATCACCTTTTAAAGATGAGGTGTACGAACATGAGATACTCGTCTTCACGGGTGTTACCATGTCTGACGCCGTTTTTGAGCTTAAAAGCATCTTTGAGAAAGAGAACGCATGTAAAGTTCAGGTGATGTACGGCGCCAGCGGATACCTTAAACATGTGGTAGAAGTAAACAGGAAAGGGGACATCTTCTTCCCGGGGAATGTCTCATACATGGAGAGCTTTAAAAACGACCATGTGATAACCCGCATGGTAGACGTGGGGTATAACCAGCTCAGCTTCTTTGTCGCAAAGGATAACCCGCTCCGTCTCAACGGCGACGTAACCCAGCTTACAAACGAACATCTAAGGGTAGTGATAGGTTCGCTGGGCGCAGGTTCTGTGGGTAAAGAAACTTTACATCTGTTGCAGCAGCATAAATTATACGATGATGTAGTAAAGAATGCAGTATCATTCGCTACGGATTCGAAAGGTCTGGCATCTGCGATAAAAGACAACGAGGCAGACATAGTCATAAACTGGCTGGCATACGGGCTGATAAAGAGAAATGCGCCGTTTATGACACCTGTAAAGATAGACTCGGAATACACAAGGAAAGTGCCCATTGCAATGGGGCTTTTGAAGTACAGCACAGACAACCGCTGTGCGAATAATTTTATGGATCTGGCAGCATCTGAGGCAGGTCGGATCATATTTAAAAAGTACGGATTCTCAGAGTGAAAGCATAATGAATATCAGAAAAATCATGTACGACAAAATTGTGATATTGGTCATATTTTATGTGATATTCGTGGTCTGTTCATTTGTCGGCATCTTTTCACTGGATAATTTTATCCATAAACGCATCCAGTATATAAACAGCATCTACTACAACGAAACATCAAAAATACAGCTGAACGACCATCTGAAACAGAAAATAGCACTGATACAGAACACAATGCTCGCATATATGAAATCAGAGAACTTCAACGATATGGACAGGTACGAGAAACAGCTCTCCGAGACACTCGACTCGATAGTATCCATACTTTATGTGCTCGAATACGGCGGTATATACTCAGAGGATATAAAGGTCAATTACAAAGGGCTGGATAACGTAGAGCAAAAGGTCACATATACGAAGTATTTCACTGATAAATATAATATTCAGGTCATGGATCTTCGGGCAAAGCTGATAGACGTCAGGAACCTGATGGATGACCTGCGCAGCCTTGTCATAGACTCTATCATATCCACAAAGAGCAGCGATATATCAATGACAAAGGATGTCAGCTCACGCTCTTTCATCTTAGTAAAAACAATGGACGCCTTCTTCGAGAGGATGGACGAAAGCAGCAACAGGCTTTATGTGGAATCCAGCGAATCGGGCAGCTTCATAAAGCAGTATCTCAGCGATACCATTCACAAATTCAGAGCATTGAAGCTCAGGGTAAACCTTATCCTCGGCGTGATAATGCTCCTCTCGGGGCTTGTCATCACAAACAGGATATATAAAACAGTAAAACAGCGCAGGATATACAGCAGAGAGCTGAACGCCCTGAACGACAGCCTAGAAGACACGGTGAAAAAACGCACGGCAGAGCTCGAGAGCGAAGTCGCCATAAGGAGAAGGAGAGAGATAGACAGCACAACCGAGGCGAAGTTCCTCATGGATGTGATAGAGTCTCTTGCCCATCCGTTTTATGTTATCGATGCCGAAAACTATGAGATAATACACGCAAACAGCTTTGCATACAGTGTCCTTGGCGGGTCAGGGTTTACCTGCTATGAGCTGACGCATCACTCAAACCACCCGTGCGACGGGCTGGAGCATCCATGCCCGCTGAAACAGGTGATAGACACAGGCATGCCTATATCAGTGGAGCATATCCATACGAATAAAAACGGCGAGAAACGCTATGTCGAGGTGCACGGATACCCTCTGAAAGACGAAAACGGAAAAGTGACCCAGATGATAGAATACTCTCTGGACATCACAGATAAGAAAGACGCTGAAGTCGCCCTTATAAACCTCAATGCGATGCTTGAGGAAAAGGTGACCGAGCGCACAAGAAAGCTCGAGACAGAAGTGCGTAACAGGGAGATAGCCGAGAAGAAGGTAAAGCAGAGAGAGATGTATTTCAGACAGCTTATATCAAGCATCTCAGACATTGTTATCATCCTGGACGCCACACAGGGTATTAAATTTATCAGCCCTTCCGTGGAGACCATATGCGGTTTCAGAGCGGATCAGCTGATAGGCAAATCCTTCGAAGATATACTGCACCCACGTGATAAGAGCATTTTCAAGGTCTGGTTTGAAAACGTCTTGAAGTCAAAAGAAGAGAAAAAGACAGCCGAATTCAGACTGCAGAAACGCTCAGGGCAGTTCCTGAACGGCGAAGCGATAGCAAATAATATGACGGACGACGAGGTCATCGGAGGAGTTATAATAAACATCCGCGACGTCAGTATACGCAAGCACGCAGAGGAAGAAATGCGCAAGCTGGCACTGGTGATGGAGCAGAACCCGAACAGTATCCTCATCACCGACATTGACGGAAATGTGGAATACGTGAACCCCGCCTTTGAAAACACCACAGGATATAAAATGGAAGAGGTAATAGGGAAGAATCCTAACATCCTCAAGACAGACGAAACACCGAAAGAGACCTTTGAAGAACTGTGGGCAACAGTGACAAAAGGCAAGGTGTGGCAGGGCGAATTCGTTAATAAAAAGAAGAACGGACAGCACTATATAGAGCACGCCATCATAGCCCCCATCATGAATGAAAAGGGCGAGATAGTCAGCTATCTGGGCATGAAGGAAAATATCACAGAGCTCAAAAAAGCGAGGGAGAAGGCAGAGGAGAGCAACAGGGCGAAATCTATGTTTCTGGCGAATATGAGCCACGAGATAAGGACACCTCTGAACGGTCTTATGGGCTTCCTCGATCTGCTGAAGGAAACACATCTGGATACCGAGCAGTTCGACTACGTAAATACGATAAAATTCAGCGCAGACAGCCTGTTGCGCATATTGAACGATATACTCGACCTTTCAAAGATAGAGAGCGGCATGATGGAGCTGGAAAAGGCAGAGATAGATCTCGGCTTTAACATACTCTCAACGGCGAAAGCATTCTATGCTAAGGCGAATAACAAGGGCGTCAGCCTTTATTCATACATAGACCCGCAGATACCGCAGGTGCTTCTGGGCGACTCGCTCAGGATAAATCAGGTGTTGTCTAACCTGCTGAACAACGCAGTCAAATTCACCCCCGAGGGGGGCAGTATAAAGGTCAGCGTGGATCTGCTGAGAGAGACCGTCCACGGAGCCGATATCAGCGTATCCGTTGCGGACACGGGCGAGGGGATAGATGCGGATAAGATAGAGACCATATTCGAATCCTTCGCACAGGCGGACTCATCCGTCACAAGGAAATACGGCGGTACGGGGCTCGGGCTCACGATCACTAAAAACCTTATAAACATGATGGGCTCAGAGATATATGTAGAGAGTGAAAAAGGGAAAGGGAGCAGGTTCTACTTTGACCTGTCTCTGTCAAAACCCCACAGCACAATGTCTCAGAAGAAGACCGTTCCGGAGAATAAAGTCTACCTCTGCGGAGGCGGTGACAAGGAGTTCAATCACCTGCTGGAGAAGTATCTCGTATCTATGGAGGCGGACTACGAATTCATCGATGCCCCTGATACGGCGGATGCTGACAGCGGTATATTCATATTCAGCGAAAGCAGCTATGACAAGGCGAAAGCATCTGCACTGATAGATAAAGGGTGCAGGGTTATATACGTTATGAACTATGGCGGCGGGGATGCAGGCGACGAAAGGGTGCAGACGATAGTCAGACCTTTTGACGGATTGGCATTTCACGAGGTTCTCTCAGGCCTGCCCGCTCAGCAGAGGTTCCTTAAACCTGCGGGGCAGAAGAGCGTACACCTGCTCACCGGCAGGGTACTTCTGGCTGAGGATAACAAAGTAAACATAAAGCTGATGGACACTATGCTCAGGCGTATGGGGCTGGATGTAGACATAGCGGAGAACGGACAGGATGCGGCGGAGCTCTGCACCACAAAGAAATACGACCTTGTCCTGATGGATATAAACATGCCTGAGATGGACGGTGTCACCGCAGCAGCCAAGATCAGGGAACACGAAAAGAACGTTTATAAAGACAGAGTACCGATAATCGCCCTCACTGCTCACAGTATGAACGAGATAAATAAGCGTTTCGTCGATAACGATTTCGACGCATACCTCTCAAAGCCTGTCCAGATGAATGAGCTGGAAGACATGCTGAAAATGTACATCACCGAGCAGGAGCTGATAGATGTTTCCCCTGAGGCTTTCAACCTCGGAAAACTGACACAGGAGATAGGCCTGCCATATGAGGTTCTGAAAGGGCTGGTTTTAAACTATTGTAAGAATTTCGCCGATGATGCAGAAAAATTAAAGTCATTCGCCGTGGCGGGTGAGTACGAAAAGCTGAAATCTCTCATACACTCCCACAAGGGGGCTGCATCAAATCTGAGGATAAATAACCTGCTCCCTGCTTTCATCGAGATAGAAAATAAGAGCAGACTTAAAGAAACTAATGGTATAATTGAAGATATAGACATGCTGTCCGTAAAGGTGCAGAAGATAATCGAAATGATCGATACGGAGAACATATGAGCCACAGATTTAAAGTAGTATCAGTAGACGACAATAAACTGAACCTTATGCTTATCGAATCCATGCTTTCCAGCATGAATGTCGAGATATTCAGCTTTATGAAGCCTGTTGAGGCTATGGAATTTTGTGACAGAGAGACAGCAGACCTAATGCTTATCGACTATATGATGCCCGAGATGGACGGCATAGAGTTCATATCGAAGATCCGTGAAGAGGATCAGGAAGTGCCCATCATCATGATAACCGCCGTGGATGATGACGACAGTGTTATGCTGCGTGCTCTCGAGGCGGGCGCAACGGAATTCCTCAATAAACCGCTCAAGCTCTATGAATTTCAGGTCAGGGTGAAGAACCTGCTGACCATAAGGAAAAATCAGATACTGCTGAAAGACCGTGCCACACTCCTACAGATGGAGGTGGATGCCGCCACGGAGGAGATCATCCAGAGAGAGAGGGAGACCCTTGCCGTGCTCGGACGTGCCAGCGAGTTTAAAGACACCGAGACAGGGGCGCATATATGCCGTGTGGCAAAGTATGCAAAGCTGATAGGCTCTGTGCTGATAGATGAAGAGGAAGAGCTCGACATGCTGTATTACAGCAGTCCTCTGCACGATGTGGGGAAGATAGGCATATCAGACGATATACTCCTCAAACCGGGTGCTCTCGACCCTGAGCAGAGGAAGATAATGGATACCCATACAAACATAGGGTATAAGATACTGTCGGATACAAAGAGTAAATACCTGCAGGGCGGGGCGATAATAGCAAAGACCCACCACGAGAGGTGGGACGGCACAGGATACCCCGAAGGGCTCAAAGGCGTGCAGATACCATTGATAGGGCGTATTGTCGCCGTATGCGATGTTTTTGACGCTCTCCTTTCAGACAGACCGTATAAGGTCGCATGGGATTTCGAAACTTCTGTTAAATACATAAAAGACAATAGCGGCAAGATGTTCGACCCTTCTGTCGTGAATGCCTTCTTTGAGAAAATTGCAGAAATAAGAGAAGTTTACGAAACTTACAAAGACTGATTCAAGATATTTTTTTAAATAATATAAAAATACTCCGATTTAACCCTTGACATATTTCTTAATCAGACCATTTTGATACTTAAGAACAATAAGACCAATACTCCTGATAAAAAAGATACTCTAAAAAACCATTGTGTAAGGGTGCAGTATTACAACCTCCATAAAACAGACTGCACCCTTTTTTCATTAAAAGATTGCAACACTCACCACGCACTTGTAAAATACCCGAAAAATCATACGAGGCATCAAAGTGGAACTCACAAGAGAAAATGCATACGCACTCCTTACCGAATACACCAAAAGCGACTCACTCTTAAAGCACGCATTCAGCGTGGAACAGGCGATGAAAGCATACGCCGTTAAATACGGCGAAGATGCTGAACGCTGGGGGATAGCAGGGCTTCTGCACGATTTTGACTATGAGAAATATCCGACCCTCGACGATCATCCTTTCAGAGGGATGGAGATTCTCGCCGAAAAGGGCTATCCGCAGGACATCATAGACGCAGTTGCGGGGCATGCCGAGCACACAGGCGTAAAGCGTGAGACTATGATGGCAAAGACACTGTTCGCAGTGGACGAGCTTTGCGGTTTCCTACTTGCATGCGCATATGTGCGCCCTGATAAATCCATAGCAAATGTCGAGGTCAAAAGCGTTAAAAAGAAGCTGAAAGACAAGTCATTTGCCCGTGCGGTAAACAGAGAGGACATAGAGAACGGCATCACAGAGATGAATGTCGATAAAGACGAGCACATCAGGTTTGTGATAGATGCTCTTTCCGAAATAAGCGACCGGCTGGGCGTATGACGGAAAATATCCTAAGAGGGCTGGAACTGCCCGAAGGATACAGCGTAGAGACAGTCTATTACGGCAGCGGAACACTCTGCATATCTTCACAGGCGGGGTGCAGGATGGCTTGCCCTTTCTGTGCATCCGGCAGTGCCGGGCTGGTGAGGAACCTCAGCGCAGAGGAGATGCACGCACAGGTCGCCCTGAATAGCGATAACGATGTGAAGCGCATCACCATCTCGGGCATAGGCGAACCTTTGGATAACCTGAAGGCTGTAACGCAGTTCATCGAAGAGTGCGGTCTGCCCGTATCCGTCACCACATCCGTACCGAATACGGAAAAGCTCAAAACTCTCATCACAGGCAAACACAACGGAGTGATGCTCTCCATACACTCAGGTATGGAGGAGACGCACAAACAGCTTGTGCCGAATGCCGCCGACCTTGACGCCATATTCAGCGCATTGTCTGATATCTGGCCAGAGCTGTCTGTGAATAAAAGGAAAAAGATAGGCTTTAACTATATGCTCCTGAAAGGTGTGAACGACCGTGTGGACGAAGTGAGGGCTATGGCCGAAAGGGTGGAAGACTTCAAAGAAGCCACCGTGCATCTGCTCGCTTACAACGATGTGGAGGGGAGCTGTTTTAAAAGCTCAGAGGTATGCCGATTTGTCGGGATATATGAATGGATGCGGAGCAGAGGGATAAACGTGCGCCGTGCAAACACATGGAGAAAGAGCGAAAACGGCGGGTGCGGAACACTTTTTTTAAAAACGGTGCAAAAATAATATTGACATAAGGTTCTAAATATAGGATTATCTCCGTATGAATTACAAAGAAAGAAATAGAAACCTGACAAATTGGTGGTGGCGCGGATCTTCTTTATAGTAGGTTTTCGCCCATATTTATAACATGCTTATACAGGCTGTGTGGTGAAAACCGCACAGCCTTTTTTAATAACTAAAACGCAAAGGCTGTGTTCAAAAGGACACGGCCTTTTTTTGTATCCAAAATTGAATAGAAAATAGAAACGAAAAATAAATGATAAAAGGAGATACTAAATGAATCTGATTCAGCAGACCTATCCTTCAAAGGAACGATTCATTGAGCTGGCAGAGGAGTACGACAGGGTCACCGTCTACCGCGAGATCATCGGAGACACCTTCACCCCTATCACTCTTCTGAGAAACTTTTCAAACGAGGAGAACCTCTTCCTCCTTGAAAGTGCAAACCTTGATAAGACATTTTCACGCTATTCATTCTTCGGTAATAAACCGAAGAGGGTCATCACATTTCAAGACGGAAAGGTGATCGTTAAAAAGGGTGGAAAGACAGAAAAGTTTGAGCAGAACCCTATGGACTATATGGCTCAGCAGTTTTACGCTGAAAAGGGCTATAACGACGGTAAATTCGGCGATTTCTCAGGCGGTTTCGCAGGTTTCTTTGCTTACGAAGCCGTAAATTATATGGACACCCTAAGAAAGCCGCTGAAAGTAGGCAAAAACAGCAAGCTGATCGGATTCATGGAGGTCGACGAGTTCTATGCATTCGACAACCACCTCGGAAAGCTGTATGCAGCAGTCAGTGTTAAAACAGGCGACGGCGAATCAGCCTATGAGCGTGCCGAACAGCGCACACAGAAGATGGCTGCCGAAGTCCACAGGCTGAACTTCGACGATTTCGACTCTGAGCTCGAATGTGAAGTGGAAACAGACATGACGAAGGAAGAGTACATGGCAACCGTGAAGGCTATCCAGGAAGAGATAGTGAACGGCGAGGCTATACAGGTCGTGCCTTCGAATGCGTACCGACTGAAAGGGAAAGTCAACCCGCTCAGCCTTTACCGCGCACTTCGAAATGTCAACCCTTCCCCCTACATGTTTTACCTTAAATTCGGATCAGAAGTTCTCCTCGGTGCATCACCTGAGATACACCTTAAAATACGTGAAGGCGTCGCCACGCTGAAACCTATCGCAGGCACATATCCCATAACAGAAAATATCGAAGAGGCGAAACAGACGCTCCTTGCCGACCCGAAAGAGCGCTCAGAGCACCTTATGCTCCTCGACCTCGCCCGTAACGACCTCTATACATGCTGTGCCCCTGAGTCCGTTGTGGTGAAGGAACAGTTCGTGCCAGAGGTATACTCACACGTCATACACATAGTCTCTGAGGTAGAGGGCAGGATAGAGAAGGGCTATAACCCGCTGAATCTCTTCATGCGCTCATTCCCCGCAGGGACGGTATCTGGTGCGCCGAAGGTGCGTGCCATAGAGCTCATCGAGCAGTATGAGAAGTCCGAACGCGGATTTTACGCAGGCTGTGTGGGCTATTTCGGATACAGCGGAAACATGGACACATGTATCACAATCCGCTCCGCTTTCGTCACAGAGACAGAGACAACATTCCGCTCCGGCGGCGGTGTCGTATTTGATTCAAATCCCGAGGCAGAGTTTGAGGAAACAAAGAACAAGCTCGGTGCGCTCCTCGCAGCGTATAAGAATCTCGGCATTACGGAGGGAAGATAATGTTTTTAATGGTAGATAATTACGACTCTTTTACATACAACCTGGTGGCTCTTTTCAGGCTGAACGGAGCAAAGGTGGACGTTATAAGAAACACAGAGTACAAAGACGCAAACGAGTATAAGGGGATAATCCTCTCACCCGGGCCTTCAAACCCGTCGAACTCGGGTTCTACTCTGGAATACCTCAAGAAATACGCAGGCCGTACGCCTATTTTCGGCGTCTGCCTCGGCATGCAGTCCATAGGCTATCACCTCGGATACGAAGTGCGTAAGGCAAACAGCGTGATGCACGGTAAGGTGGACAAGATAAAGCTCACCCGTGAGTCGAAGATACTGGCAGGGTGCGAAGACAACTTTTCATCCGTACGCTATCACTCTCTGGCTGTGTCGGCACCGGAGGAATACATAGTGGCAAAGGCTGTCAGTGACGGCGAGTGCATGGCTATCGAGGATGATGAAAAGCTCCTCTACGGCGTGCAGTACCACCCTGAATCTATCCTCAGCGAATACGGCAGCATAATGGTCAAGAACTTCATGAATATATGCGGGGTGCAGGCATGAGCAAAGATTTAATTAAGAAGACAGGTATGGGCCAAAAGCTCAGCAAAGATGAAACATATACACTCTTCACATCCATAATGAGCGGAGAGATGAGCGAGGCGGAGATCGCCGCTGTGCTTGTCGCTATGCGCCTCACAGGGGAAACACCCGAAGAGATAGCAGGAGCATCCCTCGCTATGAACGATGTGAAGGTAAGATTTGATACAGGCGGAGTAAAGGCATACGACACATGCGGAACAGGCGGCAGCGGTAAATCAACGATGAATGTATCATCTGCTGTGGCTGTGCTCCTTTCATCACTTGGCCTGCCTATCGTAAAGCACGGTAACAGAGCGATGAGCGGGACTCTCGGTTCTGCTGACCTGTATGAGATGGCAGGGATGGATATCGAATCACCGAAAGAGGAGATGGAGGCTTATTTCAAAAAGCATAACTTCTCATTCTGTTTTGCACCGCTTTATCACCCTGCTATGAAATATGCAGGCCCCGTGCGCAGACAGATACTCGTACCGACTATATTCAACTTCCTCGGACCTCTGGCAAACCCGTCTGAGCTCGCAGGGCAGGTCATAGGGATAGCAAACCGTAAAAAGCTGGCTGATATAGCCGAAGCACTGAAAATAATGGGACGTACAAATGTCGCCCTTTACAGCTCTCTGGACGGATTTGACGAGGTTTCATCATGTGCAGAGACAGAGCTCTACATCATCAGAGAAGACGGCATAGAGCAGATGCGCATAAAGCCTGAGCAGTTCTTTGCTCCTTTCGACATGCCTGTGGTGACAACAAGGGAAGAGGGGCTCAGGATGTTTAAGGAATGTGTCAGCCCCGGAGGCGGAGACCTCAATAAGCTGATAGCTCTTAATGCAGGAGTTGCCCTTTATGTCTTCGGCAAAGCGGCAGACCTCAAAGCAGGCTATGCAATGGCTATGGATGCTATCGAATCAGGCAGAGTGCTTGAGAAATACAGGAGCTTATAAATGGGAGGATCCGATGTTTTAGGCAGGATACTGGCTAATAAAAAGAAAGAGATAGAGTCTTTGTCCGTGCCTGTTAGAGAGAGGGAAAAACCACTGCTCGATTTCAGACAGGCGATAATAGACAGACACTTCATCTGTGAGGTGAAGAAGGCTTCCCCGTCACTCGGCGCAATAAATACAGGCGCAGACGTGGAGCAGGTGGCAGAGATGTATGAAGAGCTCGGTGCAGGGTGCGTCAGCGTCCTCACTGACAGAGATTTCTTCGGCGGTTCCTTCAAAGATCTGCGTATGGTGACAGAAAAGGTCAGCATACCCGTCATCTGCAAAGACTTCATCATCAGCAGAAAGCAGATAGATATGGCGTATGCTATGGGTGCGGATGCCGTGCTCCTTATGGCTACTTCGCTCAGCAGAGACGCATACGAAGACCTCTTCGGATATGTAAAGGAGAAGGGGATGCAGGCTCTCGTGGAGATACACGAGGTGGATGAGCTGAAAGTGACAGATGGGATGAAGCCCGCTGTGCTCGGAGTGAATTCACGCAACCTGAAAAACCTTGAGATAGACCTTAAAAAAGGCGCAGAGATCATAAGATCTCTCCCTGAGTATGACGTAAAGATAGCAGAAAGCGGTATGAAGACCGAGTCCGATATAAGGCTTATGTCTCAGGCCGGTGCCGTGGGCTTCCTTGTGGGGTCCAGCCTCATGGGTGCTGAAGATCCGAAAGCTGTCTTTGCATCTTTAAAGGCGGGTTTATGCTAGTCAAGATATGCGGTGTGAAGACACCCGAGATGGCTGATGCCGTGTGTAAACTCGGTGCTGACATCATCGGTGTCGTCGCCCATAAAAAGAGCAAGCGATACATCACCCCTGAACAGGCGAAAGCCATAAAGGAAGCTATCGGCGGAAGATGCCCTATGGCTGTGGTGGCGGTGTCTAAGGACGAGTGTGTGGAGTATGAAGACTTCGCAGATTATGTTCAGGCGGACGATGCCAACTGCTCTGAAAAGCACATCTTGTGCGGCGAGGAAAAGCCCGATGGAGAGTTTAAATATTTCCTGTATGATGCGAGCCGCGGAGCTGGGATATATTCAGACTATCCCGACTGGGTCGCAGACTACAGAGACATCCTGATACTGGCGGGCGGGCTGACACCCGACAATGTCGAGAAGGTCATTGAAATGTATAAACCCTTCGGCGTGGATGTTTCCAGCGGGGTTGAGACAGACGGCGAAAAAGACTTGGAAAAGATAAAAGATTTTATAAATAAAGCAAAAGGAATCTGATGTCACTGCGAGGAAGAGCTAAAGCTCTGACAAAGCAGTCTCTGGGGTCATTAATCTGTACAGAGATTGCTTCACTTCGTTCGCAATGACAAAAAGCGAGGATAATATGTACGAAAAAATGTTTTACGGCAGATACGGCGGTCAGTTCGTTCCTGAAACGCTTATTCCTGCAGTCGATGAGCTGGAGGCAAAATTCGAACAGCTCAAAGACGATAAAAAGTTTAAAAGCGAGCTGAACGAACTCTTAACAAGATACGCAGGAAGGCCTACGCCGCTGTATAAAGCACAGAGTCTTTCCGATAAGTATGGGTGTGAGATTTACCTGAAACGTGAGGATCTGATGCATACAGGGTCTCACAAGCTGAATAATACACTCGGTCAGGCACTCCTTACCAAATATATGGGTAAAAAGAGAGTGATAGCCGAGACAGGCGCAGGACAGCACGGCGTGGCTACGGCTACTGTTGCTGCTCTCTTCGGGCTGGAATGTACTGTTTATATGGGTGCTCTAGACGTTGAGAGACAGGCGCCGAACGTGAAGCGTATGGAGCTTCTCGGTGCGGAGGTCGTGCCTGTTACAGAGGGGCAGGGTACGCTGAAAGAAGCGACAAATGCCGCTCTTCGTGAGTGGGTTTCCAGTGTGGAGACTACGCACTACATCATCGGTTCCATTGTAGGACCTTATCCTTTTCCAAAGATCGTGGCACACTTTCAGTCTGTCATAGGGGAAGAGGCTAATGCTCAGTGCAAAGAGCTCGGATTCACCCCTGACTGCGTGGTGGCATGTGTCGGCGGCGGAAGCAACGCCATCGGTATATTCAACGGCTTCCTAGATAAGCAGTGCGAGATATACGGTGTGGAAGCGGGCGGTATATCAGACGAACCGTGCAAGCACGCCAGAACACTCGGCAAAGGCAGACCGGGCGTACTCCACGGTGCATATACATACCTGATACAGACTGACGAACATCAGATAATGGATGTCCACTCCATATCAGCCGGGCTTGACTATCCGGGTATAGGACCTGCACACGCAATGCTGCACGATGTGGGCAGAGCGAGGTATGGTTATGTGCGTGACGACGAGGCTCTGAACGCATTTAAAGAACTCTCCAGAAACGAGGGGATAATCCCCGCTCTGGAATCAAGCCATGCGCTTGCATACGTTCTGGAAAATAAAGAACAGTTCAAAGGTAAAAAGGTTCTGGTGAGCCTTTCAGGAAGAGGGGATAAGGACATGGCCGCTATCCTCGAAAGGGGGCTGATATGAAAGGTTTTTACATAGTAGGCGGGTATCCCGACAGAGATAAATTCAGAGATTGCCTTTTCAGCGTTGCCGAGCAGGGATTTGATTTTGTAGAGATAGGCATTCCTTTCAGCGAGCCGGTGGCGGACGGTCCCGTTATATGCGGAGCTATCCACGAGGCAGTTGCGAAAGGTGTTAACGTAGACGAGATAATGTCCGACGTGCGTGAGATGAAGGAAAAATATCCGAACATCAAAGCTATAGTAATGACATACGCAAATATATTCACAAGCTACTGTGAAAAGGCTTTCACACAGAGATTCGCAGATATACTGGACGGAGTTATCATCCCCGATGTGCCTCTGCGCATGCAGCAGTGGATAAAGGAGAGAGGGCTCGAGATACCTATCATTCCATTCGTTACACCCGTATCGAGGAAAGAGGATATCGAGGCTCTGAAAGGTACTGACGCGCCGTTCATTTACTACATCAGCATCATGGGCATCACAGGCTCTGATACTAAGAGCAAGGGTGCAGACAACGGCATAAAGGCAGGCGAGCTGACAGGCGTGCCTGTTGTCACAGGATTCGGCATACGCACCCCTGAAGATGCGAAAAAAGCTCTGAGCACCACAGGCGGTTTCGTAATAGGGACTGAGGCTGTGAAGCGTCAGGGCGACGTGAAGGAATTCAGGGAGTATATCAGCCAGTTTGCAGGGCTGTAAAAGATAAAGGCGGGTTTTTAGCCTAGGGACTTAAAAGACGTGTTGAAATTTTGAAGTAAAATAAGAAAAACCCCAATTTTAATAATAAGATTGGGGTTTTTATGTTTCAGGAAAATTTTTTCGTCATCCTGAGGCTTTAGCCGAAGGATCTGAACACGTGAATTCTCTAATGGTATCAGATTCTTCGCTACGCTCAGAATGACGTAGCTGTGTTTGTTTTAGAGATTCTGCAACAAATCTTTTAACAGGCTTGGATTTTTAGCCCGCCTTTTTTATTCTATGTCTATTTTTTTGATCTCAGGGTCGAGTGCATTCGTTATCTTTTCCAGAGATTTCAGGATGTCTTCAGTGTTTTCCTTGCCCAGCTTCTTTTCGTCTATGAAGCAGTCGTCCTCGAGTATTTTTGTGAGGAGTGCTGTGTATTCTCTGCCTGCGGGCGTTATTTCCAGATATATCGTACGTCTGTCCCCGTCCTTTTTCACACGGTTTACAAAGCCTTTGACCTCCAGCCTGTCCACTATGCCTGTTATGGCGCTGTTGTTCAGGTTTATCGAGCGGGTGAGCTCTGTGAGGTTCATAGATTCATGCCTGCTTATCTCATAGAGGGAAAGCATCTGAGGCAGGGTTATGTTGTAGTTGTTATTAAGATATTTAGAGTATTTATCAAGAAATCGTGAAAGTTTTCTTATCTCTAATATGGTCTTAATGCATATGTTTGTGGACATACATTTCTCCTGAAAGTATCAGAGATAATAAGATTATATACGGGAAATGTCAATCTGAACGGTATGTGAGACTTACCCAATCAGGGTTTGCACTTACTGCAGATGCCTGTGGTCGTTATCTTGCATTCGGATATCTGTCTGTTGGACAGCTCTCTGATAGTGTCGACTATCTGCATAGTGTCAAAGTGGATGTCCTCTATCTCGCCGCAGACGGAGCATATATGGTGTATGTGCGGGTCTATGTTTAGCTCATACATGGTCTTTTTACCGTTTACGCTCACTTCGGATATGATGTCTTTCTCAACGAGTGAGTGCATGTTTTTGTATATGGTGGCAAGGGAGAGCGAAGGTATCTGCTTTTTCAGCCTTTCATAGAGAGAGTCGATGTCGATGTGTCCGGCATTGTCTATCTCTTTGCATATCATAAGGCGCTGTGCTGTGGCACGAAGTCCTTTCATTCTCAGTTTGTTGTCGATGTTTTCTAATCTGTTCATAAACAAACATTACATAATGAGACCTTTTTTGTCAACTATTAATTTGCATATACATCGAAATGCATATAAATAAAAAAGGCCGATCGCAGTGACCGGCCTTAGTAGTTGTTAGGCAACAGCTTTCTTCTTTCTGAAGAAAACGATCCAGTGGAAGCTCATCAGGTACGAATAAATGTATGTACCGACGATCACTGATGCAAATGTTATGGCTATCGTTGTCGGAGAGTACCAGACATAAGAGTCTGTCTCTTTGATATAGTGGTACATGCTGAAAGCAGGCACATATGCAAAGAGGAACGGTCCGAGATATAGGAACTTCGCAAATTTAAACGAGTTGAAGGCGGTTAGCCACATATTCGCCTTTGCGATGGTCGCCCCTGCGAAAGCCGCAATACACACCGGCGGTGTGATGTTTGAGTCCTGAGACAGCCAGTAAACTATCATGTGGGCAGCGATTGGCGAAACGCCAAGCTCTGTGAGCGCAGGAACCGCAACAACAGCAGTGATAAGATATGCCGCCGTAACAGGCACACCCATACCGAGTACGAGTGAAGCGAGCGCAATGAGCAGGATTGTGAGCCAGAGCTTACCTGCTGCGAGGTGTATGATGATAGAGCTGAATGTCAGCGTCAGACCGGAGTATGTCAGCATTGATATGATGATACCGATAACGCCGACTGTCGCGCCTATTTTAAGGCTTGATTCTGTTCCGTTTCTGGACGCTTCAACGAATTCTTTGAGGTCGATTTTAAGCTCTTTCCTCAGTCCTGCCCATCCGAGAGCGCAGAGTGTGGAAAGACCTGCTGAAAGCTCGTTTACAGCCTCCAGACTTTTATATGTGTCGATCACGAGGACAGCCACGAGCACAACAGTGAATATTGTTACGTATCTGGAACCTCTGGTCCATGTGATAACCATGCAGGAAAGCAAGCCGACAACGGCAGAGTATCCGGGAGATTTACCCATTACCATAAGGATAGTGATGAGTACCAGCGGCATTACAAAGTGCCAGCCTTCTTTCAGTATCTCCTTTGGGCTTACTTCGGATTTATCTCCTCTGATGTTGTGTATCTTCGCTTCGAAATGAACCATAACGAAAACGCTGAAGAAATACATCAGAGCAGGGAATATCGCGATTATCATGATGTAGTTGTAAGGTATCTCGGTGAGCTCTGCCATGATGAAACCGCCCGCACCCATGATAGGAGGCATGAACATACCGCCGATGGATGCCGCAGGCTCAACGGCTCCTGCTATGTGAGGCTTGAAACTGGCCTTTTTCATAAGCGGGATGGTGAAAGCACCTGTAGACACTGTGTTGGCAATGGCAGAACCGGATATGGAACCGAATATCGCACTGGCGATAACAGCAACCTTTGCAGGGCCGCCTGTCTTGTGTCCGACAGCAGCGAGCGGGAGGTCGATGAAGAATTTCTGAGCGCCGGACTTCTCAAGGAATGCTCCGAAAAGCACGAAAAGAAGTACATATGTAGCCAGAACGTCTGCCATGATCCCGAAAACGCCGTCGTTTGTAAGGTATATCGCAACGGAGATAGTATCGAGGAAGTTTCCGCCTGAGTGCTGGAACAGCTCAGGAACTTTATCCCCGAAAACACCGTAAAGGATCATTGCGCCGCCGAGCAGTACGAAAACAGTACCGACGGCACGCCTTGCCACTTCGATGCCCATGATAACCCCGACAACGGACATCCACTGGTCCATAAGGTTCTCTGCGCCTGCTCTGTAGTTGATATCGATGAAGAATATCATGAAATATAAAACAGGAACGCAGGCTGCGATTATTAATATATAGTCAAGGATTCTAAGCCATTTATTTTTAGATTTGTAAATAATGAAAATCAAAAGATATGTGATAAACACATATATACCTTTATGGTATTCGGTTGATGCGGGCTTTATAAGTGCGGAGTAGGAGTAGAAGAGTACCAGAAATACGGCCGCTACATCAAATATGATTTTTTCAAACTTGTTTAGATTAGCATACACTGCAATCTCTCCTTAAAAAAAGCGGCAGACAATTAAGCCCGCCGCTTTGTTGCAAACTTTAATAGGTTGTAAATTACTCGATAACGCCCATTTCTTTCCAGAACTTCTCAGCACCTGGGTGGAGTTTGAGCTTTGCAGTACCTTTTGTACCGCCGGCGATGCTCATCTCTTTAGCTGTCTTTTTGATAGTAACGAGGTAAGCGAGGCCTTCCTGGCTGTATACAGATTTGATCATGTTGTAAACAACATCATCAGGCACTTTATCGCTGGCGATCCAGAGAGCTGAATCCTGGAAGGATTTAACAGTTTCTGTCTGGCCTTTGTAAGTGTTTGCAGGGATATCAAGTCCGCTGTAGAATGGGAATTCTTCGAATACGCCATGGCTTACAGCGTCAGTGTAAACATCTATGAGTTTGATATCGTTCTGCTGTGCAGCTTGGATAACAGCAGCTGTAGGATATCCTGCGAATATCCAGAAAGCGTCGAGCTGTTTGTTGCTGAAAGCAGCAGCAGCGTTGTTATAACCGAGGAACTGTGGCTCCATTTTGTCCCAAACGCCCATTCCTTTGAAGAAACGCTCAGCGTTTGCAGCAGCACCGGAACCGCCTTTACCAACAGCTACTCTCTTACCTGCGAGGTCAGCAGCAGAGTTGATACCGGAATCGGCTCTTACGATAAGCTGAGCAGGCGCACCGTAAAGATAACCGACAGCTCTGATACCCTCATAAGTTGTTGTGTCCTGAGGTGAGAGCTTTCCAACGGAAGCGAGGTATGTGTCACCGGCGTATGCAATACCGAAATCGGCTTTACCGGCGGAAATGAGTCTTACGTTCTGGGTTGAGCCCGCAGAAGCAGAAACGTTAACCTTATTCATACCAAGAAGTTTTTTGTCATTTGTCCACTGGCTGATACCTGAAGCGAAGTACTGGAATGTACCGCCGGAAGGTCCGCCGGAGAACTTGTAGACTTTTGCTTCGGATGAAGCAGGAAATGCTACAAGAACAGCTGTTACAGCAAAAACTGCAGCAAGTGTCATGATGAACTTTTTCATAGAACATCCTCCTTTCAAATACATAGATAAACTTTTTATCATGGGTAATTAAATAATACAAGATTATTTTATATTTGTAAGGAAGAATACAGACGCAACAGTAAGTCTAGTCTAAATGTTTATAAAAGAAGACTAAATTTCTATGAAACAAAGTTAAAATGCGTTCTGTTATTGTTAATGTAAAGAAACTGCGTGCCTAGTATGTTTTACTATTGCAAAACTTTTCTCACCACGAAAACACAGCAATTTGCTTTACGTACAACCTTTTCTGTTGTACTGCCTGTGAAGAAGCCTTCCAGAGCGTTTTTACCTTTGGATGATATAACGATGAGGTCCACTGCGAGCTTGTCGGACAGCTTCAGTATTTTGTCATAAGGAGAACCTGTCTCGTAGTGTGTCTCATACACGATATCTGTGCCTGCGAGGTATTTGTCTATCTTTGCCTGCATGAGCTGAGCGTTGTAGTCGGAGAGGTGCTTTTTAACTTCGCCGATCTTCTCGTCATCGAGGAAAAACATAGGCATATGCTCTGTATCCTGAGTGGAAACATGGACAAGGTGTATCTTAGAACCGAACTCCTTCGCGAGCTCAACAGCCTGTGCGAGTGCAGCTTCGGAATATTCTGAAAAGTCTGTTGGGACAAGTATCTCTTTGGGTCTAAACATTGTAGCCTCCGAATGAAATTATATATAATGCAGTATAACGCTAAATATCTAGTTCCGCTATGGAATTTATAAAATTATCAGTCAGCTTGCTCACGCCGGGGAAGCGGTTCAGGTATGTTTCTTTACAGTGGAGCATTACACGCTCGCCCGGTGTACCGCCGTAAAGTTCGTCGCCGTATATCGGATGCCCGAGGTGGGCTAGGTAAGCTCTGAGCTGGTGCCTTGCGGCGTTTTCCATCTCGCATTTAACAAGGGTGCAGCTCCCGTATTTTTCGACAGGGGTGAATGTCGTCATGTATCCGCCTTTTTCATCGGTGACCTTCACCTTGCGCTTCTTATCGGCGTCTATGATGTTATCCATCTGAACGGTCTCTTTGAATTCACCGTGTACGAGAGCCAGATAAACCTTTCTGGTTTCGAAAACGAAAAAGCCGTCCCAAACGGCGGAGATCACGCCGTCTGTGGTATAGTCCAGACGTGATATAAAGCTGAATTCAGGGGAGAATTCCCTCAGAACGTCCTCCATAGTGACAGGGTCGTCGGGCTTTTGCAGGTCTGTGTGCATCCCCGCAGGTTTGTCAAAGTAGACAATGTATTCAAACTCTCTGGCAATGTAGTCCGCAGGGTTCGGCTTTGGTCTTTCGACCTCAGCTTTAAGGCTCAGTTCGCCTTCGTCGCTGTCTAGGTCTTTTGTGACGGTGATGCCGTCCACAGACATAAAGCCTTCTTTAATATACTTTTTAGCCACACGTACGGATATGCCGTACTGTTCTGATAAACGTCTGGAGTATCTCATAAGAATTTAATCTCATATGTTTTACTTAATTGCAACAGACAAAGAATATGATATAAAAGAATATGTTTGAATACAGATACGGAGAGCTCTCCGAAGAAACACTTTTAAAACTGGAAGACATGGGCATTTATCCTATCGAAGAAAGCTTCGTGGGCGAGTCTGTGTGTAATATAATCTATTTCGATGAAACTCTGCCTGAGATCATCGACGAAGAATACGTAAGCCGTGTGGATGTCGAGGAGACAGGATGGGAGGAAAAATGGAAAGAATTTATACACCCCGGGTTCCTCACAGACACCATCAGATACGAATTTGATACGGCTTTAGTGTCCGATGAGAACACTATCATAATAAACCCTTCGATGGCTTTCGGCACAGGCACACACCCGACGACAAGGTGCGCTGCACGCCTGCTGGAGCATGTGTGCGAAGGGAAGAATGTCATGGATATAGGCTGCGGAAGCGGTATCCTTGCTTTAACAGCGGCAAAGCGCGGTGCGAAAGAGGTCTTTGCTTTTGATAATGACCCTGTGGCGCTGGTAAACACTTACGAAAATATTAAACTGAACAATATTGATAATATGCACGCATGGGTTGGTGAGATAGGCGGATTCAAAGGTGAGGTGGATGTCGTAGTGGCAAACATCATCACATCCGTGCTGAAGATCATCCATCCCGACGTGATGAAGCTGAAGCCTGAATACATCGTATATTCAGGGATATTAGACTCTGAGTGCGAAGGGTTCATATCCGCATTAGACCTCGAGGGTTATGATGTGGTGGACACCAGCAGCATCGAAGAATGGCGCGGAGTGCTTATAAAATGCCGGTAACAGCCGTAATAGGCGATATCCACGGGTGCATCCGCACTCTGGATAAGTTGATAAACGACATTGAAAAACGTTTCAGCGATGTACAGTATATCTCCCTCGGCGACATCATAGACAGAGGGCCGGGAATATGCGATGTCATGCGTCTGCTGATGATGATGAAGTCCGAAGGAAAGCTGGAGATGCTTCGTGGAAACCACGAAGACGTGCTCATAGACTTCGCCGATAAGACAAACGACTACAGCCACCAGAGATGGCTCGATTACGGCGGTCGTGAGACCCTTGCGTGCCTCTCGGGCAGGTCTATCCCATATCATGCCGAAGACCTCGATGCGGATGACTATATTCCGTATATAAAGCCTTTTCTTGAATTCCTAGAGAGTGCCGAATACAAGCTCGGTATGAGATTTGACAATAACAACTTCATGTTTTCCCATGCAGGGATAGGGCCTTCCATAGGTAAGTCCCACATGGTCGAAGAATTTCAGGCCAGGGAGAACTATCTCTTTATGTGGTCACGTGATACATGGCGCTCCACAGAGCAGTATTACGGATATACCATGGTGCACGGGCACACACCAGTGAAAGAGATAGAGGTTCACAACGACCCTCACAAACCGTTCGTAAACAAAAACAAAAGGGGCGAGCTGGTGAGCATCGCACTCGATACAGGCTGTGTATACGGCTATTCTCTCAGCAGCATGATAATAGACACCTGTGGGGATTATGAATTTCTCTCTGTGAGGAACTGTGAATGAAGCGCATATTCTATGAAGGAAAACTGAACAGTATAATAGAGATAGAGGGGGACTACTTCCACTATCTCAAAAATGTGATAAGGGCGAAAGCGGGTGACAGGCTCGGCATCCTCACCGTGGATGAGTTCGCCGAATGTACGATAACAGAGATGGGCAAAAGGAACGGACTGATAACAGTCGATACGAAACGCCCGATAAAAGAACACTCCCACAGGCTGAAGGTGTATCAGTGCCTTTTAAAGCGTGAATACATGGACTTCGCCGTTGAAAAATATACAGAACTGGGCGCTACAGAGATAGTACCCGTGATATCAGACCGCAGTCTGAACGACCTGAAAGATAAAACCATGCAGAGGTTCATAGACATATCCGTCAAGGCTGCCCTGCAGTCAGAGAACGAGCAGCTCCCGATAATATCCGATGCTATCGACATAAAAGATGTCATGGCAGACGCTGAGTCGAACGTACTCTTTTATGAGCGGTGCGAAGAGAAGGGGGGCATCACCCCGTCAAAGGATATGAGCATCATCATAGGTCCCGAGGGGGGCTTCACCGATGAGGAATATGCTATGCTGGCGGCCAAGGGCTTTGTGCCTGTGCGCCCCATAGAACAGATATTAAAGGCGGAGACGGCATCAGTGGTCTTCACAGGATATATCCGCATAATGCAGGAGACCATCTGATGGATGAGTTCACCCCGCAGGATGAGCTGTACATGCAGGAAGCCATCAGAGAGGCAGAAAGGGCAGCAGAAAAAGGCGAAGTGCCAATAGGCGCTGTCATAGTCTGCGAAGGCGAGATAATCGGCAGGGGTTCAAACAGTAAGAACAGCGGTAAATCGGCACTGAAACATGCAGAGATAATAGCCATAGAGGACGCTTCGTCTAAGATAGGCGACTGGCGTCTGGACGAGTGCTCCCTTTATGTGACGCTGGAGCCGTGTCTTATGTGTGCCGGTGCTATAATACACGCCAGAGTGCGTAATGTGATATTCGGTACGGCAGAGCCGAAGTTTGGCGGTGTGGTGACACTGGCGCATACTTTCGACATCGAAGGGCTGAATCATAAGGTGAATTATAAAGGCGGACTCTACGCTGAGGAGATATCCGCCATGATGAAATCTTTCTTTAAAGAGATACGTTCGAAAAAGTCCTAAGAATAGGGGACATCCTCTTCGAATCTGGTGAGGAACTCTGATATGACAACCTTGTCGTATTCCTCGATATCTTCAAATCTGAATGCTACAAACCTCTTTCCGTATTTCATATTTACGGTATCAGGCTCGATGCGCCAGACCATTGCTTTTGTATATATCAGGTCTTTGCCTTCGGCGAGAGGTATCTCTATCTGACATTCGTATTTTTCATAGATGCAGAAGTCCACGTTTGTCCTTATCTGCATACCGCCGAGGCTGATGTCTATCATTTCGTTGGAGCGGAACTCTCCGTCTCTCTTGAGATAAACTTTGATAGGAACGGCTGAATACCGCTTAAACTGTCTTCTTTCTTCTTTTAGTGCTGTGCCCATTGTAATCCCCGATTTTTAACGTTTTCAAAAAAGAATAATTTTAGTCCGTAATTAGAGATTATTATGCAAATGATCTCAAAAATCCACACGTAAAATCGTTTTACATAAAAAAGTAAGGATCTCTGTCTACCTTTATGCGGAGCGTTGATTTCTCATGGTTTTTGACTATCTGTGAGGCTGTGCGGATGAGCCTTGTCAGCTCATTATTTGAGGGGCTTTTTATGATTATCCCGTAGCGGAATCTGTTCTGTATTTTATATATCGGAGCCTGTGCGGGGTAGAATATTTCTGCCTCGTTTTTCCCCCTGATGAGTGTGTCGTAAAGGAGGAAGGCGGCGTTCTTCACCGTGTCTTCGTTTGTGTGGGAGAGAGTGATGCGGCACATCTTGTAAAAAGGCGGATATTTGAACAGCTTCCTGCGGTTCATCTCCATCTCATAGAATGAAGTGTCGAGGCAGTCCAGCCTGTTGAATATATCCAGCTCGGGCATATTGGTCTGTATGATGACACGCCCTTTCTTTTCCGATCTGCCTGCACGCCCCGACAGCTGCACGAGGAGCTGATAGGCACGCTCCGCAGCACGGAAATCGGGCAGGGTGAACATGTTGTCTATGTTTATGATGCCTGCCAGTGTCACATTGCTGAAATCCAGCCCCTTTGCCACGAGCTGTGTGCCCGCCATGATGGGGAACTCGCCCGATTCAAAACTGCCGAGCATCTCAGACAGCTTTTTATATGTCGTCACGTTTTCGGTGTCTAGCCTTAGTATCTGCTTTTCAAAGACTGATTCCAGCACTTCGGCTACTTTTTCGGTACCTGCGCCGTAGTCACGGATGTCGTCCGAGCCGCATTCGAGGCATTTCGGCTTCCGCACTTCCTGTGCGCAGTAGTTGCATTTACATGAGTTTGTGGATTTATAATATGTCACGGCGACGGAACAGTTCGAGCAGTTCACTACGGCTCCGCATTTACTGCAGTAGAGTGTGTGTGAATAGCCCTTTCTGTTTATCAGCAGTATGACCTGCTCGCCTTTGTTTATAGTTTCGTATATTGCGTCGTACATTGGTATGGAGATCACATGGTCTATCGCCTCGTTCTCCTTCATGTCGACTATCTGTATCTCGGGCATATCGGCATCGGGTCTGCACGGGATGGAGTGATATCTGTATCTTCCGCTCTGTGCGTTTGCCCAGCTTTCTAGCGAGGGGGTTGCACTGGAGAGTATCACGGGTACATCGAGTATCTTCCCGTACATCACGGCCATGTCACGCAGCTGATACGACGGTATCTCGTCCTGTTTATAGCTGCTCTCGTGCTCTTCATCCACGATGATGAGGCCTATCTCCTTAGCAGGGACGAAAAGTGCGCTCCTTGCGCCCAGCATCATCCTAAGATGTCCCTCTGAGAACGTCCAGAATGCCTCTTTACGCTTCTTTGGAGTCTTTTTGCTGTGGTAGGATAATATGTCGAACCCCATGCGTGCAGAGAGCCTGTTTTCCATCTGCGGGGTGAGAGATATCTCAGGCACGAGATAAAGCACCTGCTTCCCTTCGGCTATCACCTTTTTAGCCAGCTCGACGAATATTTCCGTCTTTCCGCTGCCTGTGACACCGTGGACAAGATGGGTGGAGAATCCTTTACCCAGCTCCGGATCTATTCCGTCGAAGACAACCATCTGAGCTTCGTTGAGTGTCAGATCCTTCGGCGGGTATTCTTTTATCTCTGTGGTCAGTTTTTCTGCGGAGTATATCTGCTCGGAGATGACGCCTTTCAGCACCTGTCCCTTTTCTGCGCAATAGTATTCGGATATCCTGCTTATCAGTTCCAGATATTTTTCATTGAATACGGGTGTCTCGTCGAGCACTTCGACGATGGATTTGTAGCGTATCCCCTCTGCGGGGGAAGCATTTTCGGAAAGGACAATACCTGTGAGGCTCCTGCGTCCGAGCTGAACATTTACCCTGACGCCTGCTTTTAGAGCGGATTCGGATGTATATGTGTATACACCGCCTGTGGGGACAGGCAGGAGAACATCGTAATACATCATTTCTCCAGAGCTTTCGCCTTCAGCTCTCTCTTAAGTATCTTTCCTGTGGCAGTCATGGGGAGGTTATGTTCCACATTTATATTTTTCGGCAGTTTGAAGTTTGCCAGATGATTTTTCAGATATATTCTGAGGTCTTTATCCGTGAGGTCAAAGCCTTCCTTCGGTTTGACGTATGCCACGGGTATCTCTCCGCTGGCTTTGTCGGGCAGACCGATAACGGCAGCAGCCTCGACACCTTCGTGCTTGTGGAGTACCTCTTCGATCTCTCTGGGGTAGACGTTCATCCCTTTAACGATGATGAGATCCTTTTTACGGTCTACTATGTAGATGTATCCGTCGTCGTCAATCTTTGCGAGGTCTCCTGTGAAGAGCCATCCGTTGCGGAGTGCCTTTTCACTCAGCTCTGGCATGTTCCAGTATCCGCTCATTACGTTCGGACCTCTGACGATCAGCTCGCCCACTTCTCCGTTTGAAAGCTCCTTTTCGTATTCATCCACAACCTTCACCTCGACGCCTTTCAGCGCAGGGCCGACAGAGAGCGGCTTCTGCTCTTTCAGCAGGTTTGCAGAGACCACGGGGGATGCTTCGGAAAGTCCGTAGCCCTCGATGATAGGTCTGCCGAATTTCTCTCTGAACTGCTCGAGTGTCTCCTCGGGGAGAGGCGCACCGCCGCTTACATGCAGACGGATAGGGTAGATGAATTTGAGGAACAGCTTCGGCATTTTTGCCTTCAGGAGTGCGGTGTAAACCTGCGGAACTCCGAGGAAGAATGTCGGGCGTTTGTATATGAGTATCTTTTTAAATGTTTTCTTTTTAAGGTCGTTCACGCTTTCGAGTATGACGATGGATGAGCCGACGTATGTGGGCAGTATCACGCATGTCATCATAGCATAAGAGTGGAAAGCGGGGAGGAACAGCAGGAACCTGTCGTTTATGGTCACTTTAAACCTTGCGAGGCAGGCGGCTGTGTTCTGTGTCATGTTGTTATGGCTGAGCATAGCACCCTTTGGGTGTCCTGTAGTGCCCGATGAATATACGAAAACGGCGAGGTCGTCGTGTGATATATCCAGATTCGGGTTTGAAGTGCTGAGCCCTTCGGCTGTATTGATATTTTCGGATGTGAATCCTGTCTCAGTGAATGCGAGCACTCCCTCAAGCCCTTCGCAGAGCGGGCAGATGCCCGATGCTACATGCTCGAACTGGTGCGAAGTGATGAAGTATTTTGCTCCGCTGTCGTTTATCATGTAGGCCACTTCCTCCTGTTTGAGGAAGGTGTTCACGGGGATGGCTATGGCGCCGGCTTTCAGAATGCCGAAGAAGGATACGAAAAAGTTAGGACAGTTCTCCATCATAAGGGCTATCCTGTCGCCTTTTTCCACACCTTTGCTTATCAGCAGGTGAGCCAGCTTGTTCGCCGATGCATTTATCTCTTTGTACGTATGTTTCTCATCATTGAAGAACAGGTATTTTTTACGACCTTGTCTCTCCGCCTGAGTTTCCAAACATTTGTGTACGAGATCAATATGCATTCAGTCCTCCGGGGCGTACGCCGAATTTAATGAGTCTCTCGAAAAGCTCTGCAACGGGGAGACCTACGACGTTGTCATAGCATCCGTCTATCTTCTCCACCATAAGGCATCCTTTGCCCTGAATGGCGTAAGAGCCTGCTTTATCGAAAGGTTCTTCTGATTTTATATACCATCTGATGAAATCATCAGAATAGTTTTTGAAATAAACGTCTGTGGTGCGGTGGAATCTCTCGCACACTGCGGCACGCTTGTTTATGATAGCGACGCCTGTGGTCACCTGATGCTTTTTGCCTCTGAGGAACTGGAGCGTCTCTACGACATCCTGCTCGCCTTTTGGCTTGCCGAAGATGCGCCCCTCGCATGAGACGATGGTGTCCGCTGCGATGATGAACGCCTCGTCATAAAGGTTTGCTACGTCGTAGCCCTTCATTGCGGCATTTTTAATGGTAAGGTCGCCCACTGCGATGTTCGGGTTCATGTCTTCTTTCGCTGTGGATGTTACGTATTGGAAGTTTAAGCCTATTCTTGTCATCAGCTCGCGTCTGCGTGGTGAGCCGCTAGCCAGTATTATCTTTTGTATGTGTAAGTGCACTATTCAACCTCGGGAAAATTTTTAAGTATCTGTATGGTTATATAGCCCGTCACAGCACCCGTAAGCACTGAAAAGAGCGTAAAATACGGTAATAAGTTATAGATCGCATCTGTCTTTATGTAAAGGTTTTTTACGGTAAAAAACTGGACGCAGATATGCACGAAAGCACCGAGAGAACCTATGGAAACGGGGCTGGTGAACCTGCGGGTGAGATAAATGAAAAATGCCATAGTAAGGGTGGACATTATCGTAGCGGGGAGCCCGATAGACATCTTTACTATCAGGTTGCCCGTTAAGAGCGGGACGAGTATCCCCTTTGCCAGTGCGACATATATCGCAGCAGGGAGATCGAGCAGATACAGGCACATCATGATGCCCACGTTCGAAAGCCCGAGCCTGACACCCGGCACAGGGAGCGCGATGAATGTCTCGAACACTCCGAGCGTGACGGTCAGAGCGGCGAAGAGCCCCGTTAGAGCCAGCCTCTTATTCTGAATATCCGTCATACTCTTCCTCTTTACACTCTATGACGAGGGCATATTTGTTCGGCACACAGGCGACAGTATCTCCGCACTTTTCCGCCCATCCTGCATGTATGCATATCTGGTTCGGGCAGTCGCTTTCGATGAACCTTGCGCCGTCTTTAGTCACTTCTATTATCACGTCTCCGCCGTCGAGGGTTATCTTATGCTCTTTCAGGGGGATGCGCGTCTTTTCATCTTTGCTGATGAGGTACAGCTTCTTTTCCCCCGAGCTCTTTTCAGCCAGAAAGAAGAGGGGGATGAGGAGAAGTATCAGTATGAGTGCGATGTCGGTTTTAGTTATCTTCAAACTTTTCCCATCCGCACATTTTGATTATCTCTTTTTCACGGGTATACAGCAGCACGGGGGTGTGCATGCTTTGGCAGCGCACCTCTATCTCCTCTGGAGCGAGGAGGAAAAAGGCGGTGGCGAGCCCGTCAGCCTTTATGGTCTTATCCGCTATGACGCTGACGCTGGAATAGTATGTGGGGTTTTTACCCGTTGTGGTGTCGAATATGTGAAAGATGCGTTTGCCGTCTTCTGTTTCGAAATAACGCTCATAGTCACCGCTGGTGGCGAGAGCTTTATCCTGTAGATTTACGACGGAGAGCACCTTTTCGTCGCTGTCGGGGTGTTTTATGGCTATGCGCCACGGGCGGGAGCCCTTCGAGCCCATAGCATAGAGATCGCCCCCTGCGTTTATCAGGGCGTTTTCTACATTTTTAAACATCAGCAGTCCGATGGATTTATCTACGATATAGCCTTTGGCAAATGCGCCCATGTCTATCAGAACGTCTTCCATGCGGTCTGTCTTGTCTATTATCTCTTCGAGCTCTTTGTCCGAAGGCACTCTGTATGGCCCTTCGTGAAAGCCGTAAAGGTGGGCTATGGTGTATGCGTACATGCTGAATTTGCCGTTTGTCAGCCTTGTGAAGTCCAGCCCTCTGAGAAAAAGGTTTTGCATCATCCCGGTGAATTCGAAGTTTTGGGTTTCATTGGCTTTCTTTGTGGCTTCCGTCACCATGTTTTCGAGGTTTGTCATCTCCGTGCGTACATCAATGACCTTGTCAAAGTCTTTCTTTGGCAGGGTGACGCTGACGAACGTTCCCATTGAATAGAACCTTTCGCTCTCGAACTCATTTCCGCAGCCGAAAAGTATAAATATCAGAAGTGTATAGACAACTGCTCCGAGCATTTTCCGCATATATTATCTTCCGTGTGGCAGACGGTCACATAACCGCTGCGTTCTATTATCACCTCTCCGCATTTGGGGCAGAGGGTGTCTGATGTCCCTTCGATGTGGGCGTTGCCTATGAAAACATAGTTCAGGTGCTTTTGCCCTATCTTTCGGAACGTATCTAACATTTTATCAGATGTTACAGTTTTATCACTCTTATATTGAGGGAAATATCTGCTGATGTGAAGAGGTATGTTTCTGTCTATGGCTGAAATGTATCTGCACATCTCTTCGAAAGTGCCCTCGTCGTCGTTCATAGAGGGGATCAGCAGGTTTGTCAGCTCTATGTGTCTGCCTGCTTTTGCGCATCTTTCGATGGTGTTCAGGGTTGTTTCCAGATATCCGCCTTCGTTTTTATAAAACTCTCTGGTGAAGCCCTTCAGGTCGATATTCAGGGCGTCTATGTACGGCAGAAGCTCTGCTAGGGGTGTGTCGTTTATCTGTCCGTTTGTGACCAGCACATTTGCCTGTCCGCCCTCACGGAAGACCTTTGCACAGTCGTATACGAACTCGTACCAGACTAGCGGTTCGTTGTATGTGTATGCAATGCCGAAGCTCTTATTTGCTTTGGAAAGGTGCAGGAGCTTTTCCGGAGTGGTGGTCTGACGGTGGGTTTCCTGTGTGCTTATCTGCCAGTTCTGACAAAAGTGACAGCGCATGTTGCACCCGTTGGTGCCGACGGAGAGTATCTTTTTACCCGGGTGAAAGTGATAGAGAGGCTTTTTCTCGACAGGGTCTATGGAGATGGAGCACGCCTCTGCATATGCTGTCTGCTGTAGCATGCCGTCGATATTTTTGCGTATGAGGCAGAGTCCGCTTTTACCCGCAGAGATGGTGCATTCATGCGGGCACAGCCTGCACTTTACATTATCTCCGCCAGCTTTTTCCCAGTGCTTTGCCAGCACACCCATAGGCTTTTACCTGTCTCTTGCCACCATATAGTCAGCTAAGAAATCAAGGGCGTCTCTGTATTCGTTCTGGTCGAACATGTTGAGGTTCTTCTTAGCTTCCTGAATGTATTTGTCCACTACCAGCTCAGACTTGGCCTTTACATCGTATCTGTGCATCAGATCAAGGATGTAGCTGAGGTTTTCGTCTGTGGCACGCTCGTCCACGATGATGGTGCGCACCTTCTTCTGCTCCTCTTCTGTGGCGTTTTCGAGGAGTGTGATGATAGGCAGTGTGATCTTTCCTTCGTTAAGGTCTGTTCCCGGCTTTTTGCCTGTTTTCTCCGGATCGCCGAGGTAGTCGAGGATGTCGTCTGCCATCTGGAAAGCGATGCCGAGTGTCTTACCGAAGTTTTTAAGAGCCTGAATCTTTTCCTCCGGTACTGCGCCGAGGATAGCTCCTATTTCGCAGCAGCTGGAAAAGAGTACGGCTGTTTTTGAATTTATTATCTTGAGGTAGTCGTCCATTGTGATCTTGACGTCTGCCGTTTTTATCAGCTGAAATACTTCGCCCTCACTCATTGTGCGGGCAGCAACGGCGAGTATCATCTGTATTCTCGGGTCGCCGTCTTTCACAAGGTTCATGAATGCTCTGGAATAGAGGAAGTCTCCGCAGAGAACAGTGATGTCGTTGCCGAAGACGTTGTTTGCGCTCTCTTTACCCCTGCGGTATTTCGCTCCGTCTATGACGTCGTCATGCAGAAGTGTGGCTGTGTGGATGTATTCCACAACTCCCGAGAGGTTTATCGTTCTGTCGCCGTGGTATCCGCTGAGTAATGCGGAAAGTATCATGAATACAGGGCGCAGTCTTTTACCGCCGCTTTCAAATACATAAGAGGCAACTTTATTAACCATTTCGACATCAGAGTCGAGGTTGTCTATCAGGTTTTTCTCTACGGCTTCTCGCTCGTTTTCAACCAGCTTAAGGACATCGTTAATGTTCATCCGGCATCTACTCCAAAACTAATCATTGTTGAATTGTTAAAACAGGTATATTCTTACACAGATGTATGTTCAAACACATGTAGGATATACGATAATAATAAGCGTGTAAAGCGAAAGGTAACAGATTTGAGCTATAGAGGACTGGAAGATACACATCTTACATATTACAAACTTCTGGACGGTATGGATATCCGCACCGGAGGGAAGGTATGTGATTCATCTTTCAACGAATTTGTCACTGCGAAGTATCTGGCTGAAAAGAATCTTTTCGACACTGTATATGCTCTCACTCTGGACAGGATGATCGTTCAGGACAAGATAGAGCCACTCCGCTGCGGCCCGATGGTGGCGCAGACCATGCGCAGGGTCAGGGTGGACGCACACATCTCCCTCGGCGGGACGTTCAATTTTATCCCCGTACACGATGTAACCCACGCTCTGCACAGCACGCTGAATGTCGGCGGCAGTATATATCTAGCCGTTTATCCGAACATATACGACTCTCAGGGGCGGGACGTCCTTATGATGCTGTCCGACCATGCACAGGTACCCGTAAAGGATAAGCTGGTCAGGTGGGCTGTCACAGTGCAGAACTCCGTCACCAACCTGTTCATAAAGATAAAGAACGAAGAGGTGATATGCGACACCACTGTCGGCGAGATAATATCTCTCTTCTCTGCGGAGCATTATAAGAATCAGCTCTTCCGCAGCAGACCCGAATATGAAAAGTTTTTCCAGAAGCTAAGTCTGGATCAGAAATATTATATGTCTTGGAATGTTATAAAGGGGATGAAAGTATGAATGTACCGTTTCACACAACAAATGCACCGGACGCTATCGGTCCTTACTCTCAGGCTGTCATGACAACAGGGAATATGCTCTTTGTCTCAGGACAGATACCTCTCGTGCCTGCTACTATGCAGATAGTAGAGGGCGGGGTAGAGGAACAGACAAGACGTGCCCTGACAAACCTGCTGTGCATCGTAGAGGACGCAGGCTTTACAAAGCAGACAATAGCGAAGGTGACCATCTTCATTAAGAACATGGACGACTTCGGAAAGATAAACGAGATCTACGCCGAATATATGGGCGAACACAGACCCGCCAGAGCCGTCGTTGAGGTGGCCAGGCTGCCGAAGGATGTTCTGGTCGAGATAGAGTGCATCTGTTCTAAGTAAATAACGAGGCGGGCTTTTAAACCCAAGGGACTTAAAAGACGTGTTGAAATTTTGAAATAAAATAAGAAAACCCCAATTTTAATAATAAGATTGGGGTTTTTATGTTTCAGGAAAATTTTTTAGTCATCCTGAGGCTTTAGCCAAAGGATCTGAACACGGAGATTCTCTAATGGTATCAGATTCTTCGCTCCGCTCAGAATGACGTAGTTCTGTTTGTTTTAGAGATTCTGCATCACGTTTTTTAAAAGGCTTAGCTTTAACACCCGCCTTTTTTATTTCTTCATTTTTTCTTCATTAACACCTGACATAATAAGAATACGATATCCTAAGATGAGGTGTGATATGGAATTCATTCATGATGCCACAGGTTCGATAGCCACGTTTATCATTTATACACTGGCGGTCAGCGGTCTTGCTATGTTCTTCTTTAAATATGTTAAAAAGTATATCCCGCTGTCGAGAAAGACATATCTGAAGATACATCAGGTAGTGACTATGCTGTTCATAGCTGTTGTCGCCGTACATTTCTTCACAACTGATAAGGGCAATATATACGTCGTCTCAGCTATGGTTCTGCTGGCTGTCGTTTTTATCTTGGGCAGTTCGCTCCGTGTGAAATCTATCAAGGCGAAATCATTTAAAAAGGTGGTCTATGCAAAGGCTGCCGTGCTTATAATCTCTATGCTGCTCCTCACGGCAGGGCATGGCATATTTGAAAAAGAGCATAAGGAACACACTCAGAACTCCAGCTCCGACACTTTTGTTATTCGCTGATATAAATAAATTTCATAAAAACATTTTTATGCGAACTTTCGTGTGTTAAGATTTAAATTCACAATAGATTTATTTTTAACCGGGAGTTTTCAATTGAACTATTTCAAACTTTTCTTCTTATCAATTTTTTGCCTTTCACTTTTTGCCTGCGGAGGCGGAGGCAGCAACGCTACCCTCAACGCAGATGAAAAATTCACTATCGAAGAGGTGAACCCAGAGGGCTTCTGGCTTGGTTATCAGACCATCATAGGCGTCGATGTTTATAACATGCGTACCATCATCTATGACGGGAAACTGCTTGGTATCTCCGAGGATGCCGGAGTAATGTTCTCCGGTACATACGGCATGGAGGAGAAGAGGGTGCTCGTCTCCGACGGTCAGGAGGGCTCCGATCAGAAATATATGCTTTACGATATGTATGACGAAGGGAGAGCCTTTGCCCGCGGTATAGTCGCCGTTACTGTTGAGGAAAAGAATAAATTCAGCGGTACCTTCTCAAACGAGACGCTTCAGGAGGGGGAGATATATTCGAATTATTCTGCTCTTTTCGAAAGGGGTGCTTCGCTGGACTACATCGACGGTGATTATAACTATGCCGAAATAACCATGTCTATCAGCCCCGAAGGAGCTATGAGCGGGACATGGAGAGGATGTGCACTGGAAGGCACTGTTGCCGTGCCTGAAGCGGATAAGAATGTTTACACTATAAACTATACACTGGATGCATGTGCATACAGCGGAGAATACTCCGGACTCGGCTTCGTGAACATGATAGATGAAGATGCCTATCTGGTTATATTGGCGGATGGCGGCGACAGGATGGACGGCTTCGGCTTTCAGCTTTCTGACGTGCCTGCTGTTTTTGATCTGTCCATAAGCGAGGTTCGTGCAGGAAAGTCCGCTGAGCAGTCTGTTTCTCAGGCGCTATATGCCTATCTTTCGACACGGGGCTACTACGATAACCCTACCGTTAAAATTGACGAAAACGGCTCAGACAAATCAGGGTCATCTTATTCATGGAAAGACATAGATATGAATGCATATGATACTGATTTTTCTAATTCTACATTTAGTTACGGCAAAATATTTTTGTCATCTACTCTGTCTCACCCTTACAGGATAGACAATTCAGATTTCAGCCACTCTACGTTTGACAGTATGACTATTGAGACAAACGCTTCCTTTACCCCGAGGACAGACTACATCACTAATAAGTTTGAGGAGCTGAACCTTGACTACGGCGGTGTATTTGCCATTGCTCATTCAGATTTCAGGTATATCACGTTCAATTCCAGCTTCGAGATATATGCTTATGATACAGACTTTTCTCACAGTGACATGAGCGGATCGACTATATTCGGTTATTGTGACCATTGTAATTTTACTCAGGCTAACCTGCAGGATGTCACAATAGAATTTTATCGTGAAGAAAGATCAGACGGAACATACCGCTCTACAGAGTCTAAGTTCTGGTTTTCAGACCTTGTGGGGACAGATTTCCGCAATGCGAGCCTTATTGGCATGACTGCTACTTTCTCTGACTTCAGCTATGCAAACTTTACAGGGGCGACCGGCATAGACGGTTTCCTCGGCTGGAACCGTATAGGTTCATCCAGTTTCAGTAATGCATGGTGGACAGACGGAAGCAGGTGCAGCGCCGCATCTGTCAGTAAATGTCTACCAAAGGTCTATGACAACGGATTAACATACGAAGAGTATTTAGACGGTAAAACAGACCTCGATAAAGACGCAGAGAAGCTGAAAGAGATTTATGACGATGTTTCCGATACTGCTAATGACATAATCAGCAAGGGCGGGGATATTGTTAATGAAGGCGTAAAGGTTGTGAAGTCACTTAAATTCTGGTGATAAATATAAAATAAGTAAAATAATAAAACCCCAATTTTGATAACAAGATTGGGGTTTTTATATATAAGGTTACTAGATTCTTACGTTGCCGGTGGCTCCTCAGAATGACTGTTTAAGATAACTGCCTTCTCTGAGTATTTTCAATATTTCTTTCTAAAAGGCGGGCTTTTAAACCCGCCTTTATTTTTTGCTTACTTACCTTCTTCAAGAACTTTGAAGATGTTGTTGTTTGTGCTGAGGAAGAACTCTGTCTTGTCTGTCAGAACATTTTCATAAACACTCAGAGACTTATAAAACTCGAAGAACGCAGGGTCTTTACCGTATGCTTTGGCATATATATCGATTACCTTCGCATCTGTAGTACCCATGATCTCCTGCACTTTCTGATAAGCATTAGCCAGAATGATGGCTTTTTCTTTTTCAGTTGTTGCTTTTATGATCTGAGCCTTTTCCTGACCTTCGGAGCGGTACTGCTTTGCTATACGCTCACGCTCGGCCTGCATCCTTGCGTATACGGCTTTTTCGTTCTGCACGGGCAGATCGGCACGCTTAATGCGCACGTCGTATATCTCGATACCGTATTCCTTCGCCTTCACCTTTGTCAGCTCTGTCACGGCATCCATTATCTTCTGTCTGTTTTCACTGACCACTTCGAGCAGTGTGTGCTTGCCCAGCTCGTTTCTCATCTCTGAATAGATGATGTCGTCCAGCCTGTTGAATGCCTCGCTGTAGTTCTTAACAGTGAGATAGAATTTCAGCGGCTCGGCTACACGCCAGCGGCAGAAGTTGTCTATGACGAGATTCTTCTTATCATTTGTTATGATCTCGGAAGGGTCTGCATCATACTCTATCAGCTTTTTAGAGAAGTAGACCACCTGATGTGCGAAAGGTATCTTAAACCTGATGCCGGGGGTGGTGTATTCTTTTACAGGTCTGCCGAGCATGGTGAGAACGGCTGTCTGGTCAACCTGAACTGTGAAAGTCGCCATCTTATACACTACAAAGAGTGCGATGAGAACTATAGGGACTATCATTGGAAATGCCTTTTTCATTTTGCACCTCCTGAGATAGCTTTATCAAGTCCCATGATAGGTGTTACGTCTTTGATATTAGAGTCAAAAATCTTAAGATCTCCTTTAGACAAAATGTTTTCCATTGTTTCAAGGTAGAGCCTCTTTTTGGTAACATTCGGGGCTGCTCTGTAGCTTTTCAGTACAGATTCAAACCTGTCTGTCTCACCGAGGGCTCTCGCCACTTTGTTTTGCTGATAACCTTCTGCCTGCTGAAGCATTGTTTCAGCTTCTGCTCTGGCTCTTGGTATCACTTCATTCTGATAGGCCTCGGCCTCGTTTATATATCTGTTTTTATCCTCACGTGCGCTCGCCACGTCTTTGAAGGCGTTAACGACCTCCTGCGGCGGTTCAACATCCTGAAGCTGCACGGCTGTTATCTTAATGCCTGCATCATACTTGTTGAGGATAGCCTGGATCTCTTTCTGTGTTTCTGTCTGTATCCTGTTCTTTCCGACTGTCAGGATATCATCTATCTTTTCACGTCCTGCGACCTCACGAATGGCAGATTCGGCAACATCCATGATGGTGCCTTCCACATCGTGCACGTTATACAGGTATTTTGTGATGTCTACGATCTTGTACTGTACGCTCAGGTCTATGCTGACGATGTTTTCATCGCCTGTGAGCATCAGGGATTCCTGAGGGAGATTTTTAACCCCGCCTCTGGTAGTGCGGAACCCAACCTCGAGTCTGTGTACCTTTGTAACTTCTGCTTTGTCCACTGTGTCTATAGGGAATGGAAGGTGATAGTTCGGGCCTGCACCCACAACTTTTACAACACTTCCGAACCTTTTGACCACTGCCTCTTCGGACGGTGCCACAATGAAGAATCCGCTAGCCAGCCATGCCACTATCACAACGATAGACATAAGGCCCGCTCCCGGAGCATTGAAGTTCATCTTTGGCAGTTTGTCCTTCAGGTCAAACTTATCATCACCCCAGGGGCTCTGACCGCCGTTTCCGTTATCCATTAATTCCTCCGTAAGATATAAATCAGTATGCACGGTGTTTTTACACATCCGCTTAGGATAGAAAATAACAGTATTTGGTAAAAAAGCAAATGTAATCGGACGAAATCAGTGATACGTCAGATCTCCTACATATTTATATAAATTTTTTGTCGAGGTCGGCTTGTTACCCCAGAAAGTGGATGATATAATTGGTGATATTTCAATGTTCCGCTCTGGAGGGTGACTTATGGAAACCAAAAACATACGAAACGTTGCATTCATTTCCCATGGAGGTGCGGGTAAGACCAGCCTTGTAGAGACCATTCTCTTCAATGCGAAGTCTACCCAGAGAATAGGGAGTG
The DNA here is from genome assembly GCA_050253075.1 of Deferribacterales bacterium. Classification (GTDB taxonomy): domain Bacteria; phylum Chrysiogenota; class Deferribacteres; order Deferribacterales; family Geovibrionaceae; genus Denitrovibrio. Next base: position 57,375 of record JBFWJS010000007.1, read on the forward strand.
TCGATAACGGAACGAGCGTTATGGACTTTGACCCTGTTGAGATAGAGAGAGGCATTTCTCTTAACTCAAAGGTTTCAACGATCGAGTGGCTTAAGACACAGATCAATATCGTAGACACACCCGGTTATGCAAACTTTCTGCATGAGACCAGAGCAGGTCTTTCCGCTGTAGGCGGGGCGGTGGTCATAGCATCGGCTATCACCGGCGTTAAAGCAGAGACGAAGAGAGTATGGGGATTCTCAGAGGAATTCGACCTCGCAAAAGTTATCTTTGTTAATAAGATGGACAAGGAGAGAGCTGACTTCTACAGAGCTCTCGGTGATATCGAAAAATCTTTCGGCGTTACGCCTATCCCGCTTTTCATACCAATAGGAAAAGAAGACACCTTCAAAGGCATAGTAGACCTTGTGAAGATGAAAGCATATATTTATCCGTCTGAACCGACTGCGGAATTCGCGGTGGAGGAAATCCCAGCAGACCTCATGGCAGAGGCTGAGAACTATCGAGGCAAGCTGCTCGAGGCTGTCAGCGAGACAGACGACGAGCTCATAGAAAAATATCTCGAAGGCGAGGAGCTCACAGAGGAAGAGATACTGAAAGGTATCCGTGAGGCTACTATCTCAAAGCAGTTCATACCTGTGATATGCGGTTCCGCCGTTAAAAATATCGGCTCAAAGCTGCTGCTGGAAGCCATCATAAACTATCTGCCGTCTCCGCTGGAGCGCGAGCATAAGATAGCCGTGGAAGAGGCTACGGGGAACGAGATATTCATCGACCCTGAGTCTAAAGAGTTCTCTGCATGGGTATTCAAGACATTTATGGACCCGTTCGCAGGGAAGCTCACCATGTTCAGAGTTTATTCCGGCGAGATTACAAACGATACCGAAGTGTATAACACTGGAAAAGATAAAAAAGAGCGCATAGCACAGCTTTACCTTGTACAGGGTAAGAACCATATCAAAACTGATAAGCTCGTTGCCGGGCAGATAGGTATGGTGAGCAAACTGAAAGCGACCGACACATTCGATACTTTATGCGACCCTAAGCGTAAGATCACATTCCCTAAATATCAGCTTATGGACCCTGTGCTTGCTTACGGCGTCAGACCAAAATCCAAAGACGACGAAGACAAGGTCTCCAACGGTATCCACAGGATAATGGAGGAAGATGTCGGTCTCCGTGCTGGAAGGGATGAACGTACCGGCGATATACTTATCAAAGGTATGGGACAGATGCACATTGAGGTCGTCGTGGAGAAACTCAGCAAGAAATTCGGCGTGGAAGTCGAGCTTCAGGCTCCGAGCGTGCCTTATATGGAGACAATACGCAAGCGTGCCAGCGGACAGGGTAAATATAAGAAGCAGTCCGGCGGTAGAGGTCAGTACGGCGATGTTCATATCGAGCTGATCCCTGTGCAGAGCGGCGAGGGATTCTCTTTCGAGAATAAGATCGTCGGCGGTGCAGTGCCGAAGAACTATATACCTGCCGTTGAAAAAGGTGTTTTCGAAGCAGCTAAAGAGGGCGTCCTCGCAGGATTCCCGCTTATAGATTTCAAAGTCGTGCTCTTCGACGGATCATACCATTCGGTGGATTCATCAGAGATGGCTTTCCAGATAGCGGGCTCTATGGCATTTAAAAAAGTGGCCATGGATGCGAAACCTGTACTTCTCGAACCGGTTATGAATTTAGATGTTTTCGTTCCGGACGATATGACAGGTAACGTTATCGGAGACCTTAATGCCAGAAGGGGACGCATCATGAATGTGGAACCGGAAACCAACGGTCAGCATATAAGATCGCAGGTTCCTATGTCTGAGGTCTTGAAATATGCTCCCGATTTGCGTAGTATGACTGGCGGTCATGGAATGTTTACGATGGATTTCTCTCATTATGAGGAACTTCCGTCGCATCTGGCCGAGAAGGTTATAGCTGAAAATAAAGGAGAATGATCCCATAGATGAACGATATCAACCTGCTTAGATACCACAACAGGAGCGCAAGCGAGATACATATGCTCCTCGCAGGAGAATCAGCGGATAAGCTCTTCTCCAGATTGGTATTAGGTGAATACGAACAGAGGACCGGCAGATCGCTGCTGGTCCTTTCTTTGACAATGGCGGCATCATTCGCATGTGCGCTATTTGCATCTTATGTCATCTATAAGGTTGTTATCACAAAAGATATCGTCATCCCTACTTTCGACAAGGCGGCTATACTGCAAAAGGTCGAAGATTATAAAGAAGAGCTGCGGACAGGGGGCGACCCTTACCTCAAAGACGGCTTTTCAAAGATAGCGAATGTCGCTCAGGCTCCTATGGAGGATAATTCATCTCCTGTTACTGTGGAGTCACAGTATAAGCCTCCGATAAGCGTGGAGAAGAACCCTGAGCTGTTCATACAGCCTGTACCTCTTGAGGGCGAACCTGTTAAGCGTAAAAGGGATAAACGTGTCCTTGTGACGCCTATGTTCACGGGTAATTTTGCCATAGAGTTCAGGGATATAAATGAGGCCGATGCAGCGAAAGTGAGGCTCCTTGCGGAGAATAACGACTTTAAACTCAACATCATAGGCTCTACGAAAAAATCGACCCGTAAATGGAATATTTATAAAGAAGATGATAATTCCCGCATCGTAATAGCAGGCAAGAATGTGAAATTCGTCAAAACATTTCAGACGAGATCCGCTGCCGTTGAATATATGCAGAAGCATAAAATAGCAGGAGTGGTCTCCAGCGACACAACTTATTATGACTATTACGATATGGAAGTCTGCTGTCTCGGCGAGGAAGCAGCGGAGAAACTCGCACGCGGAAGCGGTGTAAATATGAATAAAATTAAAATTCTTAAGAAATAACAACAAAAAGCGTTGACGAGTGTTTTTTTACCAGATAAAATCTTATTACTTGGAGGTTCGCTATGACGAAAGCAGATATAGTTGAATTGATTCACGAAAAACTCGGTCTCACAAAGAAAGACATCGCAAAAGTTGTTGATGAACTTTTCGGCGAAGTAAGAGACCAGATACTTGCTAAGAACAATGTCAAAATATCCGGTTTTGGCAACTTTGAAGTTAAAAAACGCGGACGCAGAATAGGCCGTAACCCTAAGACAGGCGTTGAAACTGTCATCGAGCCTAGAACTGTTGTCGTTTTCAGACCTAGTCAGATATTCAAAGACGAGGTAAATGACTAAGCTCTATTATAAAATAGGCGAAGTCTGCGACATTACCGGGCTTAAGCCCTCCGTTTTACGTTTTTGGGAAAAAGAGTTCAGGCAGCTTCGACCTAATAAATCTTCAGGCGGACAGAGACTCTACACCGATAAGCATATAGAACTGGCTAAAAAGCTGAAAGTTATGCTTTATGATGAGAAGTTTACCATCGAAGGTGTAAAGAAGAAACTCTCTGAAACCGAAGACTATGAAACAGGTCTGACCAAAGAACAGATTAAAAGCGAACTTAACAATATTTTAGACATATTAAACTCCTGATGACCTCAGGAGTTTTTTTATTATGATATACCGTCAGATAAAACCACACCCACAGCTCAAAGACCTCATCAGATGCTACTGGACTATAACAGGTCATACGGATGCCACTTTTGAGCATCGTGTCATCTCAGACTATTGCATGGACATTATAACAGACCTTAAAAGTGGTGAAAGCATCGTTGCAGGCCCGGCGTACGGATATTATGATGTGCCTTACTGCGGTGAAGTGTCCATTTTCGGTATAAGATTTTACCCCGGAGCCTTCTTTACCCTATTTGGCATACCTGCGTCTGAGTTTTATGGCCTATGCGTTCCATTGAATGATTTAGGGATAGATTTTTCACCCGTTAATTCACCTGCTGCTGCGGATAAATATTTATTGGGAATGGTCGCCGACAGACATATAGACCAGTTTTCTGCCTCGCTGAACTGCGGAGACAGCTCTTTTCTGTGTGGTTATTCGAAAAAGACGGTGAACAGACGTATGTCGGAAAGAACAGGGCTGACATACGGAGCATACTCACAGATACTCGGTCTGCATAAAAGCATAAGCCTGATGCTTTCGGGTGGATATAAACAGGCGGATATCGCCGTTTTAAGCGGTTTTTATGACCAGTCACACTTCATACGCACGTTTAAACGTCATACGGGCTCTCCTCCCCTGACGTTTTTAAACGAAATAAAATCATCTCCTGTCCGTTTTATACAATACCCCCTTGGAATGTATTGATATATTTGCTCAGGAGGCAGATATGAAATACGGTTCAACAGCAATATTCACAAAAGATATTCAGGCATCCAGACATTTTTATTCTGAGCTTTTAGGGCTTTCTATCATGATGGACAACGGAACCCACGTGGCATTCAACGGCGGTCTTAACATATGGGACATATCACAGGCGAATAATGTCATCTTCGGCGGTGCCCAACCAGAACCTGCGGGGTATAAAATGGAGCTCTGCTTCGATTCAGAGGACGTGTCGGCAGATTATGAAAAAGCCCTTGAGAATGGCCTGAACATCCTCAATCCGCTGGCAGAACAGCCATGGGGGCAGCTACTTTTCAGAGTTTACGACCCGGACGGCACTATTGTAGAGATAGCAGAGAGCATATTCGATACATTCAGAAGACTGCAGACCGAAGGGCTCAGCCTTGAGCAGATAAGCGCAAAAACATTTACATCCGTAGAGGATCTCAAGCGGTTTCTTTCTGTGGAAGATGCATAAAACGGATTCAATCACGTGATATTTTGTGATAGAATCACCCCATGAAAATAACGATAATATCCGACAACTATGTAGATGCAGCATGCCTTGTGGCGGAGCACGGCTTCTCATGCCTTATAGAGACAGAGGGGAAGAAGATACTCTTCGACACCGGTCAGGGGAATGCTCTGCTGAACAACATGAAGCATCTGAATATAAAGAAAAATGTCGACCTGCTCGTTTTCTCTCACGGTCACTATGACCATACCGGCGGTCTGACAAAATATTTCCATGAGCTTCTGGAATACACCGAAGAGGTCTATGCCAGCGAGCACATCTTCGACAAGCACAAGAAAAAGGTGAACGGCGGAAACTATGCATACATAGGCGTCCCCGGTGAACAGGCGTATATAGAAAGACATTACAACGTCCACTACAACACCGAAATGCGTGAGATACTGCCCAATGTCATCCTCTCGGGGCCGATAAAGAGATTTGAGGATTTTGACGCCGACGCTCTGCTTTATGTCAGGATAGATGATGAGTATCACAAGGATATGTTCCGAGACGAGCAATACGTCGTCGTCAGAGAAGAGAGCGGGATACACGTCATCACAGGATGCACCCACTGCGGAGCCGTGAACCTGCTAAAAGATGTCGCAGAAAAGTTCGAGGGCGAGCAGATACTTTCGCTTACGGGAGGACTGCACCTTTTCCGCTCGGATGAGGGACAGGTGAAGCACGTCATAGATTATCTTAAGAGCGCAGACGTTAAAAAGATAAATACGGGGCACTGCACGGGGCTGGAGGCTGCCATGCAGATGCAGCAGGAGCTCGGCGACAGGGTCACCATCACAAAGGCGGGTTTGATCCTTTCTCTTTAGATTTCTCTTCGAATTTACGCATTATTATCTCTGCTTCCGTCGGCGGGTCTCGCTTTATCAGCTTTGAGCCTCCGCATTCGGCACAGACATTCTTTGTAAATATCAGCCATACAGTGCTCAGTATGATGGCGGGTACGCCTATCACGGTGCCGAAAAAGGGCACGATGGTGAAGAACATCGCAGATAATGTCAGCACTATGGCCGCATAGTAATTCTTCTTTGTCACATCCACCATTTTGTCGCAGTCTTTACACCATCTCTGAGCCATAAGCACTCCTAACATATTAACTTCTAAGTGTCCACCCATGAAAGGATTATCAGCATTAAACATATGCGAAGTCGAAAATATCATACTATTCCGTCCATGAAGAGCATAGCACGCCTCCTGAAAAGTGCAGATACGGCGGGCTGCGACGGTGCGCCCGCCTCTTCAAAAGGGGATAAGATGGAAAAGATAGTCGAACGCATAAAGATATTCGAAGGATACAGCGCAGAGCCATATATCTGTCCTGCGGGGAAATGGACAATAGGCTATGGGTATAACTATCAGGACAGGGGCTTCAGAACAGAGGAAATAACCGAAATACTGAAAAATGGCTTTTCAGAAGGTCTCGCCTCGAAACTGACAGAAAGAGACGTCAGAGAGTGTATCAGGGCTCTCAGTAAGGTGTATCCGTTCTTTAATGAGCTTAACGAACCGAGACAGGCGGTGCTGACGGATATGGTCTATCAGCTCGGGATGACGGGATTTCAGAAATTCAGGCGTATGCTTGGGGCTGTGCAGGCAGGCGATTTCGAAAAGGCAGGGGCTGAGATGCAGGACAGCCTGTGGTTTGAGCAGTCGGGCAGGCGCAGCAGGATAAATACAGAACAGATGAAAACAGGAGAATGGCAGGTGATAAAATGATAGCAATGCTTACAAACGTATTTACGGCAGTAGCGGGGAAGTTCCTTGCGGCGGTATTCACCGAAAGGCTGATATCAAAGCTGATAATAGAGCTTATGCGCTCGCTGGTGAAAAAGACGACGAACACCATAGACGACGGTCTCGTGGAAGAGGTCGCCTCTAATATGCAGCTATAGGCTGTACGTCTCGGGCGGTGCCTATCTATTTGAATTCGGTCATATATTTACGGTATCGCCCGGGGACATGCTGCTGCTGCAGTTTCAGATTTTCCCTCTCTTTGATGGATATGCTTTTAAAGAAAACCTTCCACAGCTTCCGGTATTCCTCCTCCGTTCCGCTCTGCACCTTTTCCCCCGTGAGTTCCGCACCTTCGGATATCTGTAATTTCCCAGCCGAGTGGCTCAGCAGTTTTTTTCTTCTGGTGTCATAGATCATCCAGTCATCTTCCTTCGGCATCCTTGCGCTGAAGTGCTTCCCCAGCATATGCAGTATGTCCGCATCGGGGGATATCTCTGAGAAGTACACGCCTTCGTTCAGCTCCTCAAACCTCACGAATTCGAGCATCCTGTGCCGCTCGTTCACAGTCTTTCGGGCATATTTCAAGACAGCCGATACATGTGGTTTATCCACCTGTTCCAGTATTTTTTTATTCCTGTAATAGTCTGCCATGCAGTTCGCAAGGTGGACAAGGTGTTCGTTTGTGTCGTCATACAGCCATGCCAGAGCGAATGTGCTGAGGGTTTTGCCTATGTATCTCTTTGCTTTTTCCGCCAGTTCGCCTTCGGTGGCTATGTGTATGACATCTTCGAAAAGCACAGGCTGATAATCCGTATCTTCTATGAAAACCCTGTCTGCGTCCTCTCTGCTTTTGAATATGTTCACCGACATGCAGACTAGTCCCTCGAATGATCCGTCGAATATGTATGTTCTCATACCTCACCTATGACGGTGGACAACAGCTCAGGGATAGTGACGGCGGGGCGCATATGCTTATCTGTTATTTCGGCTTTCAGAGCTGTTTCGATATCTTCCCGCTGATAGGGGATGTTGTCCATGGCGCTGCCGTATCTGAATTTAAGGAAATATCTGGCACGCTTGAGTGATATGTTCATCTTTTTCAGATGTTCGAGGCGCAGATAAGTATGTTTCCTCGCCATAAGTATCTTTAGTACGCCCTTTTGCCCGATGCCGGGGATGCGCATAAGGAGCTCTTTATCAGCGTAGTTCACATCCACGGGGAATGTATCGAGGCTGTCCAGAGCCCAGACCGTCTTCGGGTCGAGGTGCAGGTCAAGGTGTTCTCTGTTTTTAAATATCTCAGACTGGGTGAATCCGTAAAAGCGAATCAGCCAGTCCGCCTGATAGAGTCTGTGTTCCCTCACCAGAGGCGGTTTTGTCACAGCGGGCAGATTTTTTTCATTATTCACGGGGATGTATGCACTGTAGTAGAATCTGTTCAGGTATTTATTTCCGTAGAGCGACTCTGCCAGCTTTATTATCTGCGAGTCGGTCTCGGGGGATGCGCCGACTATTATCTGACTGCTCATCATAGGTCTGGCGTTTTCATTCTTTTCCAATGTGAATGTCTTCACCTCTTTGAATGAGGTAATGATGTCTTCCTTCTTTTTCTCAGGAGCTAGTTTACGCAGGCTTTCAGAGGAGGGGAGCTCGATATTGCTGCTGACCCTGTCGGCGAGGGCTGTAATCTCCCTGATCAGCTTTTCCGATGAACCTGCGATGAGCTTTACGTGGATGTATCCGTGATACCCGTGCTCGTACCGCAGTATCTTCAGAGTGCGGATGAGCAGCTCCATGGTGTAGTCGGCATTTCTTATTATCCCCGAACTGAGGAAGAGACCTTCTATATAGTTCCTTTTATAAAAATTAACGACAAGCCCCGCCAGCTCTTCGGGGGTGAAGGATGCTCTGGGGATGTCGTTCGTTACACGGTTTCTGCAATAGGCGCAGTCGTATATGCATGCGTTGGTGAACAGCACTTTCAAAAGCGAGATACACCGTCCGTCGGCAGACCATGTGTGGCACACTCCGCTCAGCACGGATTTGCCGAAACCGTTCCCTTTCGCAGTGCGGGATGATCCGCTGCTGCTGCAGGACACGTCATACTTTGCGGCATCTGCCAGTATCTCCAGCTTTTTAAAAATATCCATACTACACCAAACAGGCGAACAAGAGTTTGCTTTTTCTAAATATAATTGATTCCAATGTGATAGTCAAATCTTATTAGGAGATTGATAATTCGGAATGTATTGATTTGTTATTTTATTAACGAAACTTTTATAGTAGGATAAATGATAAACATACAAAGGTATTAAGCGTGAATACACTCATAGTCGGCTCAAACTATCTGGCTCTTAATTTTTACAGCAGTTTCTTCGAAATGATGGGGCTCGAAAACGAACACTACACATCCATTCAGGTGGGGCTGAAACGCCTTACGCTGAATCCTGATATAGTCAACGTTGTCATACTGATAGACAACAAAGACGACTTCGCAAACTATACAAGACAGCAGCATGCGCTCGACACAAAGCAGTATCACATAATCTTCATATGCAAAAGCGAAGAGCTGATGAGCATGGTGGCGGGCAGGGGTGTGCTGGTCTTCAACCATAAAGAAGTGATAGAATACCTCGCAAAGCCTCTGGTAAAGCATGAGATATGCGCTGCGAGCATTCTGGGCGGAGCGAAAAAGATAAGACCCGAAGAGACGCTGAAACACATCCAGAACATGCTTATCAAAAACAAGATAACACTGCCGATAAAGAACGAGTGCGCCATGCGTATGATGTCTATTCTGGAGGACGACAATGTCTCCTTCAAGACTATAGACCAGATATCAAAATCCGACCCTGTGCTTCACTCGGGTATTATAAAGATGGCAAACTCTGTCTATTTCAGCGGAGCTTTCAGCAATGTCACTGACCTTGAAAAGGCTCTGGTGCGTGTGGGCACCGCAAATGTTAAGACATACCTTATCAACTATGTGAACAAGTCGCTCGCTTCAAACAAAGACCTCATCTTTACCGAAGAGATCAATGAGTGTGTGGACAGCTCTCTTATGACGGCGTCCCTTTGCTTTGCCATGGCGGAGACGTTCAAGGTATCATCACCGGTGACAATGTTTTCCATCGGGCTGATGAGCAGCATGGGAGAGATCTTCATGTATGCTGCTCTGTCGGATTATTTCGCCGCATCTGAATTTGACCGTTCCACAATGGGCGACTACATACTGCTGACAAAGAATGCGGGGCTTATGATAGGGTCAAAACTGCTTCAGAAATGGAAGATGGCTGACGACTATGTTATGCCTATCGCAAGCACAAAGAGCCTGTCAGCCAATAAATTTATGAAAGAGACGAGGATACTGCACCTCGCTCTGAATATGCACGAATACGTCAAAACAAAGCAGATAGACGCAAACCTTGAGAGCGCCATGAGCAACACTCAGGTACAGATAAGTCTGCCCGCTCTGGAAAAGATAGATCAGGATGCCGCAAAGCACCTCAGCATTATCAAGTCTGTGCTGAGCTAGCCCTTTCTTATCTCTGTGACAGTCTTTCCGCCTATGCCGTAGCTGTCGGTATCGACTTCGTTTATGGTTATCACCATAGTTTTTTCCCCTCTGCCGAATGTATCGACAAATACCTTTGTGAAGCCTTCGATGAGAGCCTTTTTCTGTTCGGGTGTTGCGCCCCCGTCCTCTTTTGTCATTATCAGGTTAAGTAACGGCATGGTGTTCTCCTTTTTTTATTATGAATGTTATCAGCCCGCCGAGAGCCGCCGCAGATGCCGCCATCAAAACAGGCAGGTCGAACCCCCCTGTGCTGTAGGCTATATATCCGGCGATCAGCGGACCTATCATCTGTCCTATGCTGAAGAAAACTGTCAATACTGATGTAGTTGTTCCGCCGGGGCTTATCTGTCTGCCGTATGCCAGCGTTAACGATACTATCCCGAGGAATGTACCTCCGAAACCGACAGCGCCGAGCATTGTCGGCGTCAGCCCGCTGAATACCACAGGCAGTGCTATGGATACCGCCTGCATGGCAAAGGCGTATATCATGGCGTTTGCCACCCCTGTACGTTTCGCCAGCATAGCCCATAGCGGTGTTATAAGGACTGCTCCCAGCCCTGCTATTACCCAGACATACCCTGAAAGCATAACGGAGCCTGTGCCCCTCAGCACTATCACAGACATAAATGTACCGGTGATAATGTAGCCCGCACCTTCCAGAAGATATGCTGCTGAGAGCAGATATATTAATCTATTTACGTTTTTAGACGTTTTCGGCACGTCTCTGCCTGCCGTATGGGGCTTCGGCGTGAGAAAGACTGCAAAGAAGGCGGGAAGCAGGCTAAGACCTGCGAGCCACAGCCAGATCTCTGATGAATTAAAGTATTTTGAAAGGATGGGAACAGTGAGACCCGAAAGGACCATCCCCCCGCCGATTCCGCTGTATATCATACCGCCGAGCTGAGGCCTCTGCAGCCTAGCCAGATAGTCCATGATGAACTCTGCACTCATTACAAATACAACTGCGGATAAAAATCCCGATATAAACCGCACAGTATACCAGAGAGGATATGAGTGAATATACATAACCCCCACCAGCAAGAGGCTGAGCGGTATTGATGCTATGAAAAACGGATAGGCACGCTTTGTCACCGACAGATATCTGGCATAAAATGCACCGAGCAGATATCCCAGATAGTTCACTGATGCCAGAGCACCCGAGACAGTGTCCGAAAAGTGAAAGTCCCCCTGCATAAGCGGGAGTATAGGGGTGAATGCGAACCTCGCAACGCCCATAGCCAGAAAGAGTGCCGATGCACCGCCGAGCAGTGCCAGTAATATTTTCATATTGATATTATATGCGGTTAATATATTATTACAAATGAAAATAAATGAACTAAAACATCATGGATAGTGATATGGACTCATCATTGTTAAAGGTATTTGTTGCTGTGGAGGCCGAAGGGAGCTTTTCAGGAGCCGCCAAGAGGCTTCATTATGTCCAGTCGAACATCACGGCACGCATCAAACAGCTCGAAGACAGCATAGGCAGACAGCTCTTTCACCGAAAGCCCAGAGGGGTTGCGCTCACCGTTGCGGGGGAAGTTTTGCTCCCCCATGCGAAGGAGATAGTAAAGAGGATGGAGGATGCGGAGCTCGCCATGAAGAACCTCGGTGATGTGGCAGGCAGGATACGCATAGGGTCGATAGAATCCAATGTCGCCGTGCGCCTGACGCCTCTGCTGGTGGATCTGCATCAGAAATATCCTAAGGTGGATTTTCAGCTGTATACAGGGACGACACAGCAGGTGCTGGAAGAGCTTCTGGACTATCAGCTCGACATCGCCTTTGTCAGCGGTGTGCCTTCGCATCCTGATATAGAGGTGCTGAAGGTCATCCCTGAGAAGATGGTTCTGGTAGAGCCCGCCGACGGCATTGTCCCCGATGTGGTGATAACTTTTAAAAGAGGATGCACTTACAAAGCCTTCCTCGATGACATCATGCTCGAAAGGGGCGTGGCGGAATACCGTGTGATGGAGTTCGGCAGTCTGGACACTATCCTCGGCTGTGTGGCAGCGGGGATGGGGCGGACACTGCTCCCTATGAAGGTGGTGGAGCAGGTGGCAGACATGAGCGCCGTGCGTGTGGTGAGCCTGACCAAAGAGCAGGAGAATATCCCGACATGCCTCATATGCCGAAAGGATGCCAGACCTGCATTTGAGATAAATATGTTCGACATGGCGGAAGAAACCGCATTGACTAAATAAATATACGCCTGTATTTTTATAAAAAACACATGGAGTTTTTTTGAAACTTACATCTCTTAAAAAAGCCTTTGTCTCCGTCCCGTAGGCACTCATAAGTGTCTTGCGGGCTTAATATCACTTGAATAAGTAATATTAGGAGGCGTTCAATAATGGATCTATCAATCGGACGCATTATATTTGCGTCCAGAAACAGCTACACAGTTTTAACAAAAGAAAATAAAGAATACTTCTCTGTCATAACAGGCTCTTTTATGCGTGAGAGCGACACTATGCCCGCTGTTGGGGACTATGTCGTTTTCTCTCCCAATAATGACGGCGACAGTAAGATAGTCGAGATTCTCCCCAGAGACAGTGTCCTCAGCCGTAAAAAGACGGGGAAGGAATTCAAAGAACACGTATTGGCGGCAAATGCCGACTATCTCTTTATAATCAATGCGATGGACAGCACATTCAGCAAAAGACGCATAGAGCGTTTTCTCGTTTTGGCTGGAGCAGGCGGTGTTCAGCCTGTGATCATACTGTCAAAGGCCGATGCATGCAGTCCTGTGGATATGGCTGTCTACCTCATCGAGGCAGAAGAGGTCGCAGGCGGTGCAGAGGTCATAGAGGTCAGCTCTGTGACGGGTATGGGGATACCACGACTGGAGGAGCTTCTTCAGGAGAATAAGACGGCAGTGGTCGCAGGGCTCTCAGGAGCGGGGAAATCTACCCTTGTGAACCGTCTGGCGGGTTATGACGTCCGTAAGACTGCGCAGGTGCGTGCGTTTGACGATAAGGGCAGACACTGCACCACAGACAGGCATATGTTCCGCACATTGTCGGGGGCGATGATCATCGACACCCCCGGGATACGTGAGGTAGGCATGTCCGGCGATGTGGAGGCTGTGGAAGATGTTTTTACAGAGATAGCAGACTATGCCGAAGGGTGCTTCTTTGCTGATTGTACCCACACCCACGAGCCATCCTGTGCCGTGCGAAAGGCTGTGGAAGAGGGCGGAATAAAGCCAGAGAGATATGAAAGCTATCTGAAACTGCGTGCAGAGAGCGAAAATTACCGCATGAGGACAGAAGCCCCCGAAGAGGTAAAACGGGCGGGAAAACGCCTGAGCAAACTCGTCCGCTCTGTAAATAAGCAGAAAAAGCGGTTTTAATAAATTTATGAATTGAATTTAATCGGACTGTAACTATCCTATATAAGTAGGCCGCACATTTAGTATGATAATTTGTTTGCAAATTAAGCTAAGGTGTGGCTTATTTATATCAGGAGTTCATAATGGTTATAAAAGACCCCGTAAGCGGATTTTCACATTTAGCAGGTGCGCTGCTCTCTGTAGCGGCTCTTGTCACTCTGCTCATAATGTCTACATATCATGCCACAGTGTGGCATATCGTTTCTTTCAGTATCTATGGCGGCAGTATGATACTGCTCTATCTCGCCAGTGCAGCTTATCATATTTTTCCTCTGAAGGAGAAGGGCACACGCCTTTTGAAAAAGCTGGATCATATGATGATATTTCTCATGATAGCTGGTACTTATACGCCTTTCTGTCTGGTGCCTCTAAGGGGGGGATGGGGATGGAGCATATTCGGCGTTGTCTGGAGCATTGCTGTTCTCGGTGTTTTCTTTAAGCTGTTTTTCATATATGCGCCGAGATGGCTCTCAACAGTGCTTTACATCATCATGGGCTGGATAAGCGTCATTGCTATTTATCCGATAGTGGTGAATATACCTGCTGGCGGTGTTATATGGCTGGCTGCGGGCGGTGTATCATACACAGTGGGTGCCGTGGTATACGCTACTAAGAAGCCTGACCCCTGGCCGGGAGTTTTTGGTTTTCATGAGATATGGCACTTCTTTGTCCTGGCGGGCAGTTTCTGTCACTTTATGGTGATGCTGAGGTACCTCGTCTGGATAGACTAGAGTGACGGCACCAGCACGGCCTTGCTTTTCATAGAGTCAAGCCTGAGCTGGACTATCGCTTTATATTCTGCACTTTGAAAGCACTTATCAACCGCATCACTGTCGGGGAATTCTATGATGACCATCCTGTTTGGTCTCCATGCGTCGCTGAATGCCGTAATGCTGTCTGATGAAGCGAGGTATTTTGCGCCGTAAGATTCCAGTATAGGTTTTGCTTTGGTGACATATTCCTTAGCTTTCACCTCGTCTGTTACCTCTATGCTTTCTATTACCATATAAACAGGCATCGCTGACTCCTTTTTCTTTATACCTCTTTGTTTTAAGCCGTTATGCGGGATTGTGATTTAATGTTAATTTTACCATTATAAATGAGCAAAAGATTTTAAAATAGTATATTATTACTATTATTATTTTGGTGATTTATGAAGAAATATATTTTAATGCTTATCTTAAGTCTGATAGTTCTTTTGGGGTGTGAGAGCAGGAGGGAGATTCCTACCGTAAGGCTTGGGCATGCTCCGCATGATCATCATGCGCCGCTTTATATCGCCGCTGTTAAGGAAGAATATTTCCGTGAGACAGGCAAGCCGTACCTGAAAAAGGTCAGTTATAAAAACAGCTATAAGCTGATGATCGATGAAAAGGTGCTGGCAAATGTCGAGATAGACTCAGGCACGGGGGGCATTCAGCTCATCCGTAAACTGGACGAGAAGATACTCGATGTTTCCTTTGGCGGTGTGCCTGCCATGATCAGCATGATAGATAAAGGGAGCAAGATAAAGATCATCGCTCCTGTTATGAGTGAGGGTGCTTCACTCGTGGTTGCAAAGGATATGCCCGTATCCGACTGGGCAGGCTTTGTAAAATATGTGAAAGAACAGAAAGAGCCTGTGAAAATAGGCTATAAAGTAGATGTCTCAGTTCAGAACCTCATCTTTGAAACAGCATTATCAGCCGAGAAGCTGTCATTCAGTAAAAATATAGCCAGTGAGGATGTGGATGTTATCGTTATAAACCTCCACGGTCCGAACAATCTGCTCCCTTCGCTCACTGCGGGTGTCATAGACGGCTATGTGGTCATGCAGCCTTACCCTGCCATCGCAGAGGAGACAGGCGAGGCAAAGGTGATATCCCAGCTTAGCAATCTGCCCCCTGACGGGCAGTGGAAGGGACACCCATGCTGTGCCCTTGCCGCAGGTACAGAGTTTATCGAAGACCATGGTGATATCGTGCAGGCCTTTGTTGACCTTTTCGAAAGAGCAGGCAAATTTATCATCAGTAATCCGGACGAAAGCGCAAAGATCACAGCCGAATGGCTGCTCACATCCGAATCGGTTGAGAGAAGGTCTCTGCCTACTATAAAATTCCTCAGCCATTACACAGACGAGTGGAACAGGGGCGTAGACCTCTGGGTGAAGTCGCTCAATGCGAGAGGCGGCCTCACGGGTGAAGTTAAAAAAGGTGTCGAAACCAGTACTGTCGGAGACGTGCTCTACGACAACAGGTTTTATAATAAACTGGAAGAGTGAGACGTAAATGTCGATAAGCAAGAAAGTATTATGGATATTCACTTCTGTTTTGGTGCTCATCCTTGCGCTTTGCGTGATGGTATTTACCTACCAGCATAAAAACCGCAGGATGCATGACGTCCTCCATAGCCTTATTGCTTTTAACGACAGCGTACACACCCTCAGGCACAACCAGATAATCGTTTCAAACGAAGATTCCCCTGCCAGCATTTATCAGCTGCAGCTGAGTGTGACCTCCATGAAAGAGGACAGCACAAACCTTATAAATTCCCTTGATAACACTACTAAAGAAGAGCTGGATGTTCATACGCTGAGCTCTGATATCAGTAATTATTACACCGCAATAGAAGAGTATGTGAAGCAGAGCCGAGAACAGTCCATGCTGACAGAGGAGCTGGAGCTTTACAGTGAACGGCTTCATGTCTTAATGCTTAAAGTGGCTGATGATAAAGGACAGATGTATCACGCTTATGAAAAGATGATAGTCTCCTTCCTGAAGTCATTCAGCCCGGACAAGCTGAGCATGATACGAAGCGAGATAAACAACATTCTCGTATCCGTGAACGACCCCGTGGTGAGGAATTTATCGGGTCAGATAATCCTCACATCCGAAAAGCTGTATGTGAACAACCTTAATCTGAAAGAGAGGGACGAGTTCCTCTCGAAAACATCAGAGAACTTCCTCTCTATGACATCCAGCCTCAGCAGGAGGCTTCAGGAGAGGGACGACAAGATAACACGCATGCTGAGCTATACCGCATCTGTCATCATACTGCTCAGCTTCACCATCGCCTTGCTCTACTGGGCGGTGATAAACAAGTATGTCCAGCGATTCCTTAAAAATCAGTCCGAAGTGATGAACGCCATCAAAAACAGGACAGAGATCGAAGAGATCGACGAGAGCAATTTCAGCCCTGACGAGCTGGGAGAACTGACGAAAAACATGTGGGACGTAGCCACAGAGCTGAGGGAAAAAGATAAAGAGCTTATCCGCAGCGAGCTGAAATACCGCACATACATCGACACCACGCCTGTGGCAGTGTTTGCCGCCGACGAGGATAATAACATCATCGAAGTGAACAACGGTATCATGAATATGCTCGGCTACACCAAAGACGAATTCATCAAGATGACCTTATACGATATCTGGGCTGATGAGAAAGAAGTCAGTGACGCCAGCCTCGAAACCCTTAAGAGAGACGGCAAGCTGAACTTTGTGAAAAAGCTGAGAAAGAAGAATGGCGATTTCGTCTATATCAGCATGAATGCCATAAGGCTCACAGACGGGAACTTTGTCGGATTCGGCATTGATATCAGTGAACGCATCAGGCTGGAAAAAGAGCTGAAAAAGATAAATGAAAACCTGCTGGAAAAGGTGAAAGAGGAAGTTGATAAAAACCTTAAGCAGGATCAGATAATACAGCAGCAGAAGAAGCTGGTCGACATGGGTATGATGGTGAGCGCAATAGCCCACCAGTGGCGTCAGCCTCTGAATGCCCTTGCTCTGTGTGTGCAGGATGTCAAAGACGAATTCGAATTCGGCGACCTGAACGACGAATACCTCACCAAGTATGAAGAGAATACAATGAACCTGATAGCTCATATGTCGAAGACCATTGACGATTTCAGAGATTTCTTCATGCCTGATAAGACACAGACGGACTTCAATGTTATCCATGAGGTGACAGACCTTGTGCGCCTGCTGAGCGTACAGATATCTTCAAACGGCATAGACATGACATTTCAGTGCCTGTGCGACAACGGCAGGAGACAGTGCAACGGCTACAGCGAAAACTGTAACTGTGTAAATGAATATAACCTTGTAAAAGGATACCCCGGTGAGTTCAAGCAGGTGGTGATAAACCTTATATACAACAGTGTCGACTCTATCGTTGAGATGATGGAGGAAGGGAAGCTGGACAGAGGGCATATAAACGTCATCGTATCCTGTGAGAAAAACTCTGTGAATGTAACTGTCAGCGACAACGGCACGGGTATCAGCGACGAGGTGCGCAGTCATATATTCGAGCCTTACTTCACCACAAAGAGAGAAGGGAAGGGGACAGGCATAGGTCTGTATATGTCGAAAGCTATAATAGAAAGCCACATGGGCGGTAAGATATATGCGGCAGAGCCTGAAGAGGGGGCTTGCTTCGTTATAGAGCTTCCCCCGCAGGTTTCTTAGAATATTACTTTATCAAGAGGCGTGTATTCCAGTCCGAATGCTTCGGCTACGCCCTTGTATGTCACTTTTCCTGAAACGATATTAACGCCTTTTGCTATCTCGGCATTTTCTTTAACGGCGTTCAGCCATCCTTTGTTTGCTATTTCCAGAGCGTATGGGAGTGTTGCGTTTGTCAGTGCCATTGTGGATGTTTTCGCCACTGCTCCGGGCATATTGGCTACACAGTAGTGCACCACACCGTCCACTTCAAATGTGGGCTCTGAGTGTGTCGTCGGGTGCGATGTTTCAAAGCATCCCCCCTGATCGATAGCAACGTCTACGAGCACTGCGCCTTTCTGCATGAGCGACAGCATATCTCTGGTGATCAGCTTCGGAGCTTTTGCCCCCGGTACGAGTACTGCGCCTATCACAACGTTTGCTTCAGCGATGAGCTTCCGCAGTGTTGCGGGGCTGGACATCATAGGGATGCAGTTCTTAGGCATAACGTCCGAGAGGTATCTAAGCCTGTCCAGATTCATATCCAGCAGATAGACCTTTGCTCCCAGTCCGCACGCCATCTTTGCAGCGTTTGTGCCGACGACGCCTCCGCCGATCACAACGACTGTCCCCGGTTCTACTCCCGGCACGCCGCCTAGGAGAACTCCGTGCCCTCCAAATGCCATCTCAAGGTACTTTGCGCCCTCCTGAACAGACATTCTGCCTGCTACCTCGCTCATAGGTGTTAGCAGGGGGAGGGAGCCGTCGCATTTTTGTATCGTCTCATATGCGATATTCACTGAGCCGCTTTTGATAAGAGCGTTTGTGAGCTCCTCTGCTGCTGCGAGGTGCAGATATGTGAAAACTATCTGACCCTCACGGATAAGCGGATACTCAGAGGGCTGTGGTTCCTTCACATGCATGACCATGTCGCACTTGGCGAAGATATCCGCCGCTGTGGGCAGTATCTTTGCGCCCGAGCTGATATACATGTCGTTTGTGAATCCGCTGTTAGAGCCGGCTGTTGATTCTATGAAGACCTCGTGTCCTGCGCATGTCATAACTTCCACACCCGCAGGGGTCATACTGACCCTATTTTCGTCCTTCTTGATCTCTTTCAGTATGCCGACTTTCATGACGGGCTCCTATTTGTATTTTTCGAAAGGTATGCCGTTTTTAGCCGCTTGAACCACACCGCCTTTTATATCTATAGCCTGAGAGTATCCAAGCTGGCGGAGGAGTCCTATCACGTTCGATGTTCTGTTTCCTGTACGGCATATGATGGCGAAAGGCTCATTCTTATTTACTTTTTTGTCCAGCTGAGAGACGAAATTTTTAACGTTATAGTTCCCCTTAGAGTCAAAGAACTCAATGGTGCTGGAACCTTTCACGATGCCTGTCTGTTTCCATTCGTCTTCTGTGCGGATGTCTATTATCTTTATCCCTGTTTTATAAAGAGCCATTGTCAGGGGCTGGTCTTTGCTGTTTGCGGACTGCATGAAAGCGTTTGCTGAAACAAATGTCATAAGAAGCATAATTAAAGTGAACAGTTTAAATCTCATTAAATTTCTCCATTTCTGTTGATTGGTTTTAGTTCTATGATATGTTTTATAATATAAATAAATACGGATTTTTGCGAGGGTATTCTTGTCAGGGAAACTCAATTTTATAAGAAAGGACAACATCAAGATCCTGCTGATAGACAACACGCAGGAAAATATCGACGCTGTCACTCTGATACTTGCTGAAAAAGGATACGAGGTGACCACCGCAGAAAGCGGAGAGCGTGGGCTTGCGGTCGCTAAAAGGATCGTGCCCGATGTTATACTCCTTGATGCCGTTATGCCCGACATCAGCGGATATGACATCTGCCGAAGGATAAAATCCGACCCAAAAGTGAAAGACATCCCCGTGATCTTCCTAACCGAGATAGACGGCAACGGCGACCTTCTGGAAGGTTTTGCCGCAGGTGCCGTGGACTATATCACCATCCCGTTTGTCAAAGACGAACTGCTCGCAAGGGTCAGGGTGCACACTGAGCTCGCCATCAAAAGCAGACAGGAAGCTATGCTTGCCGAAATGCTTGATAAATATGCACTTGAGATAATAATCGACACAGCCGGCAGTATCAAATATGTCAGCACTGCCTTTCTGAGGCTGACAGGTTATGAGGCGGAAGAGCTCATCGACCGGAGCTTTGACTCCCTCAAACATCCGGATTCATTCAGGTCTATGCTGCCTGATATTCTGGATTCTGTAATGAATAAATTTACTTACTATAAAGAGATAGACCTGCGTACCAAAAGCGGTGAGAAATTCATCGTGAACACATTCGCCGAGCCTCTGAAAACCAGAAGCGGCGAGGTTAAAGGGGCGCAGTGCTTCATGAGCGACGTCACCAGTAAGAAAGAGCTCGAGAGGCTCTCCATCACAGACAAACTCACCGGTCTGAATAACAGGCTAAAGCTGGATCAGGTGCTCAGCTATGAGCTAAGCCAGTTTCAGAGGTACGGGACAAACTTTTCCGTGATACTGATGGATCTGGATGATTTTAAGCATGTGAACGACACGTACGGTCATATATCGGGCGACAAGGTTCTCGTGAAGCTGGCGGATATACTGCGTGCTAATGTGCGCGACAGCGATACATGCGGCAGATGGGGCGGTGAAGAGTTCCTCATCATAGTGCCAAAGGCGAACGAAGAAGAGGCTGCACACGTTGCCGAGAAACTCCGCAGGAATATCGAAGAAGAGAAGTTTTCGATAGAAAAGCCCGTTACTGCGAGTGTGGGCGTTGCTTGTATCGAGACAGATTCCAACATCACAAAGCTGCTCAGCAATGCGGATAAAGCACTGTATAAAGCGAAGAAATCGGGCAAGAATATTGTCGTAAAGGCATCCGAAAGCTAATAGTTAAGGATGTATCAGTTTGTGATTTTCCTTTAAAAAACATAAAAAATGATTTATATTATGACTTGTTTAATCTTATTAAGAGGAGTTCAATTATGGAAAGAAACGGCGTAGTAACAATGAAAGGCAACCCAATGACACTTATCGGCCCAGAGCTTAAAGTAGGGGAGAAAGCTCCTGACTTTACAGTTGTAGACCAAACACTTAAGCCTGTGAAGCTCTCTGACTATGCGGGCAAGACAGTTGTCATCAGCGTTACACCATCTATAGACACACCTGTTTGTGACTTTCAGCTGAGAAAGATCAATGCTGACCTCGCAGGAAAGGCTGACACTGTTGTTATGAACATCAGCATGGACCTTCCTTTCGCTATCAAAAGATTCTGTGCTGTTGCAGAGATTGAGAACGCTCTCGCTCTCAGCGACCATAAATCAGCATCTTTCGGTGAGGCTTTCGGCGTGCTTATAAAAGAGCTCAGACTGCTCGCCAGAGCTATGTTTGTTGTTGATAAAGACGGCAAGCTCGCTTACGCTGAGATAGTTCCTGAGGCTACAGACGCCCCAGACTATGCTGCTGTTACAGCTTTCGTTGGTTAATTATCATACCTGACATATAAATTAAAAAGGGGGCCAAAAGCCCCCTTTTCAATTAGAAGTATCCTCTATGCCTTCGCTCCGGCATGTACCTGTGCAGTACTCTTGTTTTTATCTTTAAATATCTTCGGAACCAGCTTGATATACCATGCGGCAGACTGTATCTGTATTACATACGCCATGGATATCAGCAGTGCTATCGTCGAGCCTTCCTTGCCGAAAGCTGTCATAGCGATGGCTAGCGCAATGGAAAGGTCTCTCATAACCACGCCGAATACCATAGCTATTGCGTCTTCTCTGTTGAAGAATGTCTTTCCTATTATCGAAAGCACGATGTAGGAGAGTATGTAAAAGACGGCGAGGGGGATCATGATGCTGATGAGGTCGCCCGGGTTTGCCAGTATGTTCTTCGCTTTCAGAGACATAGCGACAAAGGCTATCATGGTGACACCGAGTGCGGAAAATGGCGCAAATCTCGGCTTATAGACATTCATCCATGCTTCCTGACCGTATTTCCTGCGTATTGCTGTCTGTGTGGCTATGCCCGCAGCCAGAGGTACGAATACGAATATGCATATCTGCTTAAACATGTGGAGCATATCAACCTCTACGGTAGCCCCCATGAAGATTTTTGTATAAACAGGCGCAGCCATTGCACCGATGATAAGCCCGAAGACCAGCATCTTTGTGGCTGCTTCTTTATTCCCTTTGGCAAAGCCTGTCCAGGATATCGTCATCCCCGATGCCGGTAAAACACCGATGAGGAAGAGCCCCACAGCCCAGAGACCGTATTTAGCCTCTGCTCCTGTAAAGAAGACCTTACCCAGTGTGTAAACCACTGTAGGGATGAGGATAAAGTTTATAAGCTGGGTGGTGAGCTGAAGCCTGAGATCATGCCCTTTAAAGACAGAGCGCACATTCAGCGTTGCCATCATGGGGTAAACCATGAGGAATGTGATAGGTATTATAAGTTGTTTAAGCGGTTTAGCATCAAAGAGATATCCGCCGCCGACAAGACCCAATACCATTGATATAGGTATAGCCCATACTAAGTTTTTCTGAAGTATTGTAAGTGCTTTAAACATACTGTCACCTGTTGTTGTTTTAAACCAATGTTCAATAACCGTGAGAGTATATTAATATTCGCATATTCATATGTCAAGTATATAATGCGCATATGCTTATAAGATTTTTGTTCGGTATATGAAAATTACTTTTTAGAAATAGTCTCTAAAGCCTGCTTCAGCTGGCGCATCTGCTCGAAGAAGGTGCACTCGCAGTCTGCTGTTTCAGAAAGGCAGTTCCACTTTTCTTTAAGCTCTTCAAATTTGTCCAGAGTTTCCTTTGTGGCGTCTTCACTGTGACGGATGATATGCAGGAAGAATTTAGTAGGAGTCATCCATGTCTGAGACCAGTTCCAGTCTCCGCTTTCTATGACATTGAGGAACTCTTTCATACGGCATTGATTAGCTCTGAAATCGCTGCATTCGTATGATTTACACGTTGCATGAAGAAGCATCTCGAGTGAGTTGTCGTGGATCTCAATATTGGAGTTGTCAGAAATATTGTAAAGTTCGTTACGCATTGCACACCAAAAAAATAATAGTTTTCCCCACCCCAATATATCGATTATATAAATTTTTCAGAATAAGTCAAAAAATCATTTGCATAAAATTTTACTTAATAAATTTAATTAACCCACTTGCAATACATATTAATGGGTATTATATTGTCACATCATAAACACGTAATAAACACAATGTAGACACAATATTATTAGGAGTATCAAATGGTCGGTAAACTTCTTTCAAAATCAAGAACCGTAAAACTGACAATTTTGTTTTCAATGGTTTTGTCCATTGCTGCCGTTGTTGTATTAATAAACGTATACGGTGATAAGCAGCTTAAGCCTGAATCTGATAAGATAAAGAGCTTCTATCTCAGCGAAGTTGACGAGATGAGAAGTTTCTGTATGAAGAAGGTTATGGAGCTGGCGGGCAACAAAGACATTATCGAAGCTCTGAAAACAAGCGACAAGGATAAGTGCATTCATGTGGTGGAAAGCGCCCTTGACGACGTTAACAACAACACTAAATACAGCAACTTCAGAATAAATCTGCACAGCAATGACATGTCATCCCTGTTCATGAACTGGGACGTACACGAAAGCGGAGACAGGCTGAATCAGTTCAAACATTCCCTCAGGTATGCCAGAAAGACTAAGAGCGCCGTAGTAGGCTTTGAGGTAGGGCGTTCCGGTCTTTTCATCAGAGCAGTGATGCCTATTTTTGAAAATGATGAATTCATAGGGTCTGTTGAGACAATGGCCGGTATTGATTCTATCGTGCAGGACATGTCTGAAAAGGGTGAGCTGATGCTCTTTCTCATGAATGAAAACAAGCTGGACGTGGCGAAACGCCTCAAAGGTAATGATACTATACACGACCTTGTAATAGCTCAGAAAGCGTTCGATAAGGCACTTTTTCAGCACCTTAGCGATGTCGATACCCATGATCTTTTCACTAAAGACCACATGAAGCACGAAGGTTTTCTCCTTGCGGGGATACCTATCGTCGATGTAAACGGTCTTGAGACGGGCATCACAGTCGTAGCCAAACCGCTTAAAACTATCAAGTAATTCACTGTCTGCCGCCGCTTTTCGGGTGACGGCAGACTTTTCTTTTCACTCTCACTTTTCCTTGAAAATATACGGATTTGCGTCAATAATTTAGACACAAAGTATTTTATATTTATAGGGAGTTATAAATGAGTGACCAAGGGAAACCTGATATTCATCTGAACCTAAACGTTAGGGGGCTGCCCCTTTCCGCAACACTTGCCATAAACGAGCTGAGTAATTCTCTCCGACAGCAGGGGAGAAAGATTTACAAGCTCGGGCTTGGTCAGTCGCCGTTTCCTGTGCCTCAGTCCGTGGTGAACGAGCTTAAAAACAATGCTCACCAGAAAGACTATCTGCCCGTTCGCGGTCTGCCTGCTCTGCAGGAGGCCATAGCCGAATATTATCATAAAACGCAGGGGCTGAACTTTCAGGCCAAGAACATACTCGTAGGACCGGGCTCAAAGGAGCTCATGTTCATCATACAGCTTGTATATTACGGAGATCTCGTCATCCCGACACCCAGCTGGGTTTCATACGCTCCTCAGGCGCATATTGTCGGACATCATGTCAAATGGCTGAACACCCTTGAGGAGAACGACTGGCTCCTTATGCCCGAAGAGCTCGAGGCGCTGTGTAAGGAAGACCCGAACAAACCGAGACTGCTGATACTGAACTATCCTAATAACCCCACAGGGGGCACATATAACATCGATCAGTTAAAGGCTCTGGCTGAGGTGTGTCGTAAATATAAGGTCGTGATGCTCTCCGACGAGATCTACGGCGAGACAAACCATCAGGGAGACCATGTCTCCATAGCAAAGTTTTACCCAGAGGGGACTATCGTCAGCAGCGGACTTTCCAAATGGTGCGGTGCGGGCGGGTGGAGGCTCGGTACATTTGCATTCCCAGATTCACTCGAGTGGCTGCTTAGCTCTATGGCGTCTGTTGCCAGCGAGACATTCACATCCACCAGTGCGCCGATACAATACGCCGCCGTGCGTGCTTTCAAGCTGGGGATAGATATCGAGAGATACCTGTGGAACAGCCGTAAGATACTCCGCCAGCTGGGCGGGCTGGTGCATAAGATACTCGTAGAGGGTGATGTGCGCTGTGCCGCTCCGAAGGGGGGCTTTTACCTCTTTCCAAATTTCGAACACTATAGAGAAGCGCTGAAAAGCAGACAGATAATGAATGCAGATCAGCTTTGTCAGAGACTGTTGAATGACGTCGGCGTTGCTATACTGCCGGGGACAGCTTTCGGCAGACCGCAGAATGAGCTGACAGCCAGACTCTCATACGTGGATTTTGACGGTGCGAGGGCTCTCTCTGCGCTGGAGACTCAGGCACCTGACTATGAGCCTGACGAGGCATTCATAAGACAGTATTGCGGTGAGAACATCATTGCGATGGAAAAGACAGTGGAATGGCTGAAAAACGGCTAGAAAAAGCTAAGCCCTCTTAAAGAGCAAGGTGTTCGAAGGATATGTTGATATATACGTAAGTAAGAGTCACTCTGAGGAGCCTAGCGACGTGAGAGTCTCATGGCTTTTGATAAGCAAAACCTCATAGTCACTGTGACGTTAGCGCTTGATTAGCAATAGCTTTAGATTCTTACGCCTGTGTGCAGGCTCAGAATGACAATTTAAAATCTCTTTGAAACAAAAAAATCCCCAATCTTTTATTAAGACTGGGGATTTTGTATTCTATTGAAATATTATCTCGTCATAATCCTATCCTGCAGCAAGCTAATCTTAAAGAGGGCTTTTTTATATCTTTGTGATGAGGATGCTGATAGGGCAGTGGCGCAGTATCTTCCCTGCTGTGCTGCCGTGTACGATGCGTTTGAACCCGCCTTCGCCGTGGGAGCCGATGACCACAAGGTCGTAGTCGCCGTCTTCCATCTCGTAAAGAGCCTCTATGTACGGCGTGCCTCTGCGGACATAGCTTTCCCACTCCATATCTTTCAGAACAGGTATATCGTCTTCAAGTTTGTTAAAGTTTTCTTCAACTTCCTGATCAATCTTTTTCTTAATTTCTTTATACTGGCTTTCATTTATGTATAGAGAAAACTGGCTCTGGTCGTGGGCTACGTGCAGAACGGTGAGCTTGCTCCCCTGGCACTTTGCTATCTTTGCTGCTTCTTCCACAGCCTTTTTGGAATAATCGCTGAAATCGGTCAAAGTAAGAATGTGTTTGTAACTCATTTAATAAACTCCTTAAAGGTTATATTAATTATAAGCTCCCATCTCTCCTATTTCAAGTTAACTGTCCCTT
The DNA here is from genome assembly GCA_050253075.1 of Deferribacterales bacterium. GTDB lineage: Bacteria > Chrysiogenota > Deferribacteres > Deferribacterales > Geovibrionaceae > Denitrovibrio. The sequence continues at coordinate 83,671 of JBFWJS010000007.1, forward strand.
TGAAATTTTTACGGCTTATGCTATTGTGTTGTTCATGAAAAATAATAAATTTATGCTGATCATGCTGTCGATATTTCTGTTTAGCTCACAGGTTTTTGCGGCGGAGAAGTTTGTGAGGAAATATTCTGAGGATATAGACCTGACAAAAAGCTCTGTAGAGGCGGATGTCGGCAGATACCATATAAAGGCGGATATGTCCCGCCCTGCGAAACCTTTCAGGGAGATCGTATTCAGATTTCACATCACCCGTGACGGCGAACCCGTTGCTTTGGACGAGGGCGAGGTGAAGTTTAATATGGTGATGGATATGGGGCTTTACAAAGCCCGCCTGCAGAAAGCCGCCACTGGATATTCCGCTAAGATAACACTGCCTAAGTGCATCTTCGGCGGGGAGAGATGGTTTGCAAAGCTGGAATTCGAAGAGGGTAAATTCTCTGCGGAGAAGGTCTTCCTCTTTGACATGGACGAAAAATAAATGGAAGAGCTGACATATATCCGTCACTGCGAGGAAGCTGTGCTTACGAAGCAGTCTTATACTTTTGAACTATACAATGTCGGAAGATTGCCGCAGCCATTGCATGGCTTCGCAATGACTGATCATAAGGGCTGACATATGGAAGAGCTGACATATCTGGGTTTTTTGACGATGGGCTTTTCTGTGGGGTTCGGGCACTGCATAGGCATGTGTCACCCGTTTGTACTATATGTTTCGGGAAGATTTGTCGGTGAGAGGAAAGGGTATTCCGCTCTTTTCATACCACATATAAAATATAACCTCGGACGCATCATCACATACGGATTCCTCGGGCTTATCGCAGGATTTGCGGGGGATATGATGTCTGTGGTAGGGCGTCTTATGGGTATACAGAAAGGTGCTGCGATCGTCGCAGGTGCTTTTCTGGTTTTATACGGCGTTTTGTCCTTCATCGGATATAACTTTATGAACAAGCTGGAGCATAAGCTCGCCGGCGGAGCATTCGTGGCGAAGCTGAAAAAGTTTCAGCCGAAGTCTGCACTGGCAACGGGGCTCGTCCTCGGATTTCTGCCATGCGGACCGCTCTATGGGATGATAATAGCATCAGCCTCCACAGCAAGCGCGCCCAGAGGCTTTTTGTCTATGATACTTTATGGATTGGGGACGTCTGTCGCTATGATGACGACGTCAGTTTTCGGAAATTATTTAATGTCCCGCAGGGGACTATTTAACCTGTTATCATTGATACTCATGGTCTGCATGGGTGTATTCTTCATATGGTCAGGGATAAGGATGTGACATGAACAAGGGAGTTTTCTTTATACTAGCTGCTGCCGTACTCTGGGGAACTACAGGTACGACACAGGCTTTCGCACCGATGGATGCTTCGCCCCTCACAGTGGGCACAATGAGACTGCTGGTGGGCGGTGTAGGTCTGATGATAGTTGCCGTAATAGGGCGGTCATTCACAGGAAGCAGGTTTAACCCGTTTTTAGTAATATTAGGCGCGGCTCTCGTCGCTTTATATCAGATAGCCTTCTTCTCCGCCGTGAAGATGACAGGCGTTGCCGTCGGCACTATCGTAGCGATAGGCAGCGGTCCTGCATTTGCGGGTGTTCTCAGCCGACTCATACTCAAAGAGCATCTTAATAAAAAGTGGTACTTTTCGACACTGCTCGCCGTAATAGGCTGTACGTTCCTCGTGCTTTCGGGCGGTGCCGATGTTTCCATTAATCCTTTCGGTATACTCTGCGCCCTTACATCCGGTTTCGGCTATGCGGGCTATACTATGGTGGTGAAGGTTATGCTGGAAAGAGCGAGGGGGAATGCCATCATGTCTCTGCTCTTTGTGGGCGGAGCTCTGATAATGCTCCCTGTGCTGTTCATATACGACATGTCCTGGCTGTTTACCCCGAGGGGAGCCGCTTCTATGGCTTATCTGGGTATATTCACGACAACCGTATCATACATATTCTTTGCTAAGGGGCTTAAGCTGATCTCTGTGGCGAAGACGACGACACTCTCTCTGGGAGAGCCTCTTACGGCTTCTCTGCTCGGTATAATAGTACTAGGGGAAACACTCAACTCTATGGTTGTGGCGGGTATCCTGTGCCTGTTTACGGGGATTGCTGTGCTCAGCGTAGAGAGGAAGAAATCACCTGTTAATGCGGAGTGAGTTGAAGACAACTGCGAGGCTGCTGACGCTCATTAAAGCTGCGGAGAATACAGGGTGGATGGTGCCTGTCACTGCGAGGGGAACCATCACTATGTTGTATGAAAAAGCCCAGAAGAGGTTCTGCTTTATAACTCTCAGTGTGATCACTGATGTGTCATAAACTGTTGCGACCAGCTTCAGCTCGTCTCTCATAAGTACGATGTCGGAGCTTTCTATGGCTATATCTGTCCCTTTACCTATCGCTATGCCCACATCAGCCGTGGTGAGTGCCGGTGCGTCGTTTATGCCGTCGCCCACCATTGCGCAGACCTTTCCGTCTTTCTGAAATGATTTAACCACGTCTGCTTTTTCAAAAGGGGTAACTTCGGCAATGTATGTAAGGTTTGGTATGGCTAGCCTTTCCACCAGCTTTGCTGCTGCCTGTTCGTTATCGCCTGTTAGTATAACTGTCTGTACGTTTCTCTTGGACAGCTGTTTCAGCATTTCTACGGCATCTTTCCTTATGGTGTCGGACAGGGTCATAAAACCGCCGAACTCGCCGTTGATGGATACGCATGCGGCTGTGTAGCCGTTCTTTATATGCTCCATGACCTCATCATCCGGTGTCTGTACGCCGTTTTCCTTCAGGTATGATAATGTACCCGCCAGAACATTAAGACCGCTTACAGAGCCGCTGAGCCCTTTACCCGGGTGTTCTTTGAAATTCTCTACTGGGAGGAACTCGTCCAGATATTCACCAGTGATTGCCTTTGCTATCAGGTGTGATGAGTGCCTTTCGAGGGAGGCTGTTATTTTAAGGAAGTCTTCACGGGTGCTGACGATGTTTTCAACCTTCAGCTCGCCCTTAGTTATTGTTCCTGTTTTATCGAATATTATAGTATTTGCTCTGCTGAGTATCTCGATGATGTCGCCTGCTTTAGCCACTGCGCCCAGCTTCGTTATCTTAGAAGTGGCGATGAGTATCGCAAGGGGCGTAGCGAGACCGAGAGCGCACGGACATGCTATTACCAGCACGGATACGGCGTTCATGGTGGATGTGAGCACCTCGCTCGAATAGTAATACCACCCTGCGAATGTCAGGAAGCCTATGGTGATGATTGTCGGGACAAACCAGCCGACGACCTTATCTGCGACGTTCTGTATTGGTGCTTTGGCTGACTGTGCATCCTCCACCGCCTGTACTATGCGTGAGAGGGTGGTTGTTGCCCCTGTATGTTCCACCTGAATGATCAGCTTTCCATTTATGTTGCCCGTACCTGCGAATACCTTTGCGTCTGCACCTTTTGTCTGCGGGAGCGGTTCGCCTGTGAGCATGGATTCGTTCACCTCGGATGTGCCGTATAGCACAATGCCGTCAGCAGGGATGGAATCCCCGGGTAAAACCTCAAGGATATCGCCGTGGCGTATCTGCTTAACGGGGACAGTTTCAGAGGATATCCTGCCCGATGTATAGGCATCTATATCAAAATCGGCGATATACCGAACCTGTGTTGGCTGATATGTCAGCAGTTTTGATACTGCGTTGGAAGTCTTTGCCTTTGCTCCTGCCTCTATGTATCTGCCGAGGAGGATGAGGGTTATTATCATCGATGCCGTGTCGAAGTAGACCTCTCTGTCGAGGAACAGTGCGAATATACTGTATATGTATGCTGCGGACGAACCCATGAATATAAGGGTGTCCATAGTGGTGTGGCCGCGCTTTATAGCAGCGAGTGAGCTCCGCATGAAGGGAAGCCCGGAATAGAATATGACAGGTGTGCTGAGAAGCCAAGCTGCGTATTGAAACATGGTGCGCAGACCTGTGTCTATCCCCTGAAAGTAGCCCGCATAGAGTGCTACTGTGTATATCATAAGCTGCATGCTGAAGAATGCGCCGATGGAAAACCGGAAGAAGTAATCCTTCTTCTCTTTTTCATATATTGTGGCTGTGCCTGATTCGCTTATGGGGAGAGGGCAGTATCCTATGGATGAGATCCTGTCGATGATCTCCCGCAGAGTTATCACACCTTTTGTCCAGCGGATTTTCGCCTTGTGCGTGGCATAGTTTACACGCACGGATTCTATGCCTTCCGCTTTTGAAAGGTATGTCTCTATAAGCCAAATACATGCGGCACACCTGATGCCTGAGAGGGCCAGATTAACCTCGTATCCCGTGTCGGTCTCGAGAACAGCGTCTATGAAGAGCTCTTCGGAGACATTCGACTTAACAACGGCTCCCGGCTCCCAGCTTTCGTCCCTTTTGGAGTAAAACTTTGAAAAGCCTTCCTCCTGAAGGAGCTTGTAAACACTGGAGCAGCCGGGGCAGCAAAAATAACATTCTTTTCCGTTTACTTCCTCGACTATCGCCTGATTACGGTTTGTCTCCAGCAGACAGTGCGAGCAGGTAACTGTTTTTTCGGCAGACGACAACTAGTCCCCCTTCTTGGCGGGGATGTCTTCCTCGTCATCGTCCAGCATACGGTATTTCGGCCCCTCAATGTCATCAAATTCACCTGATTTTGATGCCCAGAGGAAGATGATAAGCACTATCACGCCGAGTATCAGCGAGATAGGTATCATCATGTAAAGTGCGCCCATCAGTTAGCGTATTTCAGTGCGTAAAACAGAGGGAGCCCTATCATAGATATAAGCGAGAGTATCATTACTATTGTTCCGATTCTCATAATAAAATCCTCCTGATGTATTAGTTGATATAAAAACTCTTCTGAAGGCTAACTTCTTGACCGTTTAATTTTCCTTTAGCCTTCAGAATGTGATAACCCTTTGTATTAAGGGTGACGACGGTTTCGTAAACACCTTCGTCAGCCATTTTTGTGTTCAGCTTTTGTATCTCGTGGTCGGATGCGGGTCTTGTGATGTAAAACTCGGGGTCTGTGAAGTCCGCACCGCTGTTTTTATCCAGCATGAACTGCAGACTGACCATATTATCCGTGGTGACACAGCTCAGCACATCTAGATCGAGACCGTTTTCTGCTATCAGCTTTTTATCTTCGTCATATTTCAGCCCTGATTCATAAGGCTGTTCTACGACCTTACCGTCGAAGTATTTTATGCCTATGTATATGGACGGGGCTATTGTCATAAATCCTATGAGGAATATTATCAGGCTTACTTTCATTAGTTCTTCCTTCTTATCGGTCTGCGGAAGCTCAGCTCGCTTTCGAGCGGCTTGCCGTCTTTGTCATTGCCTATGGAGAGCATTTTCAGGTTAAGTATAGGCTTCTTTTCCAGCTCTGATGCAGGGATGAAGAGGAACACCTTCTCTTTCAGTGTTTCATCCGGAGCGACAACCAGCGGCTGCGGATACTGGAGCTCATAGTTTTCATAATCTTTCAGCTTAAGCTGTACTGTCAGATTTTTCTTTGTAAGGTTTTTCAGCATTATTTCGTAAGAGTTTATTACCTGATCATCCTTATACCTCGGCAGGAATGACGAGTTAGGGAACACCTGAAACTCGTACGGCTTCATGGTGAGAGCCATAAACACGAATCCTGCGAAGAAGAGGAGGGTGATGAAACCCGTGATCAGTACGTTAGTACGGAAAGGCTTCTTAGTATTGCCGAAACCGTAGATGTAGTCTATCAGAGTAGGCACGTCTTCGTCCTCTCTGGTCATTGTCTTTGTACAGGCGGAGATGCATCGTCCGCAGTTGATACACTGGCTGTCCATCCCCTGACGTATATCGATGTTTACGGGGCAGGTGGTGACGCAGGCGTCGCACTTTACGCACTTATAGCTGGTTTCCGGGTCCATAGCGATGATCAGGGTGTGATCGTCGAACATGACAGACTGAAACTTTGAATAAGGGCAGATAGTGGTGCAGAACCTGTATCTGATCAGGGTAAAGTTAAGGTATGTAAGCACAGTGAGCACTATGAAGAACCACATGGTGATGCTTCCGAGTGTGCCGTTAATTATGCCTGCGAAAAACTCGTAAGGCGATACAAAGTACCAGACCATAGAGCCTCCGAGGAGGGCGCTTATCGCTATTGTCGCTATATGATATAAAAGCTTTGTGAGAAAGCCGAGATTTTTCTTTTCAAGGAACTTTGTCCAGTTCATCACAACTGTCTGAGGACAGAGCCATCCGCACCATATACGGCCGTAAAGCTGTGTGATGACTATTATAAGGAACGTAAGCAGAAACGTGAATATGAGAACGATGAAGAAGTTCTCTATATAAATAGTCTTACCGAAGAAGAGGAGCCCGAGCGACGGTATGTCGAATCGGAATACGCTCTCTCCGTTTATGCGCACAAAGGGGATGAAGAGATAGAAGGCAGTCCATATGATGCGGACTATCCATCTCTTTTGCTGAAGGTCGAGTCCGTTACTTTTCATCGTCGTCGTCCAGCATGTCGTACTTGGCCTGTTCGATCTTGTCTTTATTCTTTTTGGAGTAGTTATAAATAATTATCCCTGCGAAAATTAATACCAGACATATGCCGTATGCAAGGAATGTGAGTGGACTTCCAATCATAGTCTTCTCCTTGTGTTGGAAAGATAGGGGCGGCTTTTATACCGCCCCGTTATGGTTATTTAACGTCTTTCATGACCTCTTCAAGCTGTTTTTCCTGTGACCAGCCGCTAAAGGCAGGTGTGTAGGCGTAAACATAGTATATACCGAATACTATGAGTCCTATGAAAAGGATCAGCCATCCGAGCGGAAGTACATTTTCAGTATCTTCCCTGTGAAACTCTTCCAGGTTATCAAATTCTTCCTGAATCATAACGTACCTCCTTATTATTTGTTAAGGCTTTTGATGTATTCAACGATAGACCATATCTTCTCTTTGCTGAACTTGGATGCGTAGCCAGGCATTGCGCCTTCGTATCCGTTAGCAATAGTGATGTATGTATCGTTGTCGGCATTGCCGTAGCCGGCATAGTCAACAAGGGATGCACCGATGTTTCCTTCTGCGTTCTGACCGTGGCAGCCTGCACATTCAGCCTTATAGAGAGCCTGACCTGTGGCGATTGCGTCTGCATTGCCTTCGAGCGGGCTCATTTCTTCTATGTCAGCATAGTCAACAGTGATGACAGCTTCTTTCGCGATGGATGTACCGAGAACCTGCATGTAGGCTACCATAGCATCGAGCTGTGTAGCGCCTTCGAGCTCAGCGGCTTCTTCCTCTGTGTATGGGAAGCCGAGGGCGTCCATACGTGCGAGAGTCTCTTTCACGTTAACTTTCTTCTCTTTGAACCAAGGGTACGGAGGCATGTTAGACTTCGGATAGAAAGCCTGTGGGCTTTCGAAGTGCTGGATATGCCACTCGTCAGGGTATTTACCGCCGATTCTCGCAAGGTCGGGACCTGTTCTCTTGGAACCCCAAAGGAATGGTCTGTCGTATGCGAATTCGCCGGCTTTAGAGTATGCGCCGTATCTCATAACGTCAGCTTTAAGCGGACGTACTGTCTGTGTGTGACAGTTGATACAACCCTCAGCCTGATAAACGTCGCGTCCTGCCAGCTCGAGAGCCGTGAAAGGCTTAAGACCGTCTGTCTTCGGGTGCATACCTTCTGTAAACATAGGTACGAATACTGTGACGATAGTACCTATAAGGACTGTAACAGCCGCTGCTATAGAGAACAGGAGGGCTTTGTTATAGATAGAATTTTCATTCTTGCTCATTGTCAGCCTCCTTACGCTTCTTGCATATTAGCAAGGTTTTTCTTGCCTTTTACAATGGTCATAGCAACGTTGTAGATGAAGAACAGCATACCGACCACGAATATGAGACCTGCAACAGTTCTCATCTGCCAGTATGGATAGTTACGCACCAGACCTTCCATGAAGGTGTACTGGAGTGTACCGTCTGCGGCTGTCATCTTCCACATAGCACCCTGCTGGATACCTGTGATCCACATTGTGATGGAGAACATAAGCTGTCCTACAAGCACAAGCCAGAAGTGTGTGTTTGCTACTTTTTCGCTGTATATCTCAGTTTTATACATAGCAGGGAGCATGTAATAAACTGATGCGCAGATAACCATTGTTACCCATCCCATAGTACCCATGTGTACGTGGCCCGGAACCCAGTCAGTATAGTGGATAAGAGAAGAGATAACACGGATACCCTGTGACGGTCCCTGAATAGTCTGAAGACCGTAGAATGTAATACCGAGGATGAAGAACTTTGTAAGGTAATGAGTTCTCATCTTTGACCAGTCTTTATCAACAGTGAAGTAACCGTTCACAACAGAACCCCATGACGGTGCGATGAGGAAAAGTGTGAAAGCGATACCGAGTGTCTGTATCCAGTCTGGCAGCGGAGTGTAAACAAGGTGGTGAGCACCTGTCCACAGATATGCGAATATCAGTGACCAGAAAGAGATGATAGACAGTCTGTGTGAGTAAAGAGGAAGCCCTGTGGACTTCGGAAGGAAGTAGTAGAACATAGCGAGGATAGGTGTTGTGAAAAGGAAACCTACCGCGTTGTGTCCGTACCACCACTCAACGTTTGCACTGTTTACACCTGCGAAAAGGTGATAAGACTTTGTAAGTGTCGCAGGTATGGAAAGGTTGTTTACTATGTAGAGGATAGCAACTGTGATGATTGTTGCTATGATGTACCAGAGAGAAACATAAAGGTGCTTCTCCTTTCTGGCGAAGATCGTGCCGAGCACGTTGATAGCAAACATTACCCAGAGAATAACGATGGCGATATCTATCGGCCACTCGAATTCTGCATACTCAAGAGACTGATTCATACCGATAAGGAGAGATACTCCAGCTGCTGCCACACCGATGTTGAAAATCCAAAGGTGGGCTCTAGCAAGTTTCGGAAGAATCAAAGGTCGCTTGGTAAGCCTGATAACAATATAGTAAAAAAGACCAAACTCGGCGCCGATACCAAGACCGTACGCGAGAACATTGGTGTGGAAGGTTCTTAATCTACCAAATGAAAGGTATTCGCCGAAGTTGAGATCAGCGCTCCACATTTGAGCAGAGATAAGAAGACCAGCCACAAGACCAATAACACCCCAGAAGATAGCAGAGAGAACAAATCCCTGAGCCGTCTTATAGTCGTATTGATACTCGTTCATTCAGACCTCCTGATGGTTTTTAAAGATTAACCAGTTTCTTGTCTTTATTTGCAAAGAGGAACTCTTTGACTTTTGCATTTTTCAGCTTTTTCTCGACATCGTTCTGGATGTCGGCGAAGAGCATATTAACCTTACATATGGGCATAAGCTGACAGCCGATATTGTGATTAAGGCATTGATTTACACGTGATTTGAAGCCCATACAGGCGAGAATGTCGTAAAGACTGGCGTCGTATACTTTTTCAGATACGGTGAGACCGCCTTCCTTTCCGGTTTTGGTGGTGAGGAAACCGCAGGATTTGAGTTTGTTCACAATCTTGACAACGATAGGGCGAGAAAGAAATAGACTGTTGCAGATGTCTTTGGTTTTAACCATCTTACCCTCAGTTGCTAAGTAAACGATAATGCGCAGGGCATAATCTTCTTCTCTAAGAATGAACGAATCCATTTGTATACCTCACAGGTATACAATACCTCTATGATCATATTTTTGTCAACAAAGATTGTATACAAAATACGTCAAAGATCACTTATGTTCGTTACTATTGAGGGACATCATCTCTATCTCTTTGCCGAGTTTAGAGAAAGCAGGCTTTAGCTTTCCCATGATAAATTCATAACTTTTTTCATCATGGTTTTTCGTGCATTTCGAACAGTCCTTCACAGCACCCATAAAGTTAGGGTCTCCGCCGCAGTCTTTGAAGAAATAAAGAGGACAGTAGCAGAAAAGACAGTTTTGTCCATCTATGCCGTGACACGGATAGTATTCGCACTCTCTGTTCGAAAAATATTTGTAACTCAAATGTGTCTCCCAATAAAACCCTTATGATATTTTAACACTTATAAGGACAGATGCTATCTTATTTGAAATTAATTTTGAGATTATGATTTTAATCCCCATATGCTTTTTATTATTCTGATTGCTGATGATATCTCGTCTGAATTCCTTTTCGCCTTCATATATCCGAAGTTGAGGTTTATATCAGTATCAAGGCTTTCGCTTATTCCTATGATATTGTCTCTGCGGAGTTTTTCTGCCACGGGCTCGGTCAGTATGGAGCAGCCGATCTCAGAATTTACCAGCTTGCCTATAAGCATTTCATCATCCACATACATTATCCTGTTTGGCGTTGTGCCTTTTTTCATAAAATACTCGGCGGATGAGCGTGAGAAGGGGCAGGCTTCTGTTGTCCATATCCACGGGAATTTTGCCAGTGCTTCCGCATCGGCGTTTTGAACGTCTTTTTCCCATTTCGGCGGGTAAACGATTTTCAGCGGATATGATGTAAGGGTGATGTATTCTATCTGTTTTGAACTTATGTCCCCGTAAAAGAACCCTGCGTCTATCATGTCTGATGTCAGGTCTCTTATTATATCTTCGCTTCTGGTCTGTATCAGGCGCAGGTGAAGCGGGTTTTTGTCTTCTGAGGCATGTTTCACCAGCTCTTCTATACGGAGTATATCGTGCTCTGTGTTCAGCCCGATATTTAGATGACTCATGACCTTTTCGCTAAGTGATTTCGCATTTGAGAGCATATTATCACAGGAGTCCACTATCCTTTGTGCTTCATCCAGCATATCAGTACCGTTTTCTGTCAGCTTCATCCCTTTAGGTGTGCGGATAAAAAGCTGAAAGCCGAGCTCACCTTCAAGCATCTTAAGCTGTGCGCTGACAGCAGGCTGGCTTATAAATAGCTGTTCCGATGCTCTGGTCAGGTTTCCTGTCTTTGCGATGGTCAGAAATATTCTGAGCTGGTTGATATCCAAAATGCTAACCCCATAAAAATAACTGATCGATACGATCTGAAATGGCGATTTGATTGTCCTCGTTCAAAGTATTATACCTTATTTAAGAATAACTACAATACGTTTGGGAACGGAGGTTCTATGACTGCTCAGATAATAGCGATGGCTTTATTCTCTCTCACGATGTCAATAACACCGGGACCTGTGAATGTGACAACATTCTCATCGGGTATGAATTACGGCTTCAGGAGTACTATGCCTTTTGTCTTCGGTGCGACCATAGGCTTCACTCTGCTGTTGGTATTTATCGGGCTAGGTATAGGGAATCTGGTAACTTATTTTCCTATCATGGGCAGGGTGCTATGTTATGCGGGGGCGCTGTTTATAGGATATGTGGGATTTAAGATAATGAGAGCGAACTTCAGCATTGAAAATACATCTGCCGACAGACCCCTTTTCCGCCACGGAGTGATAATGCAGTGGCTGAATATTAAGGCATGGATATCTTGTCTGGCGGGTGTTTCAGCTTTTAGCGCAGGCAGAGAATACGGCAGTCTGCTGATTTTCTGCTCCATATACTTCGTTATCTGTTATGCATCAATAGCCGTTTGGGCTTTGGCAGGGGACGTGATAATGAAGATGATGAAAAACAAGAGGTATATCTCCGCCGTAAACACTGCTATGGGGGCAGTGCTCATATGTCTGGCGGTACTTATACTCTTTAGTGGCGGCGATATAGGAAGGTTTTAATTTTCGCCTTCTTCCTGTTTTGCTTTCAGCTTTGCGAGGAGTTCGCTTTTCTGCAGTTCCTTTATGGCTTCTGCTGCGGTCTCCTTTGCAGGTTTGAGGTCTTCGTCCTTCATCTGTTTGGCTATCTTCACAGCCTTGCGGTTATAGTGCAGGCTGCGCTTGCCGATGTTTCGGAGAGCCCAGCTCACGGCTTTACGCACATAGTTGCGCTTGTCCCAGCATTCGTTGAGTATCAGACCGAAAAAGCCGTCGACGTCCTTTTCACGCAGGTCGGGGTGCTTGAGAGCATAGTTAGCCATGGTGGCAAATCCGGCTCTTTTTATGAATGGTTCGTCTGAAATGCTCCACATCAGTATCTTTTCCATAGCGAATGGAGTGTGGTAGACGAGGTTGTTACAGAACTGATCGCACAGATCCCATGAGTTTATGTCCTCTGCCCAGTCATCCAGAAGTTCGGATGTGAAGGCTGCGGGCTCGCATATGATAGTGGCGAGGATGCGTGCCTCGTGGTTTTTTGTCTTCCAAAGTTCGAGAGCCAGCACGTGGTCTTTCCCTATGGTCTTTGAGAGCTCGCGGATGTCCTGAACGTTAACGCCAAAGGCATTTGTGGTGTTTATGCCGTATTTGGTCATGCCTTTTCTGTTTTCTTCAGAACCTTTATCTTTCAGGATGCTTAATGTTTCTTCTACTGTCATCTTCCGAGGTATCCTTTTAAAGCGGTGAACAGCGTAGGGTGTCCGCCTGCGTATTTTATAAGTCTGTCAGCGGCGAAGTCGAGCATTGCCTTATCCTTTGGTATGCCCATATAGTCGGCGTAGTCCTCGTATATCTTCACCATCATACACGCAGGGTTCGGTGTGGAATCGTCGAATGTATCCACAACAGTTCTGTGCTCGTCCAGATGGAATATGCCGTCTTCGTAAAAGAGCTTTGCTGCTGCCTCTGTAAAGGCTGCGGCTTCTGTCAGGAATATCTTTTCGTTTGTGATGTCGAAGAAGTCCAGATACGTCTTGATGGTCTGGGCATAGTCTTCGAGGCATACGGATTTGAAAACTTCCCCTTCGTAATTGATGCGGAAGAGGGCCGTATTGTCCATATGCAGGTGTTTCATCTTATTCAGCAGGGCTGTCGCCTGCTCCATATAATACTCTTTGCCTGACATTTCGAATATCTTTATAAGAGCCGAGCAGAATAGCATATTCTGTGACAGTATGACCTTGCTGTCTTTTCTGGGCATGCATCTTTCATTTGCTTCACGCAGTTTTTCGAAATGGCTTTCGAGCTTTATGTATGTGTTGTGGTCTGTGTTCTTAAGGTTTATAACCCCTTCGAACAGCTCCACATAGTCTTTTATCGGTTCGATGTGTTCTTCTGATACCAGGTAATAGAAGCCCTCGGCGTTCTCTCCGCCTTCTGCGGGGCTATCTGCATCGATGGAGGATATCAGACCGTATTCGGTGCTGAATTCATCGAGCACAAAGTCTATGGTGCGCTCTGCTATGTGCAGATAGAGCAGATTATGCGTTCTGGAATACATATCAAGCAGGAAAGATGCGTTCTGAGCGTTGTCGTACAGCATCTTTTCGAAATGGGGCACATGCCACTGCCTGTCTACGGTATAGCGGTAGAATCCGCCGTTCACATGGTCGAATATCCCGCTGGTGCACATTTTGTCTGCTGTATGTATGAGGAATTCAGATACTTCCTTATCCTCATAATACGCCATCATGGCATGCAGCACGGGGGTGTTGGGGAATTTTGCATCCTTCCCCAGACCGCCGTACTCTTTATCAGTCATTTTTTTGAATATTTTCAGTATGTCGTCGGTGTAAAGGTCTTCCAGAGACTCCTGCTTATGCTCCGCCAGAAGGAACTTTTCGTAAAATCTGTCGAAGTTGTCGGCATATTTCGCCGCTTCCTTCGGGCTGTTCTGATACAGCTCACCTATCTGGGTGACGATATCCTTAAAAGCTGGGAGCCCGTGCCTCGGCTCAGGCGGGAAGTATGTCCCTCCGAAGTATGCTCGCCCGTCGGGGAGGGTGAACACGCTGAGCGGCCATCCGCCTTTTTTCCCTGTGGCATGGAGGTAAAACTGGTATCTTTTATCCACCTCGGGGTGTTCCTCTCGGTCTACCTTTACGGGGATGAAGTATTTATTTATAACCTCTGCTGCGGCAGTGTCCTCGAATGTTTCATGAGCCATGACATGACACCAGTGGCATGAGCTGTAGCCGATGCTGATGAACAGCGGCTTGTTTTCTCTCTTTGCCGTTTCCAGTGTTTCTGCCGTATATGGCTGCCATGCAACGGGATTATCTGCGTGCTGTCTGAGGTAAAGGCTCTGCTGTGATGCAAGGGTATTCTTCATTGTGATCCTTTACTAGTGCGATATTATCTTGAATATTATAAAGAATAACACCACAAGGAAGGCGGCTATCTTTGCCTTGCCTATCATGCGTGAATTCAGCTTTATTGGCTGCGGTCCGTAGAAGTCTTCCTCTTTCATCCCCTGCTGCTGATAGTCAAAGCTCTTGAACATATACTGACAGCCGGGACATGCATTGAACTCGTCCGGCGTAACGTTGCTTCCGCACTCAGGGCATCTTATGGTCTTTTCCATGTCATTCTCCTGTAGATTCTTAAGACAATAACATTCTTTAATAAGATTGCAAGGACTTATCCTTTTATCCCTTTGCTTTCAAAAACAAAAAGCCTGTCGTGCCCGCCACGAGAGAAGCTATCAGGATACCCAGTTTCGCTGTTTGCGCATCTTCGGGGCTGAATGCCATGCCGGATATGAATATCGACATGGTGAGACCTATCCCTGAGAGTATCGCAGCGCCCAGAAGCCGGCTTCTGTTTATCTCTTCGGGTATGGTTATCATCTTTATCTTTTCAGCGACCAGTACAAAGAGCATGATGCCGACAGGCTTGCCGAGTATCAGTCCGAATATGATGCCGAGGCTGATGGGTGAGCCTACGCCAGAGAATGCGTCTCCGCTGAGTATCAGCCCTGTGTTTGCAAATGCGAATATGGGCATGATGAGAAAGGCGGATATGCCGTGAAGGTTGTATTCCAGCCTGCTCATAGGGTTATAAGCAGAGAGTGATGCGTGTATTATCTTGTTGAATATATGCTTCTGACACTTTGTGGGGATCTCGCTGTCAGGGTTGTTTGTACAGTGTTTCAGCTCTGTCATGAATATACCTATGGATTTGTTGAATGTCATAAGCGGTATTCTGGGCTGGCTGGGGATGAAAAATGCGAGGATAACGCCCGCAACGGTGGCATGTACGCCTGATTTCAGGAAGAAGTACCATAAAATCAGCCCGACGATAAGGTACACCAGGATAGACTTTACATTTGCAATGTTCATTATGGCGAGGATGACTATCACGACACCCGCATACATAAGGTAAGACATTGCGATGCTGTTTGTATAGAAGAGGGCGATGACAACGACAGCGATGATGTCGTCCACCACGGCCAGCGATGTAAGGAATATCTTAAGCTGTATAGGCACTCTGTCGCCCAGCATAGCCATGATGCCTATGGCAAAGGCGATGTCTGTCGCCATGGGGACTCCCCATCCGGAGAGGTTGCCGTTCTTCATATTGATAACCGTGTAGATAAGGGCAGGGACGATAGCTCCGCCCAGCGCCGCTATTATCGGGAGCAGAGCCTTGCGCATGGAGGACAGCTCTCCGATGAGAACCTCCCGTTTTATCTCCAGACCTATCATCAGGAAGAATATTGCCATGAGTCCGTCGTTTATCCAGTATATGAAAGGCTTAAATAGGGACAGAATGCCGAAGGTAAATCCGACCTCCATCTTCCACAGAGCCTCATACCACCCGGCATATGCGGAGTTAGCTATTATCATAGCGAGAACCATAGCCCCGAGCATGATGATACTACTTGAGGACTGCTTTTTCAGGAACTGGTTAAAAGGGTCAACGGTGAATGATTTAATAGTATTTATAGTCATGGTTATTTATACCATACCTTTCTGTCTCTGACAGCCGCAGGTACTAAATTACCGTTGTTTCTTTCTCTCGGTTTGAGCTTGATAACGGCAGGTCTGCCGCCTTTTATCCTGTCTAGGATAGATTTGATAAAGTCTTTCACTATTACCTCCAGTGTTTTGTGCTGTAGAGGTAATAAAAAAACCTTTACCCACAGCACGGTATTATGCTTGGATAAAGGTCTTGCAAATTTCGTATTAACGAAGCTCCGGATCCGGGTTTTAACACCGTAATGACGAATCCGAACCGCATAAATGCGGATGCTACTCCCCTTTACTTCTTAGATGGATAATAATTATATTACGTTCAAAGTCAAGGATTATCGGAAAAAATCAGTGTGCTGCAAGCCATTCTTCCACACGGGATTTTATCGTATCTCTTATCTCACGCACCCCTGCGAGGATGACTGCGTCTGTGCCTTTCAGCTTTGCAGGGTCTTTTACATCCCACTGAACAGTATCGAGTATATCGGGGAAGATGGGGCATCTCTCTGCAGATGTCTGGTCGCACACTTTAAACACGTAATAATACATGCGCCCCTCACGGAAATAGTCTATCACAAGGTCTGTGGTGTTGTTTGAGATGTCTATGCCGACCTCGGCCATAGCTTTCACCACGAAAGGATTAAGGGGCTGCTGCTCCAGACCTGCGCTCTCTGCGGTGTATCGCCCGCCTGACAGGTGGTTCATGAACGCCTGCGCCATCTGGCTTCGTCCGCTGTTATGCTCACACACGAATAACACTTTCTTTGTTTCCATAGGATCACACTCCGCAATTTAATAAAGTGTATCCCGCTATGTTTAGATTGTTGTCAAAGTGATGTGAATTTCTTTTAGAGATAATGTGCATTACGGGGCGGTGACTAGTCGCCCCGTATGCTAAAGGGAATGAGGAGTTAGATACATTTTAATGGTTTTGCAAACGCCATAAATTATATGTATCTCTTCGGTTAAGGCATTAAACCGATTTTACTTATGTTTCAGCTTCGCCTTTTCTGTAGCATCAACTACAGCGATAGCGGCGAGGTTTACTATTTCGTTCACGTCTACTCCACGCTGAAGTACGTGTACGGAGCTCTGGAATCCCTGAAGGATAGGACCGATGGCGATACCGCCGCCGAGTCTCCAGAGGAGTTTGTATGCGCTGTTGCCCGCCTCGAGGTTAGGGAATACCATAACAGTGGCATCGCCTTTAATGTCGGAGAATGGGAAAGCGTCGTCTACGATAGGTCTGTAGAGTGCGCTGTCTGCCTGCATTTCGCCGTCTATTACGAGGTTAGGGTATTTGGCTTTTACCATCTTCACAGCGTCACGGATCTTTTGTGTGCGAGGTATACGCACAGAGCCGAAGTTGGAGAAAGATATCATCGCAACCTTAGGCTCGATCTCGAATTTCGCACATGTATCGGCAGACTGTACGGCTATCTGAGCCAGAACATCTGCATCAGGGTCGATGTTTACTGTTGTGTCGGCACAGAGCACGACTCTGTCACGGAATACCATGAAGTAAGCACCTGAAGGGCTTGTATATCCTTCCTGCAGAGGGAGGAGCTCCATCAGAGGCTTGATAGCGTCGGGATAGTTTCTTGCGTATCCGTTGAGGAGACAGTCGGCCTCGCCGTTTGCTATCATCATAGCGCCGAAGTAGTCATGTACACGTACAAGGAGTCTTCTGGCTTCTTCGTGTGTCATGCCTTTTCTCTGGCGCAGTTCCATGATCTGGTTTGTATACTGACCGAGTTTGTTGGAAAGGATAGGGTTTATGATCTCTATGCCTTTCAGGTCTATATTGTTTTTATCTGCCAGTTCTCTTATGCGGTCAGGATTACCGAGAAGTATTGGCATAGCGATGCCTTCCTCGACGAGCTTTGTTGCTGCTCTGAGGATCTTCTCGTGTTCGCCTTCAGGGAAAACGAGCTTCTTCGGTTTCTGCTTAGCGACAGATATGATGTGTCTTGTGAATTCCTTCGCAAAGGAGAGTCTTGACTCAAGGTAGTCTTTATATTTTTCGAAGTTAGGGATGTCTTTCTGTGCTACGCCTGTGTCGATGGCTGCCTTAGCCACGGCAGGAGCAACCCATGTGAGAACCCTGTGGTCGAATGGTTTCGGGATGATGTAGTCAGGTCCGAATTCTATTTTGCTGACGCCGTAAGCCTTACATACTGTTTCAGGCACGTCCTGCTTCGCAAGGGTGGCGAGGGCGTGTACGGCAGCGAGCTTCATCTCTTCGTTGATGGCTTTCGCACGGACGTCGAGAGCACCGCGGAAGATGAAAGGGAATCCGAGAACGTTGTTTACCTGGTTAGGGTAGTCGGAGCGTCCTGTCGCCATGATAGCATCGCCTCTGACCTCTGCCACTTCCTCAGGAGTGATCTCAGGGTCAGGGTTTGCCATAGCCATGATGATAGGGTTGCGTGCCATGTTCTTAACCATTGCTTTGTCCACGGCGCCTTTAACGGAGAGCCCGAGGAAGACGTCTGCGCCGTCCATAGCCTCTTCGAGTGTGCGTTTATCTGTTTCAATGGCGAATTCTTCTTTATATTTGTTCATGCCCTCTTTACGGCCGACATAGATAACACCCTTTGTGTCGCACATATAGATGTTTTCCTGCTTTCCGCCGAGGAGCATTATGAGCTTTCCGATGGCGATACCGGCAGCACCGGCACCGTTGATAACTATCTTGATAACATCTATCTTTTTATTGATAAGGTCGAGAGCGTTGATAAGAGCGGCAACGGCGATGATGGCCGTACCGTGCTGGTCGTCGTGGAAAACGGGGATGTTCATTCTCTCTTTCAGTGTTTCTTCGATGTAGAAACAGTCGGGAGCTTTGATATCCTCAAGGTTTATACCGCCGAATGTAGGCTCCATCAGCTCACATGCCTTGATAACGTCGTCAGGGTTCTGAGAGTTTATCTCTATGTCGAAAACATCGACATCTGCGAACCTTTTGAAGAGAACGCCTTTACCTTCCATAACAGGCTTACCCGCTGCGGCGCCGATGTTACCCAGCCCGAGCACGGCTGTACCGTTTGACACGACTGCCACAAGGTTTCCTTTAGATGTATATTCATATACCATGTCAGGGTTTGCCTCGATCTCTCTGCACGGCTCGGCTACGCCGGGTGTGTATGCAAGAGAAAGGTCTCTCTGTGTGTAGCATGGTTTGATAGGTGTTACTTCGATCTTTCCGTTTCTGGGGGAACGGTGATATTCCAGAGCTTCTTCTTTCGTTACTTTTTTATTGTCGGACATAGTACCCTCCTGATATTTCATATCAATAACAATATTAAGGTACCTTAAACTATAAATCAACTTAAATGTTCACGGCAGGCTTTATTATGAACATTGGTTCGTTAAATTTTTCTATATTTCACGCTGTATTACTATTGGTTTTATCTATAGTAAGTGTTTTATTTTTGAGAATACTAATAGTTGTAAAATTGGTATTTTTTATATAATGGTGAAGCATTATTGAAAAAACCAATGAGCTCAAAGCCTGTAAAATGCGGAATAAGGTAAGTCTGGACTATATTTTCTTAGTTGTATAGATTAGTATACATGTGAAATTTGAGCATAATCAGACACTATGATAAGCCTTCTATTTTATCTATCAAAAATAACTAATACGGTGTTTGTTTGTATGTTACCATTTGTTAACAATGGTCTGAAAATTTATTCAAAATTTTTTTCTAGTCATGATTTTCAAGTAGGATTGTGCATTTGGTCGAAATAGTGTATAAATAAGTGACAATACAGGGAAAAGCTGTAAATAAGCATCTTTGGCGGTCTGATTTGGATAATGTTCAGCTAGTGTCAAATTTTACAAACTGGATGAAATATGAGCTGGGTCTCGCTGAAAACAGCGTAAAGGCCTACCGTCAGGATGTCGAAAATTATATGGAATACACCGCAAAAAACCTCACCGAATGTACTGCGCAGGAGCTTGTGATGTATATGACCCATCTGAGAAAGAGCGGCTCAAGCATCGAGACTGTTCAGCGGAGGCTCTCCGGCATATCCCGCTTTTACGACTTTCTCATCATGGAGCGCATACTTAAAACAAACCCTGTAGGCTTTATATCAAAACCCTCCAAGTGGGAGAAGCTCCCCGTTTTTCTAAACTTTGACGAGGTAGAGGCTCTCATAAACGCTCCCGATATATCCAGTGATCTGGGATATAGAGACAGGGTGATATTCGAGACATTATACTCCACAGGTATGCGCATCAGCGAGCTCATCGGGCTTCAGGTGGGCGATGTGGACATGCACCGTGAGATAATGAAGGTGACAGGCAAGGGTAGCAAGCAGAGACTGGTTCCCATGTACGGCTCTCTGGCGGAAAAGATGCGTACATATATAGACATCCGCCACAACGCCCTTGTAAAGGAGCGTGACGAAGGCTGGCTCTTCCTCAGCAGAAACGGAAAGAAGCTGAACAGGGAGTATGCGTGGATGATGGTTAAAAAATATTGCGAAAGGGCGGGGATAAAGAAAAATGTCTCTCCGCACACATTAAGGCACTCTTTTGCAACTCATCTTTTGACAAACGGCGCAGATTTACGCACAATACAAATATTTCTGGGACATTCCGATCTTTCAACCACCCAGAGATACACACAGGTGACAGACGACAAGGCGAGAAATACTCTATTAAACTGTCATCCGAGGTTTCGCAGATGAAGCGCATTGCAATTACTCATAAAAACCCTGACTTCGATGCTGTTGCCAGTGCATACGGAGCATACCTCCTGCACGGTCTGGACGGCATAGTCACGGCGACATCATATGAGACAAGTGTTAAGGAATTTATCACCACGGAGGATGTCAATCTTCCGCTGATACACCTGCGTGAAAAGGATCTGGAGTCTATCGACAGGCTCGAACTGCTCGTGATAACCGACTGCAAGCTGGAAAGCAGGCTCGAGCCCCTGAACACACTTATCAAAAAAGCAGACAAAATAATTATATATGATCATCACCCGTCCCATGGACAGGATATCGAAGGGGATGAAAAGCACATAGAGGACATCGGCTCCTGTACGGCTATCATCGCACACCTTTTAAAAGATAATAATATCGATATATCTCCTATGGATGCAGGCATCCTCATGGCGGGGATATACGAAGATACGGGGATGCTCACATTCACCAGCACATCAGTGAAGGATATGGAGGCCGCCGCATGGCTGCTTTCCAAAGGTGCAGACCTGCAGGTCATCAGCGACTATGTTAAGCGTGAGATGAGCCGTGACCACGTCTTTATCCTGAATGAACTGCTGACGAACATCTCTCTGGTGCGCATCGGTGCTATCAGCATCGGCGTTTCCAGTGCATCCAGCGACCAATACATAGGCGAGATATCATACCTCGCCCATAAGATAATGGACATAGAGAGCCTCGACGCTCTTTTCATAATGGTGCGCACAGGAGACCGTGTGATAATGGTGGGGCGCAGCCGTGCCGACGAGGTGAATGCAGCGACAATAGCTTATCATTTCGGCGGAGGCGGACACCCTACGGCGGCGAGTGCCGTTGTGAAAAATCAGACACTGCACGAAGCGATAGACAAGCTGAACCTTATACTCCATGAGGTAGTAAAACCTGTTAAGCTCGCTTCGGACATTATGAACTCTCCTGTGAAAACACTGAATGCCACCACGACATTCGGTCAGGCGATAGACATCTTTATGAAGCATAACCTGAACATGATGCCCGTGGTAGACGGCAAAAAGCCCGTGGGGCTGGTCTCCAGAAGGGATATCCTGCAGGGGCTGAAACATAAGCTGAATAACGAGCCGATCAACAGCATCATGCAGGTGGAATACGGTGCGGTCTCTCCGAATGCGCCATATTACGCCGTAGAGGAGCTGATGCTCGGGTCTAACCAGACAATGATAATAGTCGAGGAGGATGGCGAGCTGAAAGGTGTCGTCACCAGAACAGACCTCCTGCGCCTTATGCATGAAGAGATATCCAGAATGCCTAGATATAAAGACGGCAGACTGGTTAAAAACGAGATAAAGCGATTTAAAAATATATCGGCCGCTATGGCCAGCGTGATGCCCGAGCGTGTCGTCAACCTGCTGAATGACATAGGCGAGATGGCGGACGAACAGAGGTTTAAATGCTACCTCGTGGGCGGTGTCGTGCGGGATATCCTCCTGCGCAAGACTAACGAAGACATTGATATCGTAGTGGAGGGGAGCGCCCCTACATTTGCGAAGATGTTTGCCGAAAAGCATAATGCAAGGGTTGCCGTACATGCAAAGTTTAAGACCGCCGTCGTGATATTCGACGATGGATTCAGAGTTGACTTTGCCACCAGCAGGACAGAATATTACAACTTCCCCGCTTCGGCTCCGACTGTGGAGGACGCCTCCATCAGAAACGACCTTTTCCGCAGGGATTTCAGCATAAACGCCATGGCTGTGAAGCTGAATAAAGGCGAATTCGGCACTTTGCTCGACTTCTTTGGAGGGCAGAGGGATATATCGGATAAAAAGATACGTGTGCTGCACTCGCTCAGCTTTGTGGACGACCCTTCGAGGGCTCTGCGTGCTATACGCTTTGCCGTGCGCTTCGATTTCAATATTGGTCCGCACACGGACAGGCTCTTCCGCCATGCGGTCAGCCTGAATCTGTTTGATAAGGTTATCGGGCCGAGGATGTTCCTCGAGCTGAAATATATACTGAGTGAGAAGAACTATCAAAAAGCTCTGGAGATGATGAAGAAGTACGACATGCTCCGCTTCTTTTCCAAAAAGATACAGATGGACGAGCGTAAGGACAACTTTTACGAGAGTCTGGAGCTCATCATAGACTGGCACTCATTTCAGTTTGACGAGGAATATGATGTCTATATCCCGCGCTTCATACTGCTCTTCTGGGAGCTGGAGAGGGACGACATCGACGAACTGCTCGAGCGGTTTAAGCTGGATGACGGAAAGACTCAGGAGCTGATGCAGAGCTTCAAAGAGACAAAAGACGTGGTCAGCGGGATACTCCGCAGAAGCATCGATTGTCCGTCCTGCTTCACCAGCTATATGGACAGGCTGGGCATACCTTGTGCCGTTGCCGCTTCTGCCCTTGTGGGGGAGAAGTTCGAGGACTATGTTAAAGATTATTTCACTGACTACAGGTTTGTAAAGGCAGATATAGACGGAAACGACCTGAAAAAAGCAGGTGTAAAACCTAATAATATATACTCTAAGATACTGTCCGTGTTGAAAAATGAGAAAATAGACGGGCAGTGCGTAGGAAAAGAGGCACAGATGAAGAGAGCTCTTGAGCTTGCGAAAGAGATGGTGAAAAATGGCTAAAGAGACCATTGAGCTTTCACCGACCATCATTCCATCCATACTGGGCAACAAAGACGCCCATATCAGGATGGTGAACAATACTTTCAATGTTAAGACCAGTGTTTTCGGCGGACAGGTGACCATAGAGGGTGAGCCCGATGCCGTGGCGCAGGCTATAAAAGCCGTGCAGGATATGGCAAACATAGCATCCGATGCGAACCTCACAACGGAAAAGGTGACAGACATCATCCGCATGGCATCAGACAACACACCCGATGCCTGTGAAGTTATGGCCGACTGCATACAGGTCGGGGGCAGGGTAAAGAAGGTTTACCCGAAATCCGCCACACAGAAGGCATACGTCAGCGCAATACGTAAGCAGGACATGGTTTTCGGCATCGGTCCTGCGGGAACGGGTAAGACGTATCTGGCTATGGCTATGGCCGTGCATCACTTCATGCGTAAGAAATGCAGTAAGATAATCCTGACACGCCCCGCAGTGGAGGCAGGAGAGAACCTCGGCTTCCTCCCCGGTGATATAGCTGATAAGATCAATCCGTACCTCAGACCTCTCTATGATGCTCTTTACGGCATGATGGACTATGCGAGGGTGACTGCTCTGCTGGAACAGGGGGTTATAGAGGTCGCACCGCTGGCATTCATGCGGGGGCGCACCCTGAACGATGCATTTATCATACTGGACGAAGCACAGAACACCACAGAGGAGCAGATGAAGATGTTCCTCACCAGGATGGGCTTTCAGTCGAAGGTGGTCGTCACGGGGGACGTGACACAGATAGACCTGCCGACCAATAAGAACAGCGGACTTTTGCTGGTGCAGAAGATACTGAAAGATATAAACGGCATAGATTTTCTGCACTTTACGGATAAGGACGTCGTGAGGCATCCCCTTGTGCAGAAGATAGTGAAGGCATACGACAAGTATTACGGAGAGTAAAATGGATATAAACATTCTTATCACCGACGATACCGGATCATACGACAAAGAACAGATGTTTGTGGACTGTGCGGAGATGACTTTTAAAGTGCTTGGAGAGACATTCGGAGAGGATTCAAAGGTAGGCTTTGACGATTGCGAGATATCGCTCCTTCTGACAGACGATGCACGCATCCATGAGCTGAATAAGGAATACAGGGAAAAGGACAAGCCGACGGACGTGCTCTCTTTCCCTATGGCGGAAGATCCCTTCGAAGAGGGCGGTATGCTCGGGGATATCGTAATATCTGTCGAAACAGCTAAAGAACAGGCGAAAGACGCCGATATCACACTCGACAGAGAGGTGTCTTTCCTATTCATCCACGGTCTGCTGCACCTCATGGGATTAGACCACGAGACAAGCACCGAGGACGAGGAAGAGATGTTCGACCTTCAGGAGAATATATTACGAAATCTTCTCGAAATAGGTAAAGTGCCTTGATATTGTCTTTTCAGTATGATAAACAAACTATATGCGATAAATATCGAAATCGTCTGATTTCGAAATCTTCTTAAATGGCAGGTATATACTAAACAAAATGGACTCGGGCAGTTCGTGTTATTTTAACTATCTGGTGCAGCTCTGATGAATGAAACTCTCACTCTAGAGCTGATGGCAATTGGTGCCTGTGTTATCCTTTCAGGATTCTTTTCAGGGAGCGAGACAGCGCTCACATCTCTTGGCGAATTGAAAATCAGGCACATGATCGAAGAAAACAAAAAGGCAAAGCCTCTTCAGCTTTGGCTTGAACACCCTAATAAGGTTCTTAACACCATCCTTATCGGAAACAACATAGTAAACATTCTCGGCTCTGTCCTTGCGACAGATTTTGCTGCGAGGCTTTTCGGCGATTCTAAGATAGCCGCCGTTACAGGTATCATGACGCTCTTGGTGCTCTTCTTCGGAGAGATCACGCCTAAGACCTTCGCAAAGCATAATGCCGCTACTATAGCTCCGTATGTCATCCGCATACTGAAACTTCCGTATTTCTTCTTTTACCCTTTCTCTTTCGGTATAAACAAGCTGGTAAAGGCGATGATTGTCATCTCCGGCGGTAAACTGGATAAGAACAAAAGTAGAATCACGGAAGACGAGCTCGAATTTTACATATCTGAAAGTGAAAAAGAGGGGATCATCGAAAACGGAAAGAGCCGTATGCTTCAGAATATCTTCGACATAAGCGAGATATACGTGAAGGAAGTCATGGTTCCCCGTACGGATATGGTGGCAATAGACATCACAGACCCTCTGGAAAGCTATATAGACAAGATACTTGCGTCTGAATTTTCTCGTATTCCGGTATACGAAGATACGGTGGATAAGATCGTCGGTATCCTTTATGTAAAAGACCTTCTCAGGTTTGTAAATAAGGACAGCGTGACCTTCGACATCAAAAAGGTACTCCGAAAAGCCTATTTTATCCCTGAGACAAAAAAGATAGATTCCCTCCTCGGTGAATTTCAGAAAAACAGAAACCACATGGCCATCGTAATAGACGAATACGGCGGTGTGGACGGACTTGTAACACTCGAAGACATCCTCGAAGAGATCGTGGGCGAGATATGGGACGAGTACGACACAGAGGAAGAGGAAGTGACAGAGATAGCCGACGACACATTCATTGTGGATGTGCGTATGGACATAGACGACTTCTGCGAGAAATTCGAGCTGGAGAAAACAGGCGAGATGCAGGAGTATGAGACCGTCGGCGGGCTTGTCTTCGACATTGCGGAGAAGATACCCGAGGTCGGCGAAAAGTATGAATATGAGAATTATCAGTTCAAAATACTAAACAAACACGAAAGAAGGCTTGACAAGGTCGAGCTAAGAAGGCTAGAGAATGAGCCTGACACATTACAGGAGAACTCTGGCGACGATGAAAAAATTTAAAACCGGCTTTGTAACAATAATGGGCAGACCAAATGTTGGTAAGTCCACACTTCTGAATGCTCTGATGGGGGAGAAGATTGCTATCACCTCATCAAAGCCCCAGACAACCCGTGCTAATATTCAGGGTATTCTGACAGGCGAGGACTTTCAGCTTGTCTTCATAGACACACCCGGATATCACAAGGCGAAAGACAGCATAAACAAGATGATGGTGCAGCAGGCAAAGGACGCTCTGGAGGCTGTGGATGCCGTTTATCTTCTCGTTCAGCCGGACGAATATATGGGGCCCGAGCTTACGGGCTTAGTTAAAGTGCTGGAAAAAGTTGACTGTGTTAAATTCCTTATAATAAACAAAGTAGACAACTTTAAAAAAGAGCTGGTGTACGAGATGGCGAACAAGATGTTTCCCATGCTGGAGTTCAAACACGTACTCCCCGTATCTGCTCTGAAGGGTACAAATGTCGACACTCTTTTAAAGCTGACACTGGAAGAAATGGAAGAGGGCGAGCCTATTTTCCCCGAGGATGAGATCACCACTCAGCCTGAGAAAATGCTTGTTTCTGAATTTATCCGTGAGCAGGTTTTCAGACAGCTTTCAGACGAGATTCCATATCAAATAATTGTAGAAACGGAAAAAATAGAAGACAGAAGCGATGAATTAATGTATATTGCAGCATCCATCATCGTTAACCGCGACTCTCAAAAAGGGGTCGTGATAGGCAAGGGCGGTCAGAGGCTGAAAGAGATCAGCACGGCTGCAAGGGTCTCGTTGTCTAACTTTTTCGGGGTCAATATTTATCTTGAGCTCTTTGTAAAAGTAAAAACGGGATGGCAGACAAAGGATGAATACCTTAAGATGCAGGGGCTCTATTAGATAAAAATTTAGTTTTATAAAAGGTTTATTATGCTTACACAATCACTCAGAGTAAAGCTGGAAACAGTCCGAAAGCTGATCAGACGTAACGCCAGACACCCTCTGGAGAACCTTTTATCAAAACTTCACCCTGCAGATATTGCCTCTATTTATAAGAATCTTACCGAGCTGGAAAGGGAAAAGATATGGAACTATATCTCTGACCAGTCAATAATCGCTTCCGCTATCCTTGAGCTGGAAGACGCAGATATTATAAAATTCTTCGAAAACCGACCGATAAAAGAGATTGCGCCGATCATTGACGAGATGGAGTCTGACGACGCCGCCGAGATCGTGCGTATGCTCCCAGACGACGTTACTGGCGAGCTCCTTAAGATGATGGGCAAGGACGAGATGAGCGAGGTGGAAACCCTGCTGACATACGCAGAGGACACCGCCGGTGCCATCATGAACACCAGCTTCTTCGCACTGCACGAAGACATGACGGTGAAGGAAGCCACGAAGACTCTGCATCAGGCAGAGGATGTGGAGATGGTTTTCTATCTTTACGTTGTCGATGCCGAAGGGAAGCTCTCGGGCGTTATATCCCTGAGACAGCTTATACTGAATACACCTGATAAAAAGCTCTCGGACATCATGTCCAGAGAGGTTATAAAAGTTCATACAGATGTCGACCAGGAAGACGTCGCAAAGATGGTTGAAAGATACGACCTGCTTGCGCTCCCCGTTGTGGATGAGAATTACAAGCTCGTGGGTATCATCACCGTTGACGACGTTATCGACATTATCCGAGAGGAAGCCACAGAGGATATCTACCGCATGGCGGGTACCAGTGACGACGAGCTCCTTTTTGGACATAATTCTATCAAAGTAGCCAAGGTGCGCTTGCCGTGGCTGTTTATCACATTCCTCGGTTCTATATGCTCCAGCTTTGTTGTGGCATTCTTTCAAGGTAAAGTTACGGAGTTTGCGCTCCTTGTGCCTTTCATGCCTGTAATCATGGCTATGGCGGGTAACGTCGGGTCTCAGTCTGCGACAATACTCATCCGTGGATTCGCCCTCGGAAAGATAGCCCACAGCGAGATAGTCTCCTTCACTCTGAAAGAGATACGGGTGGGGATGATAATAGGCGTTGCCTGCGGGATACTCCTTTCCATAGTCAGTTACCTCATAGACGGCAATTTTGTCCTCGGGATAGCTGTCGGAACGTCTATGCTGTGCTCACTTACCATTGCAGCTTTCACGGGTACATTTGTGCCTGCCACACTTATAAAGATGAACTTTGACCCTGCTGTTGCTTCCAGCCCTTTCATCTCCATGCTGAACGACATTCTGGGTCTCGCCATATACTTCGGCACTGCCATACTCTTTTTCAGTTACTTAGGATGAGCAGAGAAAAGACCGAAGCCATTATCTACAAACTCGTACGTTACTCTGACAGCTCTGCCATAGCTTTCGCCTTTACTAAGGATTTCGGACGTCTGAAGATGTTCGTGCCGAAGGCATACACGAAAAAGGGCGGGTTGATGTGCATGATGCCGGGGATGCTCGACTTTGGCAAAAAGCCCACAGACCTTTCAAAGTTTTATTCTCTGGAACACGATGCTGCCTATTATCACTATCTGAATAATCACGAGATAGTCATGCGTCTGCACCTTGTTTTCGAGATACTAGACGGTCTTTATGAACCCGAACTCCCCGACGTTAAGCTCTTTGAACTCCTTTTAAAATACGACAACGAAAACTTCCGAAAGATAACCCCGTATATAATATATTTCATCCTGAAACGTTCGGGGGTAATGTTTGACCTTTCCAGATGCCATAACTGCGGAACAGAGGAGGATGTCTTCTGTGTTTCGGGTAACGGGCTGACATGTGCCGTATGCTCGGAGCAGGCGGGGATAGACAGCTTCTGTGATAAAGAGTCTGCGTATATCGTCAAATCCATGGGTAACAGCGCACTCTACCGCAATGTAACGGTGAACCGTAAACAGGAGCTTCAGATACTGAAAGCTCTGGGTGAATACTGCGGAAATGTTATGGAAAAACCGCTGAAAAGTATCAAGACTGTTCTCGATATCATTTAAAAACTAAATATCCGTTATTTCCTTTACATTCAAGGCACTTTTGCTTAAACTTGAAAAATATTTCACAAACAAGACTTAATACGAGGGTGTCATGGAAAAAGGCGTAACAAACCTGAATAGATTTTTGTTAGAGGAACAGAGAAATTATCCCGAGGCCACAGGCGGCTTCACTATTCTCCTTGAATCAATAGCATTCGCATCAAAGATTATCAGCAAACAAGTGAATAAAGCGGGCATCGTAAACATCATCGGCAGAGCGGACTCTACGAACGTTCACGGCGAAGACCAGCAGAAGCTCGACATATTCGCAGATACACAGATGATAAAGGCGCTCGACCACCTCGGAAAGCTGTGTGCAATGGCTTCCGAAGAGAACGACGACCCTATCATGATACCTGAGAGATACCCAAAGGGTAAATACCTCATAGCTTTCGACCCGCTCGACGGCTCCAGCAACATCGACGTAAACATAAGCATCGGTACTATCTTCGGCATTTACAAGCGTAAAGACGGAGAGACAGGCGACGCTTGCTGTAAGGAATTCTTTCAGCCCGGTCGTGATATGGTCGCTGCAGGATACGTCATCTACGGCTCGTCCACGATGATGGTTTATTCCTCGGGCAAAGGCGTACACGGCTTTACACTCGACCCTTCCATAGGCGAATACATCCTCAGTCACCCGAACATAAAGTTCCCCGACTTTGGAAAGATATACAGCATAAACGAAGTGAACTATAACAGATGGGACGACGCTACCAGAAACTTTGTAAACCATCTGAAAGAGCACCCTGACAGAGAATACACATCAAGATACATCGGCTCTCTCGTAGCCGACTTCCACAGAAACCTGCTGAAAGGCGGCGTCTTCGCTTACCCCGGGGATACTAAGAACCCTAGAGGAAAGCTGAGACTGCTCTATGAGTGTGCCCCTCTTGCTTTCATAGCAGAGCAGGCAGGCGGTATGGCTGTGAACGACGAGATGAACATACTCGACATCGTGCCGACAGACCTCCACCAGAAAGAGCCTTTCTACATCGGTTCTAAATACGAAGTTGAAGCATACCTGAAGGCTAAGCGCGGAGAGCTTTAAACTTGCTGATTGGTTCACATCAATCGATATCAAAATCTATAGATCTGAGTATACAGAGGGCACTTGCAGACGGCTGTGAGTGCCTTCAGATTTTTGTAAAGAACAACAACAGATGGATAGGCAAAGAGCTCTCGGAAGCAGAGGCAGAGAAGTTCCGCTCGGAACTGGCTTTGTCGGGACTGAAAGTTTGCGCCCATTCATGCTATCTGATAAACCTCGCATCATTCAAAGATGACACATACCAGAAATCTCTCACATGTATAAGGGACGAGCTGTCACGCTGCGACAGGCTCGGCGTGCCTTCGTATGTGATACACCCGGGCTCCCACGTGGGCGAGGGCGAGCAGGCGGGGATAAAGCGCATAGCCGAGAGTCTGGACAGGATATACGACGAAGGCTATGAGTGCATGACGCTTCTGGAAATGGTCGCCGGCATGGGTACAAACATTGGCTACAGCATAGAAAATATGCTTGATATAATTAAGTACTCAAACCATAAGGAAAAGCTGGGGATATGCCTTGATTCCTGCCATATATTTGCCGCAGGATATGATGTGAAAGATGATTATGACAAAGTATTTAACGATCTGTTCGACGCATTCGGGGATAAGATAAAGGTGTTCCACCTGAACGACAGCTTAAAACCTTTGGGGAGCAGACGTGACAGACATGCTAAAATAGGTGAGGGTGAGATAGGCGGGGAGTTTTTTAAAAAAGTCGTGAACGACGACAGATTTAATGATATCCTCGGCATATTGGAGACACCCGTTGAAGAGAATTATTCGGACGAGATAAAACTGCTGAAAAGCTATAGGGAGAAATAAGATGGAAATGACTGAGACACCCGTTGTTACGGTTATGAAAGACATACTGAGACCTGACAAGATACTCGAGACTCACATTTCATATGTTTTTATAAAAGACGACTACGTTTATAAGGTGAAGAAGGGGGTTGATTTCGGCTTCCTTGATTTCTCCTCTAAAAAGAGACGCAAAGCTATGTGCCTTGTTGAAAAAGACCTTAACGAAAGATTCTGCAAGGATATATACCTCGAAGTGCTGAAGATAGCCAGACTGGAAAAGAAGTTTGAGCTGGTCCCCTTCGACAGCAGCCTGCTCACGCTGGACTACTGTCTTAAGATGAAGCGTATCGAGGATGAAAAGTTCCTTTCCACAAAGGTAAAGAACGGTGAGGTGGATGCCACCGACGCCGTAGAGATAGGTAAGAAGATTGCAGAGCTCTTCAAAGGGCTGGAGACAGACCCTTATGCGGCGGAGTTCAACGGCAGCGCAGAGATAGTGCGACAGAACTGCATAGAGAACTTTGACCAGATAAAGCCCTTCTGCGGGCGTTTTGTGGATGATGCCGATGTGGAGTTCATAAAAAAGCAGACTGTCAGATACTTAGATGAAAACAGCGCACTCCTTAATAAAAGGGTGAAAGAAGGCTTTGTGGTGGACGGACACGGCGACCTCAGGCTGGAGCATATATACATGGACGGCGACGAATTCGGTCTCATCGACTGCATCGAGTTCAACAAGCGCTTCCGCTTTAACGACGTAATGTCTGAGATATCATTCCTCTGCACCGAGTCCGATATGATGGGCGACACAGCCTTC
The DNA here is from genome assembly GCA_050253075.1 of Deferribacterales bacterium. Taxonomy (GTDB): domain Bacteria; phylum Chrysiogenota; class Deferribacteres; order Deferribacterales; family Geovibrionaceae; genus Denitrovibrio. The sequence goes on from JBFWJS010000007.1 coordinate 115,249, forward strand.
GCAGACGGACTTATGGACGGATTCCTCTCTGTTTATGACGATGCGGAGAGCTCAAAACTCATTAACTTTTACAAAGCATACAGGGCTATGGTTCGGGCAAAGGTTGCCTGCTTCCTCCTCGCTGATAAAGATGAAAGCTGGGAGCTCTATGCGGATAAAAAGGCAGAGATAGAGACATACATGCGTATGGCTGTCACCTATGCTCTGAACATGTTCGAGACATCCACAATGATATTCTACGGGCTGATGGCGAGCGGAAAGACAAAGAACGCCCGACTCTTCGCAGAGCTTTACCCTGTGGAGCATGTGAACACGGATGTTGTGCGCAAGCTCATGCACGGGATAGACCCTGATGCTAATGTACATGTGGATTACGGTGCGGATCTCTACTCAGCGGAAAATTCGCAGAAGCTGTATGAAGAGCTCGGCGAAATGGCGGACAGCAACAGACAGCTCGGACGCATGACCATTATTGACGGCAGTTTCAGCAAGGTAAAATATCTGGACTACCTCAAAGAGAACTACGAAGGCGAATTTATAAAGATACGCTTCTTTGCCCCTGAGGATGTCGTGATGGACAGGCTGGAAAAACGCAGGGAAAAGGTTTTAGCATCAGACGGCAGACCGGAGATATACGAGGCGCAGAAAGCATCCGCAGAGGAGATCGGCGCAGATTTTGAAATAGAAACAACAGGCCATGCGGAAGACAACGCAAAGGCCGTTATCGGATATTTAATTGATAAAGCATAACTTTGAAATAAAACAGGTGAACTCGCCCTTTGAGGACACCGCATTTTTTGTAAGAAATATATATAAGCCTGACGGGCTCCTCTTTGACTGCGGGCGCATCGGACCACTGTCTAACAGTGAGGTGCTCTCCATCACAGAGATACTCATCAGCCACACCCATATAGACCACTTCTACGGCTTTGACCGCATACTCAGAGGCACGCTCCTCAGCGGGAAGAAGTTCCGTGTTTTCGGCCCCCCGGGGATAATAAAGAACGTGCAGGGGAAGATAGACTCCTACACATGGAACCTGATAAAGGATTACCCCGTCAGCTATGAAGTGATAGAGCTGAACATGGAGAAGAAAGAGTATAAAACGGCATACTTCTCCGCTGCGAACGGCTTTATCAGAGAGGATGGTGTGTTAAAGCACTCTGAGCTCTCTTTAACGGGCGGTTTTAAGCTGGATTTCGAATTTTTCGACCATAGGGTGCCGTCGGTAGGATATCGTGTCACAGAGCCTGATATGGTCGCTGTGTCGAAGGTGAGGGTGAAGGAGCTCGGCTTCAAAGAAGGGAAGTGGCTCGCAGAGCTGAAGGATAAAGTGCTCGCAGGGCTCATGGATGACGACATCGTCGCAGATACCGCAAGCGGAAAGACATCCATGAAGGTGAGCAAAGCAGCAGAGCAGATAATAGAGCCTGTGCAGTCCCAGTCTGTCACATACATCACAGACATTGCGCCGTCTTTCGACAATGTGCGTAAGGCCATCAGCTTTGCAAAGGATTCGACAATACTGCTGATAGAGTCCATGTTCCTGAAAAAAGATGTGCTCCATGCGAATAATAAGAAGCACCTTACGCTTGAGCTTTCGAAATATATTTTCCGTGAGAGCGGGGCGGGCTTTGTACGCTTTTTCCATTTCACATCCAGATACGACAGCAGTAAGAAGGACTTTTATAACGCACTTTATGACGGCATGGACGGCCGCATACTTTAATAATGAAAAAGTATCTGGTATTATCAGTTTTAATTATTACAGCGGTGATATACATGAATTCCGGACGACCTTTACACGAGCTTAAACCTTTTACAGACCTTACGGAAGTTGACGATGCAGAGCTCCTTGATCTGGACTTTAAAAAGTCTGAATCAGAGGATGTGAAGCTGGAGGCGAACTATCCGCAGTTTCACAAAGGGGGCGATGTGGGCGTGCTCATCATGCACGGCTTCACGGCTTCGCCGCTGGAGATGCAGCCCATAGCCGACTTTCTCATAGAGCAGGGATTCAGCGTGTATCAGGTGCGCACGTCGGGGCACGGCTCCATCCCTGAGCATCTAAACCTTACGACGTATCAGGACTGGTACGAATCTGCCAGATACGGCTACTTTGTGCTGAAGCGCAACTGTAAGAAGGTTTTCACACTGGGCGAGTCGATGGGCGGGGCTATGGCTCTCACTATATCCGCACACAACGACACGGACGGGGCAATACTCCTTGCGCCGTGTATAAAGATAAGAAGCAACCTCACAAGGTTTAGCCCTATACTGTCAAAGTTTGTGAAGCTGATACCAAAGGTCGCAGCCAAAGCATGGACAGACGACGTTAAAGGCGTTTACTATGAGCAGTGGCCTGTGGTGGGGATATATCAGCTCCTTATGTATACCAATTATTTAAAAGAAAATATGGACCTTTTCAGCTTCCCTATGCTCGGCTTTCAGTTTCCGAACGATGCCGTTGTCAGCGGGAAAGCCACCAGAGAATTCTTTGAAAATGCGCCGTCAGAAGACAAGACATACGTCGAATTTCCCGACAAGCTGAGCCTGACGCACATACTGGTTTCAAAGAAAAATGTTTACAGGGACGAAATGTTTACTAAAATAGCGGAATGGCTTAATGAAAGAGGTGTGAAAGATGATCAGTAAAAACAAGATTGGCTTTATCGGCGGCGGAAACATGGCAGAAGCTCTGCTGAAAGGTATGCTCAGCGCCGCAGGGCCTCTCGACGTGGCTGTCAGCGATCTGAATACGAACAGGCTGGAGCTATTCAAAACTCAATACGGCGTGGACGCCATAACAAAAGATAATAAAAAGGTCGTCGAATACGCCGACGTTATAATACTGGCTGTAAAGCCGCAGATCATCCCCGTTATACTCGAAGAGGTCAGGGAACTCGTGACAAAAGACAAGCTGATTGTCTCCATAGCTGCGGGCGTGCTGACAGGGTCTATCGAGGCTCATCTTCAGGCAGGCAGCAGAGTAGTGCGTGTAATGCCTAATACTCCTGCTCTCGTGGGGCTGGGGGCTACAGGCATATGCAAAGGTGCAAACGCCACATCGGACGATATCGATCTCGTGGAAAAAATGATGAATACCATAGGCATCAGCGTTGTCGTGGGCGAAGACAGGATGGACGCCATCACCGGTCTTTCAGGCAGCGGTCCTGCTTATGTCTATACATTCATAGACGCTCTCGCAGACGCAGGGGTGAACATGGGTCTGACAAGGGTGAACGCTGTGAAGCTCGCCGCTCAGACCGTCATAGGAGCCGCAAAAATGGTTCAGGAGACAGGCATACACCCTATGCAGCTTAAGGATAATGTTACGACACCTGCGGGCACGACAATATGCGCCCTGCACGAGCTGGACAAGGGAGCCTTTAAATCTACCGTAATGAGCGCAGTGGAAGCGGCTACAAAGAAGGCAGCTCTCCTTGGTAAGACTAGTAAGTAATTAATTTATATTTTCAGATAAAAGAAAAGGGCATGTTTTTCGCATGCCCTTTTTTATTTACGCCGATTCGTGCTCGGTTCTTTTTATGATCTCTTCCTGAAGCTCGTCTGTGATGTCTACGAAATAGTCTGAGTATCCCGCAACTCTCACGATGAGGTCTCTGTAGTTCTCAGGTTTTGCCTGAGCCTCACGCAGGATCTTTTCGTCCATAACGTTGAACTGTATGTGGTGTCCGTCCATACGGAAGTATGAGCGCACCAGCCTGCATACATTGTCTATACCTTCGTCGGTATACATGAACTCTTTGGAGAATCTCTGGTTCAGCAGTGTACCGCCTGTGCGGAGGTGGTCTATCTTAGACGCTGATTTTATAACTGCCGTAGGGCCGTGTCTGTCTGCGCCCTGAACGGGGGAGATACCTTCGGAGAGCGGGATCTTATTCTTGCGTCCGTCGGGCATAGCACCGATAACACTGCCGAAATACACGTGTGATGTCGTCGGCAGGAGGTTTATCCTGTGGTATCCGTTGCGTACGTTCGGTCTGCCGTTTACAGACTCGTAGAACATCTCGAATATTTCACGCATAAGGTCGTCTGCATAGTCGTCGTCATTTCCGTATTTCGGAGTATCTTCGAGCAGTATGGCTCTCAGGTCGCCGTATCCTTCGAAGTCTGCTTCCATAGCTTTCAGCATGTCGTTCATGGATATTATCTTTTTGTCAAAGATATTGTACTTCAGCGATGCGAGACAGTCTGTTATAGAGCCGAGACCGACACCCTGAATGTATGTGGTGTTATATCTTGCTCCGCCTGCGTTATAGTCCTTTCCGTTTTTGATACAGTCCTGTGTCAGTATGCTGAGGAAAGGGACGGGGATGTATTTGGCGAAGAGTTTCTCTATCACCATGTTTCCGCGTATTTTCACATCTATGAAGTAGTTGAGCTGAGTTTTATATATTTCCATCAGCTCTTCAAAGCTGGCGAAATCTGTCTTGGTCTTAAGCCCGACCTGCTTCTCGGTGCGTTTGTCGTATCCGCCGTAGAGAGTAAGCTCGAGAACCTTTGCGAGGTTGAAATAACCTGAAAGGAAGTAAGCTTCTGTGCCGAATGCGCCTGATTCCACACATCCTGATGCACCGCCGTTTCTGGCGTCTACGATGTCTTTACCCTGACGCATAAGTTCCTGTACGATAGCGTCGGTGTTGAATATAGAAGGCTGACCGAAGCCTGTCTTAACTATATGCAGGGCACGCTTGAGGAACCTGTCGGGGTTCTTTTTAGATATCTGCACCATAGAGCTGGGCTGAAGAAGGCGCATGTTCTCTATCACATCGAGCAGAACGTATGAAAGGTCGTTCACGGCGTCTGAGCCGTCTTCCTTTACGCCGCCGATATTGATGAGTGAGAAGTCAGTGTATGTGTTTGACTCCTTTGCCGTTACGCCCACTTTCGGAGGAGAAGGGTGGTTGTTAAACTTCACCCAGAAGGAGCTGAGGAGCTCTTTTGCGCTCTCTTCCGTTATCCTTCCTGATTCTATATCCGCTTTATAGAATGGATAGAGGTGCTGGTCGAGCCTGCCCGGGTTGAAAGAGTCCCACGGGTTTGTCTCGGTGATAACACCTATATGCAGAAACCAGTAAAGCTGCAGAGCCTCCCAGAAGCTCTCGGGAGCGTTGCCAGGTACACGGGAGCATATAGAGCTCATTTCCTGAAGCTCGAGCTTGCGCTTTGTATCTGTTTCGGCATCTGCCATCTTTTTGAGTGCTATTGCGTTTCTCTCGGCGAAGTTGATCATGGCGTCCGCAGCGACCAGCATAGCCTGAAGCTCTTCGTTCTTGTCGAATGCTTCGGGGTCGTTGTGATAGTCGAGTGCTGCTATTGCCTCTTTAACTTCTTCTTTCAGTCCGTTCAGACCTGTGCTGAAGACCTTTTTGCCGAGTACTGTGTGTCCGGGAGCTCTCTGCTCCTGAAACTCTGTGAAGACACCTGCGGAATAGGCTGCGTGCCATTCGGGTGTCATGTAGTGCATCACTTTTTCACGGTGGGATTTACCCTCCCAGAAGGGGAGCACTATCTCTTTGTGGAGCTTGCGGTTTTCATCATCGACCTTAAAGGAGACCTTTGGTCTGTTGTGAAGCATGTCGAAGTCATCCTCTGAGTGTATGCACACTTCAGGGTAGGTCGGCGTTGCTTTCGCTTTTGGTCCGCGTTCGCCCACTATGAGCTCTCCGTCGTGGAAGCAGAGCTCTTTTTTATCCATGATATAGTAGAAGGCCTTTGCCCTCTGCATAGGTATAGACAGTCCGTCGGCGCCTCCGCCAGCAAAAAATTCCGTGAGCAGCACGCCTCTTTCCGAAGAGACCGTCTCCACTGCATTCAGACTGTTTTCACGAAGTTTTTTAATCCTGTCTGTCATAAGTTTTATCCTCCGATACCTGTGTCGAAACCTTTCGACGAAAAGAATTTTCTGATCTTTTCCATGTGTGTCTTATCAGGCTGTTCCACATCTTTCATGTGGTATTCCATGCCTAGTCTTCTGTATTTGTCACTGCCTATCCTGTGATACGGCAGCAGATCAATCTTAATATCGTCAAATCCGCTGAGGAACTCTGCGAGGCTCTCGATGTTTTTCTCCGTGTCTGTTATGCCCGGTATAACGGGGAACCTGACACGGACGTCCTTGCCCGCTTCTTTCAAATATCTGAAATTGTCCAGTATAGCCCTGTTGGAAACTCCGCAGTATTCCGTATGTTCTGCGTCGTCCATGAGCTTTATGTCATACAGAAAGAGGTCTGTGAGCGGCATAGCCGCATCGAGCGACTCTTTCTTTGTATACCCTGTCGTGTCTATACATGTATGTATATCATTCTTTTTGCATTCTGCCAGCAGGGAAATTAAAAAATTCTCCTGTAGGAAAACTTCTCCCCCGCTGAATGTGACTCCGCCGCCGGATTCTTCATAAAAAATGAAGTCCTTTTTAATGACCTGCATCACTTCGGACACGGTCATTTCTTTACCGATGAGTTCTTCGCTGACGTGGACGGAATTGTCCAGTTTCAGTTCTTTCAGTATTTTCTGCGGGGCTTTGTGTCTGCTTTCAGGGTTATGACACCATATACAGGACAGGGGACACCCTTTGAGAAACACAGTGGTGCGTATCCCCGGTCCGTCGTGTACGGCGTATTGTTTAATATCGAATACGATCCCTTTTATAAAGCACCTTAACCTTTTTTACCTAGATATGCTTCCTGAACCTTAGGGTCATTCAGGAGCTCTGATGCTGCGCCTTTTATGGTCACCTGACCTACATCGAGAACATAGCCTCTGTCAGCCAGCTTAAGGGCTGCCTTCGCATTTTGCTCTACGAGGAGGACTGTCACTCCGTGTCCGGATATCTTCTTCACTGCGGAGAAGATCATCTTGACCAGAATAGGGGCGATGCCCAGTGACGGCTCGTCCAGAAGGAGAAGCTGAGGCTGTGCCATCAGCGCACGGGATATAGCCAGCATCTGCTGCTCACCGCCGGAGAGTGTTCCTGCGAGCTGCTTTCTTCTTTCCAGCAGTCTGGGGAAAAGCTCGTATATCCAGTCGAGTGTTTCTTTATCCGCTTTCTTCTGAGTGTATGCACCCAGCTTTATATTTTCCTCGACACTCAGTGTGCCGAAGACCTGTCTGCCCTCGGGGGACTGTGCCACGCCGTATTTAACGATCTTATGTGCGGGCACTTTTGTGATGTCCTGACCATTATAAATAATCTGGCCTGATTTTGGTTTCAGCAGGCCGCTTATGGTGCGCAGGGTTGTGGTCTTGCCTGCTCCGTTAGCTCCGAGGATGGAGACTATCTCACCTTTTTTAACATCGAAACTGATACCCTTGATCGCTGCGATACTTCCGTATGAAACGACAAGGTCTTTTACCTCAAGCATTGTTTCAGCCATTGCTCACTTCCTCCTCATCGTCGTCTGTACCGAGGTATGCCTCGATAACCACAGGGTCGTTCTGTACGAACTCTGCTGTTCCTTCGCTGATCTTCGAGCCGAAGTTGATAACTGTTATATAGTCTACAAGCTGCATAACCATGTCCATATCATGCTCGATAAGAAGTATCGTGATGCCCATGTCTCTTATTTTAAATATGAGATCCACAAGCTCAAGGGTCTCTTTATCGTTGAGTCCTGCTGCCGGCTCGTCGAGGATGAGCAGCTCAGGCTCTGTCGCCAGTGCTCTGGCTATCTCTACACGGCGCTGTATGCCGTATGCCAGAGAGTTTGTAGGGGTTGTAGCGTATGGCATCAGGCCGAGAAATTCCATGATCTCTTTTACCTTCAGCCAGTTGGCCTTCTCATCTTTGTTATAAAATGGAGTACTGAGAAGCCCCTGCAGCCAGTTCTGCTTAGATTTCTGATGGCGTCCGGAGATGATATTCTCTGCCACGCTCATTTTACCGAAAAGGCGTATGTTCTGAAAGGTTCTAACGATGCCGAGCCCTGCAATGTCGCAAGGGTGCTTGCCGGCTATGTTTTCGCCTTTCCATACTATTTCGCCGTCTTCCGGTTTATATATACCCGTGATGCAGTTGAAAGCTGTTGTCTTTCCCGCACCGTTGGGCCCGATGATGCCGTATATCTGTCCCTTTTCCACTTTAAAGGAGAGGGCGTCCATGGCTACTACACCGCCGAATTTCTTTGTTACGTCTATCAGCTCTAAAAGCGGAAAGTCTTTCATGCTTTTTCCTCCGTAACATATTTCGGCAGTTTGCCGTATTTAGCAGGGATTATACCCTGTGGTCTGAGAACCATGGAAACTATCATTGCTATGCCGAATACAAAGTATCTGTATGTCTGAAACTCTTTGAAGACCTCAGGCAGTACGAACATTATGAATGTACCCGCCAGAATACCCGGTATTGATGCTTTTCCGCCGACCAGTACGATGGCGAAGAACATTACGGATGTCATGAAGTCGAATGCGCTCGGGCTCACAGCTGTGTACTGGATGGTGAAGATGAATCCTGCCAGTCCTGCCATAGCAGCTCCTAGAGCGAAAGAGAATACTCTGTAAAAGCGTGTGTTGATACCGATGCTTTCTGATGCTATCGGGTCTTCCTGAATGTAGTGGAGCGCACGTCCTGTCTTGCTCTTCTCGAGGTTTCTGATGATAAGCAGTGTTATCAGCAGAAGCCCGAGAGCCATGAAGTAGACTATTACGGGGTTATCGAGATAAACACCCATAACGGCGGCATCCACGCCGAATATGCCGTCGTCTCCGCCTGTCAGCCCGAGGAAGTTGTTCCTGAGCATCTGGATGAAGACTATGTTGAAGCCCACTGTCGCCACAAGGAGGTAGTCGCCTCTCAGGTGTACGATAGGGCTTGATATCAGTATTGCTATAAGGGCAGGTACGATTATAGTAACGGGTATCGCCAGCAGAATGTTAAAACCGAAGTGAACATTCATAATAGCCGTGGCGTATGCGCCCATTCCGAAGAACATCGCATGACCCATGTCGAACATGCCCGCACGTCCGAGAACTATGTCTACGCTGAGAGCAACAACGGAGAAGATGCAGAATGTTGTCGCAATTGTTCTCCAGAGGTCGTTGCTTACTAAGGGGAGGATGATCATCCCCGCAATAAATATTATGTATCCTAATGTTGATTTTTTCATTATACCTTCTCCGCTACACGCTCACCCAGGATACCCGTCGGACGGAATATAAGGATGATGATAAGTAGAATATAAGTGAAAGCCTCTGCCCACACAGACGATACATAACCCGATATAAGAGCCGTGAAGAGTCCGAGCAGATATCCGCCCACCATAGACCCGGGGATGTTTCCGATACCGCCGAGGATGGCTGCGATAAATGCGCTGAGACCATAGTTCCAGCCGAGTGTGAACTCTATGCCTCTGTAATATATACCGATAAAAAGACCGCCCACAGAACCGAGCGCAGCACCGATGATGAAGATGATGATGATAACCATGTTAACATTGATGCCCATGAGCTTCGCAGCGTCCTGATTTATGGAGCTGGCTCTGATAGCTGTGCCGTATTTGGTAAAGTTGATAAAGATAGTCAGTGTGATCATAAGAACGACTGTGAGTATAAGCATGAATGCCTGAATGAAAGTTATCGTGACACCGAACACTGTCCACGCTGTCTCGGGGAATATCCCTGTCGGGAATGTGAGAAGATTCGGCCCCCAGTAGAGCATGATACCATTTTGTATCATCATAGATGCACCCAGCGCAGAAACAACTGCTGAAAGTCGGGGAGCATTTCTAAGAGGACGATATGCCAGACGCTCAAGGATGACGCCTGCTGCGGCAATAATTATTGCTGTAATTAGAAATACCAGTAAAATTACTATAGCCTGCGGCATTCCTGAACCGACGAACTGTGTGTACAGTACCAGACCTACGTATGCAGAGAGTGCTACCATGTCGCCGTGAGCAAAGTTGATAAGTTTCATAACTCCGTAGACCATTGTGTATCCGAGAGCTACGAGTGCGAATATACTTCCAATGGTCAGCCCGTTTACTACTTGCTGTATAAAAATATCCATAAAATTTCCTTTGATGCTAATAATAAACAGGGCTGTAATTAAACAGCCCTGCTGTGAAAACTTGCTATTTAATTACAGGATAGTCTACGCCGTAGGAACCATCTGCCTGTACATCATATACATAGAAGATAGAACCAAGACGCTCACCTGCTTCGTTCCACTTGAGAAGACCGGAGAAGCCGTTCAGCTCATTAGTGTGGAGCCAGTCGGAAAGCTTTTTAGTATCTGTCGTGCCTGTTTTCTCGATAGCTGTGAGGAATGCAAGCATACCGTCAGCATTGAGAAGGGCCCATGTAGAAGGCATTTTTGAACCGTATTCTGCTTCATATGCAGCGAGGAATTTCTTCGCGCTGTCATAAGCGAGCATGTCAGGTGTAGGAACGTTGATGATCTTAGAACCTGCAGCAGCAGAACCGGCAAGGTTTGCGAACTCTACGTTGTCGTTAGCATCGCCGCCGATGAAGTCAGCTTCTATACCAAGCTGTCTCTGCTGAGCACGGAGGAGGCCGCCGTCAGAGTAATAGCCTGAGAAATAGATAGCATCAGGATTCATAGACTTGATCTTTGTAAGAACAGGTGTGAAGTTCTGGCTTTTTGATTTGATTTTGCTGTAATCGATTACGTTACCGCCGACAGCTTTGAGCTCTTTGATAACGGAATCAGCAAGACCTGTAGCATAAGAAGAGAAGTCTGAAACAACAGCTATCTTCTTATATTTTTTAAAGTTTACCATGTAGTCAGCTGTGAAAACAGCCGCTGCAGAGTTAGGGTTAGAGTTCCTGAAGAATGTCCAGTAGGCATCCTTTACAAGGTCGTCTGATGTACCGTCAGTTGTCTGAAGAACGCCTGCACGGTAGTAAGTTTTCTGAGCTGCGAGAGCTGCACCGGATGTATAAGAACCGATGACCATTATTACGCCTTTCTGAACAAGTTCTTTAGCGCAAATGGCAGCTTTCATGGCCTGACCTTCATCGTCACAAGTGAATACTTCGAGCTGCTTGCCGAGAAGTCCGCCTTTTTCGTTGTACTGCTTAGCGAGGAGTCTAGCGGCATTATCGATACCCTGACCTTCGTTAGCGTACTGTCCTGTGATCGGAGCCTGAACACCGACCTTGATTGTGTCAGCCGCAAATGCCGTAGCTGCAAAAAGTGCAGATAGCAGTACCGCGAGTGACAGTGTAAAAAGTTTCTTCATACAATCCCTCCAGATTATTTCCGTGTCTATGTAAAGCACGGATAGACGTATAAAGTCCTTATAGTCAAGTTATACTTTACTATATTATCCATACTTTATCAATTAATTAGCTTACTCCGCTTCCTGATGAGGATATCCGATTCCTACAGGCGACACAAAGTTCTCTTTAATTGTGCGTGTGTTAACCCATCTGATGAGGTTGAGGTAACTTCCCGCTTTGTCGTTTGTGCCTGAACCTCTACCGCCGCCGAACGGCTGCTGGCCAACAACTGCACCTGTAGGTTTGTCGTTGATGTAGAAGTTTCCTGCTGAATCTTCAAGCACTTCGAACGCCTTGTTGATAGCTGCTCTTTCTGTTGCGAATATTGCGCCTGTGAGGGCGTATTCGTTGCCGGAGTTGCATTTTTCAAGGTATTCTTCGTACTTTTCATCCTCATAGAATGTAACTGTGAGGACAGGTCCGAATATTTCTTCTTTGAATGTTTTAAACTCAAGGTTTTGTGTTGTAATAACTGTCGGCTCGATGAACCATCCTTTGGAATCGTCATAGTTACCGCCGATAACGATCTCAGCGTCAGAAGCCGCTTTTGCATAGTCTATGTAGCTTGTGATGTCTTTGAATGCTTTTTTAGACACAACAGCAGTCATGAAGTTTCTGAAGTCGAAAGGTGAGCCCATTGTGATAGAGCCTGTCACTTCTTTCATCTTTTTCAGGTATTCGTCTTTCATAGAAGCAGGGATGTATGCACGGGATGCTGCGGAGCATTTCTGTCCCTGATACTCGAATGCGCCCCTTACGGATGCTGTTACGAGTGCGTCTATGTCTGCGGAGCTGTGTGCGAAGATGAAGTCTTTACCGCCTGTTTCGCCTACGATACGTGGGTAAGATTTGTATCCCCATATGTTTTTACCGATTGTTTCCCAGATAGTTTTGAAGACCTTTGTGCTTCCTGTGAAGTGGATACCGCCGAAGTCTCTGTCTGAGAATGTTACGTCGGATACGTCTTTAGATTTACAAGGGATGAGGTTGATTACGCCGTCAGGCATGCCTGCTTCCTTGAAGATCTTCATGATGAGGTATGGAACGTAAACAGCATCTGTAGAAGGCTTCCATATACAAACATTACCCATCATAGCAGGTGATGTTGGCAGGTTGCCTGAGATAGCTGTGAAGTTGAAAGGTGTAACAGCGAGGATAAATCCCTCGAGAGGGCGGTACTGAAGGCTGTTCCACACGCCTTTAGAGTTGTGGAGCGGCTGCTCGGCATATATCTGCTGCATGAAGTATACGTTGAATCTAAGGAAGTCGATAAGCTCACAAGCAGAGTCAATCTCGGCCTGTACGGCTGTTTTACCGATGGAGAGCATTGTGGCTGCGTTCATCTGTGCACGGTATTTTGTGCTGATGAGCTCTGCTGCTTTGAGGAAGATGGCGGCACGGTGGAACCAAGGCATTTTGCCCCATTCAACACGGGCTTCCATAGCTTTATCTATCGCAAGTTTGATCTCTTTTGGTCCTGCCTGGTGGTATTTACCAAGTTTGATAGAGTGATCGAAAGGTGCTGTGATCTCGACAGTATCGCCTGTCTTGATCTCTTTTCCGTCGATTACCACAGGTATCTCTATATACTGCTCGGAAAGTTCTTTAAGAGCTGCTTTGAGCTCTGCTTTCTCTTTACTGCCTTCGCGGTATTCGAGAACCGGCTCGTTAGTAGGGTATGGTACGTTGAAAACACTATTGTTCATCTTTTTCTCCCTTTTTTATTAGAGTTGTAGTGTTGTTGTATTATCTGCCGCCGGTGAGGAAGCCTTTAATGGCTGAGCCCACGATGGCCGGGTTTTCCTGAAGTCTGCGTATGCTGTATGGAAGCCAGTCTTCGCCGAACGGTGTGTAAATACGAAGAAGATGTCCTTCAGCAAGTGTGTTTTTACGGAGTTCGGAACGCACGCCGAGGAGCATCTGGAACTCGTATTGTTCTTTAGTAAGATTGTGCTTTTTAATAAGCTCTTTAGCGCCGTTTACGAGCACATCGTCGTGTGTGGCGATGCCGACGTAGGCGTTCTTTTCAAAAAGAAGGTCAAGGCCTTCAAGGAAGTTTTCCTGAACCTTTTTACGGTCGTGGTATGCGATGTCTGCAGGTTCTTTGTAAATACCTTTGCAAAGACGTATATTTGCCTTTTTAGTATTAGCTGTGATATTTCTGAGGTCATCCAGAGTACGCTTCATACATGACTGTATAACTGTACCGCATGAGCCTTCCATGTCGTTTACTAGCTGAAGGTAAAGGTCAATTGTGTAGTCAGTGTACGGGTTGTTTTCCATATCGATACGTACAAATATGTTTCTCTCATATGCATACTTAACAAGCTCTGTGATGTTTGCTGTACAGAAATCCATACCTACGAGTGCACCGAGTGCGGTTGGTTTGATAGAAATGTTGGAACCGAGCTTTTGTGAAGCGATGTTGTCAAGCACCAGCTTGTACATATCAACAGTAGCTCTTGCCTTTTCAGGGTCTTCGTTAAATTCTCCGAGCAGGTCGATTGTTGTTACTGCTCCTACCTCGTTATATTCTCTGGTGAGGTTAAAAGCATCTTCCGGGAAAGCTCCTGCCACATAACGTTTTGCGAAGAATCTTACAAATCCTTTCGGCATAAAGGGCATCATGTTAGCGATCATTGCATTTATCATTGTATCTTGCTCCAAATATTAGAATGTCGGCGGCGTATTGACCCATAAGAGTACTGTTTCGCCGTCAAAAATATTTTTCCATCTGTGGGGAACATTTGAGTTATAGAGGGCACTGTCTCCCTCTTCGAGAGTCATCTTATTTCCGTCAACGGTGATCTCGACACATCCTTTCAGTACGTATACGAATTCTTCACCCAGATGTATGTTGTACTCGTCACCGCTGTATGCTCCTTTTTCAAGGATATGATAAAGGGGCTCGAGGACAGAGTTTGCTCCCCTCGGCTTCAGAGATTCATAAACAACCTTTGATGCCTTTGAGCCTATCTTCATTCTGTTGTCTTTGCGAACTACAACAGCGTCTTTCGGGGAATCGTCGTCTGAGAAGAATGATGTGATGGTAACGCCGAGTGCATCGGCTATCTTTCGGAGGCTGGCTACAGTGGGGGATATCATGTCGCGTTCGAGCTGCGACAGGAATGATATACTGCATCCGCTGGTCTTGGCCAGATCCCTAAGGGTCATGTTGTGTTTTAGTCTTAGCTCTTTAATGCTTTTACCAAACTCCAAGATAAACCTCCGTTTGATTCATATTGTTCATTATAGTGAACAAATTAAGCATGTCAATTAAAATACACACAGGGGTTTGTGTGTAATGTTTAAGTTATTGTGATATTTATGTAAAATATTTGAGTATATCTTTAGTTACAAAGTATTCGATGTGTTAAAATTGAGTAACGGTTAATATGTGTTGTTTCATATAATGTATTTTGTTTCAATAAGATAACAGGATTATGGTGAAATTACAGTTTATCGAACAAGGTGAAACAAAAAAAGCCGCTATGAACACACAGCGGCTTTCTTATTCTCTCTATTTTGAGATTATATTCTGGCAGAGATAAGGTCACCCATCTCGTCTGTTTTAACGAGTTTCTGGTCAGATCCTTTGGTGTATATATCGCCTGTTCTGTATCCTTCCTCGAGAATAGATTCGATAGCGTTTTCTATAGCACATGCTGCCTCATCCATTGCGAATGTGTAGCGGAGCATGAGTGCTGCGGAGAGCACCTGTGCGATAGGGTTTGCTATGTTCTGACCTGCGATGTCGGGAGCTGTTCCGCCGATAGGCTCGTAAAGTCCGAATTTAGACTCGTTGATAGAAGCGGAAGGGAGCATGCCGAGTGAGCCTGTAAGCATAGCGGCAGCATCGGAAAGGATGTCGCCGAACATGTTTCCTGTAACGATAACGTCGAACTGGGAAGGGTTTCTAACGAGCTGCATAGCTGCATTGTCTACATACATGTGACCGAGCTCTACGTCGGAGTATTCTTTGTGGAGCTCTGTGATGGTCTCTCTCCATACTATAGAGTTCATCAGTACGTTTGCCTTATCTACGGATGTAACTTTGTTGTTACGTATCTTAGCGGCCTCAAAAGCTAGTCTGGAGATACGCTCAACTTCAGGCTTGGAATATATCATTGTA
Organism: Deferribacterales bacterium; assembly: GCA_050253075.1. Lineage (GTDB taxonomy): Bacteria > Chrysiogenota > Deferribacteres > Deferribacterales > Geovibrionaceae > Denitrovibrio. The sequence goes on from JBFWJS010000007.1 coordinate 130,646, forward strand.
TCTTTGCCCACTGTTCTGTCTGCGCTGATCTCTTTCGGCTGGCCGAAGTAGATACCGCCTGTCAGTTCACGGAAGAAAACTATGTCGAGCCCGTTAGGGATGTATTCTTCCTTAAGGGAGCTGGCTGATTTCAGCGGGTTGAATATCTTGATAGGTCTGATATTGCAGAAGAGCTTGAAATGAGCTCTCAGAGGGAGCAGGGCGCCTCTCTCAGGCTGCTGGTCAGGTGGGAGAGTCTCCCATTTTGGTCCGCCCACAGAGCCGAAAAGGATAGCATCAGACTCTTCGCAGAGCTTCAGTGTGGCATCAGGCAGGGGTGTGCCGTGATTATCTATAGCGATACCGCCTACGTCGGCGAATGTGAAATCGAATTTTTTACCATATTTTTCAGATACTTTGTTGAGAACCTTGATGGCCTGAGCCATTACCTCAGGTCCTATCCCGTCACCGGGGAGAACTGCTACTTTTCCCATTTATAATACTCCAAAGATTTAATGTTACAGTCGATGATACTATAACAGTATCGGTGTAAAGTCAAACTTAAGATTGTTCCGCTAGAGTGAAATTATTTTAGAGCGCATGCTCACGTCTGTATATCAGAACGAGAGCGAGCGCCATGAAGATACCCAGCGGGATGAAGTTCGCTGCAAGGGGGGAGAACAGCCCTGTTTTACCGAGGGATTGGAAGGAAGCCATTGTCATCCAGTATGCAAAGCCCGTGAAGAGGGACTTAGAAGCCACCATGATGTATGAGTGGTTTCTGTTGAAACCGATGCACAGAGGGAATATCACAAGGATTATCACCGGCACGCTGATGGCGTGTGCGTATGATTTATAAAGCTGAAGGTCGTATTTCGCCGTGTTAAGGTCCTGTCTTTTCATTATCTCTGATGTTTTACGCATCTCTTTGATAGACAGATATTTTGGGCTGAGTACGGGCAGGTCGGCCAGCTCGTCGAAGAGACTGCGTTTCTCCCTGATCTCAGCATCGTGCTGTTTCAGCATCGGCACAGGATCCATGGTGTAAACATTCTTATTCTGCTCGATCCACTGTCCTTCTTCGAATGTTGCCGAGTCGTATGTTATCAGCTCGCCCACCTGAAAGTTGTCATTCAAATGATATTCTTTTACACCTATTATCTGTTTAGCTATCGGGTCCATAAGGGATATGTTTATGAAAACAGTGTCGGATTCCTTGAGCCATAGGTCTGTCAGCTTTCCTGTAACGGTGAATGCCTTATTACGTATTTTTTCATATGAGAACTGCTCACGCTTCAGCATTACTTTCGGATTTATGACGTCAGCGGCATAGTAAAGAACCCCTGCGAGAACAAGCCCGCTGAGGATGAAAGGCGCCGCCAGATTACGTATCTTCCCCCCGAGGGAGACATACGCCGTCAGCTCGTTATTTTTCAGCAGGGTTACCATGCAGAGCATAGTGGATATGACTATTGTCATCGGCATAGTGGTATAGAGCAGGTAAGGTATCTTCATAAGGTCAAACACGATGAGAGTGAAGAATGTGATGTTATAGTCGTTCAGCATTTTCGTATGCTGAAAGGTGTTTGCTATGAGCGAAATGATAGCCACGAAAATCTGAACTATCAGTGTATATTTTATGAATAAACGTAAGATATATTTATTAAATTTTGTCATCTTGCAGCCCTCGCATAAAAGAATAATGCAATAGCCGCAAACAATATATTCGGCAGCCATGCAGCGAGGAAAGGCTCGGCTCTGCCTGATGATGCGAAGTTCTCCGATGCGAAGAACAGTATGTTATACACAGCCACAACGGCTATGGTGATAGGTATAGCCAGAGAGCGTCCGCTCCTGTGGAAAAAGATGCCGAGGCTCATACCGAATATGCTCATTATGAGTGCGGCGAAAGGCATGGATATCCTTTTGGAAAATTCGAATTTATAAAGGGGAGACTTGTCAAAGTTTGCTATCAGATCCTTTGTCTCCATTACACGCTCAGAGTTCACAGAAAAGCCGTCTGCGTTTATCAGCGGTGTGTTCAGCTTAAAGCTGTCGAAGTTTATCTTTGAGTGTTTGCCGTCTTCGCTGATTGTTACTATGCGGCCGTGTTTAAGGTTCATCAGCAGGCCAGCATCACCGGAGGGGAGTATCTCTGCCTCGTTTGCCGTGATGATGGAGTTCTGATTTTTATCTATTATCACCATCTTCCTGTAGGATTCGTCTGATTTCTTTTCCAGAGTGTAAAAGACCATGCCTGGGAGCTCGTCATAGAGCTCTTTTTCCTTCAGGTCTTTGATGGAGACCAGCTTTGCTATTTTAGTAAGGTTGCCTATGGCACTCATACTGCCCGCAGGCATCAGCCAGAAGCTCATGAGTATGCCGAGGAAAAACGCCGTAAATCCGAATATGAGAGTAGGGTATGTGAAAAACTTTTTCCCCGCTCCCGCTGCTCTCATGGCTATTATCTCGCTGTCTGCGGAAAGCCTGCCGAAGCCGATCATAACGGCCAGCATGGCGGATGTAGGTATCGTGATAACCAGAAATGAAGGCAGATAGAATATGATGGTCTGTATAATGAGCCCTGCAGGTACGTTTCGTGTAAAAAACAGATCGGCAAGGTTTATCAGCTTATCCAAAAGGAGGAGAAGCACAAAGAATATGTTGCCCAGTAAAAAGAGCGGAAATATCTCCCGCAGGATGTATCTATGAAACAGTTTCATCAGCGTTATCACTGTGCAGTCTGATAACAGGAGTTTCTTTCTCTAATGTTATCTCGTCTATCCTTACGATAGAGTTAAGGGGGATGTAAGACCTTTCCACATTTTTAAATTTTGCTTTAAGGTTGCCGTCGTCGGGGGATATGATGATGTCTGACTTATCGAGAAAGACTATGTCGGATATCTCCACCAGACCGAGAAATGATGAAGGGTTCAGCATGGATGAATGTATCGTCTGGATCTTCTTATCTTCGTCTATGAATATTATCTTATACAGCTTTTTCCGCATTAATCCTCATCTCCGCCTTTGTAGTAATATACTTTTACATTACTTCTGGAAGAGAATACATCAAAAATAACGTTTATGAAACTGATAAATAAAGCACCGAAGAATGCCGACCAGAAGCCTTCGACACTGATACCGCTGAGGAAATTCGCAGTGAGCTTCAGCAGGAATGAGTTCACTATCACGTATCCGATGCCCATGCTGAGTATCTGAAACGGAAGTGTAAGGAAGACCAGTATCGGCCTGAGAAATAGCTGGAAGAATGTGAGCACTATCCCCGCCACGAAAAGCGGCAGGAAGCTCTCTACCCGAATGCCTGAAAGTATTAAAGATGCGAGACCTATACCTATGAGGTTTACGCATGCTCTGTAAAATATAAAGTGTACCGGCTGCATGATAGAAATATATACGCTTATCTTTTTGAACACAAGAGTATAAATATTAATAATTTGTTCACATTGAGAAATTTTATTTAACATTTTTATAGGCAAACTATCGCAACTTATGTGTATCATTTGATATATGCATCAATATTCATTAATTGAGGTTGCCTATGCGAAATTTATCTATCAAGTTTCAGCTTTTCGGGTCGTTACTTATTCCTATCATCGCATTACTCGTCTTTTCATCTAATCTTCTGATGATAAAGATAAATGTGAATAGCGAGATGAATAAGTACTCAAAGGTTACAGAACTGGCTGTAAAAATCAGTAACCTTGTACACGAAACACAGAAAGAGAGGGGAGCCTCTGCGGGCTTTCTTGGTAGCAAAGGGGCAAAATTCGGCGATACCCTTGCAAAGCAAAGGACGCTCACCGATGAGAAGTTAGGATTAGTTGAGGCATATGTATCTGATTTTAACTTTTCAGAATATGATCCACGTTTTACAAAAGCCTTCAAAGACGGTATGCAGATGCTGACACAGCTCAGACAGGTCAGACAGAGGGTGGACGATCTGTCCATTACCGTTCAGGAGGAAGTGGCTTATTATACTAATATAAATGCCCTTATGCTCAGTGCTGTGGGCGAAATAGGCTATATGATGACAGACTCACAGGTATCAAAAGAGCTGAACGCATATGCAAACTTTCTGCTTTCCAAAGAGCGTGCAGGGATAGAGCGTGCAGTGCTTTCAAACACATTTGCTGCGGATAAATTTGCCAAGGGGATGTATGAAAGACTTATAGTGCTTATCACTGAGCAGGACAGCTTTATCAAATCTTTTGAACTGATGGCTAATGAAGACTTTGTAGGATTTTATAAAGATACTGTCAGCGGAGAGCCCGTGAACGAAGTGAACCGCATGCGTAAGGTCGCAATGGATAACTATCTGGAAGGCGGCTTCGGTATAGACGCTGCTTACTGGTTTAGTACTATTACCAATAAGATAAACCTTTTGAAAAAGACCGAAGACCACTTTTCCACAGAGATACTAAAGCTGATGGATGAAAAGAAGTCTGCTGCATGGATTGCGAAAACCGTCTATATAGGACTCTTTTCCGTCAGTATCCTTTCCCTTATAACGCTTATGTATGTGATCGTAAGAGTGGTCCTTAGGAATATCAACAACCTTTCCCGAAGCATCATAGACCTCACCCAGGGGAACGGAGACCTTACAAAACGCCTGTATATGAAAGAGATGAATGAAGTCGGTATTCTCTATGAAAATATCAACGGATTCGTGGCGAATATAGACAGAAACCTTTCGAACACCCTGACACACGTCTCAAAGGCGGGGGATGCCGTGGTGCCCCTTATCAGTATTGTTTCAGACACCACACTTTCTGCACAGAACAGCTTTGAGATGTCCGGACAGGTTTCCACTGCCAGTACGCAGATGAGCACTACCATACAGGAGATCGCTGGCAACATAAACGAAGCCACACAGCAGATGAACGAGGCCGTTAACCTCGCTATGGCGGGTAAGGAGAGCATCGCCGATGTTAATGCCTCATCCGACGAGGTCGGCATTGTTATGGAAGGGCTGAAGATTCAGATAAATAACCTTCAGCAGGAAGCGGAAAAGATCGGTGATGTTATATCCGTTATCAACGACATCGCAGACCAGACAAACCTTCTCGCCCTGAATGCCGCAATAGAAGCAGCGAGAGCCGGAGATGCGGGCAGAGGATTCGCCGTTGTGGCTGACGAAGTACGTAAGCTGGCTGAAAAGACCCAGCAGTCTACATCAGAGATCGCCAGTGTTATCAATAATGTGCGCAATGATGTCAAAGATACTGTTATGAATGCCGAAAAGGCATCCGGTGTTATAGAGAACCAGACAGGTATAATAAATAATGTCAGCGAGAGCTTCGAAAAAATAGTCGACTCGGTGGAAAATGTGAACGGACACATGGTGAGCGTTGCCGCCGCTATGGAGGAACAGACCATAACCACATCAGAGATAGCCGACAGGATAGCATCTGTTGCCAATGATGCTTCATTAATGCTTGACAAGTCTGCTGATCTGGCTGAATCTACTTCCAGTATCGTTGATGCGCTGCACATGATGGACGAGGAATTTGCCAAGTTTAAACTGTCTAATAAGGCGATACCTCTCATCAGGGCAAAGATATCCCATGCGGTATTTTTAAGCGATGTTCAAAAGAATGTTCAGGATCCGTCCCATGTGTTTCCGCTTACAGACCACAATTCTTGCGGTTTCGGCGAGCTTTATCACACCAGCGGGCAGGAAGTTTACGGTCAGTTCCCTGAGTACAGAGAGCTTGAGCCTATTCACATGAAGGTTCATGAATTTGGAAACGAGATAGCCGAAGCAGCCAGAACACAGAGCGTTGCGACAAAGCAGGATACCTATGAAGGTTTTCGTCATGCTGTAGGCGAAATGGTGCGTAAACTTAATATACTGATAGATAAAGTACATCAATAGAGGACGTTACAATGTTTGTTAAAACCGAAGGAAGCAAGATAACAATTGAAGGCAATATTGCAAAGTTTGAAGACTACGATGCTATAAAGCTTGAGGTTGAAGAAGTTCGTAGCAGAACAAACAACAGCTTTACGCTTGTTTTCAGAGATGCGCAGTCGCTCATATCCGCCCTTGTGGGGTATCTGATAAAGCTGAAGAGGGTGGATAATGTAAACATGACCATCATCGCTCAGAACCCTAAGCTGTACACTATGATGGATACTCTTGCGCTTGTAGATGTCCTTAATGTTAGAAAAGGCTGATATTTGATAGATTTACATACTCACTCCTCCTTTTCGGACGGGACGATGCGCCCTGAAAAGCTCGTCTCCTATGCCGAGAAGAGAGGCGTGGAAGTCTTAGCACTTACAGACCATGACACCGTCGACGGGATAGAGGAATTTATTTCCTGCGGCGGTAATGTCGAGCGTGTTGCGGGGATAGAGATAAGTGTCGCCTATGACCCGGGGACGTTTCACCTTGTAGGTCTGCTCATAGACCATAAGAATCCCGTTCTGACCCAAACCATTCAAAAGCTGAAAGATGCACGCAGAAGGCGAAATATAAAGCTCATGGAGTTGATAAGCGGTCTAGTCGGCAGAAAAGTCACCGAGGATGAAGTCGCCCCTGATAAAGACGGCGAGCTCGGCAGACCGCACGTGGCGGATTTCCTGATAAAGCAGGGCTTTGCCGAAAACATGAACGATGCTTTTGATAAATATCTTGGGAAGGAGGGGGATCTTTATCTTCCGAAAGATAGACTCGAATTTTCCGAAGCCGTGGATGTCATCCATGAGGCCGGCGGTGTTGCCATCCTCGCCCATCCTCTCACTATGCGTCTGGAGGAGAAATACTACGGTCCGGTCACAAAATACCTGAAAGGTCTCGGTCTGGACGGTATTGAGGTCTGGTGCTCCGATACTCCTGAGGACAAATACGCCATGTTTATGGATATAGCGAGAGAGCACGACATGCTGATCTCAGGCGGAAGCGATTATCACGGAGATAATAAGCTCAGTGTAGGACTTGGTACGGGGAGGGGTGATCTGAACATCCCTTACGAAGTCTTCAAAGAGCTGAAGGGGAGGGCTCAGAGGTAGTTAAATATCTCTGAATGGCATTTGATTATAGGGCTTTCCTCCAGCTTGTTTTCATATGCGATGAACTCCACATTTGCAGACTTCGCCGCGTGATAGTCAGTGAAGGAATCACCGATAAAAAGCAGTCCTTTATTATCCACTCTATATTTTTCCATTATTTTAAACAAACCCTCTGGATTTGGCTTAGGCTTTGCTACATCACTAGCTGTAACAGTGTATGCGAAAAAATTTCCCATATCGAAATGTTCGAGAAGATACTCGAGGGAAATGCCTCTGTTTGTGCATACTGTAAGGGTGTAGCCTTCGGTTTGCAGCTTTTCGAGGGTCTCGTATATTTTCGGGTTAGGCTCCATGAGGGGAAGAAAATTCCTGAAATTGGTCTGAGCCGCAAATGTGAGCACCTCTTCGGATAGCTGGTTGTCCTTTGGTGTGAAGGCTGTGATTATCTCACGGCTGGTATTCATCATGGCAACACGCAGATTGTCCTCAACGGACCAGTCTATGCGGTCGAGACCGAATTTATCAAAGACATAGTCGTAATATCCGATTATTGCCTTTGTGCTGTTGAAGAGTACGCCGTCGCAGTCATAAACAAGTATTTTTTTCATAGCTCTCGGTTGTAATACATTTTCGAGCGGTAGGCAAATTTTTTCTAAAGAAATTAAAAAGAAAGCCGATAAGGCTGATATCCATAGGAGGGTCAAGGATGGCCGGAATACAGGTTGGCGGTATCGTATCAGGAATGGATACTAACGCACTCGTCGATCAGCTCATCGCGCAGGCTCAGATACCTGTCGATAAACTTTATGGTGACTACAGCTATAAGCAGCTGGAGGAAGAGGTCTACGACGACATTAATAATATGCTTGGCGACATCACCTCTGATCTGCTGACACTCCGACTTGAGTCTACGTTCAAATCTAAGAACGTTAGCTCGACCAATGAGTCCGTGGCCACAGCTACAGCGACGACAGATGCAGCTGTCGGTACCCACACGGTAAAAGTAAATCAGCTGGCTGAGAACTCCTCTGCCAGAAGTTCCTATACAAGGGTTGCGAGTGTGTCTACAGGCGCAGGGCTTATTCAGGCTACCGGCAGGCCGGTGGACTACCTCGAAGGTGTGCACACTACGACTGTTGCAGCGTCCGGTACAGGATATCTAGCCACTACAGATTTCGTCTTAAACGATATGGGCAGGATACAAAAGCAGGAAGGCGATACTATCGACTCTGCATATGTAGACGCTGACGGTACTCTATTACAGGATATGAGCGGGCTGCTTGCGGTGACATTTACCGATGAATTCGGCAACACTCAGGCTGTCGGTGCTGACGCCACATGGGGCGCGACTGGCGACGATATAAACGAAATGGCCGCCTTTATAGAGCTAAAACTCAATGACGAAATGAACGAAGCGATGGGAACCAATGCTGTCCAGTATTTTGCCATGAGAGCGGAATACGATGAGGATACCACTTCATGGAGCCTCGCGATGTATGAAACAACTCCTACAGACTATCAGATATCCATGACAACCAATGACGCAGCGATGCTCAGCGACGAACTTGGATTCGCCGAGGCTTTTACTCCGCTGACTACATCTGTAAATGCGATAACTAAATATATATACGCAAACGACCTCACAGAGATGGCTGATAAACTTTTCGAAAGCGATGCAGCGGGCAGTGTTATTCCTGGGGCAACATTTTCCCATACTGCTACTCTGACAGAGGGAACATTTGTCATCGCTCAGGATGCATCGCTTAAAGTAGCTTCAGAAACCCCTTCATACTATACCAGTACTCAGGTATCAGGCGGTGTCGGGCTCGACACTACCGTAGACGGTCTGGAGAATGCAGGCTTCAGCAGTACTGTGGATGATGGTGCAAACGGCTATTTCACTATAAACGATGTGAAGATCACAATAGACGACTACAGCAGCTTAAGTGTAAACGACCTGCTTGGTAAAATAAACGGTTCGGGTGCGGGTGTTGTCGCCACATACGACAGTGCCACAGATACTTTTAAAATAGCATCGAACGAGCCCGGATCCTCTACGATCTCCCTTGGAACATGGAGCGACACCAGCGACATCCTGTCTAAGATGGGGCTGGCTCAGGAGGGCGGACGTACATTCACCGCAGGTACCACAGAGGGGAGCATAGACCCTACAGTAGACCTTCAGAACTCAGGTCTCTCTTCATACCCATATTCGGGAACATTCACCATTAACGGAGTATCCATCTACGTTGATGCAGGCGAAGATACACTTTATGACGTGATAGAAAAGGTCAATAGTTCTGGTGCGGGAGTTACAATGTCTTACGATGAGTCGTCTGACAAGGTGACCCTCCGTTCTGACGGTATAGACGCTATTACTGTAGGTTCTCCTAATGACACCAGTAACTTGCTGGTAGCATTAAACCTTACAAACAGCGACACTACCACCAAAACTATCGGTACGGAAGGGCAGAGAGCTATTGTCGAGGTGGACGGACACACATACGTAAGGGATACAAACGAAGTGGACGACATTATAAGCGGTGTTACACTAACCCTTAACAGTGTGGATTCTGCACCTACGACCATCAATGTCCAGATTGACACGGATAAGGCCGTAGAGGCATTTGCTACATTCGTCAGTCATTATAACCAGCTGATGGAGATGCTCGCCGTGCCTGAGTATGACGAAGACGATAAAGAATATATGGAATACCTTACCGATGCTGATAAAGAGAGCATGAGCGACTCCGAGATAGCGGATTATATGGAGAACTACGAGCTATATAACAAATACGACATCATCAGACGAAGCTCGGAGCTCCGTAACATGGATAACACACTTCGGGAAATATTCTTTGGAATAAGACCTAATGTTACGGGTTCAATCAACGATATATCAGATATAGGGATAGAGATCGCCGGAGCCGGAGACCTGGATACAGAAAACTACGGCTACATCATAGAGCTCACCACAGACAAGGATGAGCTGATAGAACTGCTGAATGAAAACGATGACTTCATGGATGCTCTGATGAACAGCTCAGACAGCGTCTTTGAATTCTTTGGCAGAAACAGCGATATCGAACTGGACGAAGACGACGACGGCGAGATCGACGCAGGTAAGAGTCAGCAGCAGTATGACGACGACCTCGGATGGTCCAGATATTTCACTCAGATGATAAGAGACCGCTATACCAACTTTGACGGTATGATCGGCGGTAAACTTGGAAATACAGGTACTATATATACCGAATTAACACGACTGGAAAAAAGGATTACAACTCAGGAAGACCGAGTTGATAAACAGCTTGAAAGGTATTGGGCACAGTTTACAGCTATGGAGATGGCCATCGCAGATGCACAGGCCGCTTCTGCCGACTTTACCAATGCTTCATCAGGATAATATTAACGAAAGGAGTCGTTTATATGCAGAGTCCGTATAAGAACTACATCAAACAAGAAGTAGAAGGCGCAACGAAAGGGAAATTGGTGCTTCTTCTGTATGATGGTGCGATCAAGTTTATGCGTGTATCTACAAAGGCAATTGACGAAAACAATGTGCCTGATGCACACAACAACATCATGAAAGCGCAAAACATCATTTATGAACTGATGTCTACTCTCAACATGGACGCAGGCGAAATATCTAAGAACCTCATGAGACTTTATGACTTCATGATATGGCAGCTTGTCGAAGCGAACAAAGAGAAAGACAAAGAGAAAATTGACAGCGTGATCAAGCTGATGACCTCTCTCAGAGAAGCGTGGAAAGACGTTATTCAAAAAGAAGAGGGCGCAGTAAAACCAGAACAGGAAGAAAGTAAATCAATTAACTTTGCTGGATAACATAATGGTAGTTAACTTTGAAGGATCTGTCATCAATCTGCGGGATAAACTCGCGGCTGTTGACAAGAAAAGAACACAATCTGACAGTTCTCAAAGTGTACAGGACAACTCCAAGTCTGCCGGTAGTAAAGATTCTGAAAAGCAGCAGTATATAGCTGATGTTATAGGGATCCGAAACGAAAACAAACTTGCAGCATCGTCCGGTAGCTCCATAAAGACTGATGAAGAAGCGCTTGATATCCTCGAGCAGCTTAAGAAGCAGTTTATGGACAACTCTGAGGGAGCTCTCAATGCTCATGAGAAGGCGAGCGCAGATGCAGTAATGCAGTTTTATCCATTTGAATAAATACTGACATCTAGCTTTGCTACTTTTTATTGAGAATTACAAAATAATCTTATACCATACCATTATGCGAAAAAACGACTTTTTACAAATATATGAAGAAATTATGAAGAAAGCAGAAGAACTTAACTCTGCTTCGGGCAGCGTCGAAATGCTTGCCAAATACAAAATCTATAAATCTTACCTCAAACAGATAACCCAAATACTGAAAGAAATAGACGATAAGTCTGATATTCAAACTCAGATAGAAGATATCAGAAATGTAAATGAAAAAGTCCTGAAGTCTCTAAGGAATGAGAAAGAGGGATTGTTTAAAAATATACGCACGAATATATGCCGCGAACATCTGCGGAAAAAGTACGATTCAGAAAACCAAAAGTCATCCCTGATCAATAAGAAAGCATGACCAGGGATGATTTTCTTTAATTAGTCGGCGTTGATGAGAAGCTCTTTGATCTCTTTGCCAGGCTTAAAGTAAGGCACGTTCTTGGAAGGCACTTCAACTTTATCACCGGTCTTAGGGTTACGGCCAACTTTAGAGTTCTTCTCGCGAATCTTAAAGCTGCCGAAGCCTCTGATCTCGACCTTGTCGCCTGTTTTAAGAGCATCTTTGATAGAGGAGAAAACGCCGTTAACGATGAATTCTACCTGCTTTTTTGTAAGCTCTTCATTCTGTACTGAGATCTTTTCGATAAGTTCTGATTTAGTCATAACCTTTATCTCCGTGCAAATGTCAATTAGTTAAAACATTTTTTTTATTTACACATTATATCTGATGTCATATAAGGTGTAAAGTGAATTTGCATGAAAAAAATAAAGGAAATATTTGTCATGTCAGGATTTATGCATAAAGTTCTAAAATCCGGGTTAGGTATTTTCACCAGCAGGGTGTTCGGATTGCTCCGTGACGTGGTCATAGCGGGTGTCTTCGGAGCCAGCGGACTGACGGATGCTTTCTTTGTCGCATTTGCTATACCCAACCTTTTCAGAGCATTTTTCGCAGAGGGGGCACTCTCTTCTGCCTTTGTACCTTTCCTCAGCGACAATATGACAAACAAGAGCAAGCGTGCGGCGGATAATTACCTCACCAGTCTTATAATGGCAGTTTCGGGGATGATAATTGTCATACTGCTCATCACTGCTTTATTTCCGACACAGCTCGTAACTCTTTTTATGCCCGGGTATGCAGGCGATGCAGAGCTGATAACAAAAGCCGCCGATATGGTCATTATACTGATGCCGTATCTCCTTTTTGTCACCATATGTGCGCTCCTTTCGGGGTACCTTAATCTGCACGGGAGTTATTACGTACCAAATTCATCAACGGCTATATTGAACATCGCCATGATAACAGGTGCATGGATAGCTTATAAAAACGGACTCGATATCATATACCTCTGCTTCGGTGTTTTCTTCGGCGGAGTGTTTCAGCTTATATATGTACAGCTTTATGCATTTTATAAAGGGTATAGACCAAACCTTGCAGACGGATACAGCAGAGACGTCAGGAAAACATTCATGCTCGTCATACCGTCTCTGGCAGGGGTGGGGATAAATCAGCTTAATTTCCTCGTGGGAAGGGTGCTTGCGTCATTCCTCGCCGTGGGCAGTATCTCATATCTTTATTATGCGAACAGGCTTTTTCAGTTTCCTCTCGGCATGTTTGCCGTTGCCGTGGGTACAGTGACCCTTACGGAGATAAGCAGGGCAAACTCCGAAGGGAATATATCATCCAGAAACAGACTGATAGATAAGGCGGTCAATGCCATACTTATAATAATGCTCCCCGCCACGACAGGGCTCATAGTGCTTGCGCACCCGATAATAGAGCTTGTGTATGCTAGGATGAGCTTCACCTCTGGCGACGTATACGCAACAGCCATTGCGCTTCAGATGTATACTGCGGGGCTTATGTTTTACTCTCTGCTGAACGTTTTCAGCCGTGTATTTCATTCGGAGAAGGATATGAAGACGCCTGTAAAGGGTGCTATGATCGGACTCATTGCCAATGTGGTTTTCAACCTTATCCTTATAAAACCGATGGGACACGCAGGTATAGCACTCGCTTCGGGGATAGCTGCGGCTATGAACTGCACATATCTATACCTGAAGCTGAGAGACTACAAATACGCCGTGGCAAAGAATACGGGGCTTATAATGAAACTTCTGCTCGCATGTGTTCTCATGGGCGGGGCAACATACGGAATACACTTTGCGGGGCTCCATATAATCCCTGTGATAGTGATAGGTGGAGCGGTTTATTTCCTTTCGCTTAAATTTACCGGTGTGAATATAAGGAGTGTTCTTCGATGAAAGCTGTATTGCAGCGTGTAAACAGTGCCTATGTGGATATAGACGGTAAAAGAGTCGCCGATATAGGCAAGGGTCTTCTGGTACTCTTCGGAGTGGAAAAGGGCGATGAGAAAGAAACCTGTAAAGACGTAGCTTATAAATCCATGAACCTGCGCATTTTCGAAGACGAGAACGGAAAGATGGGCAAATCTGTCAAAGACATAGACGGCGATGTGATCGTTGTCAGCCAGTTCACCCTTGCAGGCAACTGTAAGAAAGGGCTCAGACCCGATTTCACCACTGCCATGCAGCCAGATACTGCAAATGATTATTACGAATATTATGTCGAATGCTGTAAGGCGGAGATAGGCTCTGATAAGGTGCAGACGGGTATTTTTGCAGCCGATATGAAAGTAGGGCTTGAAAATGACGGCCCCGTAACAATAATAATAGAAAAGTAGACGGAGTTAGAATATATGAAATTAGATTCAATAGTTGTCGGCCCGCTGGGCGTCAATTGCTATATAGTTTCCGAAAACGGTAAGGCGGTTATAGTCGACCCGGGCGGACACGGTGACAACATCATAAAATTCCTTGAAAAAGAAGGGCTGGAGCCTGTTGCAGTTGTGAACACCCACGGGCATTTTGACCACATAGGTGCCGTGGCTCAGATTGTTTCCAAATACGATATCCCTTTCATGCTGCATAAGAAAGACGAGTTCCTCTGTTCCCACGGGGCAGAGACATCTGCGATGTTCGGCTTTGGACAGACAGAGAACCCTGTAGTGACAGGATATATCGAAGACGGACAGACTGTCAGCCTCGGCGGTATAGACATTACAGTCATCCACACCCCCGGGCATACCCCAGGCGGAGTGTCTCTATACATCAAAGAACTTGCGTCTGTGCTGACGGGCGATACGCTCTTTCTTGAGTCTGTTGGCCGTTCGGACTTCCCGTATGCAGATACGGCTCAGCTCATGAACAGTATAAGGACAGGGCTCTTCACTCTGGACGAGGATACAAAGGTTTATCCCGGGCACGGGCCTTCTAGCAGTATAGGACACGAAAAGAGCTATAATCCATTTCTTTAATCACAGCAGTGGATTAAAGATGAATTTGGCATATTGACTTATGCCTCTTTTCCTACTAGTATATTTCAAATGAACAAAATCCTCGTGGATACCTCAGGTAAAGGTCTTTCTGCTACATTGTGCGACGGTGACGGCAATATTCTTGCATCCGTTTGTATAAGGCTGGAAAACCGCATGAGTGAGAAGATAATGTCTGTTATGGACTTCATATTCAAAACAGCAGATATCAGACCGCAGGATATAGATAAATATTATATTGTTACCGGACCCGGGTCATTCACCGGCATCAGGATAGGTGTCGGCAGTCTGCTCGGGTTTTGTTTGTCGAGCGGTAAAAAACTCGAGGGTATAAGCTCGCTTGATGCTGCGGCCATCGTATCCGGCATGGATAGGGTGAAGACAGCCGTGAAGCTGAGAGGGCGTTTATACGGCTATAGAGAGTATGATTTCACGGCAGGGGCTTACTCAGATTATCTCACAGATAAATTTGACGATGTTTCAGATTTTCACGTCATTAATTCGGGCGTGGAATGGTCCGACCTGTCCAAAGCCGTGCTTTCAGATAAATTCGACAGATTTATAACAGATTATTCGCCGAAATATATGCGTGCGAGTGAGGCGGAAATAAACTTTGATAAGAGATGCAAAGCCTGCTGATATAGCCGCTGTGGTAGAGATCGAGGCTGAGTGTTTCGGCAGACCATGGTCGGAATCATCGTTTATGTCCGAGCTGGATAAAGACAATTGCGACTTTCTAGTCTATGAAATAGACGGACAGGTAGCGGGGTATATAATTTTCTGGTATATTCTAGATGAGGCTGAGATAGGCAATGTTGCAGTCTCCGGCAGTCATAGAAGAAAAGGTATAGCCTGCAATCTTTTAGATGAATGTATTTCGAAGCACCCCGAAGTTGGGAATATCTATTTGGAAGTAGATAAAACTAACACGGGGGCTATTTGTCTATACAGTAAATACGGGTTTCAAAACTCGGGCTATATAAAAGACTATTATGGTAAAGGAAAGGATGCTCTCAGAATGACTCTGACCATCCGCTAACTATTTTGAGGGGTATAAGCAATGCTTAAGGTTGAAAATGAAGTAGTCGAGAAAATGATTGAGCAGAACACAGATTTCAAAGAGCTGTTTGAAGCACACGTAAACTTTGAACAGGATCTGGAAGCACTCTACAGCCTTAAATATTTTCCGCCGGAAGTGGAAGCAAAAATTAAAGAGATAAAGGTTATGAAACTGAGAGGAAAGGACAGGATGGAACTGCTCCTCTCTCAGTATAAAGCACAAAACTCATAAAGTAGGTGAATATACAATGAATAGCAAAAATTACCTGTTCACATCAGAGTCCGTGAGTGAAGGGCATCCTGATAAGATAGCAGACCAGATATCTGATGCAGTGCTTGACGCAATGCTGAAGGACGATCCGCTCAGCAGAGTGGCTTGTGAGACAATGGTAACGACAGGTCTTGTAGTTGTAGCGGGTGAAGTAACAACTAATACATACGTAGAAATACCGGAAATAGTACGTAACACAGTACGCGAGATAGGTTATTCCGATTCATCCCACGGTTTCGACTGTGACACATGCGGCGTTATGGTGACACTTGATAAGCAGTCTCCTGATATCGCTATGGGCGTGGATGTCGGCGGTGCAGGCGATCAGGGGCTTATGTTCGGATTCGCATGTTCTGAAACAGAGGAGCTTATGCCTCTGCCTATCACACTTTCACATAAACTGACACGTAAGATGGCCGAGCTCCGCAAAAGCGGCGAGCTTCCTTACCTCCGCCCAGACTGTAAGTCTCAGGTGACAGTGGAATACGACGGCTTTAAGCCTGTACGTGTGGACACTGTCGTGATCAGCTCACAGCACGCAGAGGAAGTCGGTCTCGACCAGCTTAAGCAGGACGTTATCAACAAGGTCGTAAAGGAAGTTATACCTACTGACCTTATTACAGAAGACATAAAATATCATATCAACCCTACAGGCAGATTCGTTATCGGCGGTCCTATGGGCGACTGTGGTCTTACAGGGCGTAAGATCATCGTGGATACATACGGCGGTATGGGACGTCACGGCGGCGGCGCATTCAGCGGTAAAGACCCGTCGAAGGTTGACCGTTCCGCAGCTTATGCAGCCAGATGGGTAGCTAAAAACATCGTGGCAGCAGGTCTCGCTCAGAGGTGCGAGCTTCAGGTTGCTTACGCTATCGGCGTTGTAGACCCTGTCAGCGTTATGGTAAACACATTCGGCACTGCGACAGTGGACGAGGCTAAGATAGAAAAGGCAGTGAGAGAAGTATTTGACCTCACACCGAAAGGCATCATGGATGCCCTCGACCTCCGCAGACCAATTTATAAAGCAACTGCTGCTTACGGACACTTCGGACGCAGCGAGTTCCCTTGGGAACAGATCAATAAGGTATCAGACCTTAAGTCAGCAATCGGCTGATATAAAAATAAACAATTAGAAGCACCCATAGTGTGAGCTGTGGGTGCTTTTTGTACTTTTGGGGAGTAGATCAATGACAGCAAAAGACTATAAAGTAGCAGACATAAGCCTTGCGGACTTCGGACGCAAAGAGATATCAATAGCAGAGCACGAGATGCCCGGTCTTATGGCGACCAGAGCGAAATACGCTAAGGAACAGCCTCTGAAAGGCGTGCGCATTATGGGCTCACTTCACATGACAATCCAGACTGCAGTTCTGATAGAGACACTTGTCGCACTCGGTGCCGATGTCAGATGGTGCAGCTGTAATATATTCTCCACACAGGACCACGCAGCGGCAGCTATCGCAGCTTCAGGCGTGCCTGTATTCGCTTGGAAGGGCGAAACACTTGAAGAATACTGGTGGTGTACAGAGCAGGCTCTCGCATTCCCTGGCGGAAAGGGACCTCAGCTCATCGTAGACGACGGCGGTGATGCCACTATGATGATACACACAGGTGTGGCAGCAGAGAAAGATCCTTCTATCCTTAACAAAAAGCCCGGCAGCACGGAAGAGGGCGTTTTCCTCGCTCAGCTTAAAGCAATACTGGCAGCAACACCTACAAGATGGACAGAGACCATAAAAGAGCTGAAAGGTGTTTCCGAAGAGACCACAACAGGCGTTCACAGGCTTTATCATATGATGGAGAAAGGCGAGCTCCTTATCCCTGCTATAAACGTTAACGACTCTGTCACAAAGTCTAAATTCGACAACCTTTACGGATGCCGTGAGTCCCTCGTGGACGGTATCAAGCGTGCAACAGACGTTATGATAGCGGGTAAAGTCGCATGTGTGTGCGGTTACGGCGACGTGGGTAAAGGATGCGCAGAATCCCTCAGAGGACTCGGCGCCATCGTTAAAGTCACAGAGATAGACCCTATATGTGCTCTTCAGGCTGCGATGGCAGGATACAGCGTTGTAACAGTGGAAGATACTCTGGGCGAAGCGGACATTTATGTCACCACAACAGGTAACAAAGACATCATCCGCATCGAACACATGGAAAAA
Source organism: Deferribacterales bacterium (assembly GCA_050253075.1). Classification (GTDB taxonomy): domain Bacteria; phylum Chrysiogenota; class Deferribacteres; order Deferribacterales; family Geovibrionaceae; genus Denitrovibrio. The sequence continues at coordinate 148,751 of JBFWJS010000007.1, forward strand.
ATGAAAGATCAGGCTATCGTTTGTAATATCGGTCACTTCGACAACGAGATCGAAGTGGAGAAGCTGAACGCTTTCCCTAACATCGTTAAGACAAACATCAAGCCTCAGGTAGATAAATACACATTCCCTGACGGTCACGAGATATTCATGCTCGCAGAAGGCCGCCTTGTAAACCTCGGCTGTGCCACAGGCCACCCTTCGTTTGTAATGAGTAACTCATTCACAAACCAGACCCTCGCACAGATAGACCTCTGGAAGAACAAAGATGTCTATAAACCGGGCGTATACGTACTGAGCAAAAAGCTCGACGAAGAAGTTGCGAGACTGCACCTTCAGAAGATCGGCGCAAAGCTCACAACACTCAGAAATGACCAGGCAGACTACATCGGTGTACCTGTCGAAGGTCCTTACAAACCCGATCATTATAGGTATTAAGTAAGTCTGCAATGAAGTACGACGTTTTAGTTATAGGCGCAGGTCCTGCAGGTATAGAAGCGGCTAAAAAGCTGACTGAAGGCGGAAAGAAGGTTTTGCTCGTCGATAAAAACATCGGCGGAAACTACTGCACTGGCGGAAGTGTTATATCAAATACACTCCTCCACGTGAGCCACCTTTACGAACGCTTTGTAAATAAAACCTCAAACTTTGTAAATACTGACTGCGACCATCCGGTCCGCTTTGACTTTAAAAAAGCGAGAAAGCATGTCGAAGGCGTATCCGGCAAAGTTATAAAAGGATTTATAGAAGACCTTACATCCTGCGGTGTGGAGATACTCGCCGGTTTTGCCGAATTCACAGGCAAGAACAGCGTGAGTGTCAAAACCGAGGGCGGTGTTCAGGAGATTGAGTTTGAAAAGGCTGTCATAGCCACAGGCTCTAACAACATGAGCACTAATGTGCCGTCCACTAAGAAACTCCTTGATACTACTAATATATTTGACCTTGAAGAGACACCGAAGAGTGTCATCGTGGTCGGAGGCGGATTCATCGGTACTGAGTATGCCACATTCTTTAAAAGGATAGGCTGTACAGTAACTCTGGTTGAAAAGAGCGACCGTATCCTCAGCTCCATCGACCCGCAGGTAGTAAAAGAATTCGAAGATCAATTCAAAAAGAGCGGTGTGGAGATACTGAAAGGTGTGTCCGTTGACCGTATCGAAAAAGTCGGTAACAAGACCATCATCTTCCTCAACAACGATGAAAAGATCGAAGGGGAAGAGGTGTTTGTCTCTATCGGACGTGCTCCGAACATCACCAAACTTCAGCCTGCGAAGGCGGATATAAAGTTTGATGAAAGGGGCTATCCGGTACTGACAAAGAAACTGCGCACATCAAACAAAGATATATACATGGTAGGCGATGCCACAGGGATGAACATGTTCGTGAACTGGGCATACATGTCTGCCGATATCGCATCAGGCGACATCCTCGAAAAGAAGAGAAACATATCACCGGACCTCTGCCCGCGTATACTGAAGCTCGACCCTGAGATCGCCTCCGTCGGACTTTCCGAAGAGGCTGCCAAAGAGGCAGGGCTTGATTTTAAAGTTGTGAGACACAGCTTTAAAAACTTTGAGAGGTCTGTCGTTCAAGGGACCGTAAAAGGCTTTATAAAGCTCCTTTACGAGCCTGAGAGCAAGAAGATAATAGGTTGTCATGCTGTGGGAAGCGGTGCTTCTGACCTTGTTTCCACATTCTCTATGATGATACAGGCAAAGATGCCTCTTACAAAGATAGAGGAGTTCGTATTCAATCATCCGACCTTCTCAAACATCCTCTGCGACATAGCAGGAAAGATAAAATGATAATTTTCTACGCTTTATACAGTGTGTTTGTGTGGTTTGTAGTGATATTCCTCACGGTGTTCCTTGTGACACTGGGGCTGTTCCCGCTGATGGTGGGTAAAAACGCATACCTGACCCTTGCCCGCATCTGGGCAAAGGGGATAATGCTCTCATGCTGTGCCTCTACAAAGATAGAAGGCATGGAGAAGCTCGACCCTGATAAAAACTATGTCTTTATGGGGAACCATCAGAGCTATGCCGATATATTTTTCCTCTTATCTATTATGGATAAAAGATTCCTCTTCATGGCGAAAGAGGAGCTTTTCAAAATACCTGTGTTCGGATTTGCCATTAAGTCCATCGGGCTTATCCCTATCAACAGAGGCGAGAGCCGTGATGCTCTGAAAAGCCTCTTTGAAGCGGCGAGGAAGATTCAGGAGGGGTACTCCGTACTCCTTTTCCCTGAGGGGACACGCTCCGCAGACGGCGAGATGCTCCCTTTTAAAAGAGGCGCATTCACCCTTGCCGTGCGTACGGGGCATAATATTGCTCCTTTCATGCTGGAGGGGACTATGGATGTTCTGCCTAAGGGGAGCTTCATATTCAAGCCGTTCCGCAAGATACGCATAAGATTCTTAGACACTGTCAGCCCCGAAGGGCTTAAGGACAGAGAACTTCTCGACATGATCAGGGAGAGAATGGAGCATGAGCAGAAAGAACTCCGTGATTCTAGGGCTGGGTAGCAACCTCGGCAGTAAATCACGAAATATCTGTGATGCGGTAAGGCTCATCGGCGGTTTCTGCGATATTATCAGTGTTTCACCGGTTTATAAGACAGAATCGCTTCTGAAAGATGATCAGGACTCATATTTTAACGCATGCCTGACGGCAGAGACCAATCTGCCCCCGCAGGAACTCCTGCACTGCATCAAAACTGTCGAAAAGAGGCTGGGGCGAACCGTTACGGGCAGATGGTATACCCGTGTGATGGACATAGATATCATAGACTATAACGGCGAGCCGTTCGAAAGCGGCGACCTCATTATTCCGCATCCTCAGATGGAGAACAGGAGCTTTGTTCTTTACCCGCTAATGGACATATGTCCGCAGTATACACATCCTGTAAGTTGCCGAAGTGTCTCAGATATGGTAAAAATACTTAAAGACGACCTCGGTATTATCAAACTCGGAGAATTGGTATGGCGGTGATAACGATATCCAGACAGTACGGCTGCGGAGGCGAATATGTCGCCGAAAGAGCTGCCGAACTGCTTAAATTCAGGCTTTTCAATAAAGAACTGGTAAGATTTGCGGCGATACTCACGGGCTCAGACGAAGAGAAAGTGAAGATGTTCGACGAGGAACAGCACTCAAACATGCGTTCCTTCATGTCTAAATACTTCGACATGAACATGTTCACCGACCTTTTCAAAAACACTGACTACAGCCCGAGGACTATGCGCCAGATGATGTCTCAGGAGCATGAGGCATTCTTCGACGTTTACAGCAGAGAAGACAACATCACCGATGCAAACTCATTCCACGAGATGCTCCGCAGGATAATAAACAAGGCAGCAGACGAGATGAACGCCGTGATCCTCGGCAGGGGCGGTGTATGCATACTGGAAGACCACGAACAGGTGCTCCACTTCAGGCTCGTCGCCACTATGGAAGACCGCATAAAGTGGGTTACCATGCGTGAGGAGCTCACAGAAAAAGAGGCCGAGGAAAAGATCAAAGATACCGACAACAGAAAGCGTAAATATTTCAAACATTACTTCGGCAGAAGCATAGATGACCACTGGATGTATCACGGGATATTAAACCTGTCAAAACTCGATCTGCAGGAGGCCACCGAGGCAATTGTCGAGATAGCTAAAATTAAATTTGAATTATAGCTATTGGCTGTTGACTACAGTGCCGAAATAGCATATTACTTGAGTTTTGGAGGACAATCTCAGTGTATAAAAAGGTCAAAGGATTCAGAGATATATACGGTCTGGAATCCCGATACTGGCAGAAAGTTGAAAAAATCTTCAAAGAAACCTTCCGTTCCTTTAATTATCAGGAGTTTTACTTACCTGTTTTAGAGAAAGTAGAGGTCTTCGACAGGGGTATCGGAGCTTCCACAGATATAGTTGAAAAAGAGATGTTCGCATTCGAAGACAGAGACGGCACAAACGTCGCTCTCCGCCCCGAAGGTACGGCATCCATAGTCAGGGCATATGTAGAGAACAAACTCTATAATCCGCCCGCTACATCCAAGTATTACTACATCGGCCCGATGTTCCGCCGTGAACGCCCTCAGAAGGGACGTTTCAGACAATTCACACAGGCGGGGATAGAGGTTTTCGGCTCCGGCGGACCTGCCATAGACGCAGATGTCATATATATACTTTACAAACTGGCATGCAACCTCGGCATAGAGGACTTTGTCTCTATGGAGATAAATTCCATAGGATGCCCCGTTTGCAGACCTGCATATAACGAAAAGCTGATAGCATTCTTCGAGTCTAATAAAGAGCACCTCTGCGAGGACTGTCTCCGCAGACTCGGTAAGAACCCTATGCGCATCCTCGACTGTAAAAACGAGGGATGCAAGGCTATCACAAAGGATGCACCCGTTGCCCTTGATCACCTCTGCGGTGACTGCGAGGAGCACTTTAAAGGGGTCAGGGAATACCTCGACACCCTCGGCATGCCTTACAATGTGAACCCTATGATGGTTCGCGGTCTCGACTATTACGTGCGCACTGCTTTCGAGCTGGTGACAGACAAGCTCGGCTCGCAGTCGGCAGTAGGGGCAGGGGGACGTTACGACGGCCTTATCCAGCTTCTTGGCGGACCGGATGTCCCGGGGATAGGCTTTGCCACAGGCATAGACAGGATGGTGGCTCTCGCCATGCTGAAAGAGACAGAAAAGGAGAATGAAATAGATGCCTTTGTGGTATCATTTGCAGATATATCAGACAAAGCAGCCGTGAAGCTCGTGAATGACATGCGCGGAGCGGGCATCAGTGCTGATATGGACTATGACTTTAAAAAGATGAAAAAACAGTTTTCACTGGCGGATAAGAACGGAGCACGCTTCACCATTATCCTCGGCGAGGACGAAATGAATAAAAACGCTGCCGCCGTTAAGGATATGGAATCGGGCGAGCAGGTTGAAGTATCACTTGATCAAATCATTAATCACATATCCGATAAACTCAGGAGGAACTAAATTGCTTTCACACATGGGCGATTGGCGCAGATCACACACATGCGTACAACTTACAGCTAAAAATATCGGCGAAGAAGTCTGCCTTATGGGCTGGGTTCAGAGACGCAGAGACCACGGCGGAGTAATATTCGTAGACCTTAGAGACAGAGAGGGACTGACACAGGTTGTCATGAGCCCTGAATATAATAAAGACGTGCATGCTGTTGCTGACAGCATCAGAAACGAATTTGTAATCGCTATCAAAGGTAAGGTCGGCATGAGACCTGAAGGCACTATCAACACAAAACTCCCTACGGGAGAGGTTGAAGTGATGGTAGACGAGCTTAAGATACTTAACGCAGCTCAGACACCTCCTTTCATGATAGACGACTATACAAACGCAAACGAGGACATCAGACTGAAATACAGATACCTCGACCTGCGTAGAAAGAGAATCCAGAGCAACCTCATAACACGCCACAACATCGTGCGTACAATGAGAGAATACCTCTACGGCAAAGGCTTCCTCGATATCGAGACACCTTTCCTTACCAAAAGCACACCGGAAGGCGCAAGAGACTATCTCGTTCCTTCACGTGTTAACCCGGGCAAGTGCTATGCGCTGCCTCAGTCTCCTCAGATGTTTAAACAGCTTCTGATGGTGGGTGGATACGACAAATACTTCCAGATCGTGAAATGCTTCCGTGATGAAGACCTCAGAGCTGACCGTCAGCCTGAATTCACACAGCTCGATATGGAAATGTCTTTCATCGACCGTGAGGACCTTATGGACCTTATCGAAGGTATGTTCATACAGATATTTAAAAATATCAAAGGTATAGAGCTTACCCCAGGATTCCCTAGAATGTCCTATGACGACGCTATGGAAAAATACGGACACGATGCTCCGGATACCAGATTCGATATGTTCCTTAAAACAATTAATGAACTTGTTGCAGATTGCGGTTTCAAAGTATTTAGAGAAGTGGTTGCCGAAGGCGGCGTGGTTAAAGCTATCAACGCCAAAGGCGCAGGCGAGAAGATGTCCCGTAAGGATATCGACGAGCTCACAGAGCTTGCTACCAGCCTCGGTGCAGGTGGACTCGCATACATTAAGGTGAATGAAGACGGCTTACAGTCTCCGATAGTTAAGTTTTTAGGAGATTCAGCCGATAGTATTGTTAGTGCTATGGATGGACAGCCCGGAGACATCATATTCTTCGGCGCAGGCAAGAAAGAGACAGTTAACCTCTATATGTCTAAAGTAAGACTGAAGCTCGGAAGAGACCTCGGCCTTCTCGACGGAGAGAAATACTCTTTCACATGGGTTCTCGATTTCCCTCTGCTCGACTACGATGCAGAAGATAAGAGATACGTGGCTATGCACCACCCGTTCACAGCGCCGCTTGACGAAGATATTCCGCTGTTTGACACAGACCCCGGTCAGATGAGAGCAAAGGCTTATGACCTTGTGCTTAACGGTTCTGAAATAGGCGGGGGCTCCATAAGGATACACCGCAGTGACGTACAGGAGAAAATGTTCAACTCTCTCGGATTTTCCGAAGAAGAGCGTGAGTATAAGTTCGGCTTCTTCATCGAAGCGCTCAGATACGGAACACCTCCTCACGGCGGTATCGCATTCGGAGTAGACAGGATTTCCACTATCCTCACAGGCTCTGACTCTATCAGGGACGTAATTGCCTTCCCTAAAACTCAGAAGGCGACTGATATGATGTCCGATGCACCGAGCAAGGTGGATGATAAACAGCTCAAAGAACTGTTTATGAAGTTCGAAGTCGTTGAAAATGATTGATATTTGACAACTTCTGAATTTGACATATAATAAATGTTATGTTAGCATTTAAGTAATACTAGAAACTTAAGGGAGGATTCCATGACCAAAGTTTCCAAACTGATTATGTTTGCTGCTTTAATGGCTGCACTCGTTGTTACAGGCTGTTCTAAACCGCCGGTACAAGAGATGGACAACGCTAAGGCTGCTATGAAAGCTGCACAGGAAAGCGGTGCAGAGAAATGTGCGTCTGAAGAGTACGCAAGAGCAAAGGCGGCTGTTGCTGCTGCAGAAGCTAAAATGGCTGAAGCAGAGCAGAGCGGCGATAAAGGTGCTCTTTACAAAGAAGCTAAAGAAGAGCTTCTCGCAGCTATCGCTGATTTCGAGAAGGCTAAAGAGATCGCCGGTGAGCGTTCTAAGATAAATGATAAAGCACAAGCTGAGCTTGATGCTGTTAAAAAGAAGCTGAATGCTGCCGCTGCTGAAGATGGCCAGTACTCACCTTCCTATACAGAAGCTGAGGCTAAAATAGCTAAAGCTCAGGCACTCATCGACGAGTGTGAAGGCGAGAAAGCACTTGCTGTTCTCCAGCAGGTATCTATCGACAGCGATAAGATCCAGCAGGAGATCGTAGAGGGCAAAGCTGCTGCTATGAAAGCTGAAGCTGAGCGTAAAGCTAAGCTGAGAGCTCAGATGCTCGCTGCTCAGACAGAGGACTACAAAGTTACTAAGGGTGACAACCTCTGGAACATCTCTAAAGCTAAGTACATGAACCCATTTATGTGGCCACTCATTTACTGGTCAAACAAAGAGATGATCAAAGATCCTGACCTCATTTTCCCTGGCCAGATCTTTAAGATCCGTAAATACTTCGAAGATGATGAGAAAGCTAAGGCTGACAACTTCGCAAGAACAAGAGGACCTTGGTCACTCTTCGACGGAAAGTAAGAGAACCTCTCATACTATAAACGAAAGGCGGGTACGTTTTGTATCCGCCTTTTTTTATTTCTACACATCATTTTATGCTGCTTTGAAAAAGCCTCAAGGCGGTTACTAGACGTCTGAGACTCTCACGTCAGGCTTTGCCTTCCTCAGAGTGACGCTTACCATTATATAACCCGGATAATTTTAGATAAAAAAAGAGGGGACAGCAGATACTATCCCCTTAAGATTTTAATATTATGATTAGTCAGATGCTATCTTTACTATGCTTTTTCACAGCCCTCTGAGAGGTACAGAGCCTTATATTTCACATATCTGTCGGCATAGTCTCTTATGCCCTTTATATCGTCTTCATTCAGTGTCTTAGCGACCTTTGCAGGGCTGCCCATAAGCAGAGAGTTCGGAGGGAATACCTTTCCAGGCGGAACAAGTGTGCCCGCTGCCACGATGCTGTTTTCGCCTATGACAGAGTTATCCAGCACTATGGCGCCTATGCCTATCAGAACATTGTCTTTTATTGTACAGCCATGAAGCATGGCGTTGTGACCTATCGTGACGTAGTCGCCTATGACGGTAGGGTATTTATCCAGAGTGGTGTGAATGACTGTGCCGTCCTGAACATTTGAACATTTGCCGACGGTTATCTTTTCCACGTCGCCCCTGAGGACAACATTGAACCATATGCTGGAATCGTCAGCAAGTTCAACTTCGCCAATAACATCAGCACTATCAGCTATATATACATCTTTACCTACTGTTGGTTTTGTCTTTAATCGCCTTTTTACACTCTCCATTTTTGCCCCTCTTAAATTGTAATATTACCTGAAAATTATCATAAAGCACTCTTGGGAAAGGTCAATATAAAATATAGTATTGACTATATATTAAATATTTTTAACAACGGATGTATGATGTCTATATATAACAGTGTAATAAAATTTAACTTACTTCTTGACAACGATTCTCAATTTAATATATACTCAACCATTACTATAAGCAGGGGTGAGTTATGTCATATGGAATAAAACTGAGAGATACCAGAAAAAAACTTGGTATGACTCTCGAGGATATCTCACAAAAGACTGGATTTACAAAGAGTTTCATCAGCCAGATAGAAAACGGAAAGAACTCTCCGTCTATCGCCTCTTTGAAGAAAATATGCTATGCGCTCGGAACCACCATCAGCGAGCTGTTTGAAGACGAAAGAAACATCGTTAATATTTTCAGCGAGCCAGACTTTAAAGTTTTGAGAAACAAAAGCATTTCCATGTCTTTTCTCGCATCAAAACTTGTTAACCGCAAAATGGAACCGATACTCATCGAGCTGGATCCATACGGTGAAACAGGTTCCGATTACTACCACCACACAGGCGAAGAGCTTGGGTATGTTATAGAGGGTGAGATCTGCGTAGTGATAGGCAATGACGAGCATTACCTTACTACAGGTCAGTGCATCTACTTCAGCTCTAATCTGCCTCATAAGATAAGAAACAGGACAGACAAGCCTGCTGTGGCTTTCTGGGTAGGTACTCCGCCAAGTTTTTAAACTTGACGTACCTGCTTTAATATACTAACTTAGCTGTGCTTGGATCCGGAAGGACCGAGACACGAGAAAAGTTTAACCTGCCTTTCACCGTGCTCGAATTGCGTCCTCCGTTACCTTGCAGCGGAGGTGTAAGAAGTGAGCAAATATTCAGAGCTTAAAAATTTTAACCTTAATACATTCAAAAAGATGAAAGAGGACGGTGAGAAGATCACATGCATCACCGCCTACGACTATACATCAGCTAAAATACTGGACAATGCAGGCATCGAGATGATCCTCACAGGGGACAGCCTCGGCAATGTAATGAACGGTTACGCCAACTCTATACCCGTCACAATGGAAGAGATGATATACCACGCAAAGGCCGTCAAAAGGGCTGTGAGCCGTGCTTATCTCATCGTCGATATGCCTTTCGGCAGCTTTCAGATTTCTGATGAAGAGACCCTTAGAAATGCAATCAGGCTTGTAAAAGAAACAGGGTTTGATTCTGTGAAGTTAGAGGGCGGTAAAAATAAGGCTCCTATCGTTAAGCGTCTCACCGAAGAGGGGATCGCCGTTATGGGGCACATCGGGCTGATGCCTCAGATGGTAAATGCCATGGGCGGATTCAGAGTTCAGGGGCGTAACGGTCATGAAGCAATGCTCGAGGACGCACTCGCACTGGAAGAGGCGGGAGCATACTCAATAGTTATAGAGGGCTGTGTCGCCGATACTGCGGAAAAGGTGTCTAAAGGCATCAAGATACCGACAATAGGCATAGGCGCAGGAGCGGGCTGTGACGGACAGGTGCTTGTGTATCACGACGTATTCGGCCTGTACGACGACTTCACGCCGAAATTCGTAAAACAGTACGCAGACGTTAAAAGTGTCATCACAGACGCATGTAAGCAGTATATCGATGAGGTTAAATCCTCAAAATTCCCAAGTAAAGAATATTCATACTAGGCGAAAAATGAAAGTAATAGAAACAGTTAAAGAAACCAAAGCGGTTATAAAAGCTCTCAAAGCAGAAGGGAAAACAGTGGGGCTTGTGCCTACGATGGGCTTTCTTCATGCAGGCCATGCCAGCCTTGTTAAAGAGAGCGTTGCGAATAATGACGTAACGATCGTTAGTATTTTTGTAAATCCGACACAGTTTGGCCCCAACGAAGACCTCGAGGCATACCCTAGAGACTTCGAAAGTGATAAAGCTCTGCTGACAGAGGCGGGAGCGGACTTCATATTTTACCCTACGCCAAAGGAAATGTATCCCGAAGGGTTCAGTACTAAAGTTGCCCTTACGGGGCTGACAGAGGCTCTCTGCGGGCTTTCACGTCCGGGGCATTTCGACGGTGTCGCCACTGTTGTCACAAAGCTGTTTAATATAGCAACCCCCGACAGAGCATATTTCGGTTCGAAGGATTATCAGCAGCTTCAGGTGATAAAGCGCATGGTAAGCGACATGAATATGGATGTGGAGATTGTCGGGATGCCTATCATACGTGAGTCTGACGGGCTCGCACTCAGCTCCAGAAATGTGTATCTGGGTGCAGACGAGCGTGAGGCGGCACTCAGCCTTTCACGTTCTTTCGATATCATACAAAAAGAGCTTGAAAACGGAGAGCGTGACGCCAAAGTTATCAGGCAGAAGGTAATAGACTTTATACACTCCCATAAGGGGACCGCTGTGGACTATGCCGAGCTGGTACACCCTGCGGAGCTGTATTCACTGGAAAGTATTAAAGGCGACTTTGTCACTGCACTCGCTGTTAAGGTGGGCAGGGCAAGGCTGATAGATAATAAATATTTTACTATATAAAGAGGTTAGAAATGCTCAGAGAAATGTTTAAATCAAAGATCCACAGAGCAACAGTAACAGATGCAGACCTTCATTATGAAGGGAGCATAGGCATAGACGAAGACCTTATCGAAGCCGCAGGCATGAGAGAATACGAAAAGGTCGATATCTGGAACATTACAAACGGCGCACGTTTCTATACATACATCATCAAAGGACGCAGAGGAAGCGGCGAGATTTGCCTTAACGGTGCTGCAGCCAGACACGTACAGGTCGGCGACATGGTCATCATCGCCACATTCGCCATGATGGACGAAAAAGACCTCGAAGATTATAAACCGACTGTCGTACAAGTAGACGCACAAAACAGAATAGTGAACAAAGAAGGCGCATTAGTTTAATCTAGTAGCTATAAGGCACAGGACGTGCCTCACGGAGCTGTGTGCACAGCACACGGCAGAGTGGAAGCGCAGCATTAACTTGTTGATGCGGAGCGTAACACAAAAATTATACGATGTAATTTTTGTGCTGGCTATTAGTCACAGGAAGTGCCTCACGGAGCTGTGTGCGCAGCACACGGCAGAGTGGAAGCGCAGCATTAACTTGTTGATGCGGAGCGTAACACAAAAATTATACGACGTAATTTTTGTGCTGATAATCAGGTGTTAGTTTAACATTTGCATAAACCTGAAATGCCTGTTATTATTTTAGAAAATAGCTGAGGTTTATTTATGGCTGAATATAAGCAATATGTTAACCTTCTGCTTAACAATGAGAAATATGGCATAGATATCATGGATATAGAGGAGATCCTCCGTATGCTTGATATCACTAAGGTGCCGAAAGCTCCTAGTTTTGTAGAGGGCATTATTAATATCAGGGGGAAGGTCATCCCTATCGTTGACCTTAGGAAGAAGCTTGGTCTTATGGCTCCTGAATATACAAATTCTACCAGAATCATCGTTGTGAACCTGAAGGGGAAACAGGTCGGCTTCATCGTTGACCATGTGGAGGAAGTTCTCAGAGTTGACAGCAGCCTTGTGGATAGAGCTCCGGCGTCTTCCACCGGTGTAGACAGCTCCTATATCAGAGGCGTAGCCAGACTGCATACAGGAATGGTGATCATTCTGAATGTCCATCAGATCTTCGGCAAAGGCGAATCAAGCGCACTCAGCATGTTTTAAATGCACGAAGAGAGAGGGATATACCTCGAGCTGCTTTTCGAGATAAAGCAGGCAGAGGCAGACTATTACAAAAATCCTGAAAAGTACCTTAAAAAGATAACTAACATACAGAGCCGTCAGAATGAACATCTGGCGGCTCTTGCTGTTTCCATAATAGAAGATCCGAATCCTTCCACGGACAGGCTGAACGAGATGCTTGCCGAGCTGTCCATAGCGGCGCAGAAGCTCACTGTTAAAGACGAGATGAAGCCGGTATCCGTCGGCGAACTCCCAGGAATAGGGAAAAAAGCCGTCGAATCACTCAAAAAACAGCACATAGAAACTGTCGAAGACGTGCTGTATAACTTCCCCTACAGATACGAATACATAGGCGAATCCAGAAGCGGGAAAAAGGCTCTCACGGGCGTTTTCCAGACGGGGGCCGTGGTATTCACCAAAAACCGCAAACGTATATATAAAGCCGTGTTTAAGACCGACTTCGGACAGTTCGCTGCGGTGTGGTTCCGCTTTTCTGCGGGATATCCCTCGGGCGTGCTGAAAGAAGGGAAGACATACACTCTGTACGGTCAGTCCGGGTCATTCAGCGGTATGGAGTCGATAATCCATCCGCAGTTCATGAAAGAATCAGAGATGGGGCAGATAATCCCGATATATTCACTGCCGAAATCCGTAGCACAAAAGACATACTATGCGGCCGTCAATGCCGCTCTGGATAAATATCTGGGTACAATACCCGACCACCTGCCTGCGAGGATAGAGGAACACTATAAATTCCCCGATTCAAAGCACGCACTGCTGGAGATACACAGACCAAAGAACCCCTACGAGCTGGAGGCTCTGGCAGAGAAACGCCACCCCGCAGCACGCAGGTTCATATACGAAGAACTCTTTTACCTTCAGATGGGGCTTTTATATAAGAAAAAGGCTTACGAACGTCAGCAGGGTACTGTTTTCGACATCCGAAAGGAGTATCTGGACTGGATAAAGGGTTTGCTTCCGTTTAAGTTTACCAACGCACAGCGAAGGGTTATAGCTGAGATATTCAACGATATGTCCTCTCCTAAGCAGATGAACAGGCTGGTTCAGGGGGATGTCGGCAGCGGTAAGACCATAGTGGCATTCACGGCTGGGCTGACCGCAGTAAAGAACGGATATCAGGTGGCGGTGATAGCACCGACAGAAGTGCTCGCCAGACAGCATATGTCTAACCTGCTGAAACTTATACAGAAGACGAACGTCTCAGCCGTACTTTTGACAGGCTCTGTAACCCCTGCGGAAAAGCGTCGTACAAAGGAGCTTATCGCTGCCGGACATGTGGATTTTGTGGTCGGGACACACGCTGTGATACAGGAAGATGCCGACTTTGCAAAGCTCGGCCTCGCCATCATAGACGAACAGCACCGATTTGGTGTGGAGCAGAGGAAGTCTCTGATAGAAAAGGGCTATATGCCCGACATACTCCTTATGACCGCAACACCTATCCCGAGGACTCTTGCGCTCTCTTTCTACGGCGACCTCGACATCAGCGTCATAGACGAACTGCCCCCCGGCAGAACACCGATAAAGACCGTGTCAGAGGCGAGCATAGAGCGTGTCTACCCTCTGATGCGTGACGAGATAAAGAAAGGACACGGAGTGTATGTGATATATCCCCTCATCGATACAAGCGAGAAGCTGGATCTGAAAGCAGCCACAGACGAACATCGTAAGCTCGCCGAGCATTTCGGAGCGGAGAATGTCGGCCTACTGCACGGTCGGATGAAGCACGAGCAGAAGCAGGAGCTTATGGACGCATTCAAAGCGGGTAAGATACAAATATTGGTATCTACCACCGTCATAGAGGTCGGTGTGGATGTCCCTCAGGCTACTGTGATGGTTATAGAGAATGCCGAGCGTTTCGGGCTTTCACAGCTGCATCAGCTCAGGGGGCGGGTAGGGCGAAGCGACAGACAGTCCTATTGCGTACTTGTGGGTTCCGAGCATATATCCGAAGAGGCAAACGAACGGATAAATGCCATGTGCAGCTATGCCGACGGATTCAAACTGAGCGAGATAGACCTTGAGATGCGCGGCCCCGGAGACTTCTTCGGAACACGTCAGTCGGGTCTGCCTGAGTTCCGTTTTTCAAATATTGTACGTGATGTTAAAATCCTTCAGGGAGCGAGGGAAGACGCCGCCTCGGTGCTGGCTGACGATCCTGACCTTTCCAGTCCTAAAAATGCTGTCATCAAAGAAGTTTTAATGCGTAAATGGCGCGCTGAACTGGCTTATATAGAGATCGGCTGATACCTCTTCATTAATATCTGAGATTTAATTGATTTATAGGATTTAGTGCGGTTTAATATAATTAGTAACACATTCAGGAGGCACGCCGATGCAGTTAGTAAAGTTGACAGAAGAACAGCTGAAGAACATCAGCTCCGGTATTAACCTGCAGAGAGCCGAAAACTATGTTGGGAAGTTTATCAACTGCTCCGTAGACGACTCTTTCATCAAAGGAACGATACGAGGCAACCACGGCGACTATACGGTCACCCTGAAGATCGACGTAGATCCGATAGAATACTCATGCGACTGTGAAAAAGGTAAAGATGTTTTTTGCAAGCACGCCGCAGCTCTGGGGCTCACCTATATCTACACTCCCTGGGTATTCGCCAGTAACCAGATAATCGACAGAAAATCTCTCCGTACAACAGACGAGATCAAGTTCTACATCAAGACAACACCGCTGAAACAGCTTCTTGATGACCTTAAAACTATCAATGTATCCGTATCTCAGCTCGCAGACCTTTCGGGTATTCCTATCAAAAGGATAGCCTCGCTTGTCAAAGACGACTCTATGGATACGAACCACAACCTGACCGACCCTTTAAAACTTTCGTGCCTTTTCTTATTAGAAAAGTATTCAGCTTAAAAAAACAAAGCCCCTTTTAGCGAGGGGCTTTTTTTATTTCTAAATTTAGGTGTAAGAAAGCGAAAAAATAATTTAATATATCCTTGTGTTTTCCACTCAGATTTGTTAAAAAATTGAAGTTTTGCCCTGCGGTTTTAAAGGTTAGAACCGCACGTTTCGGGGCAGGGCTGTATTTTGATAGAATACCAACACCTTAGCAGGTGTTAAGTTATACAAGTTCAGGAGGCTCGTCTTGCCAAAAAGAGAAGATCTCAAATCCATTATGATCATAGGCTCCGGTCCGATTGTTATCGGTCAGGCCTGCGAATTCGACTATTCCGGTACTCAGGCTGTAAAAGCTCTTAAAGAAGAAGGTTACAGGGTTATCCTTATCAACTCTAACCCTGCGACTATCATGACAGACCCTGAGATAGCCGATGCAACATACATAGAGCCCCTCACTGTCGAGATGGCGGAAAAGATACTCGAGAAAGAGCGTCCGGACGCTATCCTGCCTACTGTCGGCGGTCAGACAGCGCTTAACCTTGCGAAAGATATACACGATGCAGGTCTGCTTGAGAAATACAACGTAGAGCTCATCGGTGCGAAGATAGAGGCCATAGACAAGGCCGAAGACAGAGAGCTCTTCAAACAGGCAATGCAGAAGATAGGTCTTAACCTGCCCGCAAGCTCAGTGTGCAACACTTATCAGGATGCACTGGACTGCATAGACGAGATAGGCTTCCCGGCTATCATACGCCCTTCATTCACACTCGGCGGTACAGGCGGAAACGTAGCCTACAACATGGAAGAGTACAAAGAATATGTAGAATGGGGTCTTGAGGCTTCACCCGTTACAGAGATACTTGTAGAAAAATCCGTTCTGGGATGGAAGGAATACGAACTTGAGGTTATGCGTGACCTCAACGACAACGTAGTTATCATCTGTTCCATCGAAAACGTGGACGCCATGGGCGTACATACAGGCGACAGCATAACAGTCGCTCCTGCACAGACTCTCACAGATAAAGAGTATCAGGAGCTCAGAAACGCTTCTATCAAGGTTATCCGTGAGATCGGCGTTGATACGGGCGGTTCGAACGTACAGTTCGCCGTAAACCCTGCTACAGGCGAGCAGATCATCATCGAGATGAACCCCAGGGTTTCCCGAAGCTCCGCACTTGCTTCCAAAGCGACAGGCTTCCCGATCGCTAAGATAGCTGCAAAACTGGCTGTGGGATACACACTGGACGAGCTTAAAAACGACATTACTCTTAAGACACCTGCATCTTTCGAACCTACGATAGACTACTGTGTTACAAAGTGGCCTAGATTTACATTCGAAAAGTTCCCCGGTGCTGATAACACTCTCACAACACAGATGAAATCCGTGGGTGAGGCTATGGCTATCGGACGTACATTCAAAGAATCCTTCCAGAAGGCTATCAGCTCACTTGAAATAGGCAAGTCAGGCTTTGACCCTATATTCACAGAAGAAGAGCTGAAAACAGAGAAAGCTCAGGACGAGATCAAAGCATACCTCCGCAGACCTACAGCAGAGCGTATGTGGTACCTTGCCGATGCTTTCCGCAGCGGAATGACAATAGAAGAGGTTCACGAGCTTTGCTTTATAGACCCGTGGTTCCTCTTTAATATCAAACAGATAATAGACTTTGAAGCTGAGCTGAAAGAGCTCACCATCATGACAATAGACGCGCCTACATTTAAAAAGGCAAAGGAATACGGCTTTTCAGACAAACGCCTTGCTGCGCTCCTCGGATGCAGCGAGCTCGACGTATGGGAAAAGACAAAGGGCAGGGTAGTCTATAAACGTGTGGACACCTGTGGTGCAGAGTTCGAATCCTTCACCCCTTACCTCTACAGCACATATGAGCGTGAGTGTGAGGCAGAGCCTACAGACAGAAAGAAGATAATGATACTCGGCGGCGGACCTAACCGTATCGGACAGGGTATCGAGTTCGACTACTGCTGTGTACACGCTTCCTTCGCCCTCGAAGAGATGGGCTTTGAAACTATCATGGTAAACTGTAACCCTGAAACAGTTTCAACAGACTACGACACATCAGACAGACTCTACTTTGAGCCGCTCACACGTGAGCATGTTCTGAACATAGTACAGAAAGAGAAGCCTGTCGGCGTTATCGTACAGTTCGGCGGTCAGACACCTCTGAAACTCGCTGTGCCTCTCGAAAAGGCAGGCGTGCCGATACTCGGTACATCACCGGACAGCATCGACTGTGCAGAGGACAGAGAGCGTTTCAAGGCTCTCATGCATAAACTCGACATCATGCAGCCCGCAAACGGCATAGCAAAAGCCGCAGAAGAGGCTTATAAGATAGCGGACGAGATAGGATATCCTGTTGTAGTACGCCCTTCGTACGTTCTCGGCGGACGTGCTATGGAGATCGTATACGACAGAGAATCCCTTGAGAACTACATGATACACGCCGTTAAAGCGAGCGAAGATCATCCCGTGCTCATCGATAAATACCTGCTGAACGCTACAGAAGTGGATGTAGACTCCATCAGCGACGGCGAGACATGTGTTGTCGGCTCTATCATGCAGCATATTGAGGAAGCGGGTGTTCACTCAGGCGACTCCGCATGCTCCATCCCTACACGCACCATCAGCGAATCCGTTAGGGCAGAGCTCATGGCTAAAACCAAGCAGATAGCGAAAGAGCTTAAAGTTATCGGTCTTATGAACATTCAGTACGCCATCAAAGGCGACCAGATATATATGCTCGAGGTAAACCCCAGAGCATCCAGAACCATCCCATACGTGAGCAAATCCATAGGCGTTCCTCTGGCGAAGCTCGCAGCGAAGGTTATGGCGGGTGCAAAGCTGAAAGACCTCGGCTTTACAAAGGAAGTAGACATCAGCTACTACACTGTTAAAGAGTCCGTATTCCCATTCGTAAAATTCCCCGGAACAGACATCGTCCTCGGACCAGAGATGAAGTCCACCGGTGAAGTTATGGGTATAGACTATGACTACGGTGCAGCACAATACAAAGCACAGCTCGCAGCGGGCAACAAACTGCCTAAGCAGGGGCTTGTGTTCATCAGTGTACGTGATAAGGCTAAGCAGGAGATCCTCGAGATAGCCAAAGACCTTCAGGCACTCGGTTTCGGACTTATATCTACATCAGGTACTTATAAGTTCCTCATTGATAACGGGCTCGAGGTTGAGAAGGTGGCGAAGGTACACGAAGGGGTCAGACCAAACGTTGTGGATAAGATAAAGAACGGCAAGATCGCCTTTGTTATCAACATCCCTGAGGGTAAGAAATCCCGTCTGGACGGTGAGTCCATCAGACGTGTAATGCTGAGCTACAGCGTGCCTTACGTGACATCGCTCGAAGCTGCGAGAGCTTCCGTGATAGCTATCAAAGCAAGCCAGAAGGGCGTAAGCGTAACACCTATACAGGAATACTACACCAGAGGTAAGTAATGGAAGGTAAGATCGTACAAAACAAAAAGCTGAACGATAAGTATTACCTGCTGGAGATAAAATGTGAGGAATTTGTCCGCAGTGCAAAGGTCGGGCAGTTCATCATGATAAACACACGTCACCACGACTATACAAACGACCCTCTGCTCCGCCGTCCTTTAGGTGTTGCAGACATCAACGGTGATAAATTCACCCTTGTGTATATGGTGGTGGGTAAGGGGACTATGCTCCTCAGCGAGATGAAGAAGGGCGATAAGATCAGCTTTTCCGCTCCTCTCGGCAGCACATTCACCCTTGTGGATAAACAGCGTACGGCACTTGTCGCAGGCGGTATAGGCATTGCGCCTGTTTACTGGCTGGCGAAAACTCTTAAGGACAGAGGCTGTGTGGTAGACCTTTACTACGGCGGTCGTACTGTTGACGACGTTGTTCTCCTCGAAGAACTCAAGGAAAACACCGATCATCTGATAGTTACAACAGACGACGGCTCAGCAGGTATCAAAGGTCTGGTGACAGAACCATTCGCTGAAAACCTCGCTTCATACGACATGGTTTACACATGTGGACCTAAAGGAATGTTAAGAGCTGTCAGTGAAATATGTGTAAAATCTGAAGTACCTGTTGAAGTGTCTCTGGATGAGAGAATGGCCTGTGGACTCGGTGCATGCCTCGGATGTATCATCTATGTGAAAGAGGGCGAGAATGTCGTTCAGAAGAGATGCTGTGTCGAGGGACCTGTCTTTGACGGTTCTGTTGTTGTCTGGGATTCAGTTTGTAAATAAAGCATATAAATGTCACTGCGAGGGGACTATTTGAGTTTCCGAAGCAGTCTTCCAATGAGGGTTACATAACCAAGTTGGAAGATCACCGCAACTCCTGCGGAGTTTCGTGATGACCCATACGATTTTCGGAGAATAAAAGATGAGCGATAGATTAAAAACCACATTTTGCGGAGTAGAGTTTAAAAACCCTATAATCACGGCGAGCGGAACATTCGGCTATGGTCTGGAATATGCCAGACACGTCGATATAAGCAGGCTGGGCGGTATATCCGTAAAGGGTATATCTCTGCACGAGGTACAGGGGAACCCTATGCCCCGCATCATGGAGACCACATCAGGCATGCTGAACGCCATCGGGCTTCAGAACGTGGGCGTAGAAAGATTCCTCAAGGAAAAGCTCCCTGCACTCCGTAAATACGATACAAAAGTGATAGTCAACTTCTGGGGTAAGACGCTCGATGAGTATGTCGAGGTCGCCAGAATACTGGACGAAGCCGATGTCGATATGCTCGAGATGAACATCTCCTGCCCGAATATAAAAGAGGGCGGTATCGCTTTCGGTACTGATCCGAAGATGACATTCGAAGTGACTCATCAGGTTAAAAAAGTCCTTAAAAACAAACCTCTTATGGTTAAGCTCAGCCCGAACGTAACAAACATAAGAGTATTCGCCAAAGCATGTGAAGAGGCAGGCGCAGACGCCATCAGCGCCATAAACACTCTGCTAGGCATGTCTATCAATATACATACGAAAAAACCGCACATATCAAACGTCACAGGCGGTCTGTCAGGTCCGGCTATAAAGCCTGTCGCCATCAGAATGGTGCATGAGACATTCAACACCGTGAAGATACCTATCATGGGCATCGGCGGTATCACAAACTGGCAGGATATCGTGGAATTTTCACTTGTCGGTGCATCTGCCATGCAGGTGGGTACAGTGAATTTTGTCGATCCTCAGATACCTCTGAATATCATCGACGACCTTGATAAATATCTGGCAGACAACGGGATTAATAATCTGTCAGACTTAAAGGGCACTGTAGACCTCTCCAGGTAAAAAGATTTTACATTTGATAATCTTTCTAATGGTATTATAATTAAATTAATAATACACAAAGAGAGAAAAAATGATTATCAGATCAGGATCGAAAAAACAGTTAATTTACCTGATAATATTCATATTTTTAGTCGTTGGAGTTACGTCTACCCTCAGTGTTTACACATCTTATAAGGTTCGGGGCTTCTTTATCGATAACTCCAAGAAGCTGTTAGAGAACACTATCTTCCTTCTGAAAGAGTCTGTGGATCAGTTTTATAAGCAGACTTTGGACAATGTTTCCGCTAATTTTAACCTTTTCCATTCAGAGATATACAATAAAGGCAGTTTCAGTATGGACAGGTCTAAAACCATAAAGCAGGCCGCCACCAATCAGATAACCAATATAAAGAAAGAAGTAGACCTGAATATCATGATGTATGACGGGAAGCCAGTTCTGAACAACTTCAAGCTGGTCGACTCCATCGTAGACAGGGTAAGGGTTGAAGGGGTGACGACCACTATATTTCAGGTGATAGACAACGGCATCCTGCGTATAACCACTAATGTCAAAAAACTGAACGGTGACAGAGCAGTAGGTACTTTTATACCTTCTGATTCGATAGTCTACCGCACGGTAATGTCGGGTAATAAATACAGCGGCAGAGCATACGTTGTAAACCAGTGGTACTGGACGGTGTATGAGCCCATATTCTCAGACGGAGAAATAATCGGCGTGCTCTACATGGGCATTCAGGAATCCGTGCTGCTCAACGCTCTACGGAGAACCTTTGACTCGGTTACTATTGGTTTGTCCGGATATCCATTTTTAATGGATGCAGACGGACATCTTATAATACATCCATTCAGTGAGAACTCGAGCCTGAAAGATGTTGCTACATCCGACGGAAAGGTTCTATACGACATAATGATCAGTCAGCGTAGCGGGTGGGTGGAGTATAAATATCCGAAGCCTAACGACATAGCCACAGAATATGTTAAGCTGACCAGATTTATGACTGTGGACGGCCTCGGCTGGGTCGTCGGTGCAGGTGTTTATGAGGATGAGTTTTACACCGATTTTGCCCACTACGAGATATTCTACATTATCGTCCTGATGATAGTCATTACCGTGACAGGCAGCATTGTCGCTTTTAATATATTCAAGACAAACCGAAAACTCGTTAATCAATCAATAAAGCTCCAGCAGCTTGCTCTGGATGCGGAAAATGCGAATATAGCCAAGTCTGCGTTTCTGGCGAATATGAGCCACGAGATAAGGACACCGCTGAACTCTATACTAGGGTTCTCCGACCTTTTAAAAGCATCGGAGCTGAACCCGAAGGAGAAAGAGTTCGCAGAAACAATCTCTCAGGGGGCTTCTACGCTGCTCTCCATCATAAATGACATACTGGACATATCAAAGATCGAAAGCGGTAAGCTGGACCTTATAGACGAGGAATTCGACCTTCAGCACGTGCTGGACAACATCATCAAGATGATATCCGTCAGGGCGAAGCAGAAGGATATCAAGTTCTTTTACTTTTATGACACTGACATACCTTCGGAGATCATAGGCGACTCTGTGCGCCTCCAGCAGGTGCTGATGAACCTTTTGAGCAATGCCGTGAAGTTCACCGATGCAAACGGAGAGATAAACCTCACCGTACATCTGCTCTATAAAGGGACAGAGCATGAAACGCTGAAATTTAATGTATCAGACACAGGCATTGGTATACCGCAGGATGCTATAGATCAGATATTTGATCCGTTTAACCAGGCGGATGCAGGCATCAGCAGGAAATACGGCGGTACAGGGCTCGGGCTGACCATATGCTCGAAGCTGGTTGAGATGATGGGCTCAAAGGTGAAGGTTGCCAGCGTCGCAGGGAAGGGGACCACATTCAGCTTTACCCTGCCTCTGAAAAAGGTCGATTACGAATTTGATCATGTGGTTGAAAAACCTTTTAAAGACAGACATTTCTGCATAGCCGGCAATATGAGCGCATATGACAACATAAAACGTATGGTGGTGAGCTATCTGCGGAGCTTCGGCGATGTGGATTTCGTTAAGAATACAGACGGCAGGTGCGACATGGTCTTTTGTTTCAGTTCTGAAGAAGTAAAGGATCATTACACAAATATAGATGAAAAGCTGACAGGCGTGCCTGTGGCATATGTAGGCGATGATTCTCACCTGACACCTGATACGATGAGCAAGGTGGACTATCTGATAGATCACCCTATATACCTGTCGAAAGTGTATAATGCTATCATACAGGCGTGTGGTATAAATGAGATAGGAGGGCATGAGCTTTCCGCTGATACTGTCTTCAGAGGAGATGTGCTCGTCGCAGAGGATAACCATACGAATCAGCTACTGATAAAGATACTGCTGGAGAAATATAAGCTGAAAGCAGACTTCGTGGATAACGGCCAGCAGGCATTGGATTACTGCAGGACTAAGAGACCTGATCTGATACTGATGGATATTAATATGCCTGTGATGGACGGCGTTACCGCATATTTCGAGATAAAGAAGTTCTGTGCATCTGAGAAGGTGCCTATGATACCCGTTGTGGCTCTCACTGCCAATGCTGTTAAGGGCGACAGGGAGAAATATCTGGAAACAGGTATGAATGACTATCTGTCTAAACCGATAGATAATGCCGAGCTCCTGCGTGTGCTCTCTGCCTATCTGAAGAAAGAGAGCGGGGAAGACAAGGTTAGACAGCCTGCTGAAAAGGTTGCCGAGCAATACAGTGAAAAATACGACAAGCAGAAGAGCCTCGCAAAAGTAGGGATAAAAGAGCAGGACTACGACATGATAATCGACCAGCTCTTTAAAAGCCTTGACGACGACCTGCGCAGGCTGGAAAAAGCTATACTTGACGAGGATATAAACAGTATCTACAGCATCATACACTACCTGAAAGGTGCCGCTTCTAACCTTCAGCTCACCCCTGTGGCGAAGCTGCTGGAAAAGTATAACGACAAAGCAAAAACGGGTGTGGTGAAAGGGTATGATACGGAGAAGATAAGAGCTCTCTTTGAAGAGATAAGAAAACAAATTTAGACCGCCCGCATCTCATTCTTAAATTACTTTCAGTTTTATGAGAAAATATATCTTAAAACTATCTACGCGCCTTGACTTGAGAACCTAAATCAACTAATATTTTCAAACGTATTTTTTTTGACAGTAAAGCTGTATCCATACGACGGAGGAATTAATGGCTAAAAAGATAAACGTAGGACTTATCGGATACGGTACAGTAGGCAAAGGAACCGCTGAGGTACTTCTTAAGAACAAAACAACAATTTTTGAAAACACAGGGATCGATCTCCGCCTGAAAACGGTGGCAGATCTTACTATAGACACGTCAAACCTTGACGAACTGCTTAAAATGTGCGAAGTCGCGACGACCAACGCAGACGACATTCTTAACGACCCGGAGATAGACATAGTTGTCGAGCTCATCGGCGGATACACCTTCGCCAAAGAGTTCATCATCAAGGCTCTGAACGCTAAGAAGCATGTCGTATCCGCAAACAAGGCTCTCTTTGCTATGCACGGCACAGAGATATATCAGGCAGCCGAAGGGAACAACATGAGCGTACTCTTCGAAGGTGCTGTGGGCGGCGGTATCCCCGTGCTCAGAGTTCTGAAAGAAGACCTCGCAGGAAATAATATAAAAGAGATATTCGGCATCATAAACGGCACTGCGAACTACATACTCTCTAAGATGGAAAAAGAGGGGAAGGAATTTGAAGAAGTGCTGAAAGTGGCTCAGGAGCTGGGCTATGCCGAAGCTGACCCTACATTCGACATCGAGGGTATCGACACTGCGCATAAGATAGCTATATTAGCTTCTATGGGCTTTAAAACCCTGATACCTTTTGAGAAGATTTACGTTGAAGGTATTACGAGCATAAAGCAGATAGATATCGAGTTCGCTAAAAAGCTCGACTGTAAGATAAAGCTCCTCGCCATTGCTAAAAAGCACGAGGACGACATAGAAGTGCGTGTTCATCCGACAATGGTTCCTGATGTGGAGCTGATGGCTCAGGTGGACGGTGTCTTCAACGCTGTTGAGATCGTAGGCGACATGGCCGACAAGACCATGCACTACGGACGCGGCGCAGGCGGAAAGCCCACCGGCTCAGCCGTTGCGGGCGATGTTATCGCCATAGCCAGAGACATAGCAGCAGGATGCGAAAAGCGCACACCTATACTCGGGTTTAAAAAGGACTACACATATTACTATCCTATCAAGGATATCAAAGATATCAAATCTGCCTTCTACCTTCGATTCAACGTAGTGGATGAGCCGGGAACACTCGCTATGATAGCGGGCGTGCTTGCGAAATACGGCATAAGCATATCCGAGGCTATCCAGACAGACGATCGTGCGCCGGGAGAAGCGGTTAACATGGTCTTCATGACACATAAGACCATCGCCAGAAAGATATACGACGCACTTGACGAGATAGACAAGTCTGATGTCGTCAGAGACAAGACTGTGGCTATCCGTGTTAAGGAGCTGATATAAATGAAATATTTGGTATTGCTCACAGACGGGATGAGCGATCACAAGCTGGACGAACTGGGCGGTAAGACCATAATGCAGCACGCCGATACTCCTCATATGGATTATCTGGCTGCAAACGGCGTCGGCGGATTTATCAAATCCACCCCCGACGGATACTATCCGGGGAGCGATATATGCAACCTTTCCATAATGGGTTTCGACCCTACTAAATACTATTCCGGCAGAAGCCCTCTGGAGGCTGTCAGCGCAGGGATAGAGCTGAACGAAGGGGATGCATGCTTCAGATGCAACCTTGTTACCTTTGACGGCGACATAATGGAGGACAACTCCGCACACCACATATCTAAAGAGGCAGCAGCAAAGGCTGTGGACAAGCTGAATGAGATGTTCGGCGCAGAGGGGATAGAGTTCTATAAAGGGCTCGGATTCCGCAACCTTATGGTTCTGCGTGATGTGGCGGATTTACCCACAACTATGCAGCCGCACGACATCATCGGGCAGGACAGCAAACCTCATCTGCCGACAGGCGCAGGCGCTGAAAAGCTCATAGACATCATGGAGCGTGCAAAGAGCATATTCGCAGACGGCGGATATGAGAAAGCAAACGGAATATGGCTCTGGGGGGAAGGGCGCAAACCTTCCATGCCTCAGTTCAAAGAACTGTACGGGATGGACGGCTCTGTCGTCGCTGCCGTCGACCTCATCAGAGGTATCGGCAAGTTCAGCGGGATGGATGTTCTCACTGTTCCCGGTGCTACAGGCTTTATAGATACCAACTTCGAAGGTAAGGCGGAATACGCCGTTGAAGCCTTTGAAAAGACAGACTATGTTTTCCTCCATGTGGAAGCTGCCGACGAGGCAGGGCACATGGGCGTTATAGAGGAAAAGGTGAAGGCTGTGGAGAACATTGACAGCCGTATGCTCCCTATCATCATCGAAGGGATGAAGAAATACGGGGAATACCGCATACTTGTCACTCCTGACCATCCGACACCCGTAAAACTCCGCACACATGTGCCGGAGCCTGTACCAGCAATAATTTTCGGCACAGGTGTGAACCCTGATGAGAATCAGACCTATGACGAATTTATGAAACCTACCTTCTTCATTGAAGAGGGATATAAAATAGCGGAATTTTTTCTGAGAAGCACCGTTATAAACGGTTAGCCACACAAGGAGGGACCTGTGGGCATTGTAGTAATGAAGTTTGGAGGAACCAGTGTCGGTTCTCTCGAACGTATCAGAAATGTAGCGGAGATCATCGCTAAAAAGAAGGATGAAGGGCACGACGTTGTAGTTACTGTTTCTGCAATGGCAGGGGAGACAGACAGACTTATCAACCTTCTGAAAGAGATTGACGAGGATTTCAGCCCTCGCGAGTACGATCAGCTCGTACACACAGGAGAGACAGCAAGCTCTCCGCTGGTAGCTCAGACACTTATTTCTATGGGCTATCCTGCCGTATCCCTTACAGGATACCAGTTTGGTATGATCACAGACGGTTCATACTCTAAAAGCCGTATCCTTGATATCAAACCCGACAGGATCTTCAAAGAACTGAAAGAAGGCAAGATATGCATCTGTGCCGGCTTCCAGGGACTCGACCCTGACACGGACGATATCAACACACTCGGAAGAGGCGGTTCAGATACCACAGCCGTAGCTATTGCTGCTGCGCTGAAAGCAAGCGTTTGTGAGATTTACACAGACGTAGACGGTATCTATACGGCTGACCCCAGAGTTGTTAAAAACGCTAAAAAACTTGATAAAATATCCTATGACGAAATGCTCGAACTCGCTTCACTGGGCGCAAAGGTGCTCCAGTCTAGATGTGTAGAGCTTGGAATGAATCACGACGTAGATATTCTTGTACTCTCCTCTATGGAGGACAAACCGGGTACACTTGTCACAAAGGAGGACGCAGATATGGAGCAGGTTGTAGTAACAGGTGTTGTTTCTGATAAAAATCAGGCTAAGATCACTATCACATCAGTGCCTGATAAACCGGGAATCGCATCAACTATTTTTAATAAAATCGCATCAGAAAATATAAACGTGGATGTTATCGTTCAGAACGTGAGCAAAGACGGCAACACAGATATGTCTTTCACAGTTCAGAAGACTGATATCATCAGAGCTAAAGATGTTTGCAGCAAAGTTGCAGCAGAGATCGGCGCCAAGGAGGTTTTGGCAGATGAGAATATCGCCAAAGTTAGTATTGTGGGCGTCGGTATGAGAAGCCACGCAGGTGTAGCAGCGAAGATGTTCACACTGCTGGCTGAAGCAGGCGTCAATATAGCAATGATAACAACCAGTGAGATAAAAGTTTCCTGTGTAGTAGCAGAAAAATACTCAGAGCTCGCAGTCAGAACTCTGCACGAGGCTTTTGTCGAGGCTTAATTTTCGGAGAGTAATATGTCAAAAAGAGTGGAAATATACGACACCACGCTGAGGGACGGAACTCAGTCGGAGGACGTAAATTTTACCATTGAAGATAAGGTCAAGATCGCTGAAGCGCTTTATGACTTTGGCGTGAGATATATCGAAGGCGGATGGCCCGGGTCTAACCCGAGAGACATCGGCTTTTTCAAAGCTGTTAAGGCTTCGTCCGTACCGGATGACAACATAGCAGCTTTCGGAAGCACAAGACGTGCGAAAAGAACATGCGACAACGACGAGAACATTCAGGCTCTGCTTGAGGTCGAAGTTCCTAACCTTACCATCTTTGGTAAAACATGGGATCTGCATGTCACAGAGGCTCTTAAAATAGAGCTGGAGCACAACCTTGAGCTGATCAACGACTCTGTTGCCTACCTTAAAACCAAGGTGGACAGAGCGTTCTATGATGCGGAGCACTTCTTTGACGGGTATAAGGCGAACAAAGACTACGCCGTACAAACCATCAAAGCGGCTATGGATGCGAAAGCAGACTGCATCATCCTTTGCGATACTAACGGCGGAACAATGCCTGAGGAGATCGCACAGATCATCACCGAGCTGAAAGAGGTCACAGGCGACTATCCGCTCGGAATACACTGTCACAACGACGGCGACTGTGCCGTTGCTAACTCTGTGGTTGCGGTGCGTAACGGCATCGTGCATGTGCAGGGTACAGTGAACGGATACGGCGAGAGATGCGGTAACGCAAACATCATGTCCGTCATCCCTAACCTTCAGCTGAAATACGGCTATGACTGTGTTCCCGCTGAAAAACTTAAAAATCTCAGAACTGTTTCCAGATATATTAACGAGCTCGGAAACCTGAAACACAACATCCATCAGCCATATGTCGGACGCTCTGCGTTCGCTCATAAGGGCGGGGTGCACGTAAGCGCTATTATGAAGAACTCCAGCACATACGAGCACATTCAGCCCGAACTGGTGGGTAACAGACAGAGAGTCCTTCTCTCTGACCTTTCAGGAAAGTCTAACCTTATATACAAGGCGAAAGACTTCGGTCTCGATGTGGACAGCTCAGATCCTAAGATCAATGCTGTCGTTGAGCGTCTGAAAGAGCTTGAAAACAAAGGGTTCCAGTATGAAGGTGCCGAGGCTTCCTTTGAGCTCCTTATGCGTAAGACAATGGGAACGTTCACACCTTTCTTCGACTCTGTGAGCTATCGTGTGCTCGACGAGAAGAGGACAAGCGTGGACAACCCAATGGCAGAAGCAACCGTTATGATTGAGGTGGACGGAGTGCAGGAGCACACCGCAGCCGAGGGTAACGGCCCTGTAAACGCCATAGACAACGCTATCAGAAAGGCTCTCGTAAACTTTTATCCTAATCTTAAAGACATGGAGCTCGTGGACTATAAAGTGCGCATCCTGACAACAGGAACAGGTACAGAAGCAGTCACAAGGGTTCTCATCGAATCAAAAGATTCAGACTCTGCATGGGGTACTGTGGGCGTAGCCACAAACATCGTGGATGCCTCTTATCAGGCTCTGATGGACTCGATAGAGTATAAACTTTTGAAAGATAAAGAGAAAGAAGACTAAATTTCTAAGCCGCTCTTTTCAGGGCGGCTTTTTTTATCTCTTGACAAGGTTTTGTTAACTACTATAATTGATAGTAGATGATGTA
>JBFWJS010000008.1:0-124709 GCA_050253075.1 Deferribacterales bacterium
TGAGTTCGATTCTCATACCGCCCGCTATTTTACAAAAGGTAATTTAAGATGCATTTTAAAAACAGAAAACCAAGCAACAAACAGCCGTATGAGATGACATGCGCAAAATGTAAAGCAACCATCACAGTCGACCTCGGCAAAGTGAAAAAGGGATATAAGGCCATCTGCCGTAAATGCGGTGCGGAATATCCTTTCAGCGAATCAGACGAAAGACTCGTGCGTAAGTTCAGCAAACCGATATAAATTTTAACTTATACTACAAGCATTAAGACTCAGGCGCCGCACTTATTTTCATATTTATCTAATATTTCACAACCTGAAACTCTGATAGTGGTATAATTATAATATACTACATACAAGGGTTAGACATTGAGAAATATACAAAAGATAAGCATGTACTTTGCTTCGATAATACTTTTATGGACCGTACTTATAGCCTGGTTTTCCGTAGACCAATACAGAGACTATGAAAACAGCATAATAGACATAGCCACTAAAGAAGCTAATCTTACATATTATAAAGATGCTCTCTACCGTAAATGGGGTGCTCAGAACGGCGGAGTATACGTCCCTGTCAGCGAGTTCACCCAGCCCAACCCTTATATGTCGCAGATCCCCGACAGAGACATCACCACCACAGACGGTAAAACTCTGACTCTGGTAAACCCTGCATACATGACACGCCTCGTGTTTGAAATGGCGGATAACAAGGTTCTTCAGGGGCATCTCACCAGCGACAAATACCTTAACCCTGCCAATAAACCCGATGAATGGGAAGTGGAAGCACTGCGAAAGATATATAAAGGCGCACAAACAGTCTCTGAACAGGCGGAGATAAACTCTAAACCATACCTCCGCTTTATGAAGCCCTTCGTAATAGACGAAACATGCATGAAATGCCACGGATATCAGGGGTATAACGTCGGCGACATCAGAGGCGGGATAAGCGTTGAAGTGCCTCTGAAAGATTATTACCAGACCCTCAGCGAAGAGAAAGGTCACATCTGGATATCCGGCCTGACCATATGGGCGTTAGGTCTGACCATTCTTACATTCACATATTTCATGCTGACCGGCGTTGTCAGAAAGGAAGAACGGCTGAACATTTACCGCACTACCCTCTTCCGAGAGTTCAACCACAGGGTAAAGAATAACCTGCAGCTGCTCACCAGCATGATAGACATATACATGATGCAGGGCTCGGAAAAGACAAAGAATGAAGCCCTGAGAGACATACAGGAAAGGATGTCGGCTATGTCTGAGCTGCACGACATGTTTACCATAAAAAAGAACGACATGGTGGTTTCCGCCGAAAGCTATATCAGAAACATTTGCACCACATTCTCCAAAGGTAAAAGCCCCGAGGTTGAGTTTGTCATCAAAGCAGATAAATTCACCCTGCAGAACGCAAAGGCGCTCTCATGCGGGCTCATCATAAACGAGCTGATCACCAACTCTTACAAACACGCTTTTGACGCCCTCACCCTTCACCCTACGATAGAGATATCCATGACAAAGGACGGAGATGTAGTCACTCTGGACTATAAAGACAACGGAAGCGGCTTTAATAATCTAGTTAAAAAGAAGGATTCATACGGGCTGATGCTGATAGAAAGCATAGCCGATAAAATTAATGCCAAGTATCACATCGACGGCTCTGAGGGGTTTCACGCAAAATTTACGTTTGAACTCTAAAATCGTAAATCATGTAACATACTATGCCTGCTTAGCAATCGCATAATCAAAAAATTTATCTCAATTTTCACTGCATAAAGCCATTGCATTACCCTCAGATTGTAGTAAACTATTTTTAGATAATTTTTATCAATAAATATATTTTATATTATCTAAATCGTAAATAATAAGGAGGCATTCATGAGTGAAAAGAAAACATTAACCACAGCCGCAGGTATACCTGTATCAGATAACCAGACATCCCTAACAGCAGGAGAAAGAGGCCCGACGCTTCTGCAGGATCACTACCTTCTCGAAAAGCTCGCTCATTTTAACAGAGAACGCATACCCGAGCGCATCGTGCACGCAAAGGCTGCAGGTGCACACGGAACATTCACTGTTACAAACGACATAACAAAATATACAAAAGCAAAGATATTCTCAAAAGTTGGAAAAAAGACAGATATGTTCGGACGATTCTCTACCGTTGCAGGTGAAAAAGGCTCTGCAGACACAGTGCGGGACGTGCGTGGATTTGCTCTGAAATTCTACACTGAGGAAGGCAACTGGGACCTCGTTGGAAACAACACACCCGTTTTCTTCATCAGAGACGCTATAAAGTTTCCTGATTTCATCCACACACAGAAGCGCGACCCGCAGACAAATGCCAAAAACGATACTATGCAGTGGGATTTCTGGTCTCAGGTGCCGGAGGCTCTCCATCAGATAACTATCCTCTTCTCCGACAGAGGCCTCCCCGCAGGCATTCCTTTCATCAACGGCTACGGAAGCCATACATACAGCATGATAAATGCTGCGAACGAACGTTTCTGGGTTAAATTCCACTTCAAAACAATGCAGGGGATAAAGAACATGACACCTGCAGAAGCAGATGAAATGGCAGGAAAAAATCCGGACTATCACACTGTCGAACTCTTCAAAGCTATTGAAAAAGGCAATTTCCCAAAATGGAAGCTATCCATACAGGTAATGCCTGAGGAAGAAGCCGAAAGCTATCGCTATAATCCTTTTGACCTGACCAAAGTATGGCCCCACGCCGACTATTCTCTCATAGAAGTGGGCGAACTGGAGCTGAACAGAAATCCTCAGAACTATTTTGCCGAGGTTGAGCAGGCTGCATTTTCCCCTGCGAACGTCGTACCGGGCATATCCCACTCCCCTGATAAGATGCTTCAGGCGAGGATATTCTCATACGCTGATGCACACAGATACCGTCTCAGTGCAAATTTCGAGAGACTGCCTATCAACTGTCCACACGCAGCGAAGGTAATGAATTCATACCAGCGTGACGGCATAATGAGATTCGACGACAACGGCGGAATGCTGCCAAACTATGAGCCGAACAGCTTCGGTGGTCCGGTAGAGGATAAATCATATGAGGAGCCGCCTCTTAAGATATCAGGCGATGCTGCCAGATATGAACAGAAGAGAGGCGTGGACGACGACTACATCCAGCCGGGCGACCTTTACAGGCTTATGACGCCTGAACAGCAGGCAAACCTTGCGAAAAACATTGCAGGAACGCTGAGCAAAGCACCTGTGGAAATACAGAAAAAAATGCTGGAACACTTCGCCAGAGCCGATAAGGCATACGGTGCAGATGTGGCTAAAGAACTCGGACTTTAAAAAGATAAGGGGCTTCTTTCGAAGCCCTGCCTTTAATATACGTGTTCTTTTATAAGACTTAAATAATAAAATCCCCAATTTTGATAACAAGATTGGGGATTTTTATTTTAATAAGATATTTTCTCGTCTTATTTTTTTACCTTGTCTGGCTCATGCCGAACAATTCAGGGAATACCGCAAGAATGAAGAGTATAGACACCTGAATGATGATAAACGGGATAACACCCCGATATATCTGCGTCGTTTTAACCTCCGCAGGAGCAACCCCCTTAAGATAAAACAGACTGAATCCGAACGGCGGAGTCAGGAATGAAGTCTGCAGATTCATAGCGATGAGTATCGCAAACCAGACAGGGTTCAGACCGATATTTTCCGCTATCGGTACGAGTATCGGCACGATGATGTATGATATCTCGATGAAGTCGATGAAAAAGCCGAGAGCCATGATAGCCAGCATGGAGAGTATGAGGAAGCCCCATTTCTCGCCCGGCAGGTTCATCATGAATTCCTCCACGAGAACGTCCCCGCCAGTATAGGTGAAAACCATAGAAAAGGCTGTGGCACCCACAAGGATACCGAAAACCATAGCAGTTACCTTCACTGTCTCCATTGCACTGTCGAAGACCATCTTAAAGCTGAAAGCTCTGTAAAGAGCGGCAAGGAGTATGGCACCCACAGCACCCACGGCAGCAGATTCTGTCGGAGTAGCAACACCTGCGAATATCGAGCCGAGAACAAGGAGTATAAGCACGAGAGGCGGAACAATGGCCTTAAGCGCACGCCAGACCTGTTCTTTCTTTGTTCCGTGCTCGTCCTCTAGGTGTATAGGAGGAGCGGCGTCCTTCTTCACAATCGAATAGACGACGATGTATCCCACATAAACCACAACGAGTGAAAGCCCCGGCCATACCGCAGCCTGAAAGAGATCACCGACAGGAACCTGAAAAACATCCCCGAGGATGATGAGAACTATCGATGGCGGAATGATCTGCCCGAGTGTACCCGCAGCGCAGATAACACCCGCAGAGAGCTTGTTGTCGTATTTATACTTCATCATAACAGGGAGAGAAATAACCCCCATAGCCACAACGCTCGCCCCCACCACTCCCGTAGATGCCGCAAGCAGCGCCCCCACAAGGATTGTGCTGATAGCAAGTCCGCCTTTTACCTCGCCGAAAAGAAAACCCATAGACTCAAGCAGACGCTCGGCAAGGTTAGCCTTTTGCAGGATGATACCCATATAGATAAAAAGAGGGATAGCCATAAGGATAGTATTGTTCATTATCGCAAAGATACGGTGAGGCATGAAAGCAAACATGCTCTCGCCTATCCTGATACCTTCCCAGAAGGTGTCGCCGTATTGAAATGCTTCTACAACGCCGGCAGCCAGCCCGAAAACAACAGAAACAGCGCCGAATGTGAAAGCAACGGGGAAACCGAAGAGCAGCATTATGAGAGCTGCGAAAAACATTATAATACCGATCATTTCGCCACCTCGCCATTCGCTCTTATGATATTTATATTCTTAACCACAACCCCGACACTGCTGATGATGAGCAGTATGAAGGAAAGCGGTATCAAAAACTTGATAATCCAGCGGTGAGTGAGTCCCCCCGGGTCTCCGCTGATCTCCCCTGATGTGTATGCCTCAGACACGAACGGTATCGAACCGTAAGCGATAAGCAGTGAAAAAGGGATAAGGAAAAATATGATGCCGACAAGGTTTATAATAGCCTTCTTCTTCGGCTTCAGTGTGTCATATATAACGTCCACGCGAACGTGTCCGTCTTCTTTAAAGGTGTAAGACATTCCGAGCAGGAATACCAGCGAGAAAAGATGCCACTCCATCTCCTGCATGGCGATGGAACCTGATCTGAAAAAGTAGCGCATGATGACATCGTAGAAAACGTTTGCCACCAGCAGAAACATCAGAATTCCGCAGGCATATCCTATCACATCGGCAAAGCGGTCAAATAGCTTTTCCAGTTTATACATAAAAATAACCTTAAATTTTAAACTTATATAACAGAAAGGCTGGCCCCGCATTATACGGAGTCAGCCGATCTGATCTGAATTATCGGATAAACTATGGCTTACTCTATGTTTGATTTGAGGTAGCCGTAGTCAGACATTTTTGTCCATTCTCTTGCTTTTGCAAGGTATGCGTTCTGAGAATCGAGGATCTTCTTAAGCATAGGATTCTTTGCGGATTCCTCTGCAACAAGCTCATCGTTAGCTTTTCTCATAGCATCCATAACAGGTTTAGGGAATGTCATGATCTTGATATTAGGATATTCCTTAGCTATTTCGTCCCAGGCCTTTGCAGACATATCATAGTTTTCGATATACATGTCATAAGCAGAGAGTCTCATAGCGGCGTCAAGGATAGCCTTGTTCTTAGGGTCGAGAGAGTCATACTTTTCCTTATTTACAAGGAACTGAAGCTCTGTCGCAGGCTCGTGCCAGCCTGTGTAGTAGTATGGAGCGATCTTATGAAAGCCCATTTTGATATCCATACCGGGTCCTACCCATTCAAGAGCGTCGATAGTACCACGCTCGAGAGATGTGTAAAGCTCGCCAGGTGCTATGTTTGTAACGACAAGACCGAGCTTAGCGAGAACCTGACCTGCGAATCCGGGGATACGCATCTTAAGACCTTTGAGGTCGTCGAGTGTCTTGATCTCTTTTCTGAACCATCCGCCCATCTGTGCGCCTGTGTTACCGCCGGGGAATGAGTACATATTATGCTGGTTGTAAAGCTCCTGCATAAGAGCCATACCGCCGCCGTAATAGAACCATGCGTACTGCTCAGGTGCTGTCATACCGAAAGGCATAGTTGTCAGAGGAAGGAAAGCAATGTCCTTACCGTTCCAGTAGTATGAAGCAGAGTGCGCCATATCATACTGACCGAGCTTTACCATGTCCAGGACACCGAAAGGTGATTTATGCTTGTTAGCTGCGTCGATGCGGATGATGAAGTTACCGCCGCTCATCTCCTCAACCATCTTAGCCATTTCTTCAACGGCATCAACGAATGGGTGAAGCGTAGGGCCCCATGTCATCGCCAGCTTCCAGCGAACCTTCTGATCCGCAGCCTGAACAGAGAAAGCAGCGAAAATCATAACAGCGAGAGCAAGAGCTGCTATTTTAGTGAATTTCATAGATCCTCCTTATTGGCAAAATTGTTTTGTCGAGCTAAACTTTGCCTTTTATTAATATTAAATCGATTCGAAAATAATATCAATAAAGCATTGTCGTGTAAGAAGAACCTAGTTTAACAAACGCTTTAAATTTTAATAGTTAGTTTAAAAAATTAACCGTTCCACCTATAGGCCGCAAGGGATAAAAATCCGAAAACAAATTCATTATGAACCTTTTCCCCTGAACCGTCGGATGCACCCACCGCCACAAGCAGCGGAGTGAAATGATCGTCGGTCGGGTGGTTTCTATTTGCTTCGGGTGCTTTAGTCCTGTACTCTTTCAGAGACTCTACATCCCTGTAGACAATAGCTTTTTCAAGCCACTCGTCGAAATCTACGGCATACTTTACAGCCTCGGAGTTTTTACCGTATCTGCCGAAATCACGCAGGTTGTGCGTTGTGCTTCCGCTGGCGAGGATGAGATAACCCTCTTCTCTCAGGCTGCGGATAGCCTCTCCTGCCTTTACAAATTCCTCCGGTCTGCCGTTTCTCTTCAGAGCGAGCTGAGTGACTGGAATATTCGCATCGGGATACATACAGATAAGCGGTATCCATGCACCGTGGTCGAGACCTCGTTCAGCGGTATTTACCTTTATGCCTTTTGACTCGAGCAGACTTTTGGTCTTTTCGGCTAGGTCGACGGCTCCTGCGGGCTCGTATTTATATTCATACAGCTCCTGCTGAAATCCGTAAAAGTCATAGACGGTCTGTTGTTTCTTAATGGTTGAAACAGTGAACTCACGCTCTTCCCAATGTCCGGAAACAACGAGTATCCCCTTTGGCTTTGGAAATGTAGCGGATATATTTCTGAAAAACTGCTCGGCCTTTGTCCCGTCCAGCAGGAGGCTCGGCGCCCCGTGGGAAACAAAGATAACAGGTGTTTTCTCTTTCATGTCTGATCTCCTTAAAGATTATATCTAATTAAATATATTATTCCCAAGGACGATTTTGTGAAGGCTTTTTTTATAAAAAAAGGCCGCTTTTTTAAGCGACCTTTGTAAGTTATTCTGCCATAACCTGATTTATCTTTGCCTCTATATCCCGCAGGTTTTTAAAAGGCTTCAGCAGATAATGGTCGGCGCCTATCTTATGGCTTTTCAGAACCCTGTCCAGAGTGCTGTATGCCGTCATCATTATCACTTTCAGGTTTTTATTCTTCTCTTTCAGTTTATTCAGAACCTCTATACCGTCCATCTCAGGCATCATGATGTCGAGCAGGACAACATCAAAGTTTGTCCCGTTGTATGCTCTCACGGCATCAAGAGGATTATGATAGCTTTTCACCGTCTTAAACTCTGATTTTTTGAGAGCCGCCTCTATCATCTTGAGGATCTCTCTCTCGTCATCAACAATCATAACACTTATATTCTTGCTCATGTCTATTTACCGCCTACTTTCTTCTTATCAAAAAGTGTGTTTATAGCATCGTGCATCATCTTGCCCGAACGCTCTTCTATCATATTGTCCAGAGATGCGAAGACCTCCTGACTGGCTTCCTCTATCTTTTCTATCCTGCCGCTGATCTCGTCAAACGTACAGTCTTTGAAGTTCTCAATACATTTGGTAAAGAGGGTGTTCGCCTCTTCATGCACTGTTTTATGAGGGATAAGGAGCGCACGGTATCCGGAAGTGTCGCTGAATGTCTCCTTACCTTTTCCTGTGTTATACCAGTTACCCAGACGGCAGTCGTTGTGCGACACACAGTTGAATGTGTTCGTACCTTCAAGCACGCTGTTGTACAGGTTGTTTTTATATATGATGTGGTCGACCTTCGCCAGGTTCGCAAAAATCTGGTTGCTCATATGCATAGTCTCATACATTACACGGTTTGCGTTCTTGTTAAATGTCTGCACCATCTCATAAAGCTCGTCAGTGTTGTTTGAGACAGCGCCCATGTTTGACTGTACGCTGGATGTATTTTTCAGCAGGTTGCTGATGTCCTTATGCATGCCGTCCACAACGGATGCTATCTCTGATGTGGCGCTCTGTGTTCTCTCTGCGAGCTTGCGCACCTCATCGGCAACAACGGCGAATCCCCGCCCGGCCTCGCCTGCTCTGGCCGCCTCTATAGAAGCATTAAGGGCAAGGAGGTTTGTCTGGTCTGCGATATCTTTGATGAGGTTTGTCACCTCAGAGATCTCTTCGCTTCGGGATGAAAGAGCAGAGCTTGTCTGTGTGGATTCAGCGATGAATTTGGAAAGGTCCTCAACCTCTTTGCTGAGGGTCTGAACGTTCATCATACCCTTGTCTGAAAGTCCTGCTGTCTCTTTTGATTCCTCTATCATGCCTTCCATCTCGCCCAGCATCCTGATGAAGAAGTCCTGATTCATCTTAAAAGATGAGCTGACCGTCCCCTGATGTATCTCAGCGAAGAGCTGATGTATCTTTGAACTGAGCCCGTCGGTACTGATGGCAAAAGCCTCGCTGCCGTCAGGCATTCTCTTTGTTTTAACATGCATAACGCCGTGGGGGGTGTCTATCTCTTCGGCTCCTGAGGAGACTTCTCTTATAATGGAATTAATGTTCGTGTGCTGTTCCGCATTCGTATTTTTAAAGACGGGTTTTCCGTCTTTTATCACCACCAGCAGCTCATGGTGCGCTAAACGGGAAAGTTCTTTATAGTATTGAACCTCCTCCTTCAGCTGTTGGATCTCAAGGTCTTTCTGAGTGTTCTGCTCAGACCTTGCTTCCTTTTTAGAAAAAAACATACATTCCTCCGTTAAAGAATTATCTCGAACACAGCACCATGTTCGTCATTATACGGGCTGATAGTTCCGTTATGCTTGCCTATTATATTTTTAGCAATGTTTAGCCCTATCCCCATGCCTTTGTGTTTCTTTGTGCTGGCAAATAGGTCGAAGATCTTATTTAAAACCTTATCAGAGATTCCGCCCCCGTTGTCTCTGATAGTAATACGATGCTTATCATCTGTCTTTTCGATATCTATCTTAATATATTTTCTCTCAAATGTTAAGTCAGACTGCGCCAATTGATCAAGTGAATTATTCAACAGAATTATCCAAACCTGCTCAAGCATTTTCGCCGATACCTTTGCGCTGAAAAGCTGTCTGTCGTCACGCAGCTCCATATTGAAAGGTATGTCGTTTATATATATAGGCGATATGTGCTTTGACCTGTTATAAACCATCCTGCACGCCACGATAAAAGTGGTGAAAAGGTTGGTCTCCTGCAGCTCAAAAGTTGCCTCGCCGGTTACTTCCTTCATAGATTCTATGATGGTCGATATGCGGGATATCCCGTCGTTTATAGAGGTAAAATACTCTTTCATATCCTCAAATGTCCCCTGTTCCACACTGTCGGACATTTCCCATTCCAGAAGCTCCATGTTCCCCTTGATGTAAGTCAGCGGGGTGTTTATCTCGTGTGTTATCCCTGCAGAGAGCTTTCCTATGGACGCCAGCATCGCACTGTTCATCTCTTCTCTTCTGAGGTTTTCGAGCTCTGTGATATCATTCAGGCGCACTACGACCAGATCGTCCAGAGCCAGATAAGACTGGTCGAGCTGAAAGATGTTCGGCATGTAGAAATGCTCTTTCGAGTCTTTCGACTTTTTCAGAGACATCTTCGATATACTCACATCCTTTGTCACTTTCAGTATTTCTTTGAAAGACCAGCAGTCCGCCTCGACGGCCTCGCCGTCTACCTCGCCTTCCACAAACGTTATATAGTTTTTAAAGCAGAAGTTCTGCTCATTTGCATCTTTCGTGTCTTTATACCCGAAGAATTCCAGAAACGAGCTATTGCATATCTTAAGGCTCATATCCTTTCCGAATGCAAACATGATGGACCTGTCCGCATCAAAGAACCGCTGCAGCTGTATGCTGTGCTGTGATATCACAAAGCTCATATCCTTTTCTATCGATATGTATGATGTAACCTTGCCCTTTTCATACACGGGCATAAGGCTGGCTTCCGTGACATATTCATGCCCGCCCTTTGCTATATTCACTATACATCCCTGCCACACGTTTGAATCGCCTGCCCCCTCCATTGTCATCTGATGCAGGTCGCTGACCCCCGTTTCCTTTCTGATAAGACTATAGTTTTCTCCTATCAGTTCACTTTCAGAGTAGTCGGAGATAAAGCAGAAGTTGTTATTAACGTAGGTATAGTTCCCCTCGGCATCTAGGAGAGAGAATATAGTGGAAGCATCCACGCCCAGACGATATGCCTTCAGCAGGTTCTGGTGTCTCTCCAGCTCCTTACCGAGCTGAACCTCGGAGGCGAGTATCTCTATCACTTTTTTCAGATTATCTTTATAGAGAGGTTTTTCTATGAATCTGTTAACGCCGAGGTTGATAGCCTCGATCAATACGGAGGACTCCGTATATATCGTCATCAGGACGATCTTTGCCGAGGGGGATGCTTCTCTTATACGGCGCAGCATCTCGAGCCCGTTCATCTTCGGCATGTTATAGTCGGAGATGATGATATCGAATTCGCCCTGTTCAAACTTTTCAAGCCCCTGAAGACCGTCCTCTGCCATCTCGACTATCATATCGAAAGCATCAAAGAAGCTCTCCAGAATCTTTCTTGTCAGTCTGTCGTCTTCAACGACCAGAACTCTGATATTTTTACCTAAATTATTTATCGCCGCCATGTATCTTTAATAATCCCCACGAATTAAATCTGACATAACATATCATATTTTTAACTTTTTTTCACTTAATTACATATAGAAATAAGATGAAACAAGATTCGAATTATGTTAGTATTTCTAAACATATATGAAATCAATAACAAACCGTACAACGTTATTTCTTATTGTCAGCACTTTGCTTATTGCAGGATTCCTCGTAACGAACTTTATAAGCTACAATTCTGCCAAAAGCACCGTAAGGGAAAATATCATCAATACCTCTCTGCCCCTTACCAGAGACAAC
The DNA here is from genome assembly GCA_050253075.1 of Deferribacterales bacterium. Classification (GTDB taxonomy): domain Bacteria; phylum Chrysiogenota; class Deferribacteres; order Deferribacterales; family Geovibrionaceae; genus Denitrovibrio. The sequence goes on from JBFWJS010000008.1 coordinate 11,426, forward strand.
ATATATTCCGAGATACAGCGTGATATCATGCTCCCCGTATATGTATCGTCGCTTATGGCTCACGACACCTTCCTCAGAGACTGGGTGCTCAACGGAGAAAAGGACGTGGGAGTAATAGAAAGATACCTCAGCGAATTGAAAAAGAAATATAACCTTTTCATAGCATTCTATGTATCCGAACTCTCACAAAGCTATTACTACGACAAGGGAAAGCTGAAAACATTGTCTAAAGAAGACCCGCACGATAAATGGTATACGGATTTCCTCTCTCAGCATGTTCCTTATGAGCTTGTGATAGACCAGAATCAGGCAGCCAATAACGTTCTCACACTTTTTATAAATCACAGGGTATACGACTATAACAGCAACCTGATAGGTGTCACAGGCGTCGGGCTGGACCTCGAGCGTATATCAAACCTGCTGTCTGAATACAGGGTTAAATACAACAGAGACATATACCTCGTAGACCAGAACGGAATAATCAAAGCACATCACGACAAATCTCTCGTGGATGTGGCAAACATTCATCTGATGCCGGGGATAAACAAAATATCCGACGATATAATGAAGGTGGCGCAGTATTCCGAAAACTTTGAATACGACAAAGGCAACCAGCACATACTGCTGACCAAAAGATACATACCCGAGATGCGCTGGTTCCTCATAGTAGAGCAGAATCAGGACAAGGCAATAGAGGCCATCTGGCTGAATTTCATAAAGAGCTCCGTGCTGGGGCTTGTGGTATCACTCATAGTGGTGGTGATAGTCATATCATCCATAAACTATTACAACAACAGGCTGGAAAAACTCGCCATCACAGACGAACTGACAGGCACATACAACAGACGTGAGTTCTCCAGACAGTTCGAGAGGGCAGTATTAAACTATAAAAAGACAGGACAGCTTTTCTCTGTGATACTCATCGACATAGACAGATTTAAGCACATCAACGATAAAAAGGGACACGCAAAAGGTGACGAGATCATCAAAAGCGTCACAAAGATATGTCAGGACAGCATCCGTGGAAACGACCTTGTCGCCAGATGGGGCGGAGACGAATTCATTCTGCTGATATACGGCGGTGAATCCGCAGCAAACGTGATAGCCGAAAGGATTTCTAAGCAGATGCGCACATCGGAAGACATGGCAAACATCACCCCCGAGATGAGGACAGTAACACTCAGCATCGGTATAGCAGAATACTGTGTGATGGACTCAGAAGAGAAGATGACCATCCGTGCGGATAAAGCTCTCTATAAAGCAAAAGACGAAGGCAGAGACAGGATAGTCGTAGCACCTAAGACTGAGGCGTAAGCCTGACCGCACCGCTTTCGAAAACAATCATAGTATACCTCATGGGGAAAACTCCCCCGCCCTCTAACCCCAGAAGATGATCGACAGTCAGCCCCAGAGCGCCCGCAATGCGTGAAAGCATGAAGACATCCGGGAGCCTTGCACCTGTGATGTAGTTGCTGAGTCTCGAAGGAGTGAGCCCCAGCACCTCGGCAAATTCTGCCTGCGTGACGCCCTTTCGCTTTATCTCAGCCTTTATCTTTGCCCCCAGTTCACATGCCTTTGGGTCGTAATCTGATGTCATGCCTCACCTCTCAGCTTGCATATGCAATATATTTATGTAATCATACCTTAGCGCAAATGTCATAAATATAGCATATGACACATTTCACAAGGCGTCAATAGATATTACATATGCAATATAATAATATTTCAGAAAGGCTTAAAAAACTGCGAAAAGAGCTGAATCTTTCCCAGACTGACTTCGGCAGAAAGATAGGAAAAAACTATCACTCTGTGATGCGCTGGGAGCTGGGCAAGGTGCTCCCGCCGTCTAACGTAATAGAGCACATCTGCGGGACATTCGGCATAAACACCGTCTGGCTGACAGACGGCATCGGCGATATGTTCACCCATGCAAAAGCATCAGAGGCAGCAGATAAAGCCGCAGAATACTCTACAGCACAGGCATTCATCCCCCTTTATAAAGATATAAAAGGAGAGCCTCTGGGCACATTCATGCTCCCAGGGGCGGAAGACTGCGTATATGCCGTATATGCTCCGGCGAACTCTGCCCCGCCCATCGCCGAGGGCGATATTTTACTCATAGCAAAATGCGGAAAACAGCCGAAAGACGGCATATACCTCATCACCGACAGCTACGGCGACACATACGGAAGGATATATAATCCCGAATCTGACATGTGGATATCGAAGCTGAGCGGATTCCCCGATATCGAAAACGAAAATGTAACCGTGCACGGAGAAATTCTGAAAATAATAAGAGATATTCGTTTTTAAATACTCGATTTTTAATCTATACTTATTTATTACACAAGGTGCGCAATGAAACTTTTTAATCCCGGGCTGAAGACCAAAATACTTACACTCTTACTGGTATTTATATCCATATCTGCGTCTATCCTTATCCTCAGCACATACAACAAACTGCGCACTGACATCTTTCAGAAAAACGAAGAGATCTTTCAGACATTCATAAACACATTCTACAGCGAGCAGGACACCCTGACTAAGAAATACTCCATGTCTCTGGACATACTGATGGAGGACAGGGCGATACTCGAGGCTTTTAAAAACCGAGACAGGAAACAGCTAGACTCACTCGTCAGCGAATTATACAACAGCAGACTGAAGCACTTTTACAACATTGAGCAGTTCCAGTTTCACCTGCCGCCTGCCGTCAGCTTTTACAGGGCACACGCCCCTGCCCGTTTCGGCGACGATCTGTCCCCTTTCAGAAAAACTGTTCTGAGGGCAAACACAGAGAAGACTATGGTCGCAGGGCTGGAGGTCGGACGTGCGGGGCTCGGTCTGCGTGTGGTGAAACCTGTGTGGTATAACTATAACTACCTCGGATCCGTTGAGCTCGGAGGGAGCATAGACAACCTGCTCCTGACACCTGCGAACGCATCGAACGTGCACTACGCAGTCGGCGTTTCCACCAAGGCTCTGCAGAAATCCCGCTTCTTCTACACCGACGAAAACCGCTACACATATAAGAATATGTACATGTACAACTACTCATCTATGGATATAAAGCAGCTCATCACCAGAGGTCTGATGGACAGGATAGAAGAGCTGGTGAAAATGGATGAAAAATACTATGTGGTGAAGAACATACCTCTAAGGGACTTCTCTTCCGACCAGATAGGATACCTGCTGCTATGCCGTGACACCACCCTCGAAGTAAAGGCTATGTTCAGAGAGCTGTGGAAACAGGTCGCCATCATTGTTTCATACGCTATAATGACTGTCTCTCTCCTTACTATCGTATTGATAAAGCTGATCTTCTCCCCTCTGGATAAGATCACGACGCATATCTCATCCGTCCAGACAGGGCTGGAAATGCCGAAGAGACACCTAGTGCTGAAGGGGCAGTCTGAGATATCCACCCTCGCAAACACATTTAACATACTGAACGACAAGCTCGCCGAGAGCTTTGAAAAGATAAACAACCAGATGACAGAGATACAGCAGATAAACACCAGTCTGGAAAACAGGGTTCAGGAGCGCACAAAACAGCTCGAAGATGCAAATACAAGGCTCAAAAGCGCCATGAACGAGATACAGCTTGCAAACGAGGCAAAGAGCGAATTCCTCGCTAATATGAGCCACGAGATACGCACACCGATGAACGCCGTTCTTGGCCTCAGCTATCTGCTGATGCAGACAGAGCTGACAGGCAAACAATATGACTATGTCAGCAAGGTGAGAAACTCCGCAAACCTCCTGCTGGAGATAATAAACGATATACTAGACTTTTCAAAGATAGAGGCAGGGAAGCTAGAGCTTGAGCGCTCAGTCTTTAACATCAAGGAGTGCATACGCAAGCTGGCAGGCATGATAGAGGTCTCCGTCAGCAGAAAGAACGTAAGCCTCGAAGTGCTGATAGACAACAACATCCCCGATTATCTCATCGGCGACCCTCTGCGCATCACACAGGTGCTGAACAACCTCGGCACAAATGCGGCAAAATTCACCGAGCAGGGGAGCATCACCATAGAGGCGAAACTGCTGACCAAAAACGACAGCTATGCAAGGATAAACATATCCGTAAAAGATACGGGGCTCGGCATCCCTGAGGATAAACTTCCGACACTTTTCGACTCTTTCACACAGGTGAAGCGTAAAGAACAGAGGAAGCATGCAGGATCAGGCCTTGGGCTCTCCATCTCGAAAAAGATACTGGACGCTATGGGCTCTGACATAACAGTACACAGTGTCGAAGGCGAAGGTTCGACATTCTCCTTCATTATAACGTTCCTCATCGCTGCCGATTCAGACATCGAACAGCTCGAGACATCCAGCGACAAATTCATAGGAAAGCGTGTACTGGTATGCGAACAGAAATTGAAAGGGAAGGAAAGCGCAACCACATTCTTCAGAAACAATGTGGCAGACGTCATAAGCGTCAACAACGGCGAAGAACTGGTAAACACCATTAAAAAGAATATAAACGAAAATAACGCCCTGCTCTTTAACCTGATAGTGCTGGACGATAAGACCATGACAGACGAAGCCATCGCCTCTCTGAAAGAAACACTGCAGAATGTGCGCAAGGACACCTGCCCGCCCTTCATACTGATATCAGGTGACGCCAACGTCACAGAGTCCGCAAATAGGGAGCTGATAGGCTACAGGCTGTTTGTGCTGCATATAGATAATGCCTGCGAACATATGGTCGGGCTCGCCACAGAGCTCCTCGGAGGCGATAGTGCCGTGAACGCAGACATCGAATGCCTCAAGCGGAACAGGCTCACCAGCAGCGGAATAAAGGCTCTGATAGCCGATGACAACGAGATAAACCTGCAGGTGATAACAGAATTCGCCGATATGCTCGGACTGGCGTATAAAACGGCTACAAACGGATTCGAAGCTCTGAAAAAGGTGGAGGAGGAAGATTTCGACATCATCTTCATGGATATCATAATGCCGGAGATGGACGGCATCACCGCTGCCGAACAGATCAGAAGCGGTTCCAGACAGAAAGACATCCCTATATATGCCCTCTCCGCCAGCACCATGCCCGAAGATATCGAGAAGTGCCGCAGAGCAGGCATGAACGGACACATATCAAAACCAGTTAAACTGCAGGACATCACAATGGCTCTCAGGGACTCCGCTCTGGAGGTCAAAAAGGTGGTGGATCAGGGAGACATAGAAGTTACCCTCCCCGAAAGCGACGACATCATAAACGTGGAGCAGGCACTCGGAAACCTGAATGCGAATAAGAAACTGTACCACGACCTCCTGCTTAAATTCTCCAGAGAGTATTCGCCTCTGGATATGCGCATGAAGGAAACGCTGAAATCAGACGATCCAAACGCCGCCAGAGTCTTCTTCCACAGTATCAAAGGCGTGTCTAAGACATTGGGCGCAGGGAAGCTGAGCGAAAGCTCCGAAAAACTCGAAGAAATGATTCTACAAGGCACTAAGATACAGGACAGCAGAGAGATGCAGGAGTTTCTCGCCCATGCCGTGGAGCTGGATATAAAACTGAAGAATTTCTTCAAAGACGCTGTATAATATTCTGCACTTCGGGGAAAAACTTTCTCCTCCGGTATATTCAGAAAATCATATCTTATTCATAAATTACACAATATTTCTACATCTTCCTTTGGCACACACATTGCTTTTAATCATCTAAAGTCCTAAGGAGGAAAAAATGTTAAACCTTAATTTTCTCACAGAAACGGATGAAAGAAAAATAAAGCAGCTCACGGGTATCGCAAACCTGCATATATCCATCGCAAGGGAGATCATGTCCAGCGATAAACCTCTTACCAGAGAAGAACTTCAGAGCATGCTGGAGCTGCTCGTCATGGCGAATGAGGCGAGACGTTTAGCACAAAAGATCAAAACAGATATTGAAACTCAGGAAACAGCATGATACTGTGCTGAAAAATACCTGAGGTGATCTGATGAAAAAGGCTCTTGTTCCTCTTATTGTCGTGTTGATAATTGCTGCGGTCATAGGCTTCGCTATTATGCCTAGCACCCCGCAGGCAAGCCAGAAACTGCAGTCAGAGATAACAGAAGCCCTCTCAAGCGGGAAAACTGTCTTCCTTCAGCTCAGCTCCTCCGGCTGTGTAACATGCCGTAAGATGAAGCCCGGCGTTGAACAGATCATGGCGGATTATGCAAACAGCAGTGAGTTTATGGTATTAAATATCGATGTGGATTCACACACTTCTATTGCTTCACAATACGGGGTTTCAGCTGTGCCTACTCAGGTTCTGCTAGCTCCTTCGGGCAAGGAAGTGTTCCGAAATATGGGCTACATGTCTTATGATAATATAAAATACGTAATGGCATCAACACCTACCAAATAATCTGTTTGAAATAATAATTTTTAATTATTCAGCTAATGAGTTTTGGTAAAATTCACAACACAAAAACCTTTAAATATAAACAAGAAATATTATTTTCTAAATAAAATTAGCGCGGAAATAAAGAATTGCTCTTTGAGGCTTTATAGTGTAAATGTAGTGCCTTATATAGCAGGATAGAATGAAATCAGAAAACAAGATTCGTGAGATTATAAGAGAAAAGAACATTATCACTCTCTTCCAGCCGGTTATCAGTCTCAGGGATAAACGCATCATCGGATTTGAAGCTCTCACCAGAGGAATCTGCTCCGAAACAGGCAAAATCATATCCCCGCTTGAGCTGTTTAACATGGCCAGAGGTATCGGTGTGTCCACAGAGCTGGACAGGCTGTGCCGTCGTACTGCGCTCAAATCCTTTAAAATCATCCCTGATTATAACAAATACATCCTGTTCCTTAACATGGACACCACCGCCATAGAAAACAACGACCCCGACGTGAAGCGTGTCACCAAAGAATACACAGACGAAGAAGGGCTCGACTATAACTCAATCTCACTTGAGATCGTCGAATCCAGAATAGATAATGAAAAGAGCCTTGCAGAGTTCGTAGAGCACTACAGAAGGCTCGGCTATTATGTCTCTCTCGACGATTTCGGCGCTATGCATTCCAACATGAACAGGATAGTAGTCTCCAAGCCCGACATCATCAAGATAGATATGGAACTGATAAAGAACGTACACAGCAACTATTATCAGCAGAGCATCCTCAGCTCTATCATCAGCCTCGCTAAAAAAACAGGCGCACTCACCCTCGCAGAGGGGCTCGAGACAGCCGAAGACATCATCACATGCTATGAGCTAGGCATAGACCTCTATCAGGGGTTCTATTTCTTCAAACCGTGTCTGGACATACACACCAACTATCCTTTCATAGAGCAGCGCATAGACTATCTGGTGCTGATGATAAAGAGTAAACTGAAAGAAAATGTCCTGATAAGGAAAAACCAGCACTCAGGATTTGACTATATTATCGAAATTTTAAAGAGCGGATGCACGGGAAAGACAAAAGAGGACTATCTTAAGTATCTCAGACAGCAGATAGCGAACTACTCTGAGATAGAAAAGATATTCCTTTTGAACGAACACGGCCAGCAGACCAACGAATCGATCTCTAACCATGCTTCACAGTCGAAGAAACAGCGCTCTTTCCTTACTATGCACGAGCAGAACTCGGACCACACCTTAAAAGATTATTATTATTATTTAGATAAGATAGACTCCGACAGATTCTACACAGACACATACCTTTCATCCTCATCGGGCAAGATACTCAGAACAATGTCCTGCATGATAGAAATAGAGGGTGAGAAGCATGTACTTTGCGTTGAATTCGTCGATGCTCTGACCAGTGAAAAGTCTTATTGTAAAGCGACGGATATTGCATAATGAAAAGTATTTTAGACGAAATTCAGACCATAATTAACAAAGAGAGCATCATGATAGAGTTTCAGCCTATCGTGAGCCTCAAGCTGAAAAAATCTGTGGGCGTGGAAGCGCTCTGCCGAGGGATACACCCCGAGACAGGCGACATCATCCCGCCTCTGAAGCTGTTCGAACAGGCGGCAAAGTGTAACCTGACACTCGAGCTGGACAGGCTGTGCAGACGCATCGCCATGAAGGAATTCGTAAAGCTCGAAAAAGCGAGCGAGATGGTGCTCTTCCTGAACTTTGACCCTGCTGTGCTCGACATAGCAGCCCCGACGGATAAATCATGGACCATACAATACGCCGACGAGGCAGGTCTCGAATATAACAATATTGCTGTGGAGATCACAGAATCCCAGATAGAAAACAACTATAAGCTGGAGCAGATCACCGAAAAATACTCCAGCCTCGGTATGTTCGTGGTGCTGGACGACTTCGGCGCACTCCACTCAAACCTGAACAGGCTGGTAATATCCAGACCGGACATCATAAAAATAGACAGACAGCTGATAAAGAACGTCAGCGAAAGCTACTATCAGCAGTCGATCATAAAGTCCATCATAGACCTTGCGAAAAAGATAGGCTCGCTCACCCTCGCAGAAGGCGTAGAGACGAAAGAAGACGTACTGAAATGCCACGAGCTCGGTGCAGACCTCTTTCAGGGCTTTTATTTCGCCAGACCACAGAGCAAAGAGAGGCTCGATGCCCTCAACTTTAAGCCTGTGATGGATATGATATCCTACGACATCAAAGGCTACATGGCGGAAAACATAGAGTCGAAGAAGAAGCAGCACGCAAAATTTGAGGCGATATTCGAAGATATACTCGTATTCCTCACTAAGTGCGAAAAATGCTGTTTCGAAACAAAACTCGAAGAATCCGTTAAAATGTACGACGATATAGAGTGCATCTACATTCTGGATGAGAACGGCATACAGGTGGGCGACACCGTATGCGGATTTGAGCTTCAGTTTGCGGACAACAACCTTTTTCACCCGTCAAAGGCTAATACCGACCACTCGCTGAAAGAATACTTTTACTATATCAGCAGCCTTAATCTGGCGACATACTATACAGACCCGTATATATCTCTGGCTACAGGTATACTCTGCCGTACAATGGCGAAAAAATTCACCTGTGACAGCAAGACATACGTACTATGTATAGACTTTATCGACAGTAATTCCTGCCAGATATATTAAGACCTGCTCCCCTGACTGACGCCTTTTACATCCATCAGGTTCATCAGCTTCAGCTCCAGCTCGCCTTTTGATATTTCCCATACCGGTGCAATCAGAGTGTCTCCTGCTGCGTCTCCCGACAGCCTTGCCACCACTATGTCCTTATCCAGCACAGCCAGCGCATCGGACAGTATGCCGAGGTATTCATCGGGCGAAAGCACATGCACCTTCCCCTCTGCATACATATCAGCCAGCTTTGTGTTACGGACTATGTGCAGGTGATGGAACTTTACCGAGTGAACCTTGAGCCTGTTCAGCAGGCGAACGCTCTCCATCATATCTTCCACGGTGTCATTAGGCAGACCGAATATAACATGGGCGCAGACTTTCAGCCCGTATTCGTGGGTAAGCTCCACGGCGTCTATGAAATCCTGCACTGTGTGCCCTCTGTTTATAGCCTTTAAAGTGTCGTCATTTGCCGACTGGAGACCGTATTCCAGTACAACTTCATACCTTTCGTTCAGCTCTTTCAGATATTCCAGCTTTTCCCTGTCTATCACGTCGGGGCGTGTGCCTATGTGTACGGCGACGATCCCTTCATCCACCAGAGAGCTTTCTATCCGCTCCCTTAGGGTGTGCAGGTCGCAATAGGTATTAGAATAGGACTGGAAATAAACTATATATTTGCCGATATTGCGCTTTTTCAGCTTTTCTATGCGTGTCTCGACCTGACGGGCTATCGCACCGCCCTCTGAGCCGTCAAAGGAATCCACAGAGCAGTATATGCACCCGTGCTCCCCCTTCAGCCCGTCTCTGTTCGGACAGGTAAACCCAGCCTCCACAGGTACTTTCCAGACCTTACCGCCGAAGGTCTTCTTTAAGTATTCATTAAACTTGTAAACATATGCCATAACTTAACAATCTCATCAAATTAGTATTAACTTTATGCATTTATGTAGTATAATCATCTCTATGGGTATCCGGGTAAAAGTTAAACACATCCTGATTATTTTTGCAATTTTGCTGATATCGCAGGCTGCCTCGGCAAAGCCTCTGAATATTCTATTACTGCATTCCTATCAACAGGAATTCCCCGTCACAAAAAAGCAGCACTAAGGCTTCATCAAGGGCCTGAGAGAAGCCTCCTACGACAGACAATATAACATATTTACCGAATACCTGAACTCTAAAACATCAGCCGCCTATACAGAGCATACCGATGTGCTCGATTCATACATACAGTCCAAGTATATACTGAACCAGCCGGATATAATATACGCTACAAACGACGAGGCTGTCACCTATCTGTCTAAGACAAACATAGGATATCTGCGTGACACCCCACTTATCATAACAGGCATCAGCAAAAAGCCCGATATTGCACGCTCTGGCGACACTATGGAGATACTCTCCGTACACGATATCAAAACGACAATAGACATGATAAACGGCATAAGAAAAGACAAGCCGAGCATAAAATTCATAGCATCTGGCAGCCGCTCCACATGGGACATGTCCGAAGCGATAGACATCTACATCAGAGAATCAGGTACAAAGCAGAAGATAGACGTGTACGTCAGCAAAGACCTGAACAAACTGCTCTCTGAAATCCCAACAGAGAAAGATACTGCCTATGTCACTGCGAATGTCGGCGGATTTGATAACAACGGAAGACACGTCACCACAATGGAAGCCCTGCGAAAGATAAAAGACTCCCTCGACACAAAGTACATCTTCTGCATGCATGATCTGGAGATACAGCAGGGGATACTAGGCGGATACGTCACCAGCGAAAAGGAGCTGGGGATAAAAGCAGGACACGCAGCAGCTGTCATGCTGGAAAAAGAGCAGACGGGAAGCAGTACAAAATACGCCGCAAACTCATACATATTCGACAAACAGGCACTCGACAAGGCAGGGATAAACCTGCCCGAATGGATAAAGGCAGAGGCAAAGTTCATAAACAATCCGCCCTCATTCATAAACAAATACGGCAGAGCGATGATATGGGTCATTATCCTTTTGGTGCTGATGATACTGATCGCTTCAGTCACCTTCAGCGTATACGTTTCAGACCAGCATAAAAAACTGCAGGAGCGCAACCACGAGATAGAAAAGCTCAGCAGGCAGAACCAGCACTATATCAACGCCGTGGACGCATCAAACTTTGTCTCCGTCGCAGATAAAAAGGGGCGGATAACATACATAAATGATGCCTACCTCAGTGCTCTGGGCTATGAAACATCTGAACTGATAGGACACGACCACCGAAAGGTAAACCACCCCGACATGGACCAGCAGGTGTATAAAACACTGCTGAAAGCCGTGACAAACGGACACATCTGGGCCGGTGTCCTGCTGAATAAGACCAAAGACGGAAAGACGCTCTACCTAGAGACATCCATAGTACCTATCAAAGATGAATACGGCGAGATATTCGAATACCTGTCCGTACGAAAGGACATCTCGCAGATAATACATCAGCAGAAAGAGATACAGAGCCAGTATACGGACGTGCTGACAGGCCTGCCGAACAGGGTGAAGATGCGCCTCGACCGTAACAACAGCGAAAACCCCGCAGTGGCGCTGCTGAACATAGACGGATTCAGCATCATAAACACATTCTACGGTATGGAAGCTGGCGACTATATTCTCAAAGCCGTGGCAGCAAAGATAAAAGATATGCTGCCGAAAGGCATGACGGTATATCGTGTCAGCGGAGACGAGTTCGGCATACTTTCATGGGATACGGCCGACTTCGACAGCTTTAACACCACAGTGCAGAACATCGTCGAGCAGATATCATTCAGCACATTCATATACGAAGAGAGCGAGATGCACTTCAGCCTCACCACGGGTACATCCATAGGCAGGGCGACCACCATAACAAAGGCTGGGATAGCACTTCGACAGGCTAGGCTGAGCAAAAAGAGCTTCATGACATACGACGAGGCAGAAAGCGAGATGGAGAAGATAAGAGATACGGTGCTCTATTCCGGCTCGCTCAGGTATGCCCTGATGAACGACGGCATTGTCCCCTATTTTCAGCCGATAGTCTCAACAGAAACAAAAGAAGTGGTCAAATACGAGGCTCTCATGCGCATAGAAGAATCAAGCGGGAATATGCTCCCGCCGGATAAATTCCTATTTATGTCGAAAAAGCTGAAGCTGTATAACCCGATATCGCTGAAAATGATAGAAAAGACGCTGAGCATACTCAAAGACACGGATAAAAGCACATGCATAAACTTCGATCTGGAAGACGTGCGTAATGAAAAGCTGCAGGCGCGCTTCTTCGAGCTGATAAACGAACACGACCTTCAGGGGCGCATAACCGTCGAGATAACCGAATCCGAAGGTATGGACAATCTGGACGAGCTGTCGGCGTTCCTCGCTAATGCCCGCCGTCACGGATGCCTCATCGCCATAGACGACTTCGGCACGGGATATTCGAACTTCATGTATATTCTGTCGCTCCAGCCTGATTTCCTGAAAATAGACGGCTCCATCACCAGACAGATACACGTTTCACCCCGTGCGAAACTGCTGACGCAGACCATAGCAGACATGTGCCGTCAGGCGGGGATAAAGACTGTCGCCGAGTATGTCGCCACAGAGGAGATATACCAAACGGTGAAGGAGATAGGCATAGACTACTGTCAGGGTTATCTCTTTGGCATACCTTCCGAAGACTTTGAGATAAAGCTCTGATTTAAACCCCACATCTTCTTGTATTTATTCTCCTTTTGTTTTAAATTGACCAATATATATATTTAACGGGGAATGACATGATAAAGAAAGAGCTTCTTGATGTTCTCGCCTGCCCTAAATGCAAAGGCGATATCAGAGTTTCAAAAGACGAAAAGTACATAGTTTGCGATTCCTGCAAACTTCTTTATGAGATAAAAGAGGAAATACCTGTGATGCTCGTAGACGAGGCAAAACAGGTCGAAGATACCTCTGGATACTAATACCCCTTTACTCTCCAAACGGAGCCGAATATGGAAATACTGAACTCTTCTCAGATGGGAAAAGCTGACGCCTATGCTATCAAAGAAATAGGCATACCCTCAGCCGTACTTATGGAAAATGCCGCCGTATCTGTTGCGGATGAAATATACTCACGCATGCCCGATGCCGTCAGTGCTGCTGTTGTGGCGGGCGCAGGGAATAACGGCGGGGACGGCTTTGCCGTTGCGAGGCTGCTGATAAATGCAGGTCTTGCCGTTGATATTTACATAGCATGCGAGGAATCAAAGCTGAAAGGCGACGGGCTCTTAAACTTCAATATCCTTAAACAGTATGAAGCGCCCATATTCACCGTTACAGAGCAGGAAATGCCATCCTTTGAGGATTACGATATCACCATAGACGCACTCTTCGGCACGGGGCTTTCACGTCCGCTGGAGGGCTTTTATGCCTCTCTGGTGCAGAGCATAAACCTTACGTCTAATTACATAGTCGCCGTGGACATCCCCAGCGGGCTCTCGGGCGACACGCATAATATCATAGGCGAATGTATCGACGCCGACCTTACGGTGACTTTTGCACGTCCGAAGTTCCCTCATGTGATGTATCCCGCAAGGGATATGTGCGGGGAAGTTGTCGTCACAGACATCTCCATCCCCGACTTCGCAGTGGACGAGACGGACTGCAATGTTTTCCTGCTGAATGAAGACACCCTCCCCTGTACACCCGAGCGTGAGCCCGACAGCCACAAAGGGCATTTCGGTCATGCTGTCATCATGGGCGGTTCCGAGGGGAAATCAGGTGCAGTCTTCATGGCTTCCCGTGCATGTGCAAGGTGCGGAGCCGGGCTGACCACCACGGCAGTACCAAAAGAGCTCCTTTACGCCGCTGAGATAGTAAACCCTGAGATAATGTCCTTCGGCTTTACCTACGGGATTAAGAATGACGACAGCGAAACTATTTATGAATTTATAAAAAATAAATCTGTCCTCGCCATAGGCCCCGGCATAGATATTTCCGAAAAAGCTGAAAAGATGATCAACGAGATCATTAAGTACAGCTATGTCGACGGGCTCAAAATGGTAATTGATGCAGACGCTATAAATCAGCTGAACAAAGAGTCATTCAAATCATTAAAAGGCAGAGCGATATTAACCCCGCATATAGGCGAGTTCGCCCGTCTGATAGGCAAAGATACCGAAACAGTTTTAGCCGAGCGCATAGAGCTCGCATCTGCTTTCGCATCGCAAAATGAGATCGTGCTGGTGCTGAAAAGTGCCGACACCGTAATAGCCCTTCCGGACGGGAGCATATTCGTGAACATCACGGGATCGCCCGCACTGGCGAAGGGCGGCAGCGGAGACTGCCTCACGGGGCTGATCGCCGGCTTTACAGCACAGGGATATGATCTGGACGAGGCGGCGTGCCTCGGAGTATACACCCTCGGACGCACGGCGGAGCTGATGAGCGAAGAGATGAACGAAAAATCTGTCCTGACGACAGACATCATAGAAAATATCTGGAAAACACTGGATGAGCTTGAAGAAAACTCTTAAGAACGAAAAAGATACCATAGCCTTCGCAAAAGAGATGTCAGACAAGCTGAAAGGCAGGGTCGTCCTTATGAACGGAACCCTCGGCGCAGGAAAGACATTCTTTGTAAAATCCTATGCGGAGAACTTCGGATGCGGCGAAACAAGCAGCCCGACATTCACCATTCACCAGCGGTATGAAGGGGATATAACCATACACCACTTCGACCTTTATCGTCTGGAGAATATGGTCGAGCTGGAGAACATCGACTTCTGGGAATTTGTCGATTCGGGGGACACATGCTTCATCGAATGGGCAGACAGATTTAATCTTAAGGATGAGCTTGAAAAATATACCGAAATCACTATAACTGTAGATAGCCCGACAATGCGGACAGTGACCGTCACAAACGTCGGGTGAGAAAGGAATAGATATAAATGATGCTTTTAAAGCCTGAAATGTGCCCCTACTGCGGGGAGAAAACGCTGGAGGAGCTCCAGCCCACCGAGATAGTCGTAGACGAAATGCTCTGGACTATATACCACTATGAATGCCAGTTTTGCTCTGAAGTATTCGACAAGATAGTCCCCGAGGGAGAGATGCAGTATGACATCTTCTCCGAAGGTCTGGACTCTGACATTGACGAGGACGACAGTGAAAAAAGATTCGATAACTGATATTTTAGAACACCTCAGCGAAGAAGAACTCAGCAGGATTATGCTGCTGAAAAGCGGTCTGGAAGACCTCAATCTCATCCTTCAGGAGATAGAGGACACATACGAGACCCTCGCAGGCTTCGATCTTTCGGAAAAAGAGCGAAAGCACCAGAAGCTGCGCCTCCTCTCTCTGGAGAAATACATGGCTGAGCTGAATCAGAAGGTGAACAGCGCAATGGGCACCGACGAGGAAAAAAAGAAACTATCCTGACGGAGTAATTAGATAAATGCAGAAAGAATACCCTACCAGAATCGATCCCCAAGAATTTGAATCCGAAATTTACAAGGAGTGGCTCGAAAAGAACTATTTTCATGCTGATGAAACAAGTGAAAAGCCGCCCTATTCTATAGTTATCCCGCCTCCGAACGTAACAGGCTCCCTCCACATGGGACACGCCCTGAACAACACGCTTCAGGACATCATGATACGCTTTCATAAGCTGAACGGATACGAGACAATGTGGATGCCCGGAATGGACCACGCAGGTATCGCCACACAAAACGTAGTGGAAAAACTGCTCGCATCACAAGGCATCACACGCCATGACCTCGGCCGTGAAAAATTCATCGAAAGAGTATGGGAGTGGAAAGAGGAATCAGGCGGAGCCATCATCAACCAGCTCAAGCGCCTCGGATGTGCCTGCGACTGGGAGCGTGAGCGATTCACAATGGACGAGGGACTCAGCAAAGCCGTGCGTAAGGTATTCGTATCACTTTATAAAGAAGGGCTCATCTACCGCTCTAAGAACTATCTGGTGAACTGGTGCCCCAGATGCCACACCGCCCTCTCCGATCTTGAGGTCGAGCACGAGGAGATAGACGGAGCTTTCTATCACATCCTTTACCCTGTGAAGGACTCGGACTTCAAATTTGAAGTTGCTACAACAAGACCCGAAACAATGCTCGGAGACAGCGCAGTAGCTGTACACCCCGAGGATGAAAGATATAAACACCTGATAGGTAAAACAGTAATACTGCCTATCATGAACCGTGAGATACCCGTCATAGCCGACGAATATGTCGATATGGAGCTGGGAACAGGCTGTCTGAAAGTGACACCTGCCCACGACCCGAACGACTTTAACCTCGGACACACACACGGTCTCCAGTTCATCAGTGTTATGGACGACAACGGATGCATAAACGCCGAAGGCGGAGAATTCGAAGGTCAGGACAGATATGAGGCAAGAAAAAACATCATAGCGAAGATGGACGAGCTAGGACTCTTCGTTAAGAAAGTAGACCATAAACATCAGGTGGGCGGATGCTACAGATGTAAGACAACCATCGAGCCGAAGCTCTCCGACCAGTGGTTTGTAAAGATAAAGCCCCTCGCAGACGAAGCTGTTAAAGCTGTGGAAACAGGACAGATAAAACTGCTCCCCGAAACATGGCATAAGACATTCTATAACTGGATGAACGACATCCACGACTGGTGCATCAGCCGTCAGATATGGTGGGGACACCGTATACCTGCATGGTACTGCGACGAATGCGGAGAGATAACAGTCGAGATGGAAGACCCTACAAGCTGTAGCAAGTGCGGCAGTAAAAACATCAGACAGGAAACCGACGTCCTCGACACATGGTTCTCGTCAGGTCTGTGGCCTTTCTCTACTCAGGGCTGGCCTGAGGACGACGCCACATTGAAAAAATTCTACCCTACTTCATGCCTTATCACAGGCTTCGACATCCTCTTTTTCTGGGTCGCCAGAATGATGATGTTCGGTCTGAAATTCATGGACGGCGTAGAGCCTTTCAAAGAGGTCTACCTCCACGCTCTCATCCGTGACAAAGACGGACAAAAGATGAGCAAATCAAAGGGTAACGTCATCGACCCTCTGACAATGGTGGATAAATACGGTGCGGATGCATTCCGCTTCACCCTCGCCGCTTTCGCTGCACAGGGACGTGATATCAAGCTCGACGAGGCACGCATCGACGGCTACCGCAACTTTGTAAATAAGATATGGAACGCATCAAGGTTCATCCTCACAGGATACAACGGGCAGAAGCTCGAGAACTTTGACAACCTCGAGATAGAAGATAAATGGATACTCCAAAACCTGAAAGAGGCAGAGGAGAAGATATCCAAAGCGACAAAGAACTATGACTTTAACGAAGCCGCAGGCGCCATATATTCATTCTTCTGGCATAAATTCTGCGACTGGTACATAGAGCTGATAAAGCCGAGAATATACGACGAAAACCGCAAGGACAAGGCTCTCTCCGTGGCTGCATACGTTCTGGAGAACTCTCTGGTACTGCTCCACCCGTTCATGCCTTTCCTCACTGAATACATCTATAAGCTGGTGACAGAGGAAGAATCAATCATGCTCGCCCAGTGGAAAAAGGTGGACTGTGACTTCGCATCCGAGAAAGGACAGCTCGATGAAGTTATCGAGCTCATCAGCCTTATCAGAAACATCCGAGGCGAATACAACATCGCTCCATCGAAAGAGCTGACAGCTTTTGTCAAAACAGACAGAGCGGAAGTGAAGCAGTCCTTCGAGGCGAACAAAGCTATGATACTGAACATAGCCAGACTGGAAAAGATAGAGATGACAGACAGCACTGTCGACAAGGCCGCTTCGAACATCTCTACAGGTTTCGAGGTTTTTATCCCTCTTGAGGGGCTCGTAGATTTCGAAGCAGAGATACAGAAACTTAATAAAGAACTAAAGAAACTCGAAAAAGACCATAACATATTCGGTGGTAAACTGAAAAATGAGAACTATCTCGCAAATGCAAAGCCTGAGATCATCGAAAAGGATAAAGCGAAATTTGCCGAGATAGACGAGAAACTCACAAAGGTCAAAGAGACAATAGAGAGGCTTTCAGGACTATGCTAAGAGATAAACTGGTTCAGCTCGCACTGGAAGAAGATATTGGAACAGGCGACCTCACCGCAAAGGCTTTCCGCAAGCAGAATAAGAGAGGCGTCTTCAAATATCTCGCAAAGGAAGACTTCATCCTCTGCGGTACAAAGACAGCCGAGATAGTTTTTAAAGAACTCGACAGCGATATAAAGGTCAAGTTCTATAAGGAAGACGGTGAACTCCTCAAAAAAGGCGAGTTCTTCGGCGAGGTAGAGGGACCGATATATTCCATCCTCACAGGGGAACGCACATCGCTGAACTTCCTGCAGAGGCTCTCAGGCATCGCCACAGAGACGGCCAGCTATGTGAAAGAACTGGAAGGAACAGATATAAAGATACTGGACACACGTAAGACCACACCGGGCTGGCGTGTGCCTGAGAAATATGCCGTGCTCATCGGCGGAGGTCACAACCACCGCCTCGGACTCTTCGACGGCGTAATGCTTAAGGATAACCATATAGACGCCGCAGGCGGTATAAAGCAAGCCGTAGAGCTCGTTAAGCGCAACATCCCGAGCACCGTAAAGGTGGAGATAGAAGTGCGCAACCACGACGAAGTGCGTCAGGCTGTCGAAGCAGGCGCAGACATCATCATGCTCGACAACTTTGCCACAAAGGACATCCAGCAGGCGATAGACATCATCGG
This sequence comes from Deferribacterales bacterium, assembly GCA_050253075.1. Classification (GTDB taxonomy): domain Bacteria; phylum Chrysiogenota; class Deferribacteres; order Deferribacterales; family Geovibrionaceae; genus Denitrovibrio. The sequence continues at coordinate 30,198 of JBFWJS010000008.1, forward strand.
CAAAAGAGCAAAGATAGAGATATCCGGAGGGATACGTAAAAACAACCTGAAGGACTACAAAGGGCTGGAGATAGACTATATATCCGTCGGAGCCCTGACACACCAGTCCACCAGCGTGGACATAAGCCTGAAAATACAAAAGGATGAGATTTAAACAGTTATTTAATAAAAAGAGCATACTGGTTTTCATCATTGTAGGGCTCAGTTTTCACATGCTTTACAAATACAGAGCAAATGTGAACGCCCTGCAGACAGGTCTTCCTGCGCCCAATTTCGAGCTGACCACTCTGGACGGGCAAAAGTTTGAGCTGCACGATTTTAACATCCCCGTCATGCTCGTTTTCCTTAATACCAGGACGCTGCTCTCGAGCTCGCTCTACCCTGACCTGATACTGAGGCGCATGCCCAGCCTGAAGCAGGTGGAGGCAAGCAATAAGGCTGGACTGATAGTCATATTAGACACTGATCAGACCTGTGAAGCGGTGGAAAAGAAATTAAGGTCAAAAAAGTATAAAATTCTTGAAAATGCTGTCTATTTAAGTAATATAGAACAGGCGTCTGAAATGTACGGTTTGTCAAGCTGGCCTCATTTCTTCTTAATAGACGCAGACCACACGATTGCTTATGAATCAAAAATACCGTCTTTAGAGCTTATAGACGCAATTCTGGAAGGGAGATAAAATGCAGGATTTCTTTAACGTACAAGATATTCAAGATGAATATGACATAGTGATACTCGGTGCCGGCCCTGCGGGACTCACAGCTGCTATGTATGCCGCACGCGACAAACAGACAGTAGTAGTTCTGGAAAAACAGTTCCCCGGAGGATATGTCGCCATTACTGAATGGGTGGAGAACTACCCCGGATTTTTCGACGGCATCATGGGTGCTGACCTTTCAGAAAAGTTTTATCAGCATGCTGTTAAATTCGGTGCACTCGTACGCAGCGGAAACGCCACAAAGATAGAGCTCGACGGCGAATATAAGATCGTCCACGTTGAAAACCGTGAGAAGCCTATCAGATGTAAATCTCTGATCATCACATTCGGCTGCGAACCTAAGAGACTCGACGTACCGGGAGAAAATAAATTCTACGGACGCGGCGTATCTTTCTGTGCCACATGCGACGGATCATTTTATAAAGAGCGTGAAGTAGCTGTTGTCGGAGGCGGAGAATCCGCACTCGAAGAAGGCATGTACCTCACAAAATTCGCAAGCAAAGTGCACGTGATACACAGACGTGATCAGTTCCGTGCATCAAAGATCACTGCGGAAAGAGCAGAAGCTAACGAAAAAATGGATTTTATATATGATTCTGTGGTAGAATCAATAAATGGTGAGACAAAAGTCGAAAGTTTGACCTTAAAAAACCTGAAAACAGGTGAAACAAGCGAACTTAAGATAGACGGTCTCTTCATTTTCATCGGACAAACGGCTAAGACCGAACTTGTTCAGGGGATAGTCGACACAGACGAGTGGGGCTTCATCATCGCTGACGAATCTACTCAGACATCTGTTCCCGGTGTTTATGTTGCGGGGGATGTCCGTACCAAAGAGTACAGACAGATCACCACAGCCGTCAGTGACGGTACTGTCGCTGCCAAAAATGCCGAGAAATATATAAACGATAACTTTAGCTAATAGCTACGGAGGAAGTCATGAGACTGCTGTTAATCACTGTTTTCGCTCTTTTACTCACATTCACCAGTGTTTTTGCGGAAACATCCGTCAGCAGGATAACCATGACGACCGGTGTTGAAAATATCGAACCTATCGACTCTGCCACCGAGTTTAAAAACGACGTAGGCAGAGTCTTTTGTTTTACAGAGATAGCTACCGACAAATATCCCACGGAAGTGACACACATCTGGATCTATGAAAAAAACATAGAGGCAGAGATAAAACTCCCGGTGAAATCCCCTAAATGGCGCACATACAGCTCAAAGGCTATCCTCCCCGAGTGGAGCGGTAACTGGAAAGTGGAAGTATACGCCGAAGACGGCAAGCTCATTGATTCAGTAGATTTCAAGATTCATGAATAACACACCGCAGGTCTCCTTTGTCCCCACCCCTATAGGGAATCTGGGGGACATTACCAAACGCTCAGTCGAAACCCTCGAATCATGCGACATAATATTCGCAGAGGACACACGCACGGCTCGTTCGCTCATGTCTGCCCTCGATATTAAAAAGCCTGTGGAATCATACCATAAAGACAACGAGGCATCCGCCACGTCCAGAGTGATAAACGCCGTCAACGAAGGTAAGAAGGTCTGCATAATATCCGAAGCGGGCACACCATGCATAAGCGACCCAGGAAACACCCTCACAGCCTCTCTGGCGAAAGAAGGGATACGTTTCGAGGCGTTACCCGGTGCAGTGGCTTTTGTCCCTGCTCTGCTTATGTCAGGCTTCCCTGTGGAGAACTTTTACTTCCACGGCTTCCTGCCTCATAAAAAGAGCGATAAAAAGAAAGCTGCCGAAGCACTCACAAGCATGAACACGGTGATAGCCTTTTACGAGTCTCCCCACCGTGTGGTTGAAACCATCGAAATACTGCTGGAGATATTCCCTGCGCCGATCTTCTGCGCAAGGGAGATAAGCAAGATATACGAATCATCCTATTTCATCAACGATGCCGATGACATCAAAGAGATAACCCTTAAGGGCGAATTCGTACTGGCTGTGAATAACAGACACGAGGATTCATCCGCACCGTCCGACTGTGCCGAAACGGCTAAAAAGCTGATAAAGGCGGGATACGACGGAAAGGATGCCCTGAACATCTTAAAAGCTCTCGGGTATAAACGTAACGATGCCTACTCAGCGATACAGGATATTGTAAAATCCTGATCCTATAAAGAAAGCTGTCGCCGCAACCACAAGCAGTGTCAGAAACCTTCTCTTCTTCCTTATGGACTTCGGCGTGACAGGGTCGAGAAAACACTCGACATTATCACAAACCTTTTCACGCAGGTATTCCACGAAGCCTTCGAAATCCTCATAAAGCGAAGATATGAAAACAAACTTCTGCGGGTCGGACAATATGAGTATTATCCTCCAGCGGAGCTTCACAACTCCGATGTCTTCTATATCTGCGAGGTTAACGCTCTTTTTGCCGTATATGGTGGTCTGTGATATCTCTTCACCCTCGAGCTCTATCTTTTTGGATATGAGCACTATGAGGTTGAAAAGTATAAATACAACCACAACGAAACATACGGCAAGACCGCCCTTGCCCATGCCTGAGGCATATACAGAGAAAGTAAAAAACAATGAAGCGATAAAAAGTAAAACTGTCAACGCTATCAAGCGCCTGTCAACCTTATAAACCATCTATGGTCATCTCCAGTGATAGTTTTTTGAGGAAGTTCCCCTCCTCCTTTGCCAGATCGTTGAAGCTGTTGAGAGCTATCTCAAAGTTCTCTTCCCTGACGTTATATAAAACTCTGACTGCCTTACCCCTGATGTCGTCAGGATACTCTTTCATAAAGTTCTTAACTGCATCAATAAGACGTCTTCCATTATAATTTAACACAAAATACATCATCTTGTAATAGTCTACGTACGGGTCGGTATAGTTCAGGTGGTCGAGAGACGTGTATGACGCCTCGGCGTTCACAAAATCCTCAACCCACATGAAGTAATACATCGAAGCCTTGTAAAGCTCTGTGGAGCGTATTGTGATGGCACTGAGTTCCTGCAGGTATTCAAGCGCCTGATCTCTGTCGCCCATGAGTATGCTGTAGTACACCAGCTCTTTTAAGACCATGATATCGCCCGGGTAATCGCTAGGCTTGATATCGGGCATGCCTGCGCCACGCTTCACCATTGCGTATGACTTCATAAATCTATAGAGCCTGTCGTCCTTTAAGCTGTCGTCGAAGGAGACGATCTCCCCCTCCAGCGTGCCGAGAAGGTCACGCAGTGCCCTGCCTCTGAATATGGTGTTTGGCTCACGGAGAGGATTGAGAGACTCGAATCCGTCACCTCTGAGGTATTTGGCGATGGCGACCATAGCTGTGAGGAATGAATTATCATCCTTTTTATCACCTATGGTATCAATCACACGTGTGTATCCCTTGAAGCCCATCTCAGCGAGGAATCCAGCATAGAGCACAGGTTCGGGTATCTTTCTGTTGTTTTCTATCACCTGCACAACCCTGTCACGGACGAGGTTGTAATAGTCCAGAGCCTTATGCATCTGCCCCTTTTCACGGAAGCATATAGCCATGCCGAGATAAGCGGGGAAGTGGAAATTGTTCTGTAGTATCGCAGTGTCAAAGTGCCTTGCAGCCCTGTTCACATCGCCCATGTTCAGCTTTGCCAGCCCCATGTTGAAAAGAGCGTAAGGGTTGTTGTTCAGCAGAGTGTTAGCCTCGCTGAATTTATCATATGCTTCGTCAAATTTGTATTGGAGGAAGAGTCCTACCCCTTCGTTGTTCAGCTTTATGCCTTCGGAGTATTCTACGGAACGCTCCAGCTCCTGCAGGGCTACGACCTTGTCATTCTCCTGCAGCATCTTATATCCCAGTGCGACGAAGTCCATCATGTCGTTAGGATCCATAAAGAGCGGATAAAGGACAGTGGTCAGTATGTCCTCGAAAGCACCGTCAAATCTGTATGAGAAGTCTATATCCTTCATCTCTGGCTTTATGTGGAAAGAGACACGCATCAGCTTGTTATAGCTGGCTTTTCTCGCCACCTGCTCTGCCAGCAGTTCCTGAACTCCTCTGACGTCTGCCATGTTGTATTCAGCGACAAACTTATACCAGAAGCTCTCAGGGCGAACCTTATTTATACCCTGCGCAAAAGCGAGGGCGTTCTCATACTTACCGTATCTCTGCAGTATATAAGAGCGGAAAACGTAATAGTCGTTGTCTGTCTCGGGCGGAACCTTCAGCACGTGTTCTCTGGCTTTCAGCATCTGATCCTTTGCTATGTAGTATGCTGTGCGCGCCAGCTCGAGAAACGGGGATGTCCTGTCCACAAAAATGCGGTCTTTCTGTGAGTCCACATCTTCGTGATATATGATCTTATGCTTTACGACAGTGTAAAGTGTGCTGTCGGTTTTAAATCTTCCATATGCTTTCTCAGCCATATCCCCCGCCTCACGGATGTATCCGAGGGCGATGAGTATCTCATAATACAGTCTGTAATATTTATGGGTCTCGGGGTCTATGCTGATGAGGCTTTTTATCTCGTTCTCTGCCTGCTCCATCTTACCGTCGAGGTAATATGCGTATGCGAGGCGATAGTTATATTCATTTGTAAGGTTTACGGAGATGAGGAATGTGAGGTTCTTTATCTCGTTGTAGTAGTCGCCGAGGGCATGGTATATCTCAGCCGCAAGGGAGAGAGCGTCCTCTGACCTGTTCAGCTTTATCGCACGCTCGATGGACTCAAGGGCTGCCTTGTTCATATTCAGGTTCAGATAAGCCTTTGCGAGGTTGTAATAGTCTGTATAGTCCTTGTAATCCAGCTTTTCGATAACTTCCACGCCCCCCTGATATTCGCCCACAGCCATGAGGAAATAGCCGTAGTTTGAAAGGACGTATTTGCTGTCGTTGCCTTTATCCATAGCCTGACGGAAATACTGGGCTGCCTTTGCCGTCTCGCCACGTTTCAGGTGGATGTTTGCCATGTTTACAAGGAGCTTTGCGGAATCTTCGTCAGTTAGCAGCTGGTCAACGTATGACTCTGCCTCGTCGAGCTGGTCTGTCTGTATGAGGACAACGGCGAGGTTCATCATAGCCTCACGGAATGTCGGGTCTTCCTGCACCGCCTGACGGAATGCCTGTTCGGATTTTCTGATATCACCCATAAGGTAATGGCTGACGCCTATGTTGTAAAAAGCGACCGACCTGTTCTTTGCCACGCCGTTCTGATAAAATTCTATCGCTTTCTCAAATTCGCCTTTGAGGAAAAAATCATTACCTTTTGATATATCCACATCGTTGCTGAACATAGGAGAAACGACAGGTGTAGCCTCTGTAATGGTCTCCTGGAGCTTCTGTTTCTCCGGCTGTCCGCACGAAATTATAAGAAATGGAAAAATGAAGACAAGTATAAGGGGAAAGATACGGAACGCTTTTACAGAAAGTAAGGTGTCTGTTCTTTTTTTGCTGCCCGGCGGCATACTCCGTTATCCCTCCGGTTTATGGTTGTAAAAGCACAGGCTCCGCTGTGCCTATCATATTTAAAAATCGGACAAATTATCGAAAAGTAAAGCTACACGAGCATACTATTTATTTGGTGTGTTCGTCAATGGCTCTATTAGCCAGCATATCCGCTACCTTATTCTGCGCTCTGGGCACATGGTTAAAGGTAACTTTCTTTCCTGACAGAGTCTTATCGATCTCGAGCTTTATGGGGATGAGCCCTGCGTTCTTGAGCTTATACTCACCCTTCATCTGCTTTACCACCAGCTCGGAATCCAGATAGAAATCGAACTGTCCGTATTCTTTAAGTATAGGATCGTTCGCAGCCTCGAGGAGAGCCGTGTATTCTGCTATGTTGTTTGTCGCCGTGCCGATGTACTTCACCCCTGTGGCGATCTCCTGTCCGTCGGCATATATGACGTATCCGCATCCGGCGGGGCCGGGATTACCCCGACACGCGCCATCGCTGAATATTTTAATCTCAGGCATCTGCTTCTTCGTCTTTTCTGTAATAGAGGAAACGCTGGCAGTTAGGGCACTGGAGAAGTTCTTTATCCTTCACTACCTCTACATAAAGCTGAGGTGGAACTTTGATATAGCATCCTGTGCAGGTTTCTTCCTCTACACGTACAACGGCAAGGTTGTTTCTTGCGTTTCTTACCCTGTCGTATTTAGCCAGGAGAGATTTCTTGACGCCTGATACAGACTCTTCTCTCTTTTCTTTGTTAGAAGCGAGTTCCGATGTCAGCTCAGAGTTTTCTTCGTCTCTCTGCTTAAGACCGCTTTCGTATGCAGCTTTTGCATCTTCCAGCTTTTTTGTGATGCTTTCGTCTTCGGATTGATACTTGTCCACAGCCTCAGAGAGCTCGAGTATCTTGTATTCTGCCTCATTCACGTTCTTTTTCAGAACATCCATCTCTTTGAGAACAGCCTCATACTCTTTGTTGTTCTTCACTTCAGGAAGCTTCTTCTGAGCTTTCTCAAGCTGTGCTTTGTTTTCTTCATAGCCTGTCTGAACTTCGTTTTTGGCTTTAAGGTCCTTTTCGTACTTCTCTTTGAAAGTATCGAACTCTACCTGAGCCTCTTCCATTTCAACTTTTGCCTTTTGCAGGTATTCCGGCATACCGGAAAGTTTCTCTTCTGCATCAGCGATAAGATTGTCCAACCTCTGGATCTCTATAAGCTTTGCTATAGCTTCAAGCATTTAAATTACCTCCAGTTGATAACAGAGGGCTCTTCCTCTATCACAACAGTGTCTATATTGAATTTTTTGTTAATTATTTCTGAAAGGTAGTGCATGTAAATCTTCTCGGTCTCGTAGTGCCCCGCATCAATGATCAGGATGCCGTTTTCCGCAGCATCAAGAGCATCGTGGTGCTTCATATCCCCTGTGAGGAGAACATTAACTCCTGCGCCCTTACAGGCGTTCCACATGGATGCCCCGCTGCCTGTGACAACGGCGAACTTGTTCATCTTAAGTCCATCGGGTTTCATGTTTATCTTCACAGTGTCCAGACCGAGCTTTTCCTTAACTATTTTAAGAAAGCTCTCCACGGGCATCTCGTCTTTAAATGCGCCTATGCGCCCGATGCCGTATGTCTTGCCCATGTCGAGGCTGTATATGTCGTGTGCGACCTCTTCATAAGGATGCGCCTTTATCACTGCATCCAGAAGAGCGCCGACCCTGCGTTTGTCTATGATGGTTTCGATGCGTTTTTCATTCACCTTTTCCAGCACGTCTTTAGTACCGATAAAAGGATTGGTCCCTTCGCCGGGCATGAATGTGGCCTCGCCGGAAACTGAGAATGTACATCCGCTGTAATTGCCTATATGACCGCCGCCTGCGTCTATCATAGCCTGCCGTACGGCTTCTGCATGTGTTTCAGGTACGAAAACGGAGAATTTCACATAGTCGTGTCTCCCCTCTTTTATAAAAGGAGCGAGAACATCAGCACCCAGAATTTCACAAATGTGATCGTTCAGGCTGTAGTCTGCACGGTCGAGACTGGTGTGTGCGGCTATTATGGAAAGTTTGTTCTGAATGGCGTTTATGACCTTTCTGTCGAAAGGCTTAGAAATGTCTAAGTGTTTGATCTTACCAAAAAAAAGGGGGTGATGAGTTATAAGTAACCCACACCCCTCTTTGATTGCTTTTTCTATAACCTTTTCGGAAGGATCTAGTGCAAGAGCTGCTTTTTTTATCTCCTGATCAGTCAGGATGAGTTGTTTGCCGCTGTTGTCCCAATCGTATTGTCGGGTTACATCTGCAAAACTTCGCTCTAAAAAGTTGAGAATGTCTTTAACTCTTATCACTCTACCCATACCATATTTGTTGAAAGGTATGCAGCCCCTCTTTCGAGAAGCTGCATTAAAATGGGCCAAGTTGGAATCGAACCAACGACCTACCGGTTATGAGCCGGTGGCTCTAGCCAACTGAGCTATTGGCCCTTATATTTAACTGTATAAGATTTTCTGTCCTAGAAAATCTTATTATCGCTTCGCTGTAACAAGTGACAGCTACGCTCCCGCTCTGTTAAAACCTTCGCAATCTTGCTCAGGTTCACTCCGCGAGGAACATCCTGTTCCTTATATTTAACTGTATAAGATTTTCTGTACCAGAAAATCTCACCGTAACTCCGCTGTGAGAAGTGACTCACAAGGGAGGACTGTTTTAACCAAAATTGACAAAATTGTCAACAAGTTTTTCGCTTATTCCGTAAAGGTTTTCAGAATACGGCTTCTGGTAGGGTGGCGGAGCTTTCTCAGTGCTTTTGCTTCGATCTGTCTGATACGCTCACGTGTAACATTGAATTGTTTACCTACCTCTTCCAGTGTATGGTCAGAATCGCATTCTATACCGAATCTGAGTTTGAGCACACTCGCCTCTCTGTGGGACAGTGTCTCAAGTATCTGCTTTGTATGCTCCTTCAGCTTAAGGTATGTGACCTCTTCCGAAGGGTTTTTCGCAGATTTATCTTCGATAAAGTCGCCGAGTGAGCTGTCTTCGTCTTCACCGATAGGTGTCTCGAGTGAAACAGGCTCTTTGGCGATCTTCATAACCTTTTTGATCTTCTCCACAGGGATATCCATCTTGCTGGATATCTCCTCAGGTGTGGGTTCTCTTCCCATGTCCTGCTGGAGCTGACGTGTTATCTTCATCATTTTATTGATGGTCTCTATCATATGCACAGGTATACGGATAGTACGTGCCTGATCGGCAATAGCTCTTGTAATCGCCTGACGTATCCACCATGTAGCGTATGTAGAGAATTTATAGCCGCGTTTATATTCGAACTTTTCCACGGCTTTCATCAGACCGATGTTACCTTCCTGTATCAGGTCAAGGAACTGCAGCCCTCTGTTTGTATACTTTTTAGCGATGGAAACAACAAGACGGAGGTTAGCCTCTATCAGCTTAGACTTCGCCATTTCTGTCTCGTTCTCGCCCATAAGGAGCGAATCATGGATAACATCGAGCTCTGCTTTATCAAAGCCGAGTCCGCCGATGCATTCATCGAGTCCTTTCTTCGCTTTTTTATATTTTTTTATGATTATCTCATAGTCGGGCAGGCTCATGCCCCTGTTTTCGCAGGCACGTGTGAGCTCTTCCTCTGTGACAGACGACGCATCTGTATAGTCCACATATCTGATAAGTTTGCAGATCTTGTCGATCTCTCTGGATTTATCATAGATAGACTGGTGTGCGTCTTTTATCTCGTTTGCGATACTGCATATCTTAGAGTAGTTAACCTTTATCTCAAGGAGCTTGTCGGTTATCTCGTCTACGGTCTCATGCATTTTCTGCTTTATGCTGAGCATCTCGTCGATGCTGTATTTGTTCTCTTTGATCTTGTCGTTCAGATCGATGTTGTTATGCAGTTTGTCGGCGATATCCTCAAGGATAGCAATGAACTGAACCTTTATCTGTTCTTCGCGCTCCTCTGCCTGCTGCTGCTCAGCCTCGACCTCTGCCGCTATCTCTTCAAGAGTTTTAACAACTTCCGGCTCTTCAACTTTCTCTTCGCCGGCCTCTACTGCTGTTTCTTCTGTCTCGGTATCAACATCGTTTTCGTTTTCAACTGCATCCAGTTCGTCATTTTCCGCATCTGAACCGTCATCGATATCGATGATGTCTTTCAGGCGCATGCTGTCGTTACGGATGTTTCTTGCGATGTCCATGATCTTCATGGCTGTATTTGGATAGAGCAGAACAGCTCTGACGACTTTTCTCTGCCCTTCTTCGATCTCTTTAGCGACCTCTATCTCTTCCTCACGGTTAAGCAGAGGTATGTTACCCATCTCTTTCAGATAAAGCCTTACGGGGTCGTCTGTGCTGATGGATTCTTCCACCTCTTTAAGGAGAGATATTGAGTCATCGTCGTCATCATCGAGGTCATCATCCGCAGAAAACAGGTTAGGCTTATCAACCTTAGAGTCGATAACGTCGATCTTAAGCTGCGCGAGCAGCATCATGATCTCGTCTATCAGTTCGGTTGAAAGTATATCTTCTGGAAGGTTTTCGTTGATCTCATCAAAGGTAAGGAATCCCTTTTCCTTTCCCATTGCGATGATGTTTTTGACTTCTGGACTTTTTATCTTTCGGGATATAGACATAAAGTATCATTCCTCCGGGTCTGACGTTCCCTGCAATTTCTTCTTAGTATTGAATTTTTCAATTATAAGCCTGCGTTTCTCATCCATGTCTGCCGCATCTTGCATTTTGCGCTTCATGGAGTCCTTCACAGAGTTGGCCAGTATCTTTTCTCTACTGGCTGCTGCCGAACGGTACAAGTCCGAATTCAAATCGTTGACTATGATAGGAGAAAGCTCCTTAGCTATATCGGGCGTACTCAAAAGGACGTTGATATTATCACCATTTGATAAAACATCAAGAACTTTTTTATAAATTTCCGACATTTTCCTGTCATTAAAGTATTCGGGAAGTATGTTGTCGGTATAATTTAAGGCAACATCCTCCGGCAGCTGAACCAGCGCAGCTATGAAATCTCGTTCGCAGAAGTAGGTAACACCCCTTTCCTCTCTTCTGCTGTAGCCGGCTGCTTCGCCCGTCTTTCTTAATGTAGTTTTCGCAGCAGAAATATCAATATCCTTTCTCAAAGTATTTTCGTCTATCTGATACATCACTGCGAGTTTTTCTGCATAATGATCTTTTCGATACGGGCTTTTAATAGTAATAAGCATGTTCTTAAGTTTATCAAGACTTCTCAATTTTGCATTGAAATCTTTTGACTTTTTTAGAAGTGCCTCAGCAGCAAAGAGAAAAAGGTCCTTCTTTGACCCCAGAAGTTCTTCAAAACCCTCTTTGCCATGCTTATCAAGGAAAGTGTCGGGGTCGTCACCCTCGGGCAGAAATATTACATATGGAAATGTTTCCGCTTTTAAAAATGTCTCCAGACTTTTCAGGGCAGACGTATATCCCGCCTGATCCCCGTCAAAGAGCATATATATATCGCCTGTGTATCTCCGCAGGAGCGAGACATGCTCAGGCGTGAGCGATGTGCCCATGGATGCGACACAGTTGCCGTAGCCGTATTCGTGGAGCCGCATAACGTCGAAATATCCTTCGACCACCATAGCAAACTCCATCTTGCGAAGGGCTGTCTTAGCCTTGTCCATATTGAAGAGCACACGGCGTTTTTTGAATATCTCAGTCTCTGGAGAGTTTATATATTTCGGCTGCTGTCCGCTGATGGTTCTGCCTGAAAAGGCGATGGTCTTACCCGTTACGCCCTTCACGGGTATAGTAACCCTGTCGTAAAACATAAGATAGAGCCCATAGCGCCCCTCTTTAAAGAGACCCGAATTAAGCATTACGGATTTATCATACTTTCTTATATATTTGGTCACATCCACCTTAGCGGGGAAATAGCCCACCTGATATTCCTCAAGGAGTTTATCAGAGAATTTCCGCTCATACAGATACTGCAGAGCCTTTTTACCGTCGGGGGAATAAAGATATTTGCGTGAGTCTATGATGAGCTCATCATGGAGCGAGACTATATCCTTGGCGTCCTGAGAGGCGGCGGACTGCTCTAGCTCGATCTCTACACCACACCTCTCGCCGAGCATACGCACCGCATCGGGGAAGCTAAGCCCGTGATATTTCATCACGAAGGATATGGCGTTCCCACCCTCTCCGCATCCGAAACAGTGATAAAAGCCTTTATCGGGATGAACGTTAAAAGACGGCGTCTTCTCCGTGTGGAAAGGACACAAACCTTTAAAGCTCGTTCCGCTGGACTTTCTCAGAGGAACAACCTCATTCACGAGGTTATACAGATCGGTCTGCTCCAGTATTTCTTCTATCTTTGCATCAGGAATTCTCAAACTTGAAACCTCTTATGAAAAAGGAGAAAAAAATAAGTCATTCTGAACAGAGTGAAGAATCTGCAACAATCAGATCCTTCGCATAGCTCAGGATGACTCACTAACGTTCTCTCTATATATTGTATAGACACGGACGGAAATATCAAATATATTTTTCTAATGCTTGAAGTTAAAGACCTCACAGTTGAACTGAAGAGTAAATCAAACAATTTCATTATCCTGCGCAGAGCCAGCCTCACCCTTAAAAAAGGCGAGATACTAGGCATTGCGGGCGAATCGGGAAGCGGCAAAACCATCTTTGCCAAAACCATCCTGAACCTTATCAAAAAGCCCGTGGTACGCACCGAGGGAGAGATAATCCTCGACGGCGTAAAGCTCGAAAATGAAAAAGATTTCCGTTCCATCAGGGGCAAAAAGATATCTATGATATTCCAAAACCCCACGGCATCGCTAAACCCTGTCTATACCGTCGGCAGCCAGATTGTCGAAACCATTCGCACACACAACCCGAAGATAAGCGTGAAAGAAGCGGAGAAACGTGCAGAAGAGCTCCTTTCAGAGGTAGAGATACCACACCCGAAGGAGAGACTGCAGAGCTATCCGCACCAGCTCTCAGGAGGGATGAATCAGCGAGTAATGATAGCCATGGCGCTCGCATCCAACCCAGAGATACTCATAGCAGACGAACCGACAACAGCGCTGGACGTCACCATACAGATGCAGATAGTCGAGCTGATAAAAAAGCTGAACCGTGAAAAGGGGCTCTCAGTGATATTCATCACCCACGACCTGTCGCTCCTCGCACAGGTAGCAGACGAAAGCATCATTATGTACGCAGGCGAGATGATGGAGCGTGTGTCCTCCGCCCAGCTTAAAGAAGGCACAATGAGACACCCGTACACGAAAAACCTGCAAAGCTGTGTGCCGAAGATAGGCGACGAAAGAGAATTTCTGAACACTATCAAAGGAACGATAACATTCAACGGCAAAGATTTTGACTCCGCATGCGTCTTTCACCCCAGATGCGAAAAAGCATCCGACAAATGCCGCACAGAAAAGCCCGCCTTCACCGACGGCTTCTCCTGCTTTTATCCTTACTAAACCTTTATAGTTTTCCAGTGACCGCTGCGGAAGCGTTTTGTGAGTATCACCGCACGGAAGAGAACCTCAAACACGCAGACGATGTATATCCATACAGGCGTACTGGTAACGTATGACAAAAGCCACGCAGGGAATATGCGCACTGCCCAGAGGGATGCGGTGTTTATATAAAATGTCCATCTGGTGTCTCCCGCTCCACGCAGGCACCCCGAAAGGACGAATGTGACAGCAAGGGGAACCTGACAGAAACCCATGATGCGTAAATATGTCGCAGCATGATCTATTGCAGCTTTGTTATCAGAAAAAACCGAAGCCATCGGTTGAGCAAAAGCTATCATCAGAACACCCATAAAACCCATAACAGCAGAAGCGGAAACAACGGTGGCCACGGCATCCTTTTCAGCTTCATCAGGACTGCCTGCACCTATCCCCTGCCCTACGAGAGCCATACCGGCCATAGTGAAGCCGACACCGGGCATGAATGCCATCCCCTCCAGCCGTAAGCCCACTTGATACCCCGCAAGGCTGTCTACGCCGTACTTGGCCACAAGTGCCGAAAGAACAAGGTATGAAGGATGGGAAGACACACGCTCTATCCATACGGGTATGCCGACCTTCAGCGCACGTTTCAGTATGCTCAGGTCCACCTTTACCTTGATAGTTATTTTTTTCCGCACAAGATAAACATAAAGATATAGCAAAATCTGGAAATATATAACAAGTACAGTCGCCAGAGCCGCACCCTGCACGCCCATAGGCTGAAATCCGAGGTTACCGAATATCAGAACCCAATCGAGGAAAACATTCAGCAGATTACCGCTGATGCTGATAAATAGAGGTATCTTCGTAGCGCCGATGGCATTCATCCCGCTGAAGAATACTCCCATCACATACATGGCAGGGATACCGAATGCAAAGGTCTTCATATACTGGCTGCCCTCTTCGACAACGGTGTCGCCTGCATTGAGTATATGAAAGAGGAATTCGCTATGGTTATAAGCTATGTACGTTATCGGTGCGGATATCAGAAAGGAAAAGCAGATCATCATAAAGATGGTCTCGCCCGCCTTTGTCATATCCCGCCCGCCGAAAAATCTGGAAACGAGAGCATTCGTGCCAACGTATATGAGAGACATAAAGGCATACATAAGCCCCATATACTGCATGCTGACGCCCACGGCAGCCACGCTGGCTGCGGAAATACGCCCCACAAAAAACATGTCGATAAGCCCCTGAACCATGTTTAGAAAGTTATGCATGGCGGAAGGGATGGAAATTCTCAGGACTCTTCTGTATCTCTCATTGATAAAAGACATAAAAAACCTACTTTAGTTATAAGAAATATAATGTAAGACTTGTTAAAGTATATTGCAATATTTCAATTCATGTTCTAAGATAGGCGTTAAATATAATAGCATTTTAATCGGAGACAAAGAGATGATCGGTAAATTGTTCAGCAAAAAACAGGACACAGGGCTTCCGGTAGACCCTATAGCCTTTTTTGTTAACAAAAAATGTGAAAAGATTAATAATAGTAAAACACTGGAGATAGATATTCAGAACGCTGTTTTCTCTATTGTCGATACGGAAACAACCGGACTGGACATCAATAATGCCAGAATAATCAATGTCGCCGCCGTTAAAGTGCAGAATTTCAAGATAATCGACTTCTACAATTCATTCATAAACCCCGAGATGGAGATACCGAAAGAGTCTATAAAATGGCACAACATCACAGACGAAATGGTAACAGATAAACCTACCGTCGGCGAGGTTCTGCCCGATTTCATAAACTTTGTGGACGACTCGATAATAGTGGGCCACCACATCAACTTCGACATAAAAATGATCAATAAAGAGATGATGCAGAGCTTCGGCTGCGAGATGAAAAACAACTGGCTGGACACAATGCTCATCTATTCCAACGCTATAGTCAAAAAAGATGAGCACTACAGTCTCGACCATCTGCTCGATCTTTACAATGTCACCTGTAACGGGCGACACACCGCTCTGGGCGATGCTCTCGCTACTGCGGAGGTCTTCACAAAGATGATAAGCCAGGTCAGCAGAGAGTTCAAAACTGTGCGCGAGCTGTGTAATTGTCAGAAGTCCTTCGTAGGATAAATGAAATTTAATTTGACTATAAATAATCTAATGATATAGTATTCATAGGGTAATACTATATGAGTCAGTTTAGACAAAGTGTCTTTCAGGAGATACTTAAAAATTATGAAAAATTTTATGTTCACCTTATGCCGCACCCGGAGCTTATCATTGGCTCACGAGGGCTTCTCGGCGAGGAGAATAAGAACGGACTTGTCCTCGTTTTCGGACCGCATTCATACGACAAGCTCTCTCTGGAGAAAGACTGTATCACAGTTAATATGAAATTCTCCGGCAGCTGGGAGAGCCTCTATATCCCTCTCAACGCAGTCAGCGCAATCTTTAACGACCCTGTAAAGCCTGAGTTTATGTTCAGCTTTAAGCCTGTGGTAAAGACCGAGAGCGGTGAGGAAAATATAATGGATGACCCTGCGGATAACGATTCGGGTGGAAAGATACTGGAATTTCCTAAAAGGAAGAATTAAACCTTCCTCTTTATCCCCAGTTCTTTCAAATAGTCGAAGAGCAGAATGACGGTTTTCGCCGTCATCTCGTGACACATCTTTTTTGCTGCATCCCCGTCATACCCTTCTCTTAATTTCTCACATATAGAATTATCGAATTCACTAATAAATATATCTCTGAATGCCGCTATATACGGGTGTATAACATCAACGTCTTTCGAAGTGTCCTTTCTGCCTATCAGCATACTGAGTGCGACCACGCTGCCGTTCAGCGCACCGCATGTCTCTGCCCTGCTGCGCCCTACTCCGCCGCCGAAGCCAGTCACAAGGTTTGAATAGGCGAAATCTATCTCAGGCAGATAATACCTGCCCGCCATCAGCACGACAGTCTCTGCACAGTTATATCCTTTCTGCTGTTCTGCCATGGCTTCTGCGTATATTTGCTCCATTTAAAGCTCCGTCTCGATTATTTCAGGGCTGCTGTTCTTAAACTGAGGCATAACCATCCCCGCTGTGGCGTTGATGTATGTAGGGTCTGCCACGGTGTATTTCTCGCCGTTATACATTAGTACTGCACCAGTATTATATTTGCCGAGGTTCACAGCCGTTGCGATGTGTCCGGGGAAATCGAGCATGACTACATCCAGACCGAGCACCTTCCTCACGAGGAAAGCGAAAAGGACACTTCTGTCCTCACAGTCGGAGTATGGGTAATATATTGTCTCCTCGGCAAAGAAGAACTTCTCACGTCCGAACTGCTGGTCGTCTGTCTTATACTCAAAGGCTGTCTGCACAAAGCGGAGAATGATGTCCACCGCTTCCTTTGCATTTTTGCCCAGTGTCAGCTTCTTTATCTCAGGCAGTATGGTCTGGTCTATCCACTCGGGTGTTTTCGCACCGGTGTAGACAGGCAGATCAGCCTGAGGGAAGTTGTTCAGGTAAGCAATGCTGTACCTGTTCGCTATGGCGTTTATCTTATGTTTTGTACCTTCGATGTCGAATGTCAGCTCTCTGGCAAAGCCTGCGAATCCGAGCTTCGGATAAGCCATGTGCGAGAGCTTTATGATATCCTTCGCATCGGGATAGCTCCCCTGATAGGTATAGAGGGGTTCCGTCTCTTCCTTCTTTCCGAAGATGTCTATGACATAGTATCTCTCGCCGGAGAATGTATAATAAGGCACGCCGTAGAGCTCTTTATCCGTAGGCGACATAACCTTTGTACGTCCGTCATCGGTATAGCCGAGCTTTGCGTTGTAGCCGCCTTTATTCATGTAAAACCATACGAGCATCTTCCTCTCGGGCACGTCGCCGAGGAGCTTTGCGGAGAATCTCTCGATAAGGTTCACATACCCCCAGTCGCCGAGGTTCATGTCTGCTGCGGTCTTTTTCATATATATCAGCGTCTTTTTATAGTCTGAGGATGCGACATCCTCCCACCATTTCGCTATAGTTTTCGAAGATAAAGGTTTGGCAACCGGTGTCTTGAGCTTTTTATCGAAAGGAACATCCAGCTCCACACCGTAAAAAGAGAGTGCGAGCCCCTTCGCACTGCCCGAAGGCTTAAATGTCGGCTCAGGCTCTTTCACCACAGGTTCCTGAGGTGCAGGCTCAACAGGCACGGGTTCCTTCACCACGGGCGGCGCAGGAACAGGCTCTTTGGTTATATCAGGCTGAGGCTCAGGCTTTACCTCCGGCACAGGCACGGGAGCAGGCATTTTCACAGGCTCCTTATCTGCAACGGGCTCTTCCTTAGGCTCAGGTTTTGGTTTTAAAACGATAGGCTCTGGCTTTTTCTCAGGTTTGGCGACAGGTATATCGACAGGCTTAGGCTCGTCGAGCAGCTTCTTAGGTTTCTTAGCGTCATACGGTTCCCATTTCTGTTTGAGAAAGGACGTAAATTCACGGTCTATCTTTTCCAGATAGGTATTATAGTCGTTCATCTGCTGTTTGAGGTAATCTTCGAAAGAATCCACAGCAAACGCCGTAAAAGACGTTATTGATATTATAAGGGCTGTCAGCCAGATCTTATGCTTCATGTCGTCACCTGCCTATCTATATAATATACTGTTTAGACAGTTAAACGAGTGAAAAAGCACATTTTCGTTATTGAAATTTTACTTCAAGAACTTCGTATTCGATCTCTCCGCCTGGAGCTATAACGAGAACTTCATCGCCGACCTTTTTATTCACAAGGGCTCTGGCGAGAGGCGACATAATAGATATCGTTCCGTTAGAGATGTTTGCCTCATCGGGTCCGACGATCTTATATGTCTTATGCTCTTCTGTCTCAAGGTTCTCTATAGTAACGGTAGCACCGAAAACGATCTTATCTCCGGAAAGAGTAGTAGTATCGATAACCTGAAAGCGGCCCATCTTTCCTTCGAGCTCGCCTATACGGGCTTCGATCATCCCCTGTCTCTCTTTTGCTGCGTCGTACTCAGCATTTTCACTGAGGTCTCCGTGGCTTCTGGCTTCTTCTATGGCAGCGACGATTTCTTTTCTGTCGACTGTCTTGAGCTTTTCGAGCTCTTTTTTTAGTTTGGCATAACCTTCCGTAGTAATCGGAATTCTATCCATCATCTTCCTCCGAGACTTTCTTTCCGGTAACGAAGCTGTTAATATAGCCGTCATTTAGCCTTATTTCAAGCTCATCTTGCAGAGACACGTCAGAAACACTCTTTACGGGTGCTCCGTTCAGCATCACAAAGCTGTATCCCTTTGACAGGATGTTCTGCGGGTCTAGCGCTTCTAGCTTTGCCTGCAGGGGTGCCAGTCTGCTTTTGTTATCAGATATTTCTGATCTGACGGCAGAGCGCATCCGCTGTAATAAGCTGTCTAACTGCCCTCTGAACCTCTCGGCTTTTCTATCGGGGGCATGCTTCGATATTTTTTGTACT
Source organism: Deferribacterales bacterium (assembly GCA_050253075.1). GTDB lineage: Bacteria > Chrysiogenota > Deferribacteres > Deferribacterales > Geovibrionaceae > Denitrovibrio. The sequence continues at coordinate 49,272 of JBFWJS010000008.1, forward strand.
AAAAAGTTTATTTTATCAGCACTCTCTCTGTTTTTTATGAGTAGTGCGTCTTTTAATCTTCGTTCATAGTCGGCAATGGTCAGCTTCTGCCTTTCTATCCTGTTTGCGGGGGTCAGCCTGCTCATGATAGAGGCGAGCTCGTTCACACGGCTCTTACGGCTTCTGACAGCCTGCAGCATATGCACTGATACTGATTTTAGCATATGATCGACGTGCCGTCTGTCCGATTCTAATCTTTTTATCGGCGAAGATGCATTAACCGCAGCCAAAAGCATGTCCAGACGCTGATTGCTGTTCATCAGTTTCTGGTTCATTATGTTCACCAGCCTGCGTCCGTGGTCTTTCAGATCCCGCCCGGCAGAGCGGAAACCTTCACCGAGAAGGCTCGCAGCAGCAGTAGGTGTCGCCACCCGCACATCCGCAACAAAGTCGCATATTGAAACGTCCCTCTCGTGACCTATGGCACTGACAGTGGGGACGGCACAGGCTGCGAGAGCCCTTGCGACATACTCTTCGTTAAACACGGCGAGGTCTTCCAGTGAGCCCCCTCCGCGCATAAGGACAAGCACGTCGTATCTGTCTGTCATCATCCCCGCCTTAGAAAGCGCCTCGACAATCGGCGCAACGGCGTCTTTCCCCTGTACGGGCACAGACCACACATCCACCTCAAAGCGGATGTCGTTATTCTGCATAGTGATCAGAAAGTCCTTTATCGCCGCTCCCGTGGCCGATGTGACCACCGCCACACGCTTCGGCAGGAAAGGCAGCGTTTTTTTCAGCTCTTCGGCAAATAGTCCTTCCGCCTCGAGCTTTTTCCTGACTTCTTCGAAAAGCTGCCAGAAGAGCCCCACGGAGTCATATTCCAGCTTTTTCACCAGAAGCTGATAGTTCCCCCCCTGTTCGTAAACGGTCATCTCGCCGATAGCCTCGACGCTGTCGCCGTTTTTCGGGTTAAAGCTCAGTCCGTTCACCATTCCACGGAACATAACGCACTTTATCTGAGCCTTTTCATCCTTCAGCACAAAGTAAAGATGCCCGGCAGGGGAACGGGAAAAGCTGGAAATCTCGCCTTTTACAGCGACATTATCCGCAAAGGTATTTTCAATGAGCCCTTTTACGGCTCTGGTTAATTCTGTAACCGTATATTTTTTCATTTGCTTTCAGATGTATCAGACTGGTTTTCCTCTGGGGAAACGAGAGGTTTTTCGATTATATAGAGGTCTTCATCAGCTTTTTTAAGGCTGAGTTCTTTCTTTATCATCATTTCGAGGTATTCGGTGTTTTCTTTCACCTGTTTCAGTTCCTGCTCCAGGTTTTTAACCTTGTCTTCCGTCACATGGAGCTGGAGTTCATAATTATTCTTTATGCGCACCAGTTCCTTATATTTCAGCAGACCGTTATGGCCGAAGACCATATACCCTGCGAGCACTGTTATTATGATTAGAAAAAGAATATTCAGCTTCACGGAAACACCTTAATAAATCATCTTTCAGGTATTATACCACAAGTGCCGGATGAACCTATACGTTCTTCGAGAATTTTCCGTGCTTTTTCGAAAAATCCGATGGTGAAGTCAAAGGCATAGTCCTGAAATGTCCATTCCATAGGTATATAGCGTCCTTTACGCCTGAGCAGCTGAAGGTCTCCGTAGATGTTGTCCCTCAGATATACCCTGTGGGTAAAGTTCTTTGTGCTGGCTGCCACTATCTTTTCCATAGCGACATAGCCCGGGTCTATGTTTATGATGCGTTTCCCTTCCTGCTGGAGTCCGTCCTCAATGTTCACCGCTTCGATCTTATAATCCGGCAGATCGTCGGGAAACTCCACTTTGTCATACAGAGCGAAATATTTCACAAGGTTTTCACCCATTTCAGGCTCGTAGTATGATGTGTGTGAAAAGTCGAATTCGGGTGAGCGCAGGATAGGCTCGCCGAACAGAGGCGCAGCGATAGAGTCAGGGTCTTTCACCAGATCTCTGTTGTAGAGGATAGCATTGAAATAGATTACTTTACCGGTTTGTTTGAAACCGCCGCCCGTAACCATATTAGTTCATTTCGATTTCGAGGATCTCCTCAGAAGGCTCTATTGTAGAGATTGCGTGCTTATAGATCATCTTCTGAGAGTCATCCTTCAGTATCACGACGAAGTTGTCGAAACCTTTGATGTAGCCCTCTATCTTCACACCATTGACGAGATAGATTGTTGCTGAGATACGCCTCTTTCTGAGGTGATTTAAAAATACGTCCTGAATATTAATCTTCTTGCTCATTCCGGTACCCCCTGAATAAAGAAATAATCATATATTATTCTATGCGATAAATTTATATAAAAAATGGAATATATTCAAGTAAAAATGACATTATCCAGTCTTTTAACCTCATTTTCACTGCCAAGGTCCACATAATTAACATCATTCATATGCCTGAACCATGTTAACTGACGTTTTGCAAAGTTTCTGGTGACGGTCTTGATACGCTCGCTTACGGTGTCCGTGCTGACGTTCTCTCTCACGCAGTTTGCTATCTCTCTGTAACCGATGGCCTTGAAAGAATCAAGTGTCTCGTCATAGCCCATTTTAAACAGCTCTCTGACCTCTTCTTCCCATCCCATGCCGAACATGATGTCCACACGGCGGTTGATGCGGTCGTATATCTTCTGCCTGTCTTCCGTCAGGATGTATATATCATACTGATAGTCAGGATTTCTGTGAAATTTTACCTGTGCATCACGCACATTCATCTTAAGCTGAATATTTATCTCCAGCCCTCGCAGTATACGTGTTTTATCCGTCGGCTTTATACCCGATGCGAACTCCGTGTCCATGGCGACCAGCTCCGCATAGAGCGGTTCCGTGCCGTTCACCTCGAGCCTCTCTTCCAGAGACTTCCGCAGATCCATATCCCTTTCGGGACCTGCAAAGATACCCTTTTGCAGCGTCTCCACATACATCCCCGTTCCCCCTGCGACGACGGGTATGTTCCCACGCTCCAGAACACCCTTTATACACTCCTGCGCCTGTTCGAAAAATGCGCCTGCGGAGTATGTCTGATCCGGGGTATAGATATCTATGAGATGATGGGGTGCTGCTTCCAGCTCGTGCTTTTCCGGCTTTGCCGTGCCGATGTTCATATATTTATATACCTGATAGGCATCTGCACTGATGATCTCGATATTATGCTTTTCTGCGAATCCTAAAACAACGGCTGTCTTCCCCGCTGCCGTCGGACCTGTTATGACGGGTATTCTCATCGTCCGAACTTCCTCAGGAAAAATTCCTCCGTCTGTTTGAAAACTATCGGTCTGCCGTGGGGGCATGTGTATGGATTGTCCGTGGTGAATAGGTCGCTGACGAGTTTCCGCATCTCGTGCATCTCGAGCTTGTCACCCGCTTTCACGGCTGCCTTACAGCTCATAACAAGGGCTCTGTAGTCCACACTGGTGTCCTTGCGCTCCTCTATCATGTCTGCCAGTATCCCTTTCACCTGTGCTTCTATGTCACGGTTCAGAACCTCTGTGGGCACACGGCTCACTTTCAGGCTTTCACCGCCGAATGATTCTATCTCGTATCCGAACTGTTCGAAAACATCTTTGCTGTCTTCGGCTATCGCCAGCTCTTCATCGCCGACATTTATCAGTATCGGCTCATACATCACAACGCTCGGCACACTCATCTGCGCCTCACGTATAAATTTCTCGTAAAGAACCCTTTCATGCGCCACATGCTGGTCTATGAAGAGGGCTTCGCCGTCCTTTTCACAAACTATTACAGTGTTGAAAAGCTGCCCGACAACCCTGATGGAGGATTCCTCTCCGCTCTGTTCAGGCACATTGACGATCTGCGCTTCGGAGCGGTGCTCATATTCCACAACCTCCATCTCGCCCGCCATGTCATAGCTTTGGGATGCGAGCCTGTGGTCGTATTTGGTCTCTGGTTTATATGTAGAAGTGTAAGAATTTGTGCTTGTATAGCCCGTTGCAGGAGCCTCGGAACGCATCTGTACGCCCTGATCATGCCCTGCCTCGTCCAGCCTGTTCTTTATGCTGTGATGGACAAAGCTGAAGATGTCCCTGCCGTCCAGAAGTTTTACCGTTGTCTTTGCGGGGTGGACGTTCACATCCACCTTTTCAGGGTCTACGTAAAGGGATATGGCAGCAGCGGGAAATTTACCGTCGGGTATCATCCTGTTATACGCTGTCACCACCGCCTGAGTGAGCGACATATCCTTTACCACACGCCCGTTTATGCCTATGATTATCATGTCTTTACGATATCTCTGCACAGTGGGGAGAGATGTCACAAAGCTGAGCTTCATCCCTTCGTATTCGTTTTCTCCGTATACGAGGTCACGTTCCCTCGTCACCTGCACGGCACGAGCTTTCATATCCATATCGGCTGATGCGCTGTATGTGCTCTTTCCGTTAACGGTGAGCTCCACTGCGATATGCGGGTTTATCACGCTGAAAGAACGAACGAATTTAGCTATCTCACGCTCTTCAGCGGAAAAGCTCTTAAAGAATTTTAATCTGGCGGGCACATTGGCAAATAGGGATCTGACCTCAACAGTAGTCCCCTCCAGAGCTGGAGCAGGGAGCACCTGAGGCTCTCCGCCGTGTTTTATGCGTATCTCTGCGCCGTCGTTACCCTTTCGGCATGATCGTATGGAAAAGTCGGAAACAGAGGATATGGCAGCCAGTGCCTCGCCACGGAATCCGAATGTTTTGACATTATAAACGTCGTCTGCGGTCTTTATCTTACTGGTGGCGAACCTCTGCACGGCGACAGGCATATCCCCGGGCAATATTCCACGCCCGTTATCCGTCACCCGCACCATGCCCACACCGCCGTTCTCAACGATAACGCTGATACGCGATGCTCCTGCATCTGCGGAGTTCTCCATCAGTTCCTTTATAACGTTAAATGGCCGCTCGACAACTTCGCCGGCGGCCACCATATTGGCTACATCTTCGCCAAGTCTGAAAATTTCATTCATATTTTATTCTGCAAAAACACCCATGTTGCGGAATTTCTGGTATCTGTCTTCGAATATCTGCTCACGGGACATCTTCTTAAGGTCGTTGAGGGAACGGAGTATGAAATCCTTCACTCTGCTTGCCGTAAGTTTATGGTCTCTGTGAGCACCGCCGTCGGGTTCTTTTATTATCTCGTCTATTATACCAAGTTTTATCAGGTCATCGGAAGTCAGTTTAAGGGCTTCGGCTGCTTTACCTGCGTATGAAGCATCTTTCCAGAGGATAGACGCACAGCCCTCGGGGCTGATAACTGCATAGATAGAGTGCTCGAGCATCGCCACACGGTTACCCATTGCGATACCGAGTGCACCGCCCGAACCGCCCTCGCCTGTCACTACCGTGACCATAGGCACTGAAAGCTCTGCCATCATCATAAGGCTTCTGGCGATAGCTTCCGCCTGTCCGCGCTCTTCTGCGCCGATGCCGGGGTATGCTCCGGGTGTATCCACGAAAGTAATGATAGGTCTGTTGAAGTTCTCCGCCATCTCAAACATACGCTGAGCCTTGCGGTATCCCTCAGGGTTTGCCATACCAAAGTTTCTGTGGATGTTCTCTTTAGTGTTGCGCCCCTTCTGGTGCCCGATGACAAGTACAGGCTCGCCGTTCAGCTTTGCTGTACCGCATACTATTGCAGGGTCGTCACGGAAGAGTCTGTCGCCGTGAAGCTCGACAAAATCGGTGAAAACATTCTCGATGTAGTCGAGAGTATAAGGTCTGTCGGGATGACGAGCCACCATCACCTTTTGGGGCGGTGTCAGCTTTTTATATACATCCTTCTTTATCTTATCCAGCTTGTCTTCAAGGCTTTTCAGCTCTTTATCTATATCTCCTGCGCCGAGGCCGGAGACGTTCTTTATTTCTTCAATACGGCTTTCGATCTCCAGTATGGGAGCTTCGAATTCCAGTGTTGTCATTGACATGGTTCACCTCTTAAATCATCAGCTTAGGTTGCCTATAATAGCTATTGTTTTTCGCAATATCAAGCAGTTCTGTCATCCTGAACAAAGAGTGAAGGATCTGCATGTGTTATAAATATCCACAACACAGATTCTTCGTTAACACTCAGAATGACTTATGCTACTTAAGGCTGTCAAGACCGAGGTCAAAGAGAGACTCTTTGTACCCGCCGACAGGCTTTCCGTCGAAGTAAATGTGCGGAGTGCCTGTGATGCCGAGGTCGCCTGCCATTTTAGCCTGTGCTTCGATCTTGCCTTTTATAGAAGGTGATTTCACCAGTGCTTTGAATTTTTCAGCGTCTTTTGTCTTAGCTGCGAAGATGTTTATGATCTCTTCGTCAGATTTCGCATCAAATTCTTTATCAGTGGCGAAAAGCTCACCGCCGAAGTTTACACCGAGCTCTGAGCCCGCCTCAAAGATGCTTGCGTAAAGCATAGCCTTTGGATGGAAGCTGAGCGGAAGGTGCATCATATATACTGCTACGTCGATCTTTTCGTTTTCGATAGCCTCGTGAAGATACGCATAGGCTTTCTTACAGTATGGACACTGGAAGTCGCTCACTTCGATTATCACGTGCTTAGAGTTTTTGTTTCCGCCGAAGAAAGAGAGCTTTGAAACGTCGATATCGACCTTATCGGCAGAGTCGAACATCAGCTTGTCTTTTATGCTGGTATTGGAGTCTATTGTGAGGATGTCAGGAATGATGTATTTGCCGTCTGTAAAAGCGAACTGCTCCTGAGTACGTCCTGATCTTTCATCTTTCAGTGTCATCATGATGAAGTAAAGTCCTTTCGGCTCTTCTATCTTCTGTATCACGTCTATCTTAAGACTGAGAGGGATATTATTTTCTTTAAAAAACTTGGTCATTCCCTTTTCCACCTTTGCTCCCACGTTTTCTGCAAAGGCCTGCCCTGTGAAAAGAATAGTGAATGCTATCAGGGCTAAAATCAATTTTCTCATACGTTCCTCCGTATAAAATGTTCAGGTTATTATATATACTTACATTACTAAGAACGGCAACATGTAATTTTGTTCACCGTCAATATGCAATATTTTTGTCTGCTCCCTCTTGATAAAATATCCAATTGGTGCTAATAAATCCGTTCTACATATTGTATGTTTGGCGCTATAGGTGCGCTCAGATTTAGAGTCATCACGAAGCTTTTCTTAAAGCTGACGTGATCTTCCAAGTTTATTAACGCAATAAACGCTGAAGATTGCCGCGTCAGCCAAGAGCTTCCTCGCAATGACAAATTACTTACAGCATGTAGGTCTTTCAGAATAATCAGGAGTGATAAATGGATTACAAAGATACCCTTAATCTTCCTCAGACCGACTTCCCTATGAAAGCCAGTCTGACGACCAAAGAGCCAGAGAGAATCAAAAAATGGGACGACGAAAAAGTCTACGAGAAAATGCTCGCAGCCAGAGACAAGAACAACCCTTATATTCTCCACGACGGACCTCCATACGCTAACGGCGAGATCCACATCGGACACGCCATGAACAAAATTCTGAAAGACATTATTATTAAACTTAAAGCATTCGAAGGACACTATACACCATACATCCCCGGATGGGACTGCCACGGTCTGCCTATCGAGCATCAGGTAGATAAAAAGCTGGGCAAAAAGAAATACGAGATGTCTAAATCCGACATCCGTAAAGAGTGCCGTAAATACGCCGACAAATTCATCGATGCACAGCGTCAGGGCTTCATACGCCTCGGCGGTTTCGGCGACTGGTACAACCCATACATTACTATGGATTACAAATACGAGGCGAAGACACTCGCAGAGCTTTACCGCTTTTTCGAAAACGGCGGAGTATATAAAGGTCTGAAACCCGTATACTGGTGTACAAGCTGTACGACAGCCCTCGCCGAAGCAGAGGTGGAATACGACAACCACACATCTACATCCGTGTTTGTCAAATTCCCTATGAAGGACGCTTTCAAAGCGAAATTCGGACTCGCCGACGGGGACAAGGTCTCCGCTGTAATCTGGACAACAACACCGTGGACGCTCCCTGCGAACCTCGGTATATGCGCCAATGCAGAGCTCGAATACAGCATCATAAAAGTAACTGACACATGCAATAAAAACCTTGAAAAAGGCGAATATATAATCCTCGCAACAGACCTTGTGGCAAACCTCAAAGAGAAATTCCACATACACGAGTGCGAAAGCGTAAAAGTCTTCAGAGGTACAGAGCTCGAGCGTGTTGAATTCACACACGCATTCTACGACAGAGTATCACTCGGTATCCTCGGCGACCACGTTACGCTCGAGGCAGGTACAGGACTCGTACACACGGCACCGGGACACGGTCAGGAAGACTATCAGGTAGGACTTCAGTACGGGCTCGAGGTTTATAACCCCGTAGACGATAAAGGCTGCTACAGACCAAACGTAGAGCTCTTCGCAGGGGAACACATTTCCAAAGCAGGGCCGAAGATAGTCGAGATGATGGACGAGCAGGGCTCGCTCCTTGACCACGGCGACATAAACCACTCTTACCCGCACTGCTGGAGATGTAAAAACCCTGTAATCTTCCGTGCGACACCTCAGTGGTTCATCAGCATGGAGACAAACGACCTCCGTAAGAACGTTCTGAAAGAGATAAAGAAGGTTCGCTGGACACCGTCATGGGGCGAAAACAGAATAACGGCAATGATAGAGAACAGACCTGACTGGTGTATCAGCCGTCAGCGTACATGGGGCGTGCCTATCGCAGTATTCCTTTGCGAAGACTGCGGAGAGACCGTCACAAATAAAGAGATACAGAACAACATCGTAAAAGCATTCGAAGAGGAAGGCGCAGACGCATGGTTTGACAGACCGAACGAGGATTTCATCCCCGCCGGAACAACATGTAAATGCGGAAGCACAAACTTCTCCAAAGAGACAGACATCCTCGACGTATGGTTTGACTCAGGTACATCACACGCAGCAGTGCTCGAAGAGAGGGAAGAGCTCTCCTGGCCTGCGAACATGTATCTCGAGGGCTCTGACCAGCACAGAGGCTGGTTCCACTCATCTATCCTTGAGAGCGTGGGCTCCAGAGGCGTAGCACCATACAAAGAAGTGCTCACACACGGTTTCGCCATGGACGGAAAAGGACGCAAGATGTCCAAATCCCTCGGCAACACCGTAGACCCTAAAGACATCATAAACAAATTCGGCGCTGAGATCCTCAGACTTTGGGTTTCCGCCGAAGACTATTCCGAAGACGTGCGTATATCCGAGGATATCATCCAACGACTTGTGGAATCATACAGAAAAATAAGAAACACTGCCCGCTACCTGCTCGGCAACATCAGCGACTTCAACCCTGACACAGACAGCGTTGCATTCGAAGATATGCTCGACCTCGACAGATACGCTCTGATGAGATGGCAGCAGGTGAAAAAGCGTATATACGATGCGTATGACAACTATCAGTTCCATACCTTCTATCACACATTTATAAACTTCAACATCGGTGACCTCTCATCCTTCTACCTCGACATCCTGAAGGACAGGCTCTATGCATATAAAGCCGACAGCCTCGAGAGACGCTCCGCACAGACAGTCCTTTTCAAACTGGTGCGTGAGATGGCTATCCTCATGGCTCCTGTGCTCTCCTTCACTGCGGACGAGATATTCGAATACATCCCCGCATACAAAGGCAAGGGAGACACAATATTCACAGAACTATTCGCCCCTGTGGAAGAACATGATGATGCTGAAAACCTCAACAAATGGAAGAAGATACTTGAAGTCCGCAAAGAGGTGACAAAAGCCCTCGAGATAGCCAGAGCAGAAAAGACCATCGGTCACCCTCTGGATGCGGATGTTGTCATCGGCGTAGATGCCGAGACTGCGAAATACCTTGTCGCTGACGAAGGTATCGAGCGCATATTCATCGTTTCCGAGGTTAAGATAGTTGACCCGTCTGAGCTTTCCGACTGTCACGTTTCAGAGGAAGGCAACATTAAGGTGAAGGTCACACCTTCATCCAACGCTAAATGCGAGAGATGCTGGACAAAATCCCACACCGTGGGCGAGAAAACAGAAGGCATCTGTAACAGATGCGCCGAGGCTCTCTCATAATGAAGAAAATACTATTAATAATAGTTGCAGTTATAGTTGCTCTTGATCAGTGGACAAAGCTCTACATCAAGGGCAACTTTGACCTTTACGAAATGCGCCCCGTCATCGACGGCTTTTTCAGCATCACATACGTGCTGAACAAGGGCGCAGCATTCGGAATACTGGCAAAGCTGAACGAGGCATACCGCCAGGGATTCTTCGTCGTTATCACTGCCGTGGCTATCGCCGCCGTTATTTACCTTATGGTTAAAGAGAAAGCGATGAAGGTGCGCCTCATCTCATACACTCTTATCCTCTCGGGAGCCATAGGTAACTTTATAGACAGGATATACCTCGGGCAAGTGGTGGACTTCCTCCACTTCTACTACAAACAATATCAGTGGCCGGCCTTTAACGTGGCGGACATCGCCATCTCATGCGGGATCGGACTGCTGTTCTTAGATTATATGATATTAAAAAACAGGAAGAACTGATCACTGCGCGTCATCCTGAATGCAATGCTCAGAATGACATGGTGATGTGTGTTCCTGTTTCCAAAAAATTTTGAGGGTACAGAATGAAAATCATGCCTAAATCCGCCCTTATCAGTGTGTCTGATAAAGACGGTATCGTAGAATTCGCAAAAGGTCTTAAAAAACACGGCGTCAAGATAATCTCCACAGGCGGCACAGCGAAACTGCTCGCTGAAAGCGGCGTAGAGATAATCGAGATAGGCGAATTCACAGGGTTCCCTGAAATGCTCGACGGCAGAGTAAAGACTCTCCACCCGAAGGTACACGGAGGCATTCTCAATGTCCGTGACAACTCAGAGCATCAGGCGACAATGAAAGAGCACGGGCTCGAAGACATCGACATGGTCGTTGTAAACCTTTATCCTTTCGAAGCTACTGTGGCAAAAGGCGCAGAGCACGACGAAGTTGTGGAAAACATCGACATCGGCGGACCGTCAATGATACGCTCCGCAGCGAAAAACCATAAGTTCGTGACCATCATCGTGGACAACGGCGACTTTGACCGTGTGCTCGCAGAGATGGACAACGGCGGTACTGAGCTCGACACACGTATCGACCTCGCTCGTAAGGCATACTCTCACACAGGAGTTTACGACTCCATCATCGCTAGCTACTTTAACAAAAAGCTCGGCGTAAAATTCCCCGAAGAGATAGCTATCCCCGCACGTAAAAAGCAAGGTATGAGATACGGTGAAAACCCTCATCAGGACTCTGCTTTCTATGTTAAACCTCTCGTGAACGAGGCATCCGTATCCACAGGCAAACAGCTTCAGGGTAAGGAACTCTCATTCAACAACATAGCAGACATACACGCTACGCTTGAGCTTGTGAAAGAATTCAAAAAGCCTGCTGTAGCCATCATAAAACACACAAACCCTTGCGGATGCGCCATAGGCGAATCTGTATCCGAGGCATATGACAAGGCTCTCGAGTGTGACCCCGTATCCGCTTTCGGCGGTATCGTGGGTGTTAACCGTGAGGTGGACAGAGACCTCGCCGACAAGCTGGCGAACATCTTCCTCGAGGTTGTTCTCGCTCCTTCATTCAGCAAGGAAGCTCTCGAAGTTCTCGCTCCGAAGAAAAACCTCAGACTCATCGAGCTGGGCGATATCACAGGCGGACGTGACAACGAGCTGGACATCAAAAACGTAACGGGCGGTCTGCTCCTTCAAGACAGAGACCTCCACGAAATAGACGACATCCGCTCTCTTAACGTTCCCACAGACAGAAAGCCTACCGATGCTGAATATGAAGCACTCGATTTCGCATGGATAGTAGCTAAGCATGTAAAATCCAATGCGATAGTATATACTACTGAAGACAGAACAATAGGCGTGGGCGCAGGACAGATGAGCCGTGTGGATTCATCCAAAATAGCAGCCAGCAAAGCACAGAAAGAACTGAAAGGAACAGTTATGGCGTCTGACGCTTTCTTCCCTTTCAGAGACAGTGTGGACGAAGCAGCGGAAAGAGGCATCACAGCCATCGTTTCCCCCGGCGGTTCTATCAGAGACGACGAAGTTATCGCTGCTGCAAACGAGCACGGCATAGCTATGGTCTTCACCGGCGTGAGACACTTTAAACACTAGATTATTAACTTACGCCCTAATATATCTGTCATTCTGAACAAAGTGAAGAATCTGAATCCTTCAGATCCTTCGTTGCACTCAGGATGACTTTTACCGGAGAGTTAGTAATAAAAATATTAGTAGTGGGCGGAGGCGGACCTGAACACGCACACCCATTACTAATGCAAAAGTTATCATCCGTGGAACTTTTGCAGACGCTCGGGCAAAATAGAATTTAGCCCTCACTTTCAATTTGCTTTTAGCAAATTGGGCTTACATCCCTGTAAGCCGCAGAGTACGGAGGTTTTATATATTATGAAGATTTTAGTTGTGGGCGGAGGCGGACGTGAACACGCACTCTGCTGGAAGATAGCCCAGTCTCCCCTTGTGGCGAAGATATACGCCGCACCGGGTAACGGCGGTACCGACCTCGAAGATAAAACTGTAAACCTTGATATACAAGCCACAGACATCGAAAAGCTAGTGGCATTTGCTAAATCTGAGAAGATCGACCTGACTGTTGTCGGTCCGGAAGATCCTCTCGCCCTCGGCATCATCAACGCATTTGAAAAAGAAGGTCTCAAAGCCTTCGGACCAAACGCCGATGCTGCACAGCTTGAGGCGAGCAAGGCATTCGCAAAGGATATGATGATAGCCGCTGGCATACCTACTGCCGCTTACGGTGAGTTCACCGACCTCGCATCTGCAAAGGCATATGTAGAGGAGCAGGGAGCACCTATCGTCGTTAAGGCTGACGGACTCGCCGCAGGTAAAGGCGTAACAGTCGCCAGAACTCTCGAAGAGGCTATGGCTGCTCTGGACGAGATATTCGTGGACAACGCTTTCGGCGAAGCAGGAAGCAAGGTCGTTATCGAAGAATTCCTCGACGGTGAAGAGGCATCTTACCTCGCATTTACCGACGGAAAAACTGTCCTGCCGATGGTGACATCACAAGACCATAAACCCGCATACGACAATGACGAAGGCCCGAACACAGGCGGAATGGGAGCCTACTCCCCTGCCCCTGTCGTGACAGATGAAATATTCAACTTTGCTACTGACAAGATCGCCTATCCGCTGATAAAAACTATGGCGGAGAAAGGCATCACTTTCAAAGGTATAATATACGCAGGCCTGATGATAACAAAAGACGGCCCGAAAGTGCTCGAGTTCAACGCACGCTTCGGCGACCCTGAGACACAGCCTGTCCTCAGCCGTCTGAAATCCGACATAGTGCCTGTTTTCCTCGCATGTGTTGATCAGACACTGGATAAGGTCGAAATAGAATGGAACGAAAATCCGACAGTATGCGTTGTTATGGCGTCGGGCGGATATCCAAAATCTTATAAAAAAGGCTACGCCATCGAAGGTATATCAGATGCTGATGCTCTGGACGGCGTAAAAGTTTTCCACGCCGGAACTGAGACAGTGGACGGCAAAACAGTGAACACAGGCGGACGTGTCCTCGGCGTGACAGCATGCGGAGACGGTCTGGAAGAAACTATAAAGCTCGCCTATGAGGCAGTGAAAAAGATAAGCTGGACAGATGTGCACTACCGCACGGACATCGGCGCTAAAGCATTAAAGAGGATGAAATAATGGGAAAAGTTGGCATCATAATGGGAAGCAAGTCTGACTTTGATATAGCTCAGGCTGCCATAGAAGTACTCAAAGAATTCGGCATCGAATACGAAGTAATTGTTTCAAGCGCACACCGTACACCCGAGCGCACAGGCGAATGGTCACGCACTGCCGCAGACAGAGGTCTTGATGCTATCATCGCCCTCGCAGGTGCTGCTGCCCACCTCGCAGGTGTTATCGCCAGCGAGACAAACGTGCCAGTCATCGCCGTGCCTATCTCAGCCACCAGCATGAACGGTATAGACGCCCTCTACGCTATGGTACAGATGCCCGGAGGCATCCCCGTGGCGACAATGGCAATAGGCAAAGCAGGAGCTAAAAACGCAGGTATATTTGCGGCGCAGATCATCGGACGCAAAAACCCCGAGATGTATCAGAAACTCCTCCAGTACCGTGAAGACATGAAGGCAAAGGTCTACAAAGACAATGAAGCCGTTCAGGAAATGCTGTAAATGCTGATAGCGAAAGCTGACAGTAAAAACTCAATAGATATATTCAGACGGGCTTCGCTAAAATCGGAGCCCGTTATTTTTTCCACCGACACAATATACGGTATCGGTGCGCCCCTTTCAGACGAAAAAGCCAATGACAAAATCTTTGATATAAAAGGTAGAGACAGGTCAAAACCCTTCCCTGTGCTGGTCTCTTCGCTGGAGCAGGTTAAGCAGATAGCCGAGCTGGATCAAAAGCAGGAAGACTTGTTAAAATCTATCTGGCCGGCGAAGGTAACCTTTATCCTTAAAGCGAAATCCAATCTGGCCCCATTGTATACTTACCAGAATACCGTGGCCGTGCGCATGCCTGACAAAAAGTGGCTGAGAGATTTAATAGACGAGACAGGGCCTATCAGTGCCACCAGTGCAAACCCCTCGGGAATCGAGTACACTAATGATGAAAACTTTTTATTTGATACTTTCAAGGGCAAAGTCGAATACTTCCTTATTGACAATAATAAGTCGACATCCTCATCCGCCATTATCGACATATCATCAGATATTTACAAGATAATCAGACCATCAGGCGAACTGCCTGAAATTAACAATATATTCAACTAAAAAATCATATACCCCATTGACATAGGCGTTCACTAAGGTTAATATCATAAAAATTTACATGAGGAGAGATACCAAATGAAAAAAATAGCAATCGCAATGCTCGTTATTTTCTCAGTAGCTCTTGTAGCTTTCGCTGCAGGTCCTGAGTCTATCAACCTTGCAGAAAAATGGGGAATCGCACCTAAGAAACCGGCTGTAGTTTTCCCACACGCTCTTCACCAGACTAAAAACCAGTGTGTAGAATGCCACGCAACACCAGAAGGCGGAGCTCTTAAGAACATCGCCGGCGCTGCAATCGACCCAGCTGCTCTCGTTGCTTCAGGCAACCTTAAGCCTGGCGGCATGAAGAACGACATCCACGATGAATTCTGCTGGAAATGCCACGTAGAGAAGAAAGTTCCTAAAGGCAAATCCTGCAACACTTGCCACAAGAAGTAACATTCATCCTACTTAACGACAAAAATAAACCCGCTCATCTGAGCGGGTTTTTTATTATAAGATTTTAGCTTCGAATGACGACTTCGCCAGCTTATCCAGCTTACGCCTGTCGCCGTCTGAGATATCCACGTACTCTATACCGCACCTGTTTTCCTTAGCCCACATAACCTTCGCTATTATTGGCTTAGTAACGAAACCGTCATTGATGATGCCCACCATAGAACAGTTGATGCATTCGACTTTCTTAAGATTATTTTTGGAATTGATCATGATATATTTATCAGGGAGAAGTCTGTCTGGGTGACTGATGCACATACCGCCTGCGCTGATGTCGTATGTGCGTATGGAAAAGCAGTCTCCGTATTTGAACGTCTTGTCGCCCTTCTTATAGTTGATAAGTATTGTGGCGCAGAGCTTTACACCGTAAACCCCACGGGGGAATTTACGCTTTATATTAGCTTTCAGACCGGTTTTCTTAATTAGCTTTTTCAGCATACTTCAACCTTTGATAAATATCTGTATAGCTAGACAATACAGAATCTAATAAATGTTTTCAAGTTTTAATATGACAAATTTACTACGATTTAATAATTTGCTCAAGCTGAGCTTCAATAGCAGGCTCATCGACCCACTCCGAGGTCTTTCTCAGCCATTCTTCGGCTTCCTGCAGATGAGACTGACGAGCCTCTTTATCTTTCTCGTTTGCTGCTTTTTCAAGGAACTTAAGCGACATATCAAGCTGGTGAGACACCATATATCTTACCTGCTTCACCTTATCCAGCTTCAGAGCTATGCGGAAGCCGAATATGACGATGAGAGCATAAGGAACCCATATGTACCACTTGAACGGGAGCGAAACGATGTAGACCGTAGCAAGGATCACTATAGCAAAAGCAAGAGCAACCATCAGCCCGGGAACACCTATGTAAAAAACAGGCTCAAGCTCTCCGCTTTTATTTTTCACCATACGCATGGACTTGAAAACTGCCTGGTTCTTATACTTTTTTTCGTAAAACTTATGTATCTGGCGAAATTCGTCTAAAATTTTCATTCTTTATCCTAATAATTATTTATTCCACATTAAAATCTATTTTATATCAGTGTACTATTTTACAGTTATTAAAGTGACTTTGATTATAATTTAGTATACTATGTTTGTAAACATTTTGGTTCGGGGTTGTAAATGAATATTAAGGTCAAGTTGATTTTCTCTTACCTGCTAGTCACTTCATTTATCGTGATTTTATCGGTAACCTTCATGGTATCGAACAAAAGGGTGACAGGGTATGTAAATGTCGTGATGAACGACATGTTGGCTGACCGAGAAGTCGCAAATGCGGTGAACGGGCAGTTCAAAAACATCGTAATAGCCTTAAAGAGCGCAAGGGTCACAAATAGCTCTGACGAGATAGCTCAGTATCGAAAAGACATAGATGCTAGCTTTGGAGTCATCAATAAGGCTCTTTCCAGAAAAAAAGGTGATCCCACATTCGACAAGATCACCGGCGAAAGCGAACATCTCAGACGTCTGTCTGACAATTTTCTCCAGAAAAAGCAGGAGTTTGTCAAAACAAACGACGAGATGTTACTGTTATTCGACGATATGGACTCACTCTTCAGAAAACAGAAGGGATACATATTCGTCAGCATCATGACTCTTGAAAAGTTCGGAACAAGGTATAAAAATACCCTTAATTTCCTTCATAAAATGATGGAAGACCCTCTCGAGATCAAAGTATACATCTCTGAAATTGTAAATGCGAAGGATGCCATTGATGCGGAAGATGGCGTTTTCACCCTCGTGAACTACGCAGAGATACTCACTGAGAAAACTAATACTCTTCTCGAAGGCGGTACATACAAAGGCGATACTCTCGTACAGCTTAATAATGAAGAGGTGAGAGAGAGAATGACCATGCTGCTGGATGTTACTAAGCAGATGATCGACGCCTCAGACAAACTTCAGGAGATCCGCCTGCTCACCATCGAACAGGAGCAGGATCTCGCTAAGCAGATCATCGAACTGGAAACTGATGTGGCAGAGACCGAGGGACTGCTTAAAAACCTTACAAAAACAGCGAAAGCAAAAATGGACGAAGGGGTTTCAACCATCTTCTCCATCTCTTCGAAAGTTATGACAACCACCATCGTGGTTCTCGTTATCGTTGTAATACTTGCCATCGTTGTCGGTCTGTTCAGCGCTAAGCAGATAACAGGCCCGCTGAGAAAGATCATGAACGTCGCCGAAAGCATCAAAAACGGAAACCTCATGTGCGGAGAGATAGCCCACTCGTCTAAAGACGAATTCGGAGCTCTCACCAACTCCATCAATAAGATGCAGAACTCCCTCTGTGAGCTGGTGAACAACATCACCACCAGCACAGACTACCTCAGCAAAACAAGCGATCAATCCACTGAGCTGATGCATAAAATGCATGATAACCTCAACAATACAAACCTTGAGATGGCTGCTGCCGCTTCTGCTGCGGAGGAACTTTCTTCTTCCACAGTGAACATTATAGAGTCTGTACAGGTCGGTATTAGAGAAGTGCAGGCTGCTAAGGATAAAGTGCTCGAGGGTAACTCCGGGCTTCAGACATCCATTAAACAGGTAGCAGTGTTGCAAACAACCTTTCAGGTGTCGCAGACAGTCTGAACGAGCTGAAAACAGCCAGCCAGGGGATCACAAACATCGTCAGCATCATCGTTGATATCGCAGAGCAGACAAATCTTCTCGCACTCAACGCAGCCATAGAGGCAGCTAGAGCGGGAGAGGCAGGCAGAGGCTTTGCCGTGGTTGCAGACGAAGTGAGAAAACTTGCTGAAAAGACAAGTACTTCAACACAGGAAATATCCACAATGGTCGCCACTATACAAAGCAATGTACAGGGCGTCGTGGATGTGGTTCATAACGGTATAGAAGAAGTGGAATCCAGCTCGGAAGCCATCACACACGTGGGCGAAAACTTCGAAGAGGTTGTCAGCCAGATGGAATCCGCAGCAGGAGCCGTTGAGCCGATACTTACTATTATAGAGCAGCAGAGTGAAGCTATCACTAACATCACATTAACTGTGACGAATGTCAGCGAGGCATCCGAAGAGAGCAAGATGATCGTAGAGGAAGTTAACGCTTTCTCAGAGAAACTTGCGGAGCTTTCACACGATCTGCAGGATAAGATATCTCATTTCAAAACTAACGCATGCTAAAAAAGTTAATTGAACTAGAGAACGTTACAAAAACATATAGAGCCTTTGAAGGAATCTTCAAGGGCTCTTCTACTATCATCAAGGCTGTGGACAATATATCTCTGTCCATAGAAAAAGGCCGCTCGCTCGGCATCGTCGGCGAGTCAGGAAGCGGCAAGACAACCATGGCGAAGATCATCGCCGACATCATAAAGCCCGACTCAGGGCGTGTGCTCTTCCACGGTGAAGACATATGCAGTCTGGGCGACGGATATAAGAACTACCGCAAAAATGTTCAGGTTGTCTTTCAGGACCCATACCTAAGCCTGAATCCGAAGCTGACAGTCTTCTCTGCTATGAAGGATGCGCTGAAAGTGCACGGTATCAAAGGCGACCCTAGAGAGGTCTGCGGCGATTATATGGAGATGGTGGGGCTGGAGAGAGAATACCTCGACAGATACCCGCACGAGTTCTCCGGCGGGCAGAGACAGCGTATATCCATAGCGAGAGCACTGTCGCTGGAGCCCGAGATAATAATAGCCGACGAGCCCGTGAGCTCACTCGATGTTTCCGTACAGGCTCAAATACTGAACCTTATGAAGAAATTAAAACTTGAAAAGGATGTCACTTTTATTTTAATATCCCATGACCTTGCCGTTGTTTCTTATCTGTGCGATGATGTGCTTGTGATGCATGACGGCGAGGCTGTTGAATACGGTACGGTGCAGTCCGTGCTGACAAATCCTGAAAAAGATTATACACGAAAGCTGCTCGAAGCTTCCGGCGGGTGATAAATATGCTTAAAGTTTTTAACACACTTACAAACCAGAAAGAAGAATTCAAACCTATAAACGAAGGAAAAGTGAACATGTACGTATGCGGTGTCACTGTTTACGACTTTTGCCATATCGGCCATGCGCGCAGCTCCGGCGTTTTTGATGTTATACGCAGATACCTTATGTATAAAGGTTTTGATGTTACTTTCGTTAAAAACTTTACCGACATAGACGACAAGATCATCAAGAGAAGCAACGAACGAAATATAGACTGGAGAGACCTGACAGCCGAGTTCATAGCCGAACACGATGCCGACATGGATTCTCTGAACATACTGCGCCCCGACCACACGCCAAAGGCGACAGACTACATCAAACAGATGATAGAAATGTGCGAGACGCTCATCTCCAAAGGATTCGCATATGAATCCGAAGGGGACATATACTACCGTGTTCAGGAATTTAAAGAATACGGAAAGCTCTCCCACCGCAAGCTGGAAGACATGATGGCCGGTGCCAGAATAGAAGTGAATGACAAAAAAGAGAACCCGTACGACTTTGTACTGTGGAAATCGTCTAAACCCGGCGAACCAAGCTGGGAAAGCCCATGGGGACCGGGAAGACCGGGTTGGCACATCGAATGCAGCGTCATGAGCGAAGACATCCTCGGGCTGCCTTTCGACATACACGGCGGCGGAAAAGACCTTGTATTCCCCCATCACGAAAATGAAATAGCACAGTCTGAGGCGGCATGCGGATGCATGTTTTCCAAATACTGGATACATAACGGTTTCGTAAACGTAAATCAGGAGAAGATGTCTAAATCACTCGGCAACTTCTTCACCATCAGAGACGTGCTGAAAGAGTTCGACTCTGAGATAGTCAGATTCTTCCTCATGACCACACACTACAGAAGCGCCCTCGACTTCTCTCAGGATCACCTGCTGGAAGCGGAGAAATCGCTCGACCGTGTCTACACCATGCTGGACGAACTGAACAGGTTCAATGCAGGTAAAAAAGGCGTGGATGTTACAGCAGACGCAGAAAAGATGTTTGCTGCTTTTAAGGAAAAGTTCGAATCCGCAATGGACGACGACTTCAACACTCCTGAAGCACTGGCTGCTATGTTTGAAGTAATACGTGAGACAAACAGACTACTCGGCGCAAAACCGAATAAAGAGGGGTTCCCTGCCCTGCAGAAAGCCGTGGCAGATGTTTTTGCCATGCTTAATAATGTGCTCGGTATCATAAAATACACCCCCGAAGACTGGTTCAGAATAAACCTTTCCATACCTGAAGACGAGCTTCTCAAAAAGATCGAGGAAAGAACAGCGGCAAAAAAAGAGAAAAACTTTGAGCTCTCCGACAGCATCAGAAACGAGCTGAAAGAACAGGGCATAGAGCTGCTCGACACCGTCGAAGGAACCATCTATAGAGCTGTGAAAATTAGAAATCTTTGATAGATATAAAAGAAAAGGCAGGCTTTAAAACCTGCCCTCTCCTTAACCTTTAAAAACCTACAGGGGATATATAAAGGGCTTTCGCCCCACGAATTGTTCAGCTTATATTACAAAGATACTGCGGCAGAGAAATAGTTCAACAAGAAATCTAAAATTATATGAATATTCACGAGATTTTATTCATCTGGTCTATAAATTTGTATATATCATCCGGTATAAATACTGACTCCGGATTCACAGGCGCAACTATTTTATGAGCATTTACAACGGATTTTGAAAGATCTATCGCTTTGATAGGCAGTCTGTCCCCACGCTTGTTCATAAAAACGAGAACAATCGGCTCCGTCGGTTTGTTTAAATTTGTTTTCCCCACCACTGCCAGCTCATGCGAACTCATCAGCACAAGAGACCCAACGGGGTATATACCGATATTCTTTATGAAGAACTCAAAGACCTTCTTATTTATATGCGAGTCTGCCCACTTAAACATGAGCTTCAGAGCCGAAGGGGGCTCCATACCTTTGTGGTATACTCTGTCGCTGGTGATAGCGTCATAGATGTCTACCACTGCTCCTATCTTCCCCTCTATGCTGATATCTTCGTCTTTCAGATTATTCGGGTAGCCCGAGCCGTCATATCTTTCGTGGTGTTCGTATGCAAGGCGCAGCATCTCATCAGGAATATTCTGCTTCTTTAGGAAGTCATATCCGTACTGTACATGGTTACGCATTATCACGAATTCCTCTTCGGTCAGCTTCCCCGGCTTATTTAAAACCTCAGTAGGCACGAGCATCTTACCGGCATCATGGATAAGCCCTGCATTTGCGATAGATTCAATTTCTCTCTGGCTCATCCCGAGGTGTGCTGCCAGACTCGCTGCATAGATGCTCACGTTCATGGAGTGCTGGAATGTATAGTCGTCATAGTGGCGCAGCTTTGTGACGCTGCAGAGGACACTTTTATTCTTTCTGGTGAGTTCTGCTATATTTGATGCTACATGCTTTACGGCTTCACTGTTAAACATCTTTCCGCCGCGGATGTCTTCCATCACATTTCTGACTATTTTTACAGATTCGGTGTAGATATCGCTGACTTTATCAAGCTCTCCGAGGTCTACCATGTTTTCGGCAGACTCTTCTGCGGCTTCTTCGACAGCGTCGGGTTCGGGTGCGAGGATGATTTTAGAGGCTTTCTTCTCCTCTACACTCACTTCCTCTATGTATACATATCTGATATCATTGGATTTTATCTTATCGATAGTTGCTTGATTCTTAACTACGAACTTGTGTTTAAGAAAATCAGTATCCAGCCAGCTACAGTCGAATTTTAAGACCTTATCGCCGATCTTTAGGTCGTTGATGTCTATTTTTTTCATGTCGTACCCAATTATAACAATAACGCATAAGTCTTTGTGTTTTTATGTTAATAAATTATACAACAGAAAAATAAATATTGCATCAAATTTGTGTGAGCACTTCCTCGAATTGTGTTCTTATAAACTGCCAACCGTTGTAAACGTGTGTCTCTACTATCTTTTCCACTCTGTCGGTATCTTTCTTTTCAAAGGCATTTATGAGGCTTTCGTGCTCTTCGTTCACCTTTTTGGTACGTCCCTCTGTGGTGAAAGAGTAGACTGTGGCTCTTTTGAACTGCTGCTGCAGTCCTTCGAGCATTCTGATGAGTCTGTCGTTATGGCATTTATATATAAAAATGTTATGGAAGTCGTAGTTCCAGTTGATGAGCTGTGTCACACCCTTTGCAGAGCCTGCTTCCATCTTTACGGCGAGCTCGCGCATTTTATCAAGGTCTGCCTTTTCGATATGATCGACAGC
Organism: Deferribacterales bacterium; assembly: GCA_050253075.1. Classification (GTDB taxonomy): domain Bacteria; phylum Chrysiogenota; class Deferribacteres; order Deferribacterales; family Geovibrionaceae; genus Denitrovibrio. The sequence goes on from JBFWJS010000008.1 coordinate 71,822, forward strand.
GAGCCTTGACGCAAGGGGTTCGAGCTTCATCTTTATGACAAAGATGTCGTCGATATCTTTTCTGGTGAGGGTGGTTACCACCGCACCCCTTCTGGGGATGATGTCTATGAAGCCCTCCATCTCAAGAAGCCTGAGAGCCTCTCTGATAGGGGTTCTGGATATACCGAGCATCTCAGAGAGCTTTGGTTCAACAAGTCTCTCGCCCGGCTTTATTATACCTTTTATGATATTATTACGAATTGTCTGGGCTATCTTCTCACTAAGCGGCGTATTGTCTATGTTTATATCTCTGCCAGCCATTTTAAATCACCTCTAGTGGCTTTTGATCCTTTCTTTCAGATATTCCCATCCGCTGATGATATGGTCTCTGACGGATGTTTCAGCCAGGTCCGGATCTTTAGATACGAATGCATCTATGATCTTTTTATGTTCTTTTACGGCAGTAGCTGCCCTTCCCGCATCAGAAACCAGCATGGTCTTCAAACGCTGGAAATTTTTTGAAAGTCCATCCAGAATGTCCACAAGCTTATCATTGTCGGAAGCGGCAATGAATATATTGTGAAAGTCGATGTTATCTTTCAGGTACTCGTCTGTTACACTCGGATTCTTTTCGACTATGTTTTTAAACTGTTTATTAATGTTTATAAGGCTTTCTATCTGTTCTTCGGTAAGGTTTATCACTGCCTGTCTGGCGGCGAGCCCTTCCAGGTTAGCCTTTATGGCGTACAGGTCGTCGATATCTTTGATGGTCAGCTCTTTGACAATTGCGCCCCTTCTGGGCACTATTTCTATGAAGCCTTCTGCCTCGAGCTGCCTGAGAGCTTCCCGTATCGGGGTGCGTGATATACCCAGTGTTTTAGCCAGCTTAGGCTCTACGAGTCTTTCGCCGTTTTTATAAACACCTTTGATTATATCCGCTCTTATTTTATCCGCTATCTTTTCACGCAGCGGTTTGCTTTCGATAAATACTTCCTGACTCACACCAAACCTCTTTTAATTTGAGGTAAACCTCACCACCGAAAGGTACACTGTATACAGTATACAGTGTATAATGCGAAAAATATAGCTGTTTTTTATCTTTGAGTCAATCTCTATTCTGGTACTTTTTCACAGAATAAAATGTCTTTATGAAATAAGTGAAGTAAAAGTGAAAGAAGGTCTGTAAGCCGGATCCTGTGTAAATCGGTCATTTATCTAGCCATGTGATTGCTCACATGGTCAAGCTGCCTACCCGCAGATCATAAAGAACGGGCCGTTCTGCGAGATCTGCCTATTTGGCATTGCACCGGATGGGGTTTGCCGTGCCTGTGCCGTCACCGGCATCAGCGGGGGTCTCTTACACCTCCGTTTCACCCTTACCATATAAATGGCGGTCTGTTTTCTGTGGCACTGTCCCCGGCTCGCACCGGGCTGATGTTATCAGCCATCCTGCCCTGCGGTGTCCGGACTTTCCTCCCGTGCTTAAAGCACCGGCGACCGAAAGACCTTCTTTCGGTCATTATAATTGTATATAGAGCAGAATATTACAAGCACTATTAACAAGTCTGTATCATTAAAACCCGAAAAGCTGTAGAATTGACTATGAACCCTATAGACATAGTCGAACACGACCTGCTGGAGATGAAGGCTAACACCCTTTACAAATACGGCAAAAAGCTGGAGATAGCTGAAGACATGTATCACCAGAAGCTGAAACTGCTGGACAGACTTCAGAAGATACTCCTGCGTCTGGAAAGTGAAACAGTCATAAAACACGGGTGGAAAAAGAAAAAACGTCAGGCTGAGCTGACCGAAAGAGTCCGTTCAAAGATAATAAAAACTGACAAAACAGTCAGAAAACTGGAAGAGCTGAAAAACAAATATATGGAAGAGTTCAAATATCAGCGTGAAGCATGCGGCATGCTCGACCATTCATTCATAGACGAATTCTACAAAGAAAACTAAAAAAACCTTTCTATTCAAGTATTCAGAAAAGTTTCCGATCTTAATTATACAGAGAATAATTAAGGAGGATGTCATGGAAATAAGTATGATACCCCCCGTCGGGCCTTTCAAAGTGAACCGCTCGGAAGTTAACGAGCCAGAAAGGAAAAAATACTTTCATATCAAAGGGAAAATAGAGTCTGTCAAAAAAGACGACGGAAAATATGTGATAACTGTCACTTCGGAAGAGCCGTCTTTCAAAGTGGAAGGCATCGCCGGTGAAAAAGTTCTCCTGTCAAATCTTTAGCCGACGACCTCATAACTGCTCTATCTGACTATCGTGTATGCAGATGTTGCCTCTGTCCATGTGTCCGGTTCCAGCTTGTTCAGTCTGCGTATCAGGTCGCTTATCATATTTGTCGACCTTGCATCATACACAAGAAACAGCCCCTCCTGAAACCCCAGCGGTAAAAGGTCTTCACGCTCTTTCGTAGCTATTATCTTAACACTTTCCTTCGCACTTTTACCTTTGAAATCAGGGAGAAAACGGGCGAAAAGAGTTATCTCGCTCCCATTCTGTGGATAGGTATACACCTTGCCTTTTTCTGTATAGTTGTTCCTGTCTATGCTGTTGGGGAAAATAAGCGTGACCGAACCGTCCGCACCAATTGAAAATATATAGACGTAAGCATTGTCGCTGGTCTTATAACTGACGGATATCTTATCATTCTCCCTCAGCTCTTCCTTATCCAGCACAAGATCAACGGATAACCTTCCGCTCACATCAGGCATATATGGCTCTATCAGCGCTTTTATACGCACTCTGTAGAGTCTTTTATCCTCTGTGTCGAATCCCTCTGCCAGCACCTCGCTCTTTACCACATGCCCCCTGACGCCTGCATATACAAGGTCGTCTGCGAGCTGTCCGTTCGACACCATAGACATAGACTTTATAAACACGCCTACGGCATCTTCCACGGCATTCCTAAGGGCGTCATTCTTTGCTCTGGAGACAGTCTCTTTATAAGTGTCGGCATCACCCATGATTGATGCACCTTCGGCCTCTACCCAAATATTCTCCGCAGAGTAAACAGTTCCGAAACATAACAGCAGAGCAAAGATTAAAATGATGCGCATCAGTACAGCTCCCCGAAAGTCTTGCTGTCTATCTTTCCGTTTAAAAATGAGTCCATCAGCTTCGAATTCGTTTTATTCTTAACCTCATCCAGAGCCTTGCTAAGCTGGGCGGCATTGATATCGCCATTCTCAAAGGCTGCTTTGAGCTTTGATTTCGCTGATTCTTCCGAAAGCTCTTTAGACATCTTCCAGTTTCTGCTGACAACAAAGTCCCCCTTTCCTATCAGCTGAGGCGTCTGAGGCTCCCCTTTTAGCCTTGAGGATGCCTTAGGCACGTTCGTCATAACATAATCTGCGAGGTCCTTCACGCTTATCCATGCGCTCTGCCCTGCATTCATTATACCGTCTATCAGGTAATGGCTGAAAATGCCTGATTTAAACTCATTATCGTCCTCCCATGACTGCTGATCGGCAGCAGAGGATGTCAGTATCAGCTTGCCCGCTCCTGTGGTTTTTATGATGTCATTTGCCACCATCATGCCCACGATGGGCTTTCCGCCTTTAGGAGTGACAGACTTACCCGTACCGGTAAAACATGCATCGAGAGCAACCAGAACCCCCTTCGCATTCGAATTATCCAGAGCATTCTGAATATAGCTTATGCTTACGGCTGTATCCTTCATCGCCTCGGGGTCTGATATGACAGCGTCGTAAGGGATGATAACGCCCCCCGTAACGGAGTCGCCTGTGGTGATGGGTGCGCCGTGACCGGAGAAATATACATATACATATCCGTCCCATGTGCGAATCTTCCGCAGGGCAGAGATGATATTATTCCTTGTCGCCTTGTCGTTCAGAAGGAGCACAGAATTTTCAGGGTTTATACCGCCGTATCTCTTGTCCGTTATAACTTCATAAACTTTCTTTGCGTCTACAGAGGCATATTTTAACCCGGGTATGTCTTTCCTGCCTGCATAGTCGATGCCTATCACAACGGCGAAAGCATCGGAGCGGTACTCAGGCAGTTCTTCAGAGCCTGAATGCGGGGCGAGTATCGGAGTATATGAATCCACAGCCTTAGTTGACTGCGCAACGGGCTCTTTTGAAACCAGATGCACCACCTGAAATATGTCCGAACCTGATCTGTTTATCTTGAGTATAATGTCTGTGTCTGGGTTACGGCTGGATATTATATCCGCCATAGATTTTGCGCCGGTCACCTTTTCCCCGCTGACCTCCAGCAGAATGTCCCCTACTCTCACGCCTGATTTGAAAGCAGGTGAGCCCTGCTCGACACCAGTAACGCTTGCGCCCAATATCCTCATGCGCCTGTTGTTCTTCATACTGACGGCGTCATAGTCGGATATATGCACACCCAGCCATGCCTTCGGAGATGTATCGGCAGGGGCTTGCCGTGTATCTGTCTTTGCGACAGCCTGCGGAGCGCTTTTAACCTTTGCGGCATACTGCTTCAGAGGATATGCCATAGACATCTCTTCTGTTATCTGTTTATAGCAGGCGGCGAAACACTGAGACAGAGCTTCCGCCTTTAGCTGTTCGTGGGGGATAACAGGAGAGACCACAGACCTGCTGGTGCTTCTGGCATTTGCAGAGGTTTCCCATATCACCTGATTGTTCCTGTTCCTTACTGATGCTTTCAGGGTCAGGTTTGCCTCAAATTTCATCCCAAAGCCCAATGCGACCATTATGCCGTTGAAACTGAGGCTCTGCACATCCACTTCGACCACGGCGTCTGCTTCTTCGCTGGCGGTATTTTTCCTGATAAATATCGGGTTAGTGAAGGTATATATCATATACTTTCTGTTCATACTGCTTATCAGCTTGCCTGTATAAACAGACGTGGTGGTATTGCCTATGGTGTTATTGCGCAGTTCATTATCGTCAGGCATTATCACCGCCGTCTTCATATCTATGGACTGCACATTCGGTCTGTCCACAGGGGGCTGTATAAAAGGCAGGGTGTAGTGGAATGTACCGCAGCCTGTGACCGCCAGAATTATAAATATTAGTAGTATGTTATATCTTCTCATATCTGCCCTCAATATAGGTCGCTGAAAGTTTTTGAATCTATAGAGCCGTTTATAAATGACTGTAATATCTTTGACGGATTGCCTGAGTTAAGGTCTTCGATAGCTTTGGAGAGCTGGTCTGATGAGATATCTCCATTTTCGAAAGCATATCTCAGCTTTTCCTTATCAGACATTCCGGACAAATCTTTTTCAGTTGTATTCTGTTTTACAGGAGGGTTATTTTTGATTATTACACCGCTTGATCCGGAAAGATATTCAACAACGGCATACGAATGCATGATGTTATCAAGCGCCTTTTTCATAGCACTTCTGAAAGCATTATAGGTCTGCTCGCCCCATGCCTGCCCTGCGGAGGCACCGGAGAATGCGTTATACTTCCGCCCCTGTGCATCTGCAAATGCCGTGGTGGTATACAGCTCGCTCCCCTTTTCAGTTTGCATCCGCACCCTTAAGGACAGCTCCGCTTTATACACTCCTTCCGAAAAACCGATGGCGACCGTCGGTCTGTAATCCACCAGATCAGCAGAGATAACCACGCCGTCTTTAACATCACCTGCACTGCCGACAAAATCTGTTTTTTCGAAATAATTCGGCAATACATCCTTAGCGGCGCCGTTTATTATCTGCCCGGAGGGGACTATATACAGCACCGTTATGCCCGACTGTTCGTTTTCAGTTTTTGTGTATTTCTCAGATTCATCTTTTAAGAGGAAAGACGCCTTTGCAGGGACTTTTGCGGAATATACCACATTGTCTTCCACAGGCGTAAAGGGGATGACAGATCTTACCGTGCATCCATAAAAAGAAAATAGTGTGACTAATATAAGGATTACAGTTTTCATATCGAGCACCGTTTGTATATATATAGGTAATTATACACCTTAATTATATACAACGGCACGCAAAAACTATGTCAGAAGTGACATAAAGTAAATTTTGGTCACATCGAAAAAAGGCACCTTCTTAAGACATTAAAACATATGGGTTTCCATTAAAGGAAAGCCGGCTTCCTTGCCGGCACCCCGTTGAGCTCCGTCTCAGTCGGCGCGGTTTTTCCGCTACCATAGAAAGCTATATATCAACTTGCGTGCCAAAATGTGCACACTTGCCACACACACGCATATCTATCTGGTAATTCAATATAATTATAAACATGTATTAATTATGCAGACGTATATTACCCCATTTCTCATACAAAATGGGAAATTATTATCATTTACCCGCTAATTAATGCGGTATTTTTTTCTTCACAGCAAGAAACGGGTGGGAAGTCTCCCCTTGAACTGCTATTTTACTCTTAAGAACGGAGAGGAAATATGAAGAAACTATTTGCACCGGGATGTGCAATGCTCATCTATAAACCCGAACTGGCAGAGAAGATAAACAATACCCTCGGCGACAAATATCATACGGAGGGGCTGTACGACACATGCTGTCACCACCGCCCCGAAACAGATGAACCGCTGGAGATAGTAAACACCTGCCCCGGATGCGACAGAAGATACTCTTCATTATATAAAGGAGTGAGCACTATATCCCTGTGGGAAATACTGGCATCGGACGAGACATTCCCCCTGCCTGATTATAAAGGCGCAGTGATGTCCGTACACGACGCATGCCCCACCAGAAAGAATACGAAAGTACATGACGCCATCCGCACGCTGGCGGAAAGGATGAACATTATAATAAAAGAACCCGCAAGGACACGCACAAATGCCGTCTGCTGCGGTGATACATTTTACGGAAAGCTCCCCGCAGAAGAAGTTACCGCAAAGATGAAAGAGCGGGCGGACGAGATGCCCTGTGAGGATGTGATAGTATATTGTGTCTCCTGCGTGCACGCCATGCAGAAAGGCGGTAAAAAGGCGCACTATATGCCTGATCTACTCTTTGGCGAACAGACATCCGTAAAGCCCGAAACCACGGAAGAGTGGCACGGTAAAATAGAAGCATTTATAGAAACACATTAGGTGCAGTATGTTCCGATCAGATTATGACCGTATAGCAGAAGCTATAAAATACATTGAGGAAAACAGCTCGCTTCAGCCGTCGCTGGATGACATCGCATCCCATGTGGGGCTGAGCCCATTTCACTTTCAGAAGCTGTTCAGCAGATGGGCGGGGATAAGCCCGAAACGCTTCCTGCAGTTCGTAACGCTCACCAATGCTAAAAAGATACTGAAACAGGCATCAATACTCGACACTACCTATGAGGTAGGTCTGAGCAGCCCTTCACGCCTGCACGACCTATTCATCTCCGCAGAGGGGATATCGCCAGGCGAATATAAAAGCAAGGGGAGCGAATTAAGCATATCCTACGGCACTGCTCCGTCGCCATTCGGCGAATGCTTCATAGCAGAGACAGACAGGGGCATATGCCATCTGGCTTTCGAACCTTTAGACATCGCACTGGAAAAGATGAAGATGCGCTGGCAGGGGGCAGAGATAGCCCGAAATGATGAAAAGATATATAACACGGCTGAGAGGATATTCGACGGTTCGTCAGAGCTTAAACTGCATATGAAAGGGACAAACTTTCAGATAAAGGTGTGGTCAGCCCTCCTCCGCATCCCGGAGGGACACCTCACCACATACAGCCGCATAGCCGAAACAATAGGAAACCCGAAAGCTGTCAGAGCCGTAGGCACGGCAGCGGGTCAAAACCATATAGGATACCTCATCCCTTGCCACCGTATGCTGAGGGAATCAGGCGAACTGGGCGGATACAGATGGGGACTGGAGAGGAAGAAGATAATGATAGCTATGGAAGCAGGAAAAAACGAAGAGCTACAGCCCGAGCTTGATTAATATAACGCCGACCATTATAACCACAGTGCCGAGAGCCTTATTTAATGTCATCTTCTCACCGAATAACATCATGCCGAATAAAGCGCCGAAAAGTACATTAACCTGTCTGAGCGCCGTCGCATAGGAAAGCTCTATCATGGTCAGACCGTATCTGTAAGACGTAAAGGACGCAAACACTATTACCCCTGCTAATACGACCCACTTGGCATCACTGCGAACTTTCTCAATGGTCAGTTCTCCGCTCTTTCTGGAATAAAGGAATAGAAAGAATGTCATAAAGAACGACATGGAATATACATATAATATAAAATTACCCTGAGAAACGCCCTTTTTATCCATCAGAGCACCGAAAGAATAGAGGAAAGCCGCCAGCAGAGCATAAAGAACACCCTTCCCCAGCCTAAATCCCCTTCCCTTTATACTATTTAAAACGATTGTACCTAATATTGTAAGGAGTATCCCGAATATACCTATGAAAGTAAGGTCTTCGTCGAGAAATAACATAGCCCACACCAAAATAAAAAGGGGTGATGATGTTGTGATAGGGTAAACCAGAGAGACATCAGAAAAGCGGTAAGATGTTGAAACTGCGAGATGATATCCCGAAAAAAACAGTGCCGCAATAAATGCAGTAATCACCACTCCGCCGTTAAAATAAAGGTATTCAGGGAAAACTATAGGGTACAGAACGGTAAAGAAAGATATGTTTACCAAATGCATGTAAAAATTAAACGCGTATTTGTTTTTTGATTTTTTCAGCAGCATATTCCATAGAGAATGAGACAGGGCACTGAAAATAATGAATAAAAAACCTAGCATCTGCAACCCATAATTAAGACGTATTTCATCAAGATTATTATTATTTGAAATAACGTCTTTTTATATTTTATTGTTTTTTCATTATCGCACTCAGCACCATGTCAGGTCAAGGATAAATTATTGTCATTTCTTTTTAAATTTAGTTATTTCTACAAAATAATCATTACCTTCGTAACTGTCATAAGTGCACACTGTATACAATTTCATAGTTGACAAGCAGTATCAGTAATGATAAAAAATAAACAGTGTTTAAATTATGAGACCATAAATTGAGGAGGCATTTCAATGGGACTTAAAGAAGTACTTAAGCAAAAAATCGACGAGCAGCGTCCTAGAACTACCAAACTGGTTAAAGAGTTCGGTGACGTTAAAGTTGGCGAATACACTATCGCACAAACTATCGGCGGTGGTAGAGGAATCAAATCACTCGTGACAGATATCTCTTACCTCGACCCAATGGAAGGAATCCGTTTCCGCGGAATGACTATTCCTGAAACATTCGCCGCTCTGCCTAAAGTTCCTGGTTCTGACTACCCATACGTAGAAGCTTTCTGGTGGCTGCTTCTCACAGGTGATGTACCTACAGTTGAGCAGACACAGGAAGTTGTAGACCTTTGGAAGAAGGTTGGAGAAGTACCTCAGTACGTATTCGACATTCTTAGAGCTATGCCTAGAGACGCTCACCCAATGTCTATGTTCTCCGCTGCGATCGTGGCTATGCAGCGCGAGTCAATATTCGCTAAAAACTATGCAGCCGGTAAGTTCAACAAAATGACTTGCTGGGAAGACATGCTTGAAGACTGTAACATCCTTATGGCCAGACTTGGCAAAATCGGTGCTTACATCTACAGAATGAAATACAAAGGCGACACACACATCCCTTCATGTGCTGATCTTGACTTCGGCGGTAACTTCGCTCACATGATCGGACAGTCTGATGAGTACAAAGATGTTGCTAGAATGTACTTCATCCTTCACTCTGACCACGAGTCAGGAAACGTTTCTGCACACGCTACACACCTTGTTGCGTCTGCTCTTTCCGATGCATACTACTCACTTTCCGCTGGTATCAACGGTCTTGCCGGTCCACTTCACGGTCTTGCTAACGAAGAAGTTCTTCGTTGGACACAAAACTTCATGGACAAGCTCGGCGGTGAGGTTCCTTCAGAAGACGCTCTTAAAAAAGCTCTTTGGGACACACTTAACAGCGGTCAGGTTATTCCTGGATACGGTCACGCGGTTCTTCGTAAAACAGACCCACGTTACACATCTCAGCAGGAATTCTGTCTTAAGACTCCAGGTCTGAAAGACTACCCACTTTTCAAACTTGTTAAAATGATCTTCGACGTTGCTCCCGGCGTTCTTCTTGAGCACGGTAAAGCTAAAAACCCATGGCCAAACGTTGATGCTCAGTCTGGTGTTATCCAGTGGTACTACGGTGTAACTGAGTACGAATACTACACAGTTCTCTTCGGTATCGGTAGAGCACTCGGTGTTCTTGCGAACATCACATGGGACAGAGCTCTTGGTTACGCTATCGAGCGTCCAAAGTCTGTTACAACAGCTATGCTCGAAGAAGTTGCTGGTATCAAATAAGTTTGATAAAAAAATTCGTTCATGAATTTTTTTATTACGCTTCGCCTGAATAAATACAGGCTGCGCTTCCTCTACGTTTGAGCCTTTGGCTCACTCCGAGAGATACATCCTGTATCTGCGAGGCTAAACTAAAAATTCCAAAAGGAGACCTTCGGGTCTCCTTTTTTTATGCCTACCTGTGGCTTTAAGCCTGTCCTGAGAGCATCTTTCTGCCTAATTCCATTGCTTCTTTTTTAATTATCATACAAAATATACTATATATGTCTGCTCCCCGCTCCGGCATTGATTAGGCGCAGACACACACACCTAAAAGAGGTAAGGCTGGAATGTTGACTTCGTGCCATACATGCGGGTTGGTAATAGAAATAACAGAATCAGACGGTGAAAGAACCGCTTGTCCCCGATGCTCTGCCACGCTCTTTAAAAGGGACGGCGGGACACTCTATTCCCTGTTTTTCAGCATTACGGCTCTGATACTGCTTGTCCCCGCTGCTACATATCCATTCATCTCCATCAGGATAAACGAAGCCACCACATCAGCCACGATATTAGATACGGCATACATAATGATACACGACGGATTCGGCATAGCGGGTATTCTGGTGCTGTTCACCGCTTTGATATTCCCCATGGCATACCTGCTGGTGATGACATACATCTCCCTTAGCTGTGTCACAAGGACGGATCTGCCCTATAAATGGTTTTTCGTGCGGATAATGAATATGTTCGAATACTTTCAGATGACAGACGTCTTCATAGTGGGGATACTCGTCAGCATCGTGAAGCTAGTCGACATGGCGGATGTATCCCTTGAGAAGGGCTTTTACCTTATGATAATCATGACAGGGATGCTGGTCGCCGCAGGAGCATTTTACGACAAACACCTCTACTGGTGCAGGAGGCATAATGGTAAATGATCTGAAAGCCGACGCCGCCCTTTGCACCACATGCGGAACACTCCTCCAAAGGGACGAGGGCGAAATGACATGCCCTGTCTGCAGCAGTATCGTGCATCCACGCCTGAGAAACAGCATACAGCACACATGGGCACTGACCATCGCATCTATCCTGCTGTATATACCGGCGAATTTGCTGCCCATAATGGACGTAAGCATAATGAACGACACATCCAGCAATACTATCCTGCAAGGGGTTGTACAGTTTTATCAGTATAAAATGTATTTCATATGCGCCGTCGTTTTTGTCGCCAGCTTTGTGGTGCCCATTTTTAAGATGACGGCACTGGTATATCTTTTAGTCTCTTTAAAGCGTAAAAGCAGGCTGTCTAAACTGCAAAGAACCAGACTTTACTATATAATAGAGCACATCGGAAAATGGTCCATGCTCGATGTTTATGTTGTTGCTATCATGTCGGGGCTCATTGAAACGGGCTACCTTATAGATATTACAGGCGGGCCGGGGATAGTATTCTTCGGTCTGGTGGTGGTGCTGACAATGCTCGCCTCGGCGAGGTTCGACACCAGACTTATATGGGATTACGAGGAAAAAGATGAACGAACTGCCTAAGGCTAAAATAGTACAAAAAAGAAGACTCTCATACGTATGGCTCACGCCTATACTCGCACTGCTCATCACGGGATGGCTGTTTTACAACGACTATGTTAATTCGGGCAAAGAGATCCGTGTGCAGTTCGACACGGGCTCGGGGCTCATCATAGGCAAGACACCGCTGAAATACCGAGGCATCACCGTAGGTACCGTCACAGACTTTGAAGTGGGCGACCCGATAAACAAGGTGAACGTGGTGATAAAGCTGGACAGGAAAGTATCCGGCATCGCCAGCGAAGGGATGAAATTCTGGGTGGTAAAACCGAGGGTAAGCATCAGCCAGATAACAGGGCTGGAGACCATCATATCAGGAACATACATCGAGGTACGCCCTCCGTTTTACGACCTGAGCAGGATAAACGAGCTGCAGGAGCAGGATTTCTTCATTGGTCTGCCTGAACCGCCTGATGACGAGACATCCCCGGATGAAATGATCGTCACCCTCTTCTCCTCAATAGACACGGGTGTAATAGACGGAGCCCCCGTCTTTTACAAAGACACCACAGCAGGCGAAGTAGCAAACATCAGATACGACAGTGAAATAGAACAATACAGGATAACCCTTGCGATAAATAAGAGCTATGCGGACATGATGAACTCATCCACCAGATTCTGGAACCTTAACGGGCTGGATGTAAAAATGGACTCCGCCGGGCTCAGGATGCAGATGGCACCCATAGAGAGCTTGTTTCAAGGCGGGATATCATTCGAAGCCGAAGACAGAAAGCACGCACCTCTGGAGAGCTATGAGCTCTTCAAAAATTATTCCGAAACACTCCTGTCGGCTGAAAAGGTAACGCTCATAATGCCCGACTGCAGCGGTATAAAACCCGAAAGGACACCTGTGATGTATAAAGGCGTCGAGGCGGGGATCGTTTACGGAATATCCATAAATAAGAATGAAAAGTGTGAAGCCGTAATCAGACTGCAGAAAAACTTTGAATACCTCGCCAGCGAAGGGAGCAGATTCTTCCTCGAAGAGCCTCAGGTATCCTCAAGCTCGATAAAAAATCTGTCCACTGTGATACTCGGACCTTTCATCAGCGTGATGAAGGGGAATGGCGGGAAAAAGACAGAATTCATGCTGAGTCAAGAGCCGTATGTCAATGTGCCCGAAGGCTCTCTCCTGCTGAAGCTGAACCCCGAAGCGGGAGCAGCAGCAGAGGTCGGCTCAGGGATATATTATAAAGGCATCCGCATAGGAGCCGTGACCGACCGCAAGCTGGTTAAGGACAAGCCCCTGTATAGCTGTGCCATCTTCCCAGAATACCGCAAGCTCGCCGTGGGCGGGCTAAGCATATGGATGATAGAGCTGGCAGACATCAGTCTCCATGAAAACGGCGTAAGCATGAGCGCAAACCCTATGATGGTTCTGGAGGGGGCTCTGATAGCCGACTTCCCCGTTTATAAGACATCGAGCCCGCTCAATGAAGGCACCACCCTCACCGTATATGCAAACAGCGTAAACGCCAGAAGAGCAAAGCTCGACAAAGGGGGATACATAGCCATGAACCTGCTGGCAGATGATTCCTTCGGTCTGAATGTCGGCTCGCCGATATATTACAAAGGGATGAAAGCGGGCGAAGTGACAAACACAGAGATAAAAGGAAACGGCGTGGCTGTGAAAGCCCTGCTGAAACCTGAATATAAAGAGATATACACAGACGGGCTGATATTCTGGAAAAACGGCAAGGCATCAGTAAGCATAGACGGCACAGGGGTCTCCGCAGACATGCCGAACACCGCCGAGGTTTTAAACGGCGGGCTGTCTTTCGAGCCTTCCGGTGCAGGGCAGATAAGCACCATATACGAAAGCAGGACATCAGCAATGAAGGAACTGCGCATACTCTCTGCGGGCAGACAGATAAAGCTGACAATAGACGAAGGGAATCCCCCTGCCGTCAGTGCTCCCGTCTATTTTAAAGGTGTACGCACGGGCGAAGTCGTGGATGTCGCCTATGATAACAAGATCAGGAAATCCACCGTTTTGCTGATAATAGATAAGAAATACGCAGACACCCTCGATGCGGAGACAAGGTTCTGGAGCGGAGCTTCGGTATCTGTCGAAGCAGGGGTCGGAGGCATCACGGTCAATACGGAACCCGCCCTGAATTATCTCATAGGTGCCTTATACTATGACACTTTCGCCAGTGATGCAGGCTCGGATAAGCTGTATAAGAGCAGGCTCTCAGCCGAGAAGCCAGACTATGTGGCTGCCACCCTCCGCATGGGCTACGATGACGGCATAAAGGAGATGACAGAGCTCACAGGCGAAGGCAGAACAGCAGGATATGTGGAATCTGTATCATCAGATGAAAACGGTACAACGGCAAAAATGCTCATCCACAGCGATTTCAAAGACTATCTGAACAGCGGAACACTCTTCTGGAAGGAAGAAGTGCAGATAGGCATGGACGGCATATCAAACGCAGAAAACGCTATATTCGGCACAAAGCTGGCGATGAAGAAAGGAAACGGCGAACCGTGCAGTGAATTCCGCCTGAGCAGTGCCGCAGAAGCGAAATACGCAGACAGGAAGGGTCTGCACATCATACTGATATCCGACACGGCGAGCTCCCTCGAGCCCGATTCACCAGTTTATTACAAACAGGTGCAGACAGGCGCAGTAGAATGGGTAAGGCTTTCTGAAAATGGTGAAAAGGTAGAGGTAGGCGTCTTCATCGAGGATAAATACGCAAACTTGCTGGATACAGAAACTGTTTTTGAGACTGTCAGCGGAATAGACGCAGGTTTCGGACTTTTCAGCGGGCTGAAGGTTAAAACAGCATCGGTGAAATCAATCATAAAAGGCGGGCTGACCTTTTCCAAAGGGAGAAGCAAAGGCACACCGCTAATAGGCGGAGAAAAGCTCACGCTGAAATGATATAAACCCCGTGACTCTCTGTAGACACAATAAAATTTGACAACAATATAGTCAGAAATTAGTAGACGAAACACATCTTTAAAAGCTAATATGTGTTTCTTATTAATTATTTTATGGTGTCTAAATGCAGCTTACGGGGACGTTGCAGTCGATAATCGACTTCAGTAATTTTTTTGATCAGCAGCTATACGTGTTCTGCGAGGGGAACGGTGCGTTCTTTTCCGTGAAGAACGGCGTATACAAACAGATCAAATTCCCCGACCATCTGAGAAAACTGCTCGCCGATAAATATATAATGTCTAAGGCTATCTCCTCCGGCGGGGAAAAGTCCATACTGTATATATACCGCCTCGGCGACGGGCACACCCTATTCCTCAACGACCCGGGCACGGGTAATGTCGTCAACGGATTCATCCTCAGCCTCATCACACTCAGCTCTAATGTGTGCAGTGTATCACCTTCGCAGTCGGACGGAGATATAAATCAGGTGCTCCTTGATCAGCTGGTGGCCGAATTCGACAGGGAAAAGAAGAAATTCGCCGTGACGGACAAACGCCAGAAGGAAGAGATAATCATCCTAGAGGAACAGGCAAAAGAAGCATACAACCAGATGGCTGAGCTGGAAAACACCCTTAAACAGAAAGATGCCGAGATAGCAAAGCTGAAAAAGAGCATAACAGACCTGGCCGAAAGCTATAAATCCACTGAGAAAAAGCTCGCAAGCGCCCATCAGACAACAGACTTTCAGCTTGGCGCAGATCTGAAAAAGAAGAACGAAGAACTCAGAAACAACAACAGGATGCTCGTTGACCTGATAAAGAAGAACACATCCGCCATAGCCGACCTGCACTCTGAGCTGGAAATGTATATAGAAGACTTCGCAGGCAGGACAGACATCACAGACGAACAGCATCAGGAGCTTAGATCAGCACTAGCAGACCTTTTCAACACCCAGCAGATAGAATCCTAACCGACCGAACTCACATGAGATAAAGCAATCTATCAGTTGATGATATAATAGTATCATTTTTTGGCGAAAGTTCTGAATTGTTGTCTTTATCAATAACTCCCAAAAGGGTAATCTCTTTATCTATAAGTTTTAACTTTAGTTCTTTATAACTAAGGCTATAATTGATTCCAAAATCAGCGAGTGTGGCCTCTTCCATAGTTCTATTATCGATATTAAGCATGTCATAAATCAAAGGTGAAATATATGGATGCCTGACACAGTTGCATATGAGACTCGCATCTATCATTTCCTTATATATTATTTCATCCCCCATTATTTTATCTCTAATTATCTCTCCATTCTCCTGATTTATAATCTCTGCAATAGTATGCACCTCAGAGTTTTCTTGCTCTATATTAAAAACTGTCAGAACTGTCCTCAGATCAACAGACTTCACTGTGTCGTGCTCATTAATTTCAGAGAAAACGATGCACATCCTCGATTCTTTTACATTAACTTGCCGGAGTACTTTAATATCTGAGTAATCACCGTGGTAATATATTATTCCAGAGATATCTGGATTCTCTCTCTCAGTAACAAGTACAATATTCTCTGATTTTTTAAGTGCTAGAAGTTCAGCAATAACCTTAGCAGAACAAGCACTGAACCCACACAATACAATATGATTTTTAAGAGATATTTTGCCTAAATGCCCTTCTTTAATTTTGGTCATAACACTCTCCATTTTTGTGGTAATTAAGGAAATGAAAATAGCTATAAACGTTATATTCAGCAACAGTGTGGTCGAAGCAATTACGTTAGCGACAATGCTTTTATTCTCATCAGTAGCAAAATCAAGTAATTTAAGGTGATAAACGACAAAGTCAGTGAATTTAAGGTCATTTGAAATCGGATTAGCGACAATAAATGATAAAAATGAATTAATAATAACAATCGCCAATACACTAAGAAATAAAATAACGAAAACTCGCGTCTCCTGCTTATAAGACCTGATAGCAAGCATAATACTGCTTGATTGTTTAAAGGCTCTTAAAAGCCTAAGAATTCTAAATAATCTAAAGAAACGTATCTCTGGAATCAGCGCAAGCAAATCTATTATGTTAAAGGGTTTAATTGCCCACAGTATTTTCTGATTGATGGCATACAGAAAAGACCCGTGATCCCTTTTTATATCGATTAAAAAATCTGTGGCAATAAAAAATCGCAAACTATACTCAAGAGTGAATAAAATAGTTATTACAGTCTCAATAGTATCTAAAAGTTTATGATGCGAATAATAAAGCTGCGTATTTTGAAGGAAAGTTGTTATGACAGATAGAATAATCAAAAATATGATAACAGTATCGAGATATGGTTTTTTCTTATTTTCAGGGCAATCCAGCCAGTGCCTTAGAAATTGTTTCATAAACACACTCTTTTGTATTTATAAAATAATACATATACAAGATACAAAACGTCAATACATTAACATAGATACAAATTAGAAAAAACATGGTCATTATTAACGGTAAAATTCACAACCTTATCCATATATTCGAAATATATGCTAGTATATAATGCTTATCATAATAATCATCGAGGATCCTATGTTTAAAAAGTTACTTCTATTTACAATATTTGCCATATATCTATCTTCCCATTCCGCTGCGAATGCTGGCGTCGAGCCCGGTGAGCCTGTGCCTCTACCTTCGCTGAAAGGGTATATGACACCGCCTGATTTCGAAGCGGGCAAGCCGTTTGTAGAGACAGGGCACACATCATGGATATCATCCATGAGCGTCACTCCCGACGGCAAATATCTGATAACAGGGGCAGACGACACACAGATAAAAATATGGAGCCTGACAACGGGCAAAGAGATAAAGACCCTTTCCGGCCACTTTGCCCAGGGGGTAAAGACAGAAGCAACCCCCGACGGCAGTAAACTCGTCTCCTGCGGGTTCGACGGTCAGATAATCGTGTGGGACATTGCATCAGGGCAGATAGTAAGAACATTTAAAGAGGACGGCTGGATTGTAGGCTTGTCGGTCACACGCGACAGCAAGAATGTCATAGTATCCACCATCAGAAACCGAACCATAATGTATGACATAGAAACGGGTACGCAGATTCAAAACTTCCCTACTACGGCATACGTGCCGATCCTTAGCAAAGTAACTCCTGATAATAAGTATTTCGCAATGGTATCAAAGGATTCTGTAATAACGATATTTGACATCAACACAGGTAAAGCAGTAAAAACTCTCAAAAAGCACGACAAGCAAGCGACAATAAACGCGATATTCTTTGCTCCTGATGAAAAGACCTTATACTCCTGTGACACATCAGGAAATGTCTATGCATGGGACACAAAGAAGGGCTCTGTAAAGCATAATATGAAGAAATCGGGCACCCCTATTTTTGCCTTATCACTTTCTGCTGACGTAAAAACATTTTTCTCCGGCGGCGAAGATAAAACGGTGAACATGTGGGACACAGAAACGGGAAAACTGTTAAAAACGATAGAACTTAACGGTGTGATCACCGGCATGGTGACACTGCCAAACTCAACCAATATCGCAGTCGGAACAAATAACGATTTATCTATCATAAGCTCCGAAACAGGCGAAATCGTAAGCCACATAAGCTCCACGTCTAAGTGGAAAAAGATTGATATGGTGCTGGATGATAAAGATATATTCAAAGCCGCTATTATTGACTTCAGCTTCACTAATGATATAAACATCAACCATCTGGAGGGCGATAAGCTCACTTCAAAAAAACTGTTTCATTCAGATGCGACAGGCTATCTGGATCTACCAAGCATATCAAAAAACATGAAACGTGTAGCCTCTTATAACAATCAGGACGGCCTCACTATCATAGATGCAGACACGGGAAAAGTTATCAGCAAGATTAAGAACTCTGAAAGAATTACTCCAATCAGCGCAGTGTCGATGAGCCTGAGCGAAGACGGGAAATATATTATCGCACTGGGATTCGGCACACTTGAGATTATTGATGTAGAGACAGGCAAGAGCACATACAAAGGTCAGTTTAAAGTACCGGGCACATCATTCTACATCGCATCAATCAAAATAAGGGGCAATAAAGCCTATATGGGCGGCATGGATATGGTGACTAAAAAAGGCATAGTCGCCATATACGACTTAAACAGCCATGAAACGATCTCATCATTTTTAACCGACGTACACAACATCACCGGCATAACACCCTCCCCTGACGGGAAAGTGGTAGCAGCAGCAACATCTGCAGGTACAATGCACATATTCGACAGTGCAACCGGTCAGCTTATAAAAGATATGCAGGGGAACGCCAATAATGTCGGTTCTCTGGAATTTACAAAAGACGGAAAGCTCTTGGTCTCTGCGGGAGTTGATAAGATGATACGCTACTGGGACATCGCCGAGGGGAAAGAGATACTGGCAAACGGATTCTTCGATGACGGCGAATGGATAAGCATAACCCCTGACGGATATTTCGCAGCATCCGAAAACGGCGCAAAGCACCTGCTCATACAGACAGGCGCTATGGAGGTCTCCTCCATCGACCAGTACTACGAGCAGTTCTACAGACCGGACATCGTAGCATCCGCAGCAGAATCGCTCACCGACGGGACAGCATACGCAGTGGTGGACAAGCCCGAGCTGAAACTAGCCGAGATCAAGCCCGCACCGAGCATAGAAATAATAAGTGCTCCGACAAACATCGACACCGAAGACCTGAAGATTGAGCTGAAGATAACACCGAAAGCAGAGGACGAATACGGCCAGATACGCCTTTATGTGGACGGAGCACTGATAAAAACAGACAACGACAGGGCTCTACACCTTAAAGAGAGCGAGCTGAGTATTTATAAGGCATACACCATAAAGCTGCCGAAAGGCGAACACAGCATAAAGGCGATAGTCTTCAACAAAGAAAACACCATGCAGTCGAAAGACGCCGTGGTGAACATCGTCTCCACCTATGAATTCACCCGAAAGCCGAACATATATGCCGTGGTTATAGGCATTAATAAATATAAAAACCCTGCAATATCACTGAAATACGCAGTGGATGACGCCAAACTCTTTGCAGAGACGATAAAAGAAAGCACAAAATCGCTCTTCGGCGAGGTAAACGTCAGCCTGCTGACCACCGAAGTGGAAACCAGCAAAGAGCACATCGCAAATACTCTGAAATCCCTTCAGGACATCAATCCGCAGGATATGTTTATCTTTTACGTGGCGAGCCACGGACTTGTCGAAGATGCGAAATATCACATGATAACATCAAACGTGGGCGCACTCTCCACCAGAAAGATACAGCAGGATGCCATCTCTCAGGACGAGCTGAAAGAGATGATAGCGAACATCCCCACCACAAAGAAATTCATCATCCTCGACACATGTAATTCGGGCGCAATGGGTAAATCTCTCGAAGTTGCACTGCTCACCAGAGGGCTGAGCGAAAACATGGCCATGAAAGTACTTTCCCGTGCCGTGGGCTCGACAATTATATCCGCATCGTCTTCCGCTCAGGAAGCTCTGGAGGGATATAAAGGACACGGACTGCTCACATACATACTTACACAGGGGCTGAGAGGCGAAGCTGACACGGACAAAGACGGATTTGTAAAGACTCTGGAAATAGCGAACTATGTGGAAGACACAGTGCCCGAGATAGCGGAAAAGGTTTTCAAACGTGCACAGTATCCATATGTTTCACCGCTGGGAGCAGGCTTCCCGCTGACAAAAACGGCGAACTGATAAAGGCTGAAAATGAAAAAGCCGATGCTTTAACACATCGGCTTTATTTCTTATAGGAACGGTCAGGTTCGAACTGACGACCCTTGCCACGTCAAGGCAATGCTCTCCCACTGAGCTACGCTCCTGTAAAGTAGAGTGATAATACATATCCAACGTAATATTTTCAAGAATTTTTTACACACACTTACGTAAAATATGATATTTTTAATCATGAGTGGATTTATATCATTTAACAACGAAAAATTAAAACACAAGGTCATGATAGTTGAGGATGAATCACTTACTCTGACGTCTCTTACACAGATATTAGACAGTTATTTCGAGAATATTTATTATGCACAGGACGGAGACGACGGTCTCGAAATGTACTATAGAGAGAAGCCCGATATTATCTTTACCGACATCGTAATGCCCAAAATGAACGGGATAGAGATGCTGCAGCAGATACAGAGCTGTAACGATCATAACCCTCTTATCATTGTTTTCTCTGCTTTTGACACCACTGTCAGCGACAGAGAGCTCGAAGACATCGGCATTTACAAAAAGATGGTGAAGCCCTTCAACCTGAAAGAACTGGAAACTCTGGTGGACGACATAAAATCCTTAGACCTGCAGAACTAATCCGTTTATAATAGCATATGCTCAGAAACAAAGCTTTTATAAACAATACCGACAGGTATGATGACTGGTTTGAAAGGAACTCCACAGCCTATGCATGTGAGCTGAAAGCATTTGAAAAGCTCGGCATAAAAGGCTTGTCTGTGGAGATAGGCGTCGGCACGGGTAAATTCGCCGAACCTCTCGGTATAACACTCGGCGTGGAGCCCACCCCGCAGATGTTCCATAAAGCGAAAGAGCTCGGCATTGATATCATTCAGGGGATAGCCGAAGAGCTCCCCCTTTCATCAGACACATTCGACTGGGTGATGATGGTGACGACAATATGCTTTGTCACCGACCCTGCAAAAGCTATGGCAGAGATGTTCCGCATTACAAAGCACGGGGGCAGATGCGCCATCGGGCTGGTGGATAAAGATACCGAGCTGGGCGGGATGTATCTGGCGAAAAAGGATAAGAGCGACTTTTATAAAGAAGCGACATTCTACAGCGCAGAAGAAGTGATCCGCTGCATGACAAAAGCGGGATACGCAAACATCGGCTCATACCAGACCCTGACGGGTACATCCGTAAAAGATATAGAAGAACCTATGAAAGGATACGGCAAAGGCGGATTTGTCGTGATATACGGGGAAAAGCCTAGCCCCAGCTAAGTTTCCCGCCGTTAAAGCCCACAACAGCCAGCACAGGAATATTCAGAAACAGCATAACATTATAAA
Source organism: Deferribacterales bacterium (assembly GCA_050253075.1). Classification (GTDB taxonomy): domain Bacteria; phylum Chrysiogenota; class Deferribacteres; order Deferribacterales; family Geovibrionaceae; genus Denitrovibrio. Next base: position 93,607 of record JBFWJS010000008.1, read on the forward strand.
ACATTCCCAGCCCGCCGGAGCCATCTGCGAGGTGCGGATGTGTGATCCTTATGGCTACCTCGACTATGCCCATAGCAAGCAGGATGAATGAGAATATCAGTTTGTTCATGAATATCTTAGTCTTTGCGAGTTCATAGTTCACCCACCAGCTGACCATACCGGAAACAATCGTCGGCACTGTAAAGACCACAGCGGTAAAAAGTGAATAGAATGCTGCCGTTTCGAAAGAGGCGTCTTTGTAATAAAGGAATATCGCCTGCATGATAACGGTGAAAACGAGAAGCCCCATAGGGAAGTGTATCAGCATAGGGTGCGGATGAGTTATGCGGTAGAGCTTCTTTATCAGAGCTTTCTTCCCGCCTGACTCTTCCTTCTGCATTCGGAAGCCCTCTATAGTGTCTACATGGGCGAAACGCTCGAGTACGTCCATGCCGTGAGGGGCTGATTCGAGAGCTTCGGTGAGGTCCATGCCTGCCATGTGTTTATTAACGTGCTTGCCGTTTTTCCAGAGGCGGCTGTCTGTCACATCATAAACTTTACCTTTATAAGAGACATATGCCTTCTCGCCGTCTTGTCCGTTAAATTTCTGCAGGTCGTCTTTTTTCACGCTGAACTCCCTTTGTCTGATACATAGAATCTAATATACAAATCGTTTGTATTCAAGTGATATGCTGAATATTGTTTAATTTTATCAGAATTTTTGCGATAATATATATATGAAATCTATTCGAGTAGTTTTATTTTGCATTACAGCCCTGCTTTTGGTTTCCTGCTCTTCCAAAGGGAATTATTCCGACAGCTCATACGGAAGCTACGGCACAGCCAAGAAGTATTCGTCCCAAAGCTCCACAAGCAGGCTTTCTTCCATGCAGTACACCATACAGGCGGGTGCTTTCCGCATGCTGGGCAATGCCGTGCGCCTCGAAGAGAAGCTCGACAGGGACGGTCTGGAGGCATACTATTTCCTCGCTTCTGACGGATTCTATAAAGTGCGCTTCGGTAACTTCAGCTCGAAAAGCGATGCCGTCCGCACAGCGCAAAACTTCAAGAACAGAGGCTTCATAGACACCTATTACATCGTATCCCCAGACCAGTACTTAGCGTCCAAACCAGAGTATAAAAGCAACATAAGCGGGCTGCGGGGCGAGCTCGTGAAAACAGCCAAAAGCTACATAGGCACACCATACAGATGGGGCGGGACAACATCCAGCGGATTCGACTGCAGCGGTCTGACAATGGTTACGTATAGGGTGAACGGGCTTAACCTGCCGAGGGTGTCACGCTCACAGTATAATGCAGGCTCATACGTCAGCAAATCCTCACTACGCCCAGGCGATCTGGTATTCTTTGCCACCGGCGGCGGAAGGCGTGTCTCACACGTCGGAATATATATCGGCAGCGGAGAGTTCATCCACGCACCCAGCAGGGGCAAAACCGTCCGCATAGACAAGCTGTCCAACTCATACTATACCCGCACATACGTCGGCGGACGAAGCTATATTTAATCGGTATTTTTCTTAAGTTATCCTGAATATTTACGATAAGTTCTAAATCATGATCGATGCTATTATGACCGGAATGACCGGCAAAATATCAAATTTGAATCGTGTGGACCCTGTCCGCCCTGTAAAAAATCAGGAGCAGGAACAGGATAAGGCACCAAAATCATCCGACAGTGTAAGCCTGTCCGATGAAGCCGTTGAGCTATACAGCGCATTTTCCGTCAGCGACGCTTCGGAGTCTGAGAACTATACAGAGGACTCCGACGATCGTGCCAAACAGAGCACCCCCGTGGCCACCGCAGCCACCCTTAAATCACAGAATTTCGCAGTGCAGGCATACGCTCAGGCTATGAATCCTTCTGTGGGATCGTACGTCAATATCGCTTCCTAAACACCTAGTATCGCTTGAAATATCCTTATCCATAAAGGCATGGTAAATATCGCTATGATCGTAGTGGATAGTATCACAGGCACGGCTGTGTGTGCGTCACCTTTAAAATATCTGATGATAACGGCAGTGCTGACACCCGAAGGCATCGATGCCTGAATAGCCGTGACCATCTTTACCTCCTTCGGCAGGGGTAAAAGTGCAACAATTCCCACAACAATGACAGGCACTAAGAAGAGCCTGATGGCTACACCTGCACCCATAAGTTTCAGCCCGTCGGACTTATTGAACATCTTCATATTATCAGCCAGTGTCGCCCCGCTGATGAAAAGCCCCGCAGGGATAGCTATGAACGCCACAGTGGAGGTAAACGCCTTTAAGAAAGCAGGCATTGGCGCTCCGCCTGTGTAGTGGTTTATTATCAGCGCAAGGAATATGGCGACTATCGGCGGATTTTTCAGCAGTCTGAAAGGGTTATAAAGCCCTCCCCCTGCTATCATCCCCGCCCCGACAGACCATACGGCTATGTCGTTGCCCAAATTATGCACCAGCAGGACACCGACGACATCCTCGCCGTACAAAGCCGTTGTAAGAGGCACGGCAAAGAAGAGATAGTTATACATCCCCACCGTGAATGAGAACGAGCCCCTTGACTCCTTCCTCATCCCCTTTATAAAAGCGGATGCGAGGTATGCAGCACCGAAACCCGCCACAATGCTGAAAAAGCCTACAAACGGCGCAGATGCGATGCGTGTAAGGTTTTCCATCACAGGGTTGCCTATTATAAAGTTGAAGGATAATATGGGGTACATCACGTTTATCAGCGTGAAGTTAAGGTATCTTTCGGGCTTTCCCTTTGATATGCCGAGCCTGTTCGTAACGGCACCGAGGAGGATATAGCCGAAATATGGCAGCAGTGCTGCGAGTATTCCTAAGTAATTCATTTTTTCCCGTCTAATAAATAATTATTTTAGCGCGATTTCACAGGGTTCATAACATCGATAAGGCTCATCACCTTTTCTTTATTCAGATCAAGTACGGCATCCAGAGCTTTGGTGGAGACCATAGCCTGTGTCACTGCCAGATTCAGGTCTGTGATATCCTCGAGTAGAGACCCGCTGTATCCCTCTGCTGCTTCTGCCAGATTGATATTGGCCTCTGCCAGATTATCTATGCGTGCTTCCATAGTGCTGATGCCTGCGCCTGTCTCGGCACGTTTGCTGTTCACCAAGCTGAGAGCACCGTCGATCTTAGATATAGCGTCAGAAGACGTGATGTCAAAGCCTGAGAGCCCTAAAGCATCCGGCCCGGCATCGCCTATCACAGAATGATCGTTAAATTTGGAATTTGATGTAAGGGAGCTTATGTCGCCCACGATAGCATTAGCCTGTGAGGCAAGGAGCTCTTTGTCGGATTCGTTCAATATAGGGTTACCCATGCCGACAGCTATGTCACGCAGCTCCTGAAGCGAAGAACCAAGCTGCCCCAATGCGCCCTCCCTCGTCTGGAGGTAGCTGATGGAGTCCTGTGCGTTTCTCGCCTGAAGGAAGTTTTCCGAATAGGCGCTGTTCAGCCTTACCAATACGGCATTATCGACAGCACTTTTGCTTTTACCCTCCAGCCTGTCCGAAACATTTTCGATGGCATCTGCCGCTTTTTTTGTTGCTCTGTCCACGCCTACTGCGATGGAGCTTGTTATTCTGTCTATCATAGTTATTTCTTTATAATATATAACGTTCGGGTCACATTGTTATTATTATTTCCGCTTACGGTGGCACTATCGTCGGAAATTGTTATCCTAACACGATAAGAATCGTCGAGACTGCTTGCCGCATTTCCGCTGAATACAAGATGGGTTCCCGGTGCACTGGATGTAGGGTTGCCTTCATTCAGCTCTTCACCGTCATCGGTCTCCATTGTTATCTTGATACCTGTGGCGGCGTCTGTGAGCTCATCTATGTCGTCCAGCTCAAAGTTATATTTCGAGATATCTCCGCCGTTGGTATTCTCGAAAGGCACGCCCCCCTTAGGGTATATGGAAAAACTGTATTCCTGCCCTTCTTCTATATCGGGCATGTCAGTACTGAGGAAATCTATTTTCTGCGGGTCGCATCCTGCTTTTGCCCTCAGCTCGGGCAGAGTTACCCAGTCTACGATGTCGTCATAGCCTTCCGCCCGTGTAAAGTCACCGGTGAAATCGTCGGCATTCGTCCCCTGTAGATAAATAGTAAAGACACCGCTTGCCTCATTGGTCTGCACATTTTTATTCGCAGAGGCACTGGCTATCACAATAGCGACATCGTTCACCGTTGTGGATGTTGTACAGGCGGCATTGGTGCATACATTTACGGAGTATGTAGTGCTGTCTGTACCGCAGATGGGGGAATAGTCCAGAAATTTCTTATTATTCGAAGGCAGGTTTATATATTTAAAAAGTGTCGGGTCGATAAATACTTCGAAACCAACCCCGTATGCATCTGTGGGATATGTCAGAGAATTTATAGTTGCAGCCGTATATTCACCGTCGGCCGCAGCTATACTGTACAGGACATTTTTATTGGCCTCTATCATCTTCCTTGTGCGTTCTGCCCCGCCCTTATTGACAAAGAGCGTGAGGATAGAAGACGCCGAAGCGAGCACAAGGCCGAAAATAATCAATACTATTGCCATCTCCACAAGGGAGAATCCGTTCCTGCTTTTAGACATAGTGAATGTTACTATAAATTCCTCTTAGAAAAAAGTGTAAAACTCTGTATATTAATATAATAATTTCGGTAAAATTTACTATGTCAGAGGTAGTGAATGTATAGGAAAGGCTTTACGCTGGTCGAGCTCGCCATAGTGCTCATCATCATCGGGGTGATGACGGCAGGCGGTATAATCGGAGTGAACAGCGCCATCAACAGCAGCAGGTTCAACTCGACCAAAAATCAGATCGAAGGTGTGCTGAAAAGTATCGCAGAATACTCTGCCACAGGTCAGCGCATACCCTCGGACGATACAGAGATACAGACTTTCCTCTCGCCTTTCACAGATAATTTCGGCAACAACATCATATATATCCCAGCCCCAGAACTGACAGACACAGGGAGCATCTGCAACACAGAGAACACGTCTCTCACTGTCAGACAGTGCAATGACGCAAACTGTCTCACTTCGTCTAACTATGACGACATAGCATTCTTCGTCTCCAGCAGATCCATCAACGGCGCATCGGAGATAAATATAGGCGCAAACGATATAGACCTCTTCGACAACAGCATAAACTCTAACTACGACGACATCACAGGCTTCCTCACTCTTTCATCCCTAAAAGCTTTTGCAGGGTGCGAGGGGAGCACTATCCAGATAATAGAGGACAAACTGCCGACGGCGTACACCATGTCTAACTACAAAGCATCCTTCAACGCAAAAGGCGGGACAGCCCCCTACTCATGGTGTCTGGAATCAAATGATGATGATATACGAACATATTTCCTTTTAGGTTCACACAGTCTTTCAGATACAGGCGACTGCGGCTCTTCAGGCAGTTTTCAGAGCACGACAAGCGGATCAATAACCCTCTTATCCAATAACAGTTCCGACGAAAACAGGCTGCCAACCGAGGTATTCGAGAATGCGAATAAAGTTAAACTGTACGTAAGAGACAGCTCAGGCGGAACAGCATCGAAAAGCTATTCCATGACGATAAAAGATTATTATGAAGAAATAGTACCTTCTGGAAATAATTATACTATCGGAAACTTTGGAGAAGATGAATGGGCAGACCCGACTGAGGCAGCTATCATAAATGTCGATGAAAACGGTGACCTGCAAATAATAAATGATGATGATATTTCCGCCATACAAGGCTCAAAGGTTTCATGCATATGGACAGACTTTGAGACAGAGCCCAGCTTTAAAGCAAGCAAAATGGCTGCATATTTTGAGCTTGATATGAAGGAGCTTCAGGCTGCTGCAAGCAACGGAAATGAGTTTTACGGTTTAACATTTGCAACAATAGACGCTACCAAGAATACTTCCGGCGTATGTGGAGCAAAAGGTGACGACCTAGGCTACGGCGGCATCCCAGGCTCTAACTTTGCCGTAGAATTTGATACATACAAAGATAATAGCAAACACGACCCGAACGATGACCATATCGCAATAGACTCTACCAACGGCAGCACTGGTCTGACCAAACACGGAGACCACTTTAACGATAACTGCAGTACAAACACAAACGACGGCTGTTATTACAACAATAACTATAAGATACGGAATAAAAAGATGGCTGTAAGGGTCGAAGCATATCAGGGATGTCAGAGCAACGGAACAAACTGCACAGGCTCAATGCACAATCTTTTCAACTGTGTGGACGTATGGGTAAAAGACGTCACTGCCGCTGGGACCAGCGTTGACGACAACTATAAGAACCTATGGAAATTTGATAAATTCGATCACCACATGACAGAATCAAAGATCGCCACAGACTGCTACCAGTTCGTAGACTCAAAAGAACTGGATGCCATACGCGTGGGCTTCACCGTAGCGGGCAACTTCGCTAACCATGACGACTTCATTCTATATATTAATGACTTCTCTGCGAATATAGTCCCTTATGCTGAATAAACTAAACCCGCAGCTTCTGCATTAATCCTCTGTCATTTCCTCAGGGGCTTCGTTAAGCTCTTCGGAAACAGCTTCGGGTGCTTCTTCCTCGAGTGGCTTTGCCGTTACCTTACGTGCCTTTACGATGAATGCGCTGTGGTTGTATGTCCACATCTCAGGGCGCACGGAGCGTCCCTCTATCTTCCACGGACGTTTGGTAAATTCGAAAACCTCTATCTCTTCGAAAATGCGTGATTCTCTCAGGTGTTCAACAAATGTGACAGCCTGAAGGATAGTAGGCAGGTAGCCCACGATGATACCGCCTGTGACAAGCCCTGTGTCGCAATGTTTTACAACATGCCACGGCTCGGGCAGGTCAAGGATGATACGGTCAAACTCGCCGTCGATACCTTCGTAGACGCTTCTTATCTCTATGCTGTGATTATCCGCATCGCCGTAGAACTCCTGTATGAAGCCCGCAGCATCAGCGGCAAATTCTTCTCTTATCTCATAGCTGACCAGCTCGCCCTTTCCGCCCATCGCCTGCAGAAGCGCTATAGACATAGCACCCTGACCGATACCGGACTCAAGCACACGCTGACCTCCGCGGATGTCCCCCCACATGAGGATAGCAGCGGAATCTTTCGGATATATTATCTGTGCCCTGCGCTTTATGTTCATCACATAGTCGCCGTATGTAGGGTAAAAGAATCTGTATCCGGCTCCTTTCGATGCTTTGATATAGCACCCGTCGCCCCCCTCTATGATAGCGGAATGGTCTACATATCCGTATTGGGATGTAAACCTTGTGTTTTCTCTCAGTCTGAGGAGGTGTTTCTTACCTTTCACCTCATCTATAGCTATGCAAAGTGAACCGTATTCAAGTTTATTCATGGCAGTCTCTCCAGCATTTTGCAGAATGAACACGTCGGGAGAAAGCTCTCCATACCGCAGACTGCACATTTATGCATTTCAGTATTTTCTTTTTCTTCTTCATCCACTCTGAACTTGTCCGCTGCATGGCGGAAAAATCCGTTGTAGAAATAATGCTTTGTGCCGGGCATCTCGCTCTCGAGATTGTTCAGCACATCTTTATATATCATAGAAGTAGCTCCCACGCTCTTCGGGCACTCTTCCGTGATGTAGTCTATTCCGTTCATAAAGGCGAATCCGCCGACCTCGAGCTCTGTGAGCCTTATCAGAGGCTTTACCTTACGTTTTATATAGTCGCCGTCCTCGGGGAGGTTCGGGTCCATCTTGCTGAGGTATGCGGGGTCCCATTTTAAGACATTGCCGAGCAGTCTGGCTGTCTCGTCGTCGAGGTTGTGCCCTGTGGCGACAACGTCAAAATTGTTCTCGTATGCCAGCTTATTAAAGTAATATCTCTTTGTGGTTCCGCAGACAGCACATGCGTGTCTTTTTATCACCTCTTCCAGAACGGGGATAGGATGCCCGAGCTCTGTGAGGTTTACTATTATGGATTTCAGTCCGAATTTTTCCGTGAATGCCTCGACCTTTTTCAGCGATGTTTCGGAATATTCGCCGATGCCGAGGTTTATATACATCCCTGTGGTGTCGTATCCGAGCTTATGCAGCAGATACCACAGCACGAGGCTGTCTTTTCCGCCGGAGACACATACCATTATCTTATCAGAATAGTCAAACATCTGATACTTTCGGATGGCTTTCTCTACCTGATTGATGAAGAATTTATTAAAGTGCTCCTTACAAAATGAGGCATTATGTCTGCGCAGGGTTATGAGAGCCCTTTCTCCGCATGTTCTGCACCTCATCCGCCGCTGACCACCGATATGATGCGTATCTCTGAACCGTCGTCTATGGTGAGGTCAGGCGTGAGGAGCTCGTCGCCCATAGCCACCAGCACTGCGTTTTCGTTCAGATGGAGCTCTTTCAGAATGTTTGCGATGCGTCTTGGCTTGCACTCTTTCACTTTGCCGTCTGGCATTGTTACTTTTATCATCGTATTCAACCTTTACCTTTGTAGAAAAGAAACCTAGAGGATTCACGCACTTTTGTCAATTGATAACAGATTCTTCGCTGTCGCTCAGAATGACTGGAAGCGGCTTTTAAATTCTGAGAGCAAGTAGTACAAGGATGTTTTTTGAAAACATTTTTTGAGCATATAAAAATATGTGATGAAAATTTTTCGGAAAGCAGACGCCGTAATGCGAAGCTATCAGGATTTAAAAGTAGGAGATTCGGCGGATGGTATCCGAGTAGCGACTTGAGTCTATCTGACATATAACCTTGCCCGAGTCTGCCTGCTGCACTTCTACCCTTTTCGTCCGGTCTTCGCCCTCTTCGTAGTCGCCTATGTTCTGCCCTTCGACCTCTACTTCGAGGATGTTTATCTCGGCGGGGAATTTCAGCTTTGTTATGGCGTTCAGCGCTTTGAAGTTATAGAGCCCTTCGACTATCTTGTTTGATTCCAGTCTGGTTTCGATGGTTATCTCGTGCATGTCGAGCTCTATATCCTGCACGGTGCGCCCTTCGACCAGCCTCGGCTGAATAAATCTGTCGAGGACAAGCATCAGCCTTGCCTGTGAATGGTTTGCCACCTGTCCGTTCAGGTTGTTTATGCGGTCGGCAAAGTTCTTTATGATGCGGTATGTGAGTTCGTGGGTGGAGAACAGTCCACGGATAAACATCTGGTTCGGGCATTCGAGAGCCTTTATGACAGTCTTTGCCCTGACGGTGGCGGAGCGTTTATTATTAAGGAATGCGCCCATCTCGCCTACGATGTCGCCGACGGTGAGTGTCGCAAGGGTATTTTCATTTCCGAATCTGTCCACACGGATAACATCCGCCTCACCTTCTAATAATATATAGACGGTGTTGGAATAGTCCCCCTGTTTGACGATCTCTTTACCCTCTTCGTATGCTTTCAGCTTTCCGTACTGTTTGAAGAGAGCCGTGATCTCCTGATTTACCCTAAAAGCGAATCCCGCGGTCTTGGCCATTGCTTCACCTTTTTGTTTATATGTAGTGATTTTAACTGGAAAAACGTAATTATCAAAGGGAAAAAGCGGAATCCCCCTCATGGTCATTAATATATGCCTTAAGATAAGCTGAAATAGATTTAACAATAAAACTACTTTGCATCTACACAACTCGAATTAAGTCGAAACGGATTCTTTTATTATGCAATCCCATATTAAAACCTTATAAAATTAGCCGCTCCGAAGATAAAAACCTTAGAAAGTGGCCTAAAACGGTAATTGACTTTTGTTTTATTTTGCATTATAAGTATAACCGTTGGAGGTGGATATGTGCCGTATAGGAGCTATCAAATCTAAAAATTACATTCACCCCTCCAAGGCCCTCACTCTCATGAGATCAATGCAAAAAGGACACGATAATTCCGGCTTTGCAATGGTAATGCAGGACCTTGGCGGCAGGTTTGCAAACTATAAAGAATTACCAATTCTGTCTATGGCTTGCACAGATCAGGGAACAAAGATCGCAGAGGACATTCTGCACGAGGCGGGCTTCTCCCGTATTATGCAGTGGAACCCGGACATAAACCCTGAGGAAGGTCTCGATATCGAACCGATGCCTGTTTATATCTTTCAGGTGCTTCACTACCCTAAAAGCTATAAATATGCACCGCAGGAAGAAAAAGAGGAGCTCCTTGTCGAAACAAGGCTTAAGATCCGTAAGGCTCTTGAAGCATCCGACGACGGATATGTATACTCATTCTGGCCTGATGTCCTTACTCTGAAAGAGATAGGCGACCCGACCGACATCGGAACATATTTTAACCTCTGGAAAGAGGACGAAGACTTCACAGCGAAGATCATCACTGCACAGTGCCGTCAGAACACAAACTATGACATCGTGCGCTATGCTGCCCACCCGTTCTTCCTTCAGGGATACACTGCTCTGGCTAACGGCGAGAACACATTCTATGAAAAGAACAAGAACACACAGAAAAACCTGTATAAAGGATACATCGGCTTTGAGTCTGACTCACAGTGTTTCCTTTACACGCTTCACTACATACACAAGAAGCTGAAGTGGCCTCTTGAATACTTCAAACACACGATAACACCGCTTCCATTCGACGAAGCAGAGCAAAAACCGGATAAAGAGATCCTTATGAGCATCCGTGCAGCCCTCGGAAACCTTGAGATCAACGGTCCGAACACCATCATAGGCGTTCTCCCCGACGGCACACTCTTTAACGTATGCGATGCTAAAAAGCTCCGCCCTGTCGTTATCGGACGCACAGACGAAACTGTCGCCATAGCATCAGAGGTAACAGGTCTTAACGAGATCCTCCCTGAGCGTGACTGGGCAACAGACATATACACAAACGAGCGTGAGACTGTAGTCATCACAAACGACCTGGAGGTTCAGAGATGGCAACAATGAAGGTAAACAACATCTCCAGAGATGATCTGGACTGGAAAATAGAATATAGAACAGACCGATGCACTCTCTGCGGAAAGTGCGTTGCTGCCTGCCCTTTCAAAGCCATAGAGGTAAACGTTGAAAAACGCAGAAAGGTTATCAGCGACCATTTCACCCCAGAGCCAAAGGTCGAGTTCAAAACCATCCCTGTTATCAAACAGGTGGTAAACGTACATCAGTACTGCCGTGGATGCGGCATCTGCGAAAGAGTATGCCCTAATGAGGCTATCAACCCTGTGCGCAACGAAGACGCAAGAATGGGCGCAAAATACCGTGCGACACTCGCAGACCCTTATAAAAGAGGCGGACGTGCGAACCTCTCCACAGGAGAGCGTACACTGGACAAGATCAGAGTGGGACGTATCTCTCAGATGACAGACCCTTCTCTCGATGCTCTCCGCCACACATTCGACATGCTCGCTCCTTTCGGGCGTGTGCTCCCTGCTGATGAGATGCCTTTCGAGATTCAAAACGGCAAGCTCGTCATGAACGACGCAACACCGAAGGTAAACTGGATATACCCTATCATCATAGGCGACATGTCCATCGGTGCTCTTTCATGGAGAATGTGGGAAGCTATGGCTATCGCTACTGCATACCTGAACGAAGAGTGCGGGCTCCCCGTGCGCATGTGTTCCGGTGAGGGCGGTGTGCCATCCAGACTGCTGAAATCAAGATACCTTAAATATACTATACTTCAGGTCGCTTCCGGTCACTTCGGCTGGAACCGTATCATAAACGCTATGCCTGATATGATAGAGAAGCCAGGCGGAGTCCTCATAAAGATCGGTCAGGGCGCAAAGCCCGGCGACGGCGGTCTCCTTCAGGCGAAGAAAGTCGCTCCGCACATCTCCGAGATCAGAGGCGTGCCGAAGGCCGACCTTCTTTCACCTCCGAACCATCAGGGTCTCTACTCCATCGAAGAGAGTGTTCAGAAGATGTTCCTCTCCTTCAATGCTGCGTTTAAATTCGAAGTGCCCGTAGCTATCAAGGTAGCTGCTTCATCCACTTCCGTATCAGTATATAACAACCTGCTCCGTGACCCGTACAACATCGTCGGCGGTTTCTTCCTCGACGGTATCAACGGCGGTACAGGCGCAGCGAACGAGATATCACTCGACCACACAGGCCACCCTATCGTTTCCAAACTGCGCGACTGCTATAACGCAGCCGTACATCAGGGCAAACAGGGTCAGATACCTCTGTGGGCAGCTGGCGGTCTCGGTCAGAACTGGAACCTCGCAGCAGACGCATTTAAGATGATCGCACTCGGCGCAAACGGAGTCTTCACAGGTAAACTAATGCTCCAGCTCGCAGGATGCGTGGGCAACGACCGAGGCAAGTGTAACGCTTGCAACACTGGTCTCTGCCCGGTAGGTATCTGTACACAGAACCCATCTCTTGTTAAGCGTCTCGACATAGACAAAACAGCGGAAGCGATCGTTAACTACTTCATCTCTACAGACTATGAGCTGAAGAAGATGCTCGCTCCGATAGGCAACAGCTCACTCCCGGTTGGGCGTTCGGACTGTCTCATCGCAGAAGATAAGGCAGTGGCAGACAGACTGAACATACAGTACAGCTGCTAAGGGGGAGAAGAGAATGGCTAATAAAACAACAAAGATTCAAGGTATTGTAGACGGAAAAAGAGTTTCCACACAGAAGCTCCTTTACAACATATACGACAAGCTGAACGAAGGCGTGACAGAATTCGAAGTCGATGCCAACGGTCAGCACAACATAGGCGGTTCACTCTGGTCTAAAGAGGGCGAGACACTTAAATTCAAAGTGACAAACCCGGGTCAGCGTGTGGGTTCTATGGGTCTGCTCGGTACAGAGATAGAGATCATCGGCTCTGCTCCTGCGGATGTGGGCTGGCTGAACGCCGGTGCGAACATCGTGCTCAAAGGCGACGGCGGTGACACCACTGCTCACTGTGCAGCTACAGGTAACATCTATGTAGCGGGACGCACAGGTACACGTTCGGGCGCACTGATGAAGGACGACCCGAAATTCCCTGCTCCTGAGTTCTGGGTGCTGAAAAGCACAGGCTCATTCAGCTTTGAGTTCATGGGCGGCGGTATAGGCGTTGTCTGCGGCCTCGGATGCGAAGAATCCGACTCTGTCATGGGCGACAGAAGCTGCGTCGGTATGGTCGGCGGTACCGTATATTTCAGAGGAAAGGCGAAAGGCCTCTCCAAAGACGTATGGGTAATGGATCTCGATGCAAATGACAAAGAATTCCTTAGCGAGGGTCTCCCAAGATTCCTCGGCAAGATAGACAGAAAAGACGCTCTCGACAAGCTCACAGATATGAGCCAGTGGAAAAAGGTAGTCGCTAAGACATATCAGGAGCGCAAAATGAAGTCCCTTATGTCCATGCCTGAATTCAGGATGGAAAGATGGGTCGAAGGCGGTATCTTCGGCGACCTTATCGAAGAGGACTACTACACGGCAGAATACGTTGAAACAGGCGATCTCAGGCTTAAATATCCTGAATGGCAGAATGCGCAGTACTCCGCTCCATGCGAATACAACTGCCCTGTCTTTATCCCTACACAGAAGCGTATCGCACTGCTCCGCCAGAACAAACTGCAGGAAGCTCTCGAGCTTGTGCTCGACTACAGCCCATTCCCTGCTTCCGTCTGCGGACAGGTTTGTCCTAACCTTTGTCAGGACATCTGCTCACGTAAAAAAGTCGACATCCCTGTTAAGATAAAAGAGCTCGGACAGCTCAGCCAGCAGGTTGAGGCGAAGGGTTTCAATGTTCCGCAGAAAAAGGAAAAGGTGGCTATCATCGGTTCCGGCGGTGCGGGTCTCACTGCTGCATGGCACCTCCGCAGATTCGGCTATCAGGTCGATATCTTTGAGGAAGACACCATCATCGGCGGAAAGCTGAAGCAGGTTATCCCTAATGAGCGTCTGGCAGCAGACATCCTCGAAACAGAGATAAACCGCATCCTCTCCACAGGTGTTAACGTACACACTGAGACACTCGTGGATAAAAAGAAATTCAAAGAGCTTGAGAAAGACTTCGACGCTGTTGTTATCGCTGTGGGCGCACACGTGCCTGTGGTTATACCTTTCGAAGGACACGAAAAGCTCGTTAAAGGTCTCGACTTCCTTAAGGAAGTGAATAAAGGGCTCAAACCGAAAGTCGGCGAGAAAGTTGTCGTTATCGGTGCGGGTAACGCTGCGATGGACGTTGTCATCGGTGCTTATGAAATGGGCGCAAAGGAAGTGACAGCGATAGATATCCAGAAGCCTGCCGCCTTTGAGAACGAGATCGAACACGCCAAGAAACTCGGCGCAAAGATACTCTGGCCTAGATATACAGAGAAAGTGACAGACGAAGGGGTTCTGCTCAAAGACGGAACACTCATCCCCGCAGATACTGTCATCATTTCCATCGGAGACAGACCAAACTTTGAGTTCCTCGAGCGTGACTGGCTTAATGAAAAAGGCCTCGTGAAAATGAACGAATATCTCCAGTGTAAAGGCAACGAAAAGGTCTTCATGACAGGAGACGCTATAAAGCAGGGTCTCTTTACACACGCACTCGGTGACGGACGTAAAGCGGCTATCAACATCGACAGGATGATAACAGGACGCAAGCTCGACAACTTTGAGAAAGCACCTGTCATCCCGCAGGACAAAGTAAAAGATGAATACTATCACCCGCTGAACGCTACGAGAGTGGCAGACATCGAGGCAGGCGACGAGACTATGCGCTGTATGAGCTGTGGTTTCTGTCGTGACTGTTCATTCTGTCTTGAGATATGCCCAGAGCAGGCTATCACAAGGACCGAAATGCCCGGCGGTAAATTCGAATATGTGTCTAACCCTTCCAAATGTATCGGATGCGGTATATGCGCAGGCGTATGCCCTTGCGGTGTATGGGAAATGTACGACATGGTCGATAAAATGATGGAAAGCTAAGAGCTTTAGCCAAGTTGAAAATGCTCTCGTCACTAGCCAAAGACTGTACGAACTACGCAGTAGTGAGCTATTGCGAGGAGCAAAGCGACGCGGCAATCTTTGAATAGATTTCACAACGACCTACTAAACGACAAAGCCCGCTCTCCTGAGCGGGCTTTTTTAACAAAATCGAAATTGACATTGTAGTAAAACAAGTTTAATAAACTTTATGTTAAAGCTAAATACAATATTACTCAACAATAATACTATCTATTTTAATTACTCAAATTATTTCAATGACGCATCTAACTCATTACTTGTCAACATATTTAACACTTCTGAAAAAAATCTGGTCATCAGTAATGAACTGATTGAAGAAATAATCAAATTTACTTTATCAGCAACTGAATGCCTTAGCCCTATTGAAATAACTTTAGCATTAAATAATCTAGAAAATACAGATAATATTGACATCTATTATACGCTCAAACACCCATTGAGTGTCATGTTTAACAAGTGCAAATTATCTAGAGTTACTCTTATCGCTTTGCATAAATCTTCATCTGTTCAAATATATGAATCAGTAATAAATGAATTTACCTCATCCGAACAGGACTTTAGAAATCTATCAATCTCATTATCAGAATTTACTAACAAATTTGTTATAGAGATCTCAAATATTGAGGGCATAAGAATAAGTACGACTATATTTAATTGCAGAGCATTCATTAGTTTCGTTACATCAGAATCTACAAGAATTATAAATTCAAGCTTTAACAAACAAGTTTTGCTTGGTCACATTTCTGCTAAATATAATTTTGATATGCAAGATTGTTTTTTCGATACTCCTCCATGCCTAATAAGTACCCCTTCTGATATTAAGTCATTTTCAAGAGATACTTTAAGACTTTATAAAGCGACCTATGAAAGACAACTCAACAAGATTGAAGCAAATAAATTTCATGCTTTAGAACTTTCTAAAAAACGAGAAGAACTGAATGATGAAGTTAAGTCTAATTTTAAACAATTTAATTTTTCAAAATTAACTCAACTATTGCCAGATTGGCTGATATTTTCACTTCATGGGATAACGTCTAATCATTCACAAAGCTGGATACTGCCTATCTATTGGATTATTATTTTATCTCTTTTCGGGGCGACATTTGAATATGGGAATATTGTTTTATCAGGCATATCATACTCACTGCTAATGATCCCATTTTTTGCTATGCATTTCATAGGAGTATTTAACCAAAAAATATTCAAGCCTCTGGTATTTATACTAGGATTTTCGACGGCATTTTATTTCTATTATGTATTCAATAACTTTAGCATGGCAAACGTATTCAAATACCTTGAAAACAGCTTCCAATTCAGCGGAAGTGATATACACGGCTTTCATTATGTTTTTAATAAGGCGATAATAGCATATCTGACATATCAGTTTATACTAGGTGTACGAAAAGATACGAGAAGATAAGGGATAAGACTGCCGCGTCGTTTCACTCCTCGCAGTGACAAATCTATTCACTTACGAACAGTCGGCGATGAGGCTGAGCAGTCCGTCTTTAAACTCGAATTCGGAATAGCCCTCAAGCGACATAGCCTCGCCTTTTTTTATGCCGTTTGGCAGATCCAGCCCGAAGACAGCATCAAAGTGTATGTCCACCCTTGTCATGCCTTCGTTATGCGTGATGCTTTTCACTGTCTGGGTTCTGGTTTCGAAAAGGGCTTGGGTCTGGTTTGCGAGCTCCTGAAGGGAAATTTTACCGAAGACCTCTATCATTACGACGCCCTGAGTGACGTTTTTAAACACCACATCTTCGTGAATGCATTTCAGCATGGCGTCAACATCCTTTGCGTTATAGGCTTCGATATATTTCTTTATCAGTTTTTCTTTCTCGTTATTCAGCATTTTACCCCTCTTGACTTAAAGAAAGCCCACCTTTTAAAGCGGGCTTTCGGATTTATTCTTTGCAAATTTTTTCTTAAAATACTTCATCATACGTGCCCAAAGACCGGGCAGTTCGCATAATACTCAAAGCATGATCAGCCGTCCGCATTGATGCTGATGATCAGCTCCTGAAGAGTATCTTCGGCCTTATCGTTTGCCACCTGACAAGTACCTGCATTTTTATGTCCGCCTCCGCCGTAGCGAAGCATAAGCTCGCCTATGTTTGTTCCGGAGGTTTTGTTAAAGATGGATTTACCTGTGGCGAATACGGTATTCTGCTTTTTCACGCCCCACATAACATGTATGGAGATGTTCTGCTCAGGGAAAAGAGCGTATATCACGAATCTGTTGCCTGCGTAGATGATCTCCTCGTCTCTGAGGTCGAGCACGACGAGGTTTTTATGTATTGTGGCGCATCTGTTGATCTGTGCGATGCACTGTATCTGCTGATCCATGTAAAGCTCCGCACGCTCTTTCACGTCGGAGTCCTGCATGATCTTTTCAATAGGCTGATCCTTGCAGAGATCGATGAGCTTCATCATCAGGTCATAGTTTGAAATGCGGAAATCTCTGAAACGTCCGAGACCTGTCCTCGCATCCATAAGGAAGTTCATGAGGTCCCATCCTTTCGGGTTGAGCACCTGTTCCTGTGTGAAGGCAGCGGAGTCGCCTCTGTCGACGGCTTCCATCATATCCTTGCCTACATTAGGGAATCTCTCCTCACCGCCGTAATAGTTGTAAACCACTCTGGCAGCAGACGGTGCGTCCGGGTCTATGATGTGGTTATCCTTCTCCCCCACTCTGATGGTCTCGCTGAGGTGATGGTCAAATGCTATATGAACGCCTTCCACATACGGAAGGTTTGTCGTAATATCATTACCTGTGATGTCTATGAGACCGTCCTGCATATCTTTCGGATGAACAAACTTAATGTCATCAATAAGATCGAGCTCTTTCAGAAGGACAGCACAAACCAGTCCGTCGAAATCGCTTCGTGTTACAAGTCTGAATTTACTATCAGCCATGTGATTCTCCTCTGGATTTTATTGCTAAATCAAAATCTTCCTTTGTATTTATATTTATAAAGCATTTTTTCTCAATTTCCGAGTCAAAAAGAGATTTATTTTCAATATACATAACATTCGATTTTTTAAGATTTTTCATCAGGGCATAGTCGCCTTTTGAGACGGCATCCTCTAACATATTTATAACACTGGTGTTATAAACGGTGTAAAGCGGGTGCTGCTTTCCGTCTATCACAGGCATAACGGCATCATATCCGTTTAACACGGCAAACATCCTCTCCACATGCTTTGCGCTGACAAATGGTGCATCAGCCGAAACGGCAAAGACGGGTGAACCGAAGTGTTTCAGCGCTGTCAGTATCCCCACCATAGGGCACTGAACGTCGTATGCGTCTGTAAGGAAGGGTATTTCCAGAAATTCATACTTCGCCCTATCCTTTGCGACGACCACAATGTTGTCTGCTATCCCTCTCAGATTTTCGGCCACATGCTGTATGAGAGGTTTCCCCTCCATGACAGCCAGAGTCTTGTCCGACTCAAACCTTCTGCTCTCTCCCCCCGCCATGATCGCAACGTTTATCATAATAACCTCTGTAAAGATGCTTGCTTTTTCAGTATTTTACACATAAATTTGTTTTAATACAATCATATGGAGCATGTATGAAACCCCTTGTATCTTTTGTGGGCACATCCGGATGCGGTAAAACAACGCTGATAGAGAAGGTTATCAGAGAGCTGGTGGACAGAGGATTCAAAGTATCCACCATAAAACACGACGCACACGACTTTCAGATGGATAAAGAGGGGAAAGACACATGGAAGCACAAAAGAGCAGGAGCCTCCGCCATAATCATCTCTAATAAAAGCAAATATGCGGTCATCAGCGATGTGGAGGAGGAGAAATCAATCTTTGAGCTCGCCGAGATGCTCCCCGCTAATACAGACGTGATAATAGCCGAGGGCTTCAAACAGGAGCTCCAGAATAAGATAGAAGTGTACCGCAGCGGATACTCGACAAAACTGCAGTGCAGAGAGGACGCAAACCTCATGGCTATCGCAACCGACTGTCCGGACGATGCCGAGGTGGCGGGTTTCAAACATCTAGACCTTAATAACACTGCCGAGATAGTCGACTTCATAGTTGCTAACGTTATCAAATAATTTTCTTGCTAATCAGTGATAAAAATCTTAATGTAATATTATAATTCTCAGGGCGGGGTGAAAGTCCCCACCGGCGGTATTCTGTCCACACAGAGAGCCCGCGAGCGCCTGTTTCAATACAGGGTCAGCAGATCAGGTGAGATGCCTGAGCCGACGGTCATAGTCCGGACGAAAGAGGATAAACCATTTCATATTACGGTTATTCAACGCCCTGATTCATGAAGGAGATATTTACATGAATCAGCTACTCACAAAAAAAGAGACAATCATTTCAGCAATCGAAGCCATCAGAAACGGCAGAGGCGTCATCGTCGTCGACAACGAAGACAGAGAAAACGAAGGCGACCTCATCTTTTCCGCCGAGACCATCACAGAGCCTCAAATGGCAGCACTCATCAGAGACTGCAGCGGTATCGTATGCCTCTGCATCACAGACGAACGCAGACAGCAGCTCGGACTGGAGATGATGGTAAAGCAGAACAACAGCCAGTACGGCACAGCATTCACAGTGACGATCGAAGCAGCAGAAGGCGTCACCACAGGCGTATCAGCCAAAGACCGTGTGACAACCATCAAGGCAGCCATAGAAGACAACGCCACAGCCGCAAATATAGCGAGCCCCGGGCACGTTTTCCCGCTGGTGGCACGTGCGGGCGGTGTTCTCGAGCGTGAAGGGCACACAGAGGCTACAATCGACCTCATGAAGCTGGCAGGGCTGAAGCCTTGCGGAGTACTCTGTGAGCTGACAAACCCCGACGGCACAATGATGAAACGTGACGACATAGACAGATACGCAGAGCTGAACGGATACGACGTCATCACCATAGACGATCTGAAGGAGTTTATCCGAGAGGAAAAATAACCTTAATTTCTTCTTATACAGCATGGGCTTCCTCTTCCAAAAGAATAGGAGTATAATCTTCAAAATTTATTTGAGGTGAGTGATGAAAGTTATCGCACTGAACTGCAGCCCGAGGAAAAACCAGAACACCGTAAAACTGCTGAACAAAGCATTGGAAGGCGCATCTGAAAAAGGCGCAGAGACAAAGCTGGTACACCTTTACGATCAAGAGTTTAAAGGGTGCACAGGGTGCCTATCCTGTAAACTGACAAAGAACGAAAAGAACCCGCTCTGCATCATGAAAGACAGCATAACAGACCTGCTGAAAGAGATGTCTGAGGCGGATGTGCTGATATTCGGCTCCCCGATATACTTCGGCGATGTTACGGCATACGCCAGAGCAATAATAGAGCGCTTTGCGTATCCATACTTTCAATACAGCAAAGACCACAACAGTAAATGCGAAAGAACCATAAAGACAGCCTTCATTTATAACATGAACATAAATGAAGACGGGATGAAAGGCAGAAACTACGCCCACGTCTTTGACACTATAAAGTCATATTTAGAAAGACTGTTCGGACATTCCGAATACATGACAGCCTGCAACACCATGCCTATGAAAGATTTCTCAATGTACACTCACGACTATTTCGACGTGGATTCAAAGAAGAAATCGCTCGAGGAGCAGTTCCCTATCGACCTGCAAAAAGCATACGACATGGGCGCATCATTAGTTTAAAATACCGATACAAAGGGGGCATTCGTGCTCCCTTTTTTAAAACCTCTTGACAGACAGACCAGTCTGTCTATATAATCAGAATATGGAAAAGAAACCGGTCAGAGAAAGACTATTAGAAACTGCGGGCAGGCTGTTTTATGAGCAGGGCTACCACGCAACAGGCATAAACCAGATAATAAAAGAGGCTGAGACAGCCAAAGCCAGCTTTTATCAGCACTTCCCGTCTAAAGAGGAGCTGTGTGTGGCATATCTGGAAGAGCGTCACATACACTCGCATAATGCGCAGAAGAGCTTCATATCCGAAGGGGCGACCCCTGTGGACAGAGTGTGCAACCTCTTTGAAAATATACGCAGAAATGCAGAAATATATAATTTTAACGGATGCCATTTCCTTAATATATCGGCAGAAATTCATGAGTATGACAGTGGTGCCAGACAAGTCGTCAAAAAGCATAAAACGAAGCTGATACAGCTGATAGAAGATGCCCTCGAAGGGTATGAAAACAATAAACAGCTGGCAGAGACGGTTTATGTCATTTATGAGGGGACGACTATAGCTGTTAAGAATTACAGAGAGCTATGGCCTGTGGAAAGAAGTGTAGAGGCCGTCAGAGCACTCCTGTCCGGAGCAAAGTATGCAGGATAAAGAGATAAGAGAATTCAGCACGGCACTGATCAAAGAGATAGTGAGAACCTCACCGGAAAACACCCTGAAAGGCTTTGACGAGCCCGCATGGGAAGAGCCTGTAATCGGCTTCGCTGGCGGAAACGACGAGCTGTTTGACAGGTATAAAGAGGTTATCGGTGAATTCTTCTGGTCGCCTGCCGAAGTCATGGCACTGAAATACGGAGAAGACTTCGACCCTGATGAACTCAGCGTCATAGTATGGGTTTTGCCCCAGACGGAAAAGACACTTGCCGATCAGCGTGCCGAAAAGAAGCTCCCCGCATCACGCTGGATACACTCCAGACACTACGGCGAATTCTTCAATGAATTCCTGCGGGCTGAGGTTGAAAAGGCATTTGAAGCAAAGGGTATAAAAGCGGCTTCGGCTGCGATAAGGAAAGAATTCGGCTATCAGACATCTGAAAGTGCGGGGATAGCATCAAACTGGTCAGAGCGTCACGCAGCATATGCCGCAGGCATGGGTACATTCGGTCTGTCTGACGGATTCATCACCGAAAGAGGGAAGGCAGTGCGCATTGGCTCCATAGTTGTAAATGCGAAGCTGACACCCGACCGGCGCAAAGCAAAAGGCATATACGACAACTGCCTCTTCTTCGCCAATGGTACATGCGGAGCCTGCATGAAGAGATGCCCCGTGGACGCCATAACGGCAAAAGGACACGACAAACAGGCCTGCCACGACTATATCAGAGGCAACACCGCTCCATACGCAGAGAGCATACTCGGCGCATGGCAGACGCCGTGCGGATTATGTCAGGCAAAGATACCCTGCGAGCGCAGAAACCCTATAAAATAAAAATGGCGCATAACACGCCCCATAAATATTACTTCATACGCCAGTCGTCATAGAGCCATTTCTCAGTCTGCCTCCGCCCGGGGAATGTTATCCATACTATGTCACGCTCGAATGTGACAATGCTGCCGTCCTCCATAGAAACAACCCAGAAGTATGTCCCGTCGTTTCTGTTGTAGCACTTCACCTTCATACCCGTTACCGTATGCTTTACGCCGTTTTCATCTGTGAAGCTCTCGCTGTGTTCCCTTATCCATAGGTTGTCAAAGTTGTTCAGCAGGTCAGGCGCATACACCTTTAAAAATGCGATGGCAGTTTCATACGCCCTGTCCTTTTGTGCGGGCTTCATCTCCGACACCTCTTTTGTCATGCGCATAAAGCCCATGAGCCCGCCTTCTTTATAGTAAACATACGACTCATGCTCTCCGCCTATTCTTGATGCACCCGCAGAGGTGCGTATGAGCACCGCTTCTTTGCCATCCACCTTTACGGCGGATTCCTCGATCATCTTATATCCCTGACTGCCGTGGGTTGCCATCATGTCTGCAGCTTTATCTTTAACACTGTTCATATCAGCCTCCGCTAAATTTATACAAAGCACACATATAGTTATCAGATATATTATCTTCTTCATCTCGAGCCCCGATATGCTGATATCAGAGCAGTAAAGGAGACGGCTGTAAGCATGACGGCCAGCCCCTGCCCGGAGCTGAAAAACCCCGCTGCGACAGGTGCGAGACCTGCCCCGATGAACAGCAATAGAGCATATATAGAAACTGCCGTACCTTTTGATTCCCCTGCATATTTACCGATGGTGGTTATTATCGAAGGTATCACGACAGATGTGCCGCCTATGGCGAGGATTGCCGCTGTAACCGTCTGCCCTGCCCCTGAAGCAGAGATAAACACGGCACAGCCAAGCATCAGAAGCCCCAGACCTACCATCAGCACCCTTTCGGAGCCGTACTTACCTATAAAGAACGAGGCGACAATTGGGAAGAACAGCAGAGGGAGCGTGATAAGCCTCAGCTTTGAGACCGTGAGCCCTATACTGCCTAAAATATCTGCGGAATGCACCGACAGCAGTATAAAGACCGATACGAACAGAAACAGCAGTGTCAGAGCCGTAAAGTACAGATGCATCAGCTTTCCGCTGAACACTGCTTTGGATATGAGCTTCTTCCCGCCTGCTATCTCATTTTTCAGCCCTGTGATGAAGCTGAGCAGAAGCAAAGCGCCGAAAGAAACACTCTGGAAAAGGAAGAACCTCTCCGGTCCGCCATGCGATATAAAATACTGCCCTGTTGCCTGACCGAATATCGCAGCCACCAGAAACCCCGAACTGATGAACCCGACTGTCAGCCCCTTATACCTTTCAGGCATAGACCTCATTGCGTATCCGAGAGCCGCAGGGGGAAATGCTGATGTTACAAACCCGATCAAGCCCCTCAGTGTCAGGAATGATGCGTAGGAATCTGAAAATATCAGTAAGACAGAACAGACCATACTGCCTAACATGCCGAGACGCATGAGCGGGAGAGCTCCGTATTTATCACTGAGTACGCCGAGAATGAACAGCCCCGCAGCATATGAAAAGCTGAAAACTGTCGTCGCCAATGCAGCAGAAGCAGTGCTCACTCCGAAATGCGCCGAAAGCTCGCCTTGAAGCGGGACAAAGGTATACATCTGCCCAACGAGAAAGACCGCCGTAACGGCCAGAAAGACCATCTGAAACAGGTATCCGTATTCCACAGACTCACTCTGTGCGAGTCCTATATCTCTCTTTAACATAACACCTCCAAATCTACAGTTAACGTTAGATGTGTATTTATATAAAACACAGATCGATGGTGTCAACATTAAAGTTTACGTTAACGTAAGATTTGAAGATTATTCTTTTATGAAAGACTTGATGTGGCTGATATTTTTTTCGATGTCTTTTTTGAAATTTTTAAGGTCTGATATCTTTGCATCAGTTTCGGCAAGCTGTTTTTCAAGCATTTTGATGACCTTCCTCTTCCCCTCCACAACAGTATCGGGCTCAAAGTAAAGGTGTATGACCTCCGCTATTTCATCGAGGGAGAGGCCTATGTTTTTGAGTACTTTTATCTTTTCGATGCGTTCGGCGGTCACTTCATCATACTGTCTGTGGCTCTGCCCCTTGCGCTCAAGGGAGGATATCAGCCCCAGTTCTTCATAGTAGTGTATCGTACGCTGGCTAACGTTCGTCATCTTTGCCAGCTCGCCTATCTTTATACTCATATCTACCTCTGAGCTAAGACTAATGAGTATGTAGGGAATTGGCAAGATTTATTTTTTTGACCTGCGCTCCTTCGCAAAGCGGAGAGCCTCATACATCAGCCCTTCAAAGGTCTCTTCGTATTCCGAAGGCACGAGCACCCATTCTCTGAATTTCTTCCCTGCAGGGCGGAATTCCTGCCCCACACCGCTGTCTATCAGTTCGTTCACCCTCCCCGCCTTTATCTTTACCAGAAGCCGGTCGTCATTGCGGAAATACATACAGATAAACTCACCGTTGTACCTCAGACAGGGGAAGTTCATCACGGTGGAAAGGTGCACCCCCTGCTCTTTCAGGAGCTTGTCCGCCAGCTCAACGTAAAGCATCGGCAACCTCCTTTATATATCCGAGCAGCCCGGGAGTGTTATCGAGGTTCCTCGGCCACATCAGCCTGCCCCGCAGACCGTGATCTTTCAGAGCCTGATACCCGAGTGGCGAGCCCTCATCAACGGGGAAAGATGTTATCTCCCCCAACTCGATAAAATTCATCTTCTTCCTTTCGGTAATGTCGCACATGATAAAAGGCATCATCTCTGCGATCACCTCATCCTGATCGATATCAGTACGCACCACTTCACACTCAAAGACTATCTGCTTGTAAGGCGCAGCGAGATAGATATAAAGAGTGTCACCAACGGACACATTAGTCTTTACGGGTCTGTACTTTACCCCAGCCTCAAAAGCAGCGAAAACGTCAAAGTATTTGACATTAGATAAATAAAACCAACTAGCCATAGATCACCATAATCAATTAATAAAGATAAGATAGTATAAATGAGTTAAAAGGAAAGTAAAAGTCCCCGCCGAATCGACAGGGACTTTATATATCTTAGAACAGGAACTGGAATCTGACAGAAGCTGTCTGAGCGAGGAAATCGTCTCTGAGGTCGAGGTCGTATCCTGCGCTGAGAGCCGTTCTCTCATTTGCCATGACATCCAGCCCTATGCCGAGCTGGCTGAGCCAAGGCGAACGGTCTGTTCCGGTTGTTTCAAATGTGTCTCCGCCCCCTTCATATCTGGATCTCAGGGCGTGTTCATCATTTATCATGTCGTATCCGATGCCTGCATTCACCAGCAGTTTAGCCTTTTTGCCAAATCTGTGGCTGAGGCCTGCATCCGCCATAACGACAAGGTCTTCTGTGTCGCTGCTTTCAACGTTCAGGTTGAGAGAATCTGCACCTGACTCGCTGTATGACCTGTCCTGTACATATGTAAGGTCGGAGCGGACAGAAGGGATGAAGGATGTAGCATCGCCGAGTTTCACATTACGGCTGAGCATAAGCCCCGCATGACCTGCATAACTGCTGTAGTCTGCCGTGGCTGTTCTGCCCATGAAGTCTATGTCTCTGGAGGTGCTGTTTGTGCTTATACCCGCATCGAGCTGCCAGCTGAGCGCAAGGCCTGATTCTGCTGATATAACATGGCTTCCGTATGTGATGAACTGGAATGTATCAGTCTCTACACTCTGGTCGGAGGCATTGTCCAGCCCTTCCACATCACTCTTCATAAATGCAAAAGCGAAGCCTACGTTTGTGCTTTTATTCACCAGTGCGTCAAAGCCTGCAACTGCGCCGTAGCTTTCCATGTCGTATCCGCTGACTGCACCGTCGCTCTTCATGCGTGCCCAGCTTCCCAGAGGCTTGACCCACAGACCTTTGCTGACGTCGGTATCTTTCACAAGGTCAGCATCCATAAGGGCTGTCTGACGGTTTATAATGGTTCTGTTCACCGCTGTCAGGCTTCTTGCGATAACCTCTGCGGTACCGTTCACCAGTATCGGCAGAGTCTCTTCTATTGCGCTGCTTACTTCTTCGGAAGAGTTCATTTTACCCAGAGCAGTCACTACGTTGTCTATGTCAGAGCCTGTCGTACCGCCCTCTATGATGGAGTCCCACACAGAGCCAGCATTCTTTGCAATGCCGAGACCCGCCTCTGTGAGGCTGTCTGCAACTGTAACGGCTCTGATGATCTCAACGTCAAAGTTGTTTCCGTCAGCAGTAGCTTTAAAGCTGAAAAGAGCCGAGTTATCCATCAGATTCAGCGTTGTGGCGTTCAGTGTGCCCGCTGTTATCATGTCAGAGAGCAGGTCGCCCGCTGCGAGTGTGTTTATATCCGCCACATCGATGAGAACGGTCGCATCCTCGGCAAATGTCGCTGTGCCGTCCACAACGAGCTTGCCGTAGCTGTTATCGTCGGAACTGCCCAGTCGGAGGACACCTGTTGCTGTCTGTTCATAGTCACCGCCTAGGGTGAGTGTGTCACCGTCAGGGATGAAGAGTGTCGCACCGTCCACGCTCATTGTGCCTGTATATGTTGTCATATCACCGGAGAAGCTCGTAGTACCGGCATAAAGCCCGACAGAGCCTGCGCCGGTGATATCAGATGTAAATTCATAATCTTCGTCTGTATGGTTAAAAACAAGTGAGCCGTCACCGTCGCCGAAGACAACTCGTCCCGCTGTCACTGCGCCTGATGACGCTGCGGCAGATCCTTCCTCTGCACCGATGGATACAGAGCCTGTACTGCCCGTAACATAGGCTATACGTATCTCGTTATCTGCGCTTACTGTCGCGCCGTCTGAGACCACAATGGATGAATTGCCAAGATAGCCTGAGTATATATTACCCAGTGTGCCGAGAGCAGGATTCGCAGCAGATATTATGCTGGAGCCCTCTCCTGAGACTATTACACGCCCCACAGAGTCCTCGTCCATACCTGTGCCCAGAGTTGTAGTTGTGATCTTTGCGCCGTCTGTGACATAAACTGTTCCCACGCCGCCGCCTGCACCGCCGTCGTCACCGCCGACATATAAGCGGACTGTCGCATCGAATGTAGTCCCGATTCCGCTGACCACCAGAGTAGACTCGTTTGTACCGCCACCGCCGATGTATCCGCCGTCAGTAAGGATTGTTGCACCGTCAAGGAACTCAGCATAGCCGCCGCCCATGTTCAGCCATGATGTCTGCGCCGTGCCGAGTATTTCGAGCACAGTGCCCGCACCGCTGACGCTCAGAGAGGCGTTTTTATCCATATATATCCCGCCGCCGTCTTCACCTGCCATCATTTTTGCGCCGTTTGTAATGGTCAGGGTACCGGGCGAGTTTTCATACCTGCCGAGATCGACACCGAGTGAGCTGTATATTACAGAGCCTGCCCCTGTCAGCAGAACACTTGCCGATCCGCTCCCGGAATCGCCGAGAGCCCATGGTGCTGCCCCTATGCCCAGACGTGATGTTGAAAGGTATCCGCCGTCTGAAACAGTCAGAGAAGTGCTGCCTGTGTGGTTTGCACTTAAAGCAATACTGTCGGCATTTATCCAGCTTGAGCCTGCGCCTGTTACGGTTACATCTGCATTGCTGTTGTCATACAGGCCGACCCACGCACGCTGAGTATCCAGTACACCGCCGCCTGAGACGTTTACAGTTGCATCTGCTCCGTCACCGGCACCGAAAAATACTGTACCTGTCGAAGTAAATGTTGCCCCTGTGCCTACATTAAGCGTTCCTATGGTGTTCGCGTTGGATGCAATCCCTACATCATCATAAGTCTCTGCTCCTGCGGTATCATGTGTTTCGCCAACGCCATTACCTACGTAAAAATCAGCAGCGTAAACAGGCATAGACATGACCGCTACCAGCACAGACATGCATAATGACTTAATGATTCTGTTTTTTGAAAAATACGATTGGCTAGAATGTGACTTTTTCATTCCCCCTCCTTGTCTGATATAAACTTCTTCTATTTCCTCATATTCTACAAAGCCTTACGAAAGGCTTAAGACATACTGCTGCAATAGCGGCACTTAGACGGAAATATACTGTTCGCAAAAGACAAACAATGAGGGGCTGTTATTGCTTCTGTTAAATGAGTAAATATTTCAAAATGCCGAATAGTCAGCTAATAAAGCGGCAAATAGTAAAACCCGAAGCGTGTAAGGAGGTTTTACCGTCTGCTTATCTAATTAGGATTATAGCACATGAGATAAAATTTGTCATAATCGTAACGTCAAAATTTACCAATTTTTAAGTAATGAAAAATATGTGGAGAGAAGCTATTTCCTTTTCAGCAGGAAGACCCCCGCAAGTATCAGAGCAGACGCAATATAATCGTTCAAAGCGATCGGCTCGCCCACCAGAACAGCTCCTATGACAAGAGCTACCAGAGGCGGAACATACGTCGCTGACGAAGCTGTGATAGGCCCCAGCTTTGCGACAAGGAAATAGTAGATGATGTATGCAACACCGGTGCCCAGAGCTCCGAGACCTATGATGAGCCCTAATGCGGCATTAGTGTTGATGAATATATTGTCGAGGTTGTTATAGTCCACAATTACAGCCAGCACCACAAGTGCATAGCTAAGCTGATATGTCACCAGTGCAGACGGATTTATGTTAAGAGGCGAAATAAACTTCTTAGCATATACAAATGAAGCACCGAGGCTGAAAGCGCCGGCGATTATGTACAGCACTCCTTTAACATTGGCAGACAGCAGAGAATCACCGGAAGGGAGGGCAATGATCACAACTCCTAATAAGCCGAGCGTGATGCCGGACAGCTTTCTCAGTGTCACCTTTTCCTCAGGCAGGAATATGACAGAAAGCATAAAGGTGAAAAGCGGTATAGAGGCACTCACAGCACCGGCAATGCCCGAAAGCAGCAGAGCAGTCCCCTTTACAAAGCAAAAGTAATACACAGATGTCGCCAGCAGAGACATCACAAAGAAATGTACAGAGTGGCGCAGGTCGCTCAGGCGCAGCTTCTTATAGTATAATGAATAAAAGAAGACAGCGATGAAGCCGAAAAGAACCCGCATATAAACAATCTGAAGAGCCGAGAGGTAGTCGGTGGATATCTTCATATATATGAAGTTGCTCCCCCATATCAGACCGAGCACACAGAAAGCTATCAGCGATATATGACTTCTGCAGATTGATAAAAATCGCTCTCTCACACAGCACCTCTTGAAAATTAATCTAATCCATGTATTATTAAAACGTACATATGTACGATAAATAGTACATGTGCGTAATATTGTCAAGGTGATTGTTATATGATACAGCCGATAAAAGTAATTTCTAACAACCTGAAATCAATACGTTTGAGCAGAGGGCTCAGTCTGGATCAGCTTTCAGAGATGACAGACGTCAGCAAAAGCATGCTCAGACAGATTGAGATAGGTAATTCCAGCCCTACTATATCTACCATATGGAAGATAGCGAACGGGCTAAGGATATCATTCACATCACTTTTACAGGATTCCGACACAGGCACAGAGATAAGGTCATTTAAATATAAAGAACCGATAGAAGCGGACGAGGCAGGATACAGGCTTTACCCGCTGATCACATTCGACCCGCAGGTTCCTTTTGAGTCATATTATTTCGAAATGGATGAGCATACCACCTTCAATGGCGGGCCTCACAGCGGCAGCGTCTACGAATATGTATTTATCACTCAGGGAAGCCTGAAAATGACCCTCGACAGCGAAGAATTCACCATCAACGAGGGCGAATTTATCAAATTCCACGCAGATTGCCCCCACTCATACATCAACGACAGCTCCGAAATGGTCAAAGGCATGATGCAGGTCACATATCTGCAGTAAAGTTCTTTATAAAGTAGCAATAAAAACGCCTAAGAGGTCAATTTAAAATTACTTAAAATAGATTTTATTCTCTTAATTAATAATTTCGTGATTTTGTAAATCAAAATAATTGGCTTAATATACAAAAATACCCATATTTTAATGTAGAGTTTTAAAAAGTCATGATAATAGTTTATAAAGAAAGCTTTGGCTTTATTAGCAACCTCATTTTTGAAACTATATTCCCAGTTTATTATTTCAACTAATAAATCAGAAAGGATAAATACAGCAATTATTACAAAATACAAAATCATCTCATTATAAGTAAGGTTAGAGAATAAGAATTGAATAATTTTTGCGCCCGACACACCATCAAAAAGAATTTTTTTAAAGATAAAGGGTAAAGCAAAAGTAAATAATATGATTGTCATAAAAGTTGGAACTGAAAATAAACCAGTTGCATACTTCATAGTCTGGACATGTGGTGTAATTAAGTAAAGCCCACTCTTTTTTATAAATAAATTCTGTTTAAAAGAGCCAATTAAAACTAATATTACACCAAGAAAAAATGTGAAAGTTATAAACCCAATTACCGTATTTAAAAGAGCATTTGTTCCATCGTTAATATTTCCAAAAATATATATTATATCCAAAAAACTAATTTCTTGACCGTTAGCCAAAAGCAAGAGGTATACACAAAGAGCTTGAAAAAATGCAATAGTACCCAAATGATAAGTAGATAACCGATAGTCATTAACAAGCAAGTCTCACCTCACAAACTAACATAACATAAATATAATCACAATGAGTAGTCAATGCTAAATGCGTACATAACTTTCAATGCTATAACTTATAACATTCGGAAAATAAATTAACCTTTACTAAAGTGTTATTAGCAACTTAAGTTTAAGTGTATTTCAAGAATTGATCAATAAATTGGTTTCTATTTCCGAGCAGATTAAGGCGTCTTCGAGCGAATCGAGCATATATAGATATGGGTGTTGCGAGTGAGTGATAAATAACGCTGAGATGCTAAGGGGAGAGGAATTTTGGGCATAAAAATCCCTGGCGGCGACCTACTCTCCCACATGTTTGATTCATGCAGTACCATCGGCGCTGTGAAGCTTAACTTCCGTGTTCGAAATGGGAACGGGTGGGACCTTCACGCTAAAACCACCAGGGAA
>JBFWJS010000009.1:0-51535 GCA_050253075.1 Deferribacterales bacterium
GGACTCAAAATCCCTTTTCCTTTGGAAGTGCGGGTTCGATTCCCGCCTTCGGCACTCTTTCTCATTCTTTACTTGTCCGATATTTTTCAAAATATATTGAATTACAAGCATTTTTCAGGTTATAATTTTCCATACAATACCGTAAGATTCCTCGGACTACCAGAAAAACTGACGGTATCAGTGACGGTATAAACGAAATCGCCCAAAAGGAGATACCGTCATGGCTTTAAACGATAAACAAATCTCTAGTGCGCAATATATTGATAAACAATATAAAATTCAAGACGAAAAAGGCATGTACCTTTTGGTGACTAAATCTGGTAAATATTTTAGACTAGATTACAGATTCGGCAACAAAAGAAAGACCTTAGCATTAGGAGTATATGACGAAACCACATTAAAAGATGCTCGAACTAAAAGAGATGAAGCAAAGAAATTACTTGAGCAAGGCATTGACCCATCACTATTAAAACAACAGATAAAAAAACAAATAGTCAGTGACACTGAAAATACTTTTGAAGCGTTGGCACTTAAATGTTTTGAAAACTATGATCCACGTTTATCAAAAAAACATGTCGAGAGAAAATGGCGCAGGCTTGAAAAACATGCACTGCCCTACCTAGGTAAAACACCGATCAAACACATAACTGCGCCAATGATTTTAAGCGTTATACAAAAGATTGAAAAACGGGGGAATTTTGAAACTGCTCATAGGGTATTTGGTGTTTGCAGTGAAATTTTTGTATATGCAATCGCAGATGGTCTAATAGATAGGGACCCCACAAGAGATATACATAAAGTTCTAAAGCCTAAAAAGACGAAACGTATGGCGACAATAACTGACCCTAAGAAAATAGGCCCTCTCCTTAAAGCTATTGACGACTACGACGGTTACTATGAAACTCAGTGTGCATTAAAGCTTCTTCCACTTGTTTTTGTCCGTCCAGGAGAATTAAGACATATGGAGTGGGACGAAATTGACTTTGAAGAAAAACTTTGGACAATACCTCCAGAGAAAATGAAAATGCAACGAGAACACATAGTCCCTCTTTCAGTACAAACATTAGAAATTATTAAAGACATACAACAGATTACTGGGCAATGGAAATATGTCTTTCCTTCAATACGCTCTAAAGATCGACCTATGAGCGATAACACAATAAATGCTGCAATTAGAAGGCTTGGCTATACTAAAGAAGAACTTACAGGTCACGGATTCAGAAGTATGGCATCAACTCTTTTGAACGAGAAGAACTGGCCTTCAGATCACGTAGAAGTTCAACTAGCACATGTAGATGGTAGCGTCCGAGGGATATATAATAGTGCAATCTATCTTGAATCTCGAATTAAAATGATGCAGTGGTGGGCAGACTACCTTGATGAATTGAAAACAAATACAAAAAACAATTGACGTTTAATATACAGCTGTATACTATAAAGTATGTTAAATCTTAAAACTGGTATAATGAATGCAGTCATTACAATAAGTATCGAAGAGGCACTCAGTAATCCTGAAAAGTGCAAAGAAATGAATTGGCTGGAAATATACACATTATTATATGAAGTAAATATTTCTGAATATTGGCGAAAAACTGCAAATTCATTTTCAGATTGGCTGACTAAAAATTCGTACATTTTTAATAAGCAAAAGGCAATACTATGGCGTGCATTTTCTGCCGGTAATCACCTTATAGAGATTGGTAACGATTTACAAGCTTCTGGCTGTTCTATGGTGGATATTCTGCCTCCTGAACAGCTAAGTCCTGCCAACATTGAAACTTTATACAAATTATGGCGTGTGATGGAACCAACAGAATATAGAACAATAGCGCTTAAGACACTTCAGGGCACAATCAGAGGCAATGAACTGCAAAGCTTATGGAAACTCTATAAACCAGCATTAGAAGGTCAGAACGCGCGTGGCAGAGGCAGTAGCAACTTAAATATATCTAACCTTTCCACAGAGGGAATGATTGAAATAAAAAAGGCTAATGCGATACAAAAAATAAAGCGTGACTTAAACGTTTGGATCACTACTAATAAGAAAGAGTTTGTACATTTTATCGATTACTTTGATTTTAAACATGATAAAACTAACTACAGGTTTGACACTCTCGCATTAGTTAAAACTAGTGACCATAAAATAATATATTATGCATTTGTTTATGAAAGTGACTTCATCAAAAATGCAACTAACTATAAACACAAACAATTCTGTGATTACTTCTGGATCATGTTAGATGCGGATGAGAGTATCGACTACGACAGCATTCTGGATGACTGTGATTCAAAATATGACAACAGGGTTGGATATTTGAATGTTAAAAATGATGCCCTAGAGGTACTTTTCCCAAACTTCGGTAATGATAATCCTTCTAAAGAACAACTAACACAATACATAATAGAGCGTTTAATAACAAAGAAATAATACTTTTGACTTATTTAGTCTATAGCAATATACCAACATGGTGAGGTCCCAGATGGAACAAAAATTTTTAAAAAGAATCGAAGTTGAAAAGATTACAGGACTCTCTAGATCTCTAATATATGAGTTAATGAACACAAACGAATTCCCTCACCCAGTTAAGCTGACCAAGAAATCAGTGCGTTGGGTCAAAGCTGAAATTGATGAATGGTGCAACGAAAAAATCCAAGACCGTAACACAAGACAGCAATAACTTCCACACATTCAAAAACTCATTTGATTTACTAACCTATATATATATATATTTCCATGATATATATCAGAGGTTTTATAATCATATTGTCCAATTGGAAACGCAAAGAACAAATAGACACTATGTTGCATAATAATTCATATGTGAATATAATAGCTGTAACTGTTAAAAGGATGGCAACATGTGGCATGATATTGAAACAAATGATGATTTACTAAATTTTCAGATAATCGCAAAAACTGCAGCCAGTTTAATTACTGAGTCTGAAAACGAGCCCCTTTCTATAGGCGTTTCAGGTAATTGGGGAACAGGAAAATCCTCTTTACTTAAAATGATTGAATCGCAATTGAATTCAATAAATAAAGACAATAATTATGTATTCTTAACTTTTAATGCTTGGCTTTACCAAGGATATGATGATGCAAAAATAGCTTTAGTGCAAAAAGTTGCTGACTTGCTTCTAAAAGAAGCTGAAAATCGTAAATCTGCTATAGAAATTGCAAAAGAATTTGTCGGAAGAGTAAATTGGTTAAAACTTGCTAAGTTTTCAGCTCCTGCTATTAGTGCAATGCTTACAGGCGGTGCCGATGGTGGGGCAATTGGTACTTTTATGGCGTCATTAACTAATTTATTCAGCAAGGAATCAGCTGAATTAAAACATGACGAGTTGATTGCATTAAAAGATCAATTTAAAAGCATTTCCCCTGATCTAGCAAAAATACTTCAAGCTAAACAAGATGTATCTGTACCTCAAGAAATAGAAGATATGAGAAGTTTATTTAGAGACCTCTTAGAAGAACTCAATATTAAACTAATCGTCTTTGTTGATGACTTAGACAGATGCCTACCTGAAACTGCAATCTCAACTCTGGAAGCTATGAGGTTATTACTGTTTATGCAAAGGACTGCATTTGTTATAGCAGCTGATGAACAGATGATAAGAAGTGCCGTTAAATCACACTTTAACAATGCAGACTTGGACGGAGATATAGTTACTAGTTACTTTGATAAACTTATCCAAGTACCCTTGAGAGTTCCTAGGCTCGGAGGTAATGAGGTTAAAGCGTATATCATATTATTACTAGCAGAAAGAGCATGCAAACAAGGAAAAATAAGTAAAGAGGAAAAGATTAAAGGTAA
Organism: Deferribacterales bacterium; assembly: GCA_050253075.1. Lineage (GTDB taxonomy): Bacteria > Chrysiogenota > Deferribacteres > Deferribacterales > Geovibrionaceae > Denitrovibrio. The sequence goes on from JBFWJS010000009.1 coordinate 3,819, forward strand.
AAATGAAATTTTAACGATCATAAACAAGAGCTGGGAAGGTGGATTGAACCGACAAAAAATTGAAATTGCATTTGATGATTCTGCGAAAAGTATCTCAACTGAAATAGACATAGCTGATCAGCTAGCGAATATAATGACAACATCAAAATATATCCAAGGCAACCCCAGACTAATCAAACGCTTTCTAAATAATCTAATAATCAGAGAGACCATAGCAAAAGCTCAAGGTATGACAGTTGAATTCGGTGAGCTTGCAAAAATTCAATTATTAGAGAGATGTGTCTCAAACAGCGCCTTTGAAAAATTTGCTAGTGAAGTTGCAAAATCTGATAATGGTAAATTAAAAATCATTAAAGAAGCTGAGTTTAAGATTGCTAAGGGTGAAGAATATATAAGCCCAGTAGAGGAATTAAATTCTGATTTCTTTCATGAGTGGCTAACTCTATATCCGCCTTTAGGAAACACTGACTTGAGACCTTTAATGTATTTAAGCAGGGATAAAGCAATCTCAATTGGCAATCTCGATGAATTATCAAAAGAAGCCCAAGATATATATGAGGCAATTTTAGTTGCCTCAAAACTTCACTTTGTTAAAAAAGAAATTGAAAAACTAGACAATATTGAAGCTGAAAAAATATTAAATCGATTAATACGTAATGCAAGATCAAAGCAATATGAATTAGATGCAATTTCTCAAGCCGGATTCATAGTCAAATGCTTTCCTAACCTTGCTCAACATTTTTGTGAGCTGTTAGATGAAATACCATATGATAAAGTTAGCCCGGCGTTACCATCAATTATTAAAAATGAACAATGGGCTAACAAGATTCTTGAGAAATGGTCGAAGGCAGAAGGGTACGATAAACTAAACAGAGCAGCTAAAACTGCCAAAGGAGTAAAATAATGGGGACTTCTTCATCAAGCTCAGGACCAGGGTCCAATGTTCCACTAGATCCTGCATGGCTTAATAACATACTTCCTGACCTACTTTTTGGAGACTTGCCTAATATTTTACAAGGGACTCCAGCAGTCGAACCTCCAAACAGGGAAGAAATTGCAGCTCCACAACGTTTTAATGGGGCAAGAAGAAATTTAAACAAGTTTGCCAAAACTGGCAGTACAGAAAATCTAAGGCGAGCCTTGGGGAATTATTCCAAGAATGGAATGGGTGGGGCAAATAGACTTGCATCAAGGATGAAAGTCCCTTCTGTTGTCGGAGTTGGGATGTATCGCCTTCTCCAAGAGATGGGTAACCCAACAGATCCTAACACAAAAAAATGGATCGATAACATAGTCAATAATAATTTATCCGCGTATGAAATTGCTGATCAAATATGTCATAAAATAATTCAAAATGGCGGCACTGTTGATGAAGAATCTGCTCGTAATTCAATAAATACAGCAATCTCTGACTTAATACAAAAAGATCCTAATGTTGATCTACTAAAGCTATCCAACGAGGATATTTGGTATGTTATAGAATGTTTCATAGGCGAAGAGGTTTCTAATAGAGTTATTTTAGACATCGGTCAATACCTTGAAACAAGCGATATCTCTCCAAAAGATAGGGTTGAGCGTTATAGTGAAATGAGTGATTATATTAAAGCTGAGGTCGCATCAAATATTGAAGATGTTAGAAATAAATATAGTAATCCAACCCCAAAACAAATATTTCAAATATTACATGACTCTATTAAAAATACTTTCGAAGTTTTTGAAGGTGACTTATGAGAAAAGTAGTTTGTTTACCAAAGAACCTACTCCCCAATAGGCTAAATTCAAATACAAAATATTTTATTACATACGGTATGCCTCTTAATAAAAGCATAGTCGGGTATTTCGCTCATGATTTAAAAAACTATATGAAAAGGAATGGTATTGTTCCATCAGTTAGTGCGTGGGATTTTAACACAATAGCATTGTCAGTAGTTGCTGCAGATAAGTCTTTAAAAAGGTCTCTGAGTGCAGATGGTTGGACAAGAGAAATTCAGCTTGATATTCACTTGGTGGATCCTAAACCTTGGTATCTTATTAAAAGTGACTTAGCAAAAACTTTACAATTTCTAACTGGAGATTTATGGGAAATCAATTTTCTTGATGGAGGGACCCCTCCCCCAACTATTAATAAACCAAAAAATTATGATGCAGACTCTGTTTCTTTACTTTCTGGAGGTGTGGATAGCTTAGTAGGAGGGATTGATTTAGTTGCTAGTGGTAAAAAGCCAATTTTACTTTCACAAACAGTAAGGGGTAATGCTGTAGCACAACAGCTATTTGCGAGCCGACTTGTACCAGATACACACCATTTTCAAATAAGCCATAAGCTACATTGTCTTAGTGGTGAGTCTGAAGACTCTACCCGTGCAAGATCTATTACATTCTTTTCTTTTGCTGCTATGCTTGCATCATATTTATCGACAATAAAAGGTCATAATATTGATCTGGTCGTTCCTGAGAATGGCTTCATTAGCTTAAACCCACCTTTAAACACAGGTAGAATAGGAAGTTTTAGCACAAAGACTACGCATCCAGTATACATGGCAGGTTTGCAAAAGATTTGGAACGCAATTGGTTTAGATGTGCAGCTAATCTCCCCATATCAATTTCAAACAAAAGGCGAAATGCTTTCTAACTGTTTAAATACCCAACTTCTAAAGTCACTCATAGCAGACTCAACCAGTTGTGGCAAGTTTGGAAGAAATAAAATGCAGCACTGCGGTAGATGCGTCCCTTGTATGGTAAGGCGAGCAGCTTTTTTAAGTTCAGGATTTACCGACAACACAATTAAAGGGTACACCTATCAAAATATTGCGACAGGTGGCCGCTCTAACGGTCCTAATGATATTGGTGCAATGGCTGCATTTTGTTTGAAATATAGAGCAAAGGGCATAGATAATCTCGTTCAAGGCAGTTTGTCCTTTGCTGACCCAAGTATGAGGAACAACTACTTAAGCGTTATTGAAAGAGGAATAATTGAACTAGAAGCGCTATTAAAACATCATAGAGTATTATGATAGATTTCCATACTCACTTAGATTTATATACTAATGCATTAGCAATTTTACCCAAGGTAAACAAATGCAACCTTTTTACCTTAGCAGTCACCACCAGTCCTCGTGCTTGGGTTATGGCAAATAAATATTTCCAGCCTTACAAAAACATACACGTAGCACTCGGGCTACATCCAGAAAATATTATTAATAAGCAAAATGAGATCGACTATTTTATTAAATCTATTGAATCGACCAAGTATATTGGAGAAATAGGAATTGATGGTTCTTCCAAAAATAAGCACTCATTGCCTAAACAAGAGTCTTTTTTTGAAAGAGTAATTGCACAAAGCCAAAAGTTTAAGGGAAAGATTTTCAGCATCCATTCAAGAGGAGCAGCTGCGAAGGTTCTAGATATACTAGAAAGTTACCCTAATTCGGGCAAATATGTACTACACTGGTTCACAGGGACAACAAAGCAACTTTCTAAAGCAATAGATATGGGATGTTATTTTAGTGCAGGACCAGTAATGACTCAAAGTAAAAATGGGCAACAGATTTTAAACATGATTCCCAAAGACAGAATTGTGCCCGAGTCTGATGGACCTTTTGTTAGGTTTAATAACGATCCTATTATGCCTTGGGATGCCATATTAATCAAAGATTACCTATGCAGACAATGGCAATATACTGAAAAACAAGTAATAAGCGTTTTTAGACAAAATTTAAAAAATATCCACTCATAACAACTTAAAAAGACATTGAGACTCAATAATTTGTGAAGCTTGTTATTTGCTCCTATAGAGCATTTCTTTACCAGTCCAGCCAATAGAACCTTTACATGAACCCATGCAATTTTCATATCATCCTGAAGCTCTTCTAACAGTCTAACCAGACTTCCTTCTTCAACATCACACAAAAAAACCGGAGCTGTAATATTAGGTTCTTTTAAGAGTTTTGTATATTTTAAATATATCTTTGTATTATCTAACGATGTTGGGGCTGTAATGCTCAGATTATTATTTATAGTCTTCTGGTTATAAAAGTTATTTGTATTATTAGTTGTCGAGGAATTATCTACTTTATTAGAAATATTCAAATTAACAGAGTTGTTATTTCCATTAATTGTTGGTGACTGGTTATTTGAATTCATGTTCTCCGCAACACTGTAAGATGGCACAAAATACAACAAAAAACCAATAATAGAACAAATACTACCGACTACACCTAGTGTTTTCATTGGATTCTCCTTTAAATAATTAAGTACTAGTTTGAAACTCGGTTCAATATCTGCCTTATATATTTTAGATTTTTTAATCTTAGAAAGTACCCCATTAATTGCATCTATCATTTCTACTTGTTTATCAAAGAGTGCTACCATCATTTTTAAAGAATGTAATTCTATTTGTTGGTCTATTAGACAATTCTTAACTGCATTTGAAATTTGTTTCAAATCATTAATTTTTCCGCACCAGTCACTTTCGAAGGAATTTACATAGGAAAATATAGTAGGGTACTCATACGCAGAGTTAAACATTGGCAATTTAAATGAAAAATGATGTGCTACATCTCTTCCTACTATATATATTTTCTGTAGTTGATGACTTATGCTTTGTTCATAATTATATATGTCAAAGAAATCTTCGTCATTTTTAAGTCTAGGCCACAAATTGGAATCATTATCACGAAAAACTTCGGCATACTCAAGTAAGCTATAAAGCATTTCTTCAATTGATTGAAAGTCTTTACGTATTTTCAAGATTCCCGCCTGTATACTATATAATATAAGTACTTTACATTATATTTTTCAAAGCTTCAAGCATGCTGAGAATTTTCACTCTCTGATCAGCTTCAGAGCTGTTTAAGGCATTTTGGATATCTAGAATCGTCCTATCTATTGTGACTTTGTTTTTGTCTGTTACAAGGTCGCAGATGTGCACTTCAAGGGCATTTGCGATGTTGGTGAGGATGATTAAAGACGGATTGGCTTTACCAGTTTCAAGGTGTGATATGTATGTAGGGTGCAGATCTGAAAGTTCAGCAAGCTTCTCCTGTGAGAATCCCTTTGCCTTACGGTTCTCCCTAATCCTTTCCCCCAAAGCTTTTAAAATATCTTCATTAATGCCTTTTTCATACATTTAATGAATATATTATTTAAGCCGCCATACAAACATAGAGTATAATACATATTATTTGATTTAGTATTAATTATACCTTATCATAAATGTCAAAAATTAGACTATTATCTATTTTCAATAGGAGTGTTAAAATGAAACAAGTTGTTCTGATTCTTTTGACTGTGATGACACTGGCAACAGGTGGCGCACAAGCAAATAACGTGTATTGTCAAAACTTCGTAGATACTTTTAAAGACATCAAGTCTGGAAGTAGAGACGGAGCAATTGTCGCAAATGATAGAGATACATATTTTCCAGGCAAATACGGTAGCTTTGATGTAGTGGCTAATAAATTATATAGTACTGACAAAGATAAAGCTTACCAACTTAGTAAAAACGGTAGTTATGCCACAATGATTAATTCTGTAGCAGACTACATAGGCCGCAATAACAATCCTGCTCAACTTGCTGTATTACAGGAGCTTGTAAACGGTATCTTAATTAAACTAAAAAATGGCACATATACTGTTGTGTCACCAGCTGTATGGCTACATACTTAACTGTCACATATTAATTATGCTTGGGACATTGTAGAAATGTTGTTCATGGAAGATGGGTTAATAGACTATTATAAAAAGAATACTTCTCAAGAGAGCCTTAATTATGTTCAATAGATGTACTTTTATTTTGGTGCAAAGCTGGAATTAATCTCTGCTCTAGCACAACATGATCTGGCAGCGGTAGATAAGGTGTTAAATACAGGTCGTCCAGCTCCAGCATGTTTGGATTATTTTGAATCATCTCCGAAAAGTATAAACAGCTTAATTATTAGGCTAGAAACAGAGTGTAACAACTATAATGCAGTTTCATGTTCCCAGTTAGGACTTTTTTATGAAAAAGGTATAGGAACTAAAAAGAATTTAGTTACCTCTAATGCCTATTATCTGAAAGCATGTAAATTCGGACATACTATATCCTGCTATGCTGATAAAAGTCTTACTACTCCAAGAGGTAAAGAGTTTACACCTTACATCCACTAGATCATATAATCTGAAGTAGACAAGGATGTTATTTATAACTAATCGTTGAATGGTAGTGCTGCTTCTAGCATTACCATTTTCTCTGATATTTGATAGACTTCATCTTAAGGCGCTTTTTTCTAAAGAGCGCCTTTTTCTTTCGAGCATCAATTATTTTTTGTTTTCCATCTAGGTCTCTTGCCTTTTTTTGAGCATCCTTTTGTTCTAATCGGTTAAGCCAAAATGTTCCTATTGCAAGAGGAATTATGGAAAGAGCTATAATTATAAGAATTCTCGTCATAACTATTTCATAAGTCATTATGCACCTACCTTTGCGCAGAGGGTGTCTATTGCGCACACAAACTCTGCTTCGGGTGTCATAGGTTTCACACCACTATTAGAATGATGGCTGAGTACGATATTCATTAGCTTCACTCTAGCCTCTTCCTCAATAAAGATCACTTTTTTTGCAATTCTATCCACAATCTCACAAGACATGTGTATATGGCCGAAGTTTCTTCCTGTTTGATTAAGACAAAAACCCGACTCTAACTCATCATAACAATATGCTTTGCCAATATCATGCAGGAAGAGTCCGGTAAGCAACATCGCTCTGCTTACTACACGTGGCAATGTCTCAGCCTCAAGGAGTTTAAGACCAAATTCCATAGAATTGACCGTATGGACCAGTAGACCACCCATGTATGCATGATGGCTTGTAATACTCGCAGGAGCAGTGCAGAACTTCTTCATAAAGTCAGCATCATGTATAAGCATCTCGAAGTAACAGATGCAGCTTGTTTCATCTACTAGCTTGTACAACTCTATAAGTTTATCTTTATATACCCTATACAAGTCATTGATGTTCATGCGCATACTACATACCTTGATAAACTTTCTGTCGTTTCTTGTCAGGCGAACCCCGTCAATACTGACCTCTTCATATTTAGTAAGCAGGTGCATGTGTTCATCCACACGCTCGTAGCAGTATGCAATCTCTGTTCCCTGGTTGCCACAGACAGCAATCTTTAGGTATGAGTGACCATTAGAATTATACAGCTTCTCATAGTATGTTACTGTGAAATCACCTAAATACGCATTCATTCACCACCTCTCGATATTGTTTATTTTAATTATGTTCTATTTAAACAATATCATTTATTTTGAACATGTCAACAAAAGAAATTGATTTTTGAATAACGTAAAAGTATGCTTTAAGCATGGAAGTCAAACTGAAACCCGAATACCTTGAAGAAATTAAGAAAAAACACACTACATACACGCTTGGTCGCCTCCTAAGCAACAATCAAGCTGTGCGTCTCTTCAAAGGTGAAGCCAACATCACTCTCAAAACCTTATACAAACTATCCCAAGATATGGGATGGGAATTTCCAGAACAATTCTACATAGACAAATAAGTTTTAACACACAATATATATAAGAATATATTCTTTTTATCATAAGAACTATTTCTTATGTTTTGTAAGAAATAGGTATTATTTATATAAGAATTTATTCTTATAAACCGTAAGAATAATTATCACGTTATTATATACTATGTATCTTTTTCTTTTTTATTACTTTTTCAATTTATAAAAAGTATAAATCTCAATTTTAATTTTTTGCTGAATTTTTATTGACTAGTATAAATATAATACTAAAATTAATTAATGAACATAACAGGAGTACTGCATGCTTTTGAGAGATGCGATAAAGAAGGTAATTAAAGACGCGAAGCTTGATGAAGAGGAAAAGTTATATAAAATCATGCATCTTATCGACTACGATGAAGAAATGTATAAAGCCCATAAACCATATTTTGACGTACCTAAATCAATAATATATTTTTTACTTGAAAATAATAATATAAGTGTAGATCCTAAAGATACTTTTTCAATGGAGAAACTAAGAACTGTAGAGTTATTATTAAGCCATCCAAAAGTACTCGAACCAGTATTCAAAAAAATCAAACCAGAAAAGCGTAAGATATTAACAAATCATAATAATAAACCAAAATGGGAACGTCACATATACACTAGGTTTGCTAACATCGCCCCTGAGGAAACACTATATTACAAACATATTGAAAAGGAAGTAGAAGACTTTTATAATTTCCATCATATCCCATCTATAAAGAAAGCATTCCATAATGCCAGAGACTTACACTACAAAAGGCGCAAAAAGTTCTTAGCCAAAAAAGAGCTTTGATATTTTGGTAACCCTATCACTAATTAGCGAGCATATTTTGAATGATATTTCATTTGAAGGATGCCTATATATATAAGCCCCTTTAATCATCTCTGAAAGCTGAGCAACGTATTTCTTCAGAGACGTATATCTTATATCAACATCACCACATAGCTGTTTCCAGTTGTCTATTGTTACATTATCAGGGTTAAGCTCGCCGCCGACAGACATAGCCAGTTTTTTAGATATGCCGCTGTAAATCGAAGTGCAAACTAAATCATAAAATGGAGCTAACTGTGGACGCCCTTTCATCTCTGGCGGATAGAGCAGTGAAATATTCTTAGCGTGTGCGTCAGCATTGCCTATAAGAAAGTTGAAGATAAACCACCTGATAAGCAATATTTTATCCGCTGCCGGCCTACTTGACACATCAGCGATTAGTTTGACGCAATCTGAAAAGCTAGGACCGCTGTCTGACTCGTATTTTACGTGATAGGCATACCCAAGAGCCTGACAGAAGTCTTCTTGATGCAGACGGCAGATTTTGCCTTCATTTAAATATCTGTCATACCTCTCTATGAAAAGAGCTGACACCTGCCCTACTTTCCTGATCTCAGTATTGCAGACTGGAAGTCCGCAAGCTTCTGCCAGTTTATTACAGAAAAGCTCATTTGCTGGCAAGCCTTCAAACTTAGGGCTGAATGGTTTGACTATATGAGTACTTGGCGAGTTACCGAGCGGTAGGTATAATTTTTTATTTTCAATCTTGATTGAGGTCTTGGCCTGAGCACCTGCCAGAGAGAGACGATACATGTCATTGTCTTCCGCTGGAGATGTTTGATCAAGCTTTTCAATCAGCTTGAGAATATCTTTTTCATTGAGGAGTTCATATTTATTATCAGTATCTTTAAGATCAGAATCAGAGGTAATTACGATTGCTCCGGCACATTCTCCGCCGAAACGCTTGAGGAGCCCGAACACATTTTCAGATGATATTTTGGTGACTCTGGAGATTATCTTTCTCTGCTCACCTTCAGGAAGAAGGTTTTCAAAGAATATACGAGCCTCAGTCCCTTCGAACAGTTTTTCATTTACAGGCAAAATGAGCGACAGACCATTAAGGCTGTAAGCTTCGTCATACTCAAATAGCATATCAACGCCAGTATTAATAAGGTTTCCGGCTTTGATATATTCCCCTTTTACTTCAATGAAAACGTTAATAGATTCCATTATTCATCACCAACGTAAATGGAGAGTCCTGCATATTTGAGCAGTTTGATCACTTTACCAATCTGTGCAGTAGGTTTGCCACGCTCCACCTCGGAGACTATGCGGTTCCCTACCCCTACTGCCTCAGCAAATTCTTTCTGGTTAAGCCCCTGCTCTTCCCTCTTTTGCCTGAGCAGTTGCCCTATTTCTTCAATATCTGATATTTTCTTCATATGAGTTACCCTACAGTAACTATAATATCAGAATTTTGAAAATCAAGCATTTAATTACCGAAAGGTAACTATTCTATTTCATAAATAAGTGACGCGCCCCAAATTCCATAGCTTGAAAACTATAGAATATATTGCATTATCTGTGACATTTAAATTTTTTTAGTATAATGTATAATAAATTAATAATTTTGGATTCTTAATGAGTAAAGTGCTTAAAATCTACTCTCCTTTATTGTTTTCTTTATTAGCATTAATTGTTTCAATTAAAAGTTGCGATACTGCTGATAAAAGTTACGAATTATCTAAACAACAGTATATAAACTCAACAACAACCATATAGAGTGCCACTGTTGACAGCAACAACTCTTTAAATATTAGGCCATTAAACGATAAAATAGTTATACAAGACATTGCAGTTTTTTATCCTAATGAAGTCTCTGATAATAAATGGGAAATATATGCACCAGACTATAAACTACCATTGGTGATGCCATTGTTCCAGATAAAACATTTAATCGCTAACGAGCTAAAACCAAGTTCTGGTTTTATCAATTACGCTCCTGAGATCGAAATACCTATTATAATTGAATCATATTATTCATTTAATGGTTTAAACCAGTATGACAAGTCTTTGTACGTTCTCGATATGGATGCTGTAATATCAGATAACCGCACGAAACCAAAAGTAACGGTTAATGGAATAAAATTTATTGAAAAACTACCTTTACAAACAAGTATTCAAACATACTTGGACGATCTTTGGACTAAAAGAAACATAGAATATTCAAACTGAAATGAGGCTAACCTCATCTTGCCTAAATTTGACACCTCAACTAAACATCTGATTAATCAAATAATATTATAACTGTTCACTATTAACTACTTAACTTGTTCAAAATTATCATGGCTATTAATTATGATGTCAATATTACATGGGCCGAAATATCCTATGTTGCTTACATCTCTTACTAGATCTTCATGCAAATTGACTTCTTGTAGAACGCTTATATTCAATTATTACTGATTAGCCATTGTTGCGCACTCAGGACAAACCTCTGTATTTCTATTCGCCTTTTATCACCTCACGAACTCATAAAATTTATATAGGAACCCAGCCGCCAGTATCCTCAGCAGCCAGAACGTCATGCTCTTAAAACCTCTTTATGTCAAACCTTCACAAGAGGGTGGAAAAAAGAGGGAAATATTTATATTATGACTGTGAAACAACTTTCTAAGAGGTGAAACATGTCTAACGAAATAGCTATGCTCCTGGCTGCGCTTATCGGTGGAGCAACAGGAATTGTTGGACAAGCTTGGATTTTATTTCTTAATAGAAAAAAAGAACTCAAACATCTGACATATGATAAAAAATACATTCTCTACAACGAGATAATAAATAAGCTTCTGGAATTTGCAGGAAAAGCAAATGCAAAAAGAGATGCAGGAGAAGACCATGAAATAGTTGCGGATGAACTTCTGTTTTATCGTATTCAGAATCGTATTTTGATGTCTCCAAAGATAGATAAGCAAATATGAGATATGATTTACAAACTCAGAAACGGTGAAATAACCCTTTATGATATTGGCGAACTGACCAAAGCTCTTAAAAAGGATTTGCAAATAAAATAACCCCACCCCCGCAACCACATATTAAAACAAGGAGACCTAATATGACAGAAGCACTTTTTGGAGGATTGGTAGGAGCTGTAATTGCCAGCTTTATAACAGCATGGCTGCAAAACCTTATCAACATTAAGAATGAAAAACGTCATGCTTTACGTGAATATTATGCAGTACTTAGCCAATGGCACACAGCACACCTCGAGAATCAATACCAGAAATACAAAGAAATCAGCCAAAAAGAGAGCGATACTTTCGGCAGATCTGCATACTTGCTTAAAATGAACATAGTTGAAAACATCGTAAGATATAAAGTTTTGTTGTATAGCTACCAACATATAAATGAAGGCAAAACAGTTGTTTACAAGAGAAGCAAAGAAGAGGTCCTTAGTGAAACATTTAATGAAATAGAAGAAATATTCCATGAAATACACACCTATTTCGAAAGGTGTCTGAATAAATAACCTCATATAAGCACCACCCGATAAATGAAAGGAGATAAAACATGAGCGACCCACATACATTTACTATTAAACTGCTTCAAGACGGAATAAATCCTATCTGGCTGATTATAATAAGTGCAGCTATAGGTACTTTTGCTGGTATAATCGGACAAATGCTTATGGCTCACTTGAATCACAAAAGAGACCTTGAAAAAATTTCATACGAAGCAAAATGCCAGCTTTACACAAAAATTATTGAAACAGTAAAAAAATATCAAAATGAAATAACTGAAGCTGAATACGAGTATGACCAAGGATATAGAGAGGACCTTATAATAGACCATGAGCATGGCACGTACATGCATGAACAGAAATCTTATGAACTTAAACACTTTATAACGCTTAACAGAATACTTATATCAAAGAAAGTCATAATAGAACTCGAAAGCATGACAGAGAAGTTTTACTTCAATAAAGTCACTAATCAATCTATCGAAGAACTTGCAAAAGAACTTAAAGAAGACCTCGGTATTAATTAGCCTCATCCCCGCACCACCTATAATTAAAAGGAGATACAGAATGACTGATACAATCTGGGCGGCGATCATAGCCTCTGGAACAACCGTTCTCGGTCTTATAGCTGGCTATATAGGACAAGCAATTAACGCTAGAATCAACCATAAGAGAGAGCTTGAAAAGCTGGCATTTGAAAAGAAATATACCGTATACAATGAACTCATAAAAATGGCTATTAAGTACTACAATGAAATGATATATATAAATTCTGAAGAGGCTCGTGAATATGACGATACTCCTTTCATATACGATCATGACCCTGAAACTGGTGATACAACCTACGTTCATGAGGTTCGATGTAAAACCCTTGAACAATTCCTTGATGCAAATTACATGATCATACCTAAAGAAATACATAATAAAATAAACGATATTATTAATAAGCTTAGTGATATCACGCTTAAAGAAGCTGACGTTCACTCGCTCATTCACGCATTAAAAACAGATATAGGTATAAAAATATAACCTCATTCCAGCACCACCTGATAATTAAAAGGAGTAACACTATGGCAGCAGAACAGATCGCACAAACAGCTTCTCAAACACCACTCTGGATGTTCTTTTTTAGCACTCTCGGCGGAACAATAGCAGGAGGTTTTATAACTATTTCCGGCAATCTGTTTATAGAAAAAAGGAAGACTAAAATCGATGAAAATAAAGCCCTCAAAGAGACTCTGATCAACTTCAAAAAAATCCTTGTAAACAAGACACGTGATGCATTGCGTCACGAGGCAAATTGCCCATGTTGCAACGTCATAGATAGAATTGATGAAACAATAAACGAATTCATGTACATATCGCACGTTATATATAAATTTGAATGCAGTAAAACAGTCCATAACTACGTTAGCCTGCTCATACAATATGCAAAGGTGCTTGATAAGTCCCCTGAAGACTCCTCGAAGATAAATGAACTTAAACTCAGTATACAAAGTGATCTTAATGAAGTTACATATGCAATCGATAAAGATATATTCAAGATCAAATAATCTCATGCGTGTGACACCAAACCATTAAGGCTGGAACCTATAGAGCCAAATACCACAGCGGAGTGTTCATCGATGATAGCCTGTTTAATCAGCGCAGCATCTTCCAGCGCCCCATAAACCTCGTATGGTAGTTGAACACATACGACGTTTACACACTTTATATACAGGCTCAAATGGGACAGCAAATATCGGAGCAACTTTCTATTAGACGGTATTTTTGGCGGTACTTTCTAAATTTACAATTTCACTAACTATTGTATATAAATAATTTATAATATCTTATCGATTCCTGCCTTCGAATCGTCCCTAGAATTATAGACGCTTCTGGGTTATAAACGACAATCACCTAAGGAGTATTAAGCAAAACGTATGATAGTCAAATATGGTAATTCTGAAATTGAGTTTACCCACATCATAAACCCAAAGCTCAAAAGGATGTCCATCAGCATTGATGCCGAGAACAGGGTTGTTGTCAAAACACCAAAGGTATCATCAGCAGCGGTATTAGAGTTAGTATACCGAAAGGCAGACTGGATACTAAAAAAACAAGCCACAGCAAAAGAGAGTCTGAGCGACTTAAAACTTGAGACAGGTGCAAGCCTGCCATTCCTAGGCAACAGTTATTGCCTTAAACTTGAAGAAGATAAAACCATGGGCGTGGGGCTGGCTTCTCTATCTTTCAGTAATTCCTCATTCACATTAAAGTATAATCCTTACTTGATGAAAAAAGAATATATGCACAAAGCTCTTGATGACTTTTATAAATCACAAGCTAAAGAACACATAACAACCGTGGCGGTTTACTGGGCAGATATAATGAAGGTCAGATACTCAAAAATAACCTTTAAAAAGACCTCCAGCAGATGGGGCAGCTGTTCATCTAAAGGTAATATAATGTTTAATTATGAACTGATAAAACTGCCGATAGAGTGTATTGAATATATCGTTGTCCACGAGCTCGCCCATTTAAGACACCTCAACCACAGCAAAGATTTCTGGAAACTTGTTGAAGAATACCTTCCAAACTATAAAGAACAAAGGGATAGAATGCGCAGTTTCAGACTGTAAGCACTACTCATCCGCCATTGACCTCTGGGGTGAAATGCCATAGATTAAACTTATGTTATTAAGGAGATAAGATGAAAACACTGAACATAGCACTAGTAGCCCACGACCACAGAAAGCCCGATCTGCTCTCCTGGCTGGAGTTTAACCACGGATCGCTGAAAAAGCACAAGCTATACACCACAGGCACAACGGGAAAGATGATAATGGAAAAGCTGGATGATCTGGATGTGACGGCTCTGCTCTCCGGTCCGCTCGGGGGCGATCAGCAGATAGGTGCTATGATAGCGCAGGATAAGATAGACATGCTGATATTCTTTTGGGACCCGATGACACCCCAGCCCCACGAACCCGATGTAAGGGCTCTGCTCCGTCTGGCTGTGCTGAAAAACATAACAATAGCGGAAAACCGCAACACGGCAGACCACATAATCAGCAGTACGCTCTTCGCCGATAAAGAATACGAGCCGATAAAAAAGAACTACTCGAAATACCTGAACAGAGGGATATAAAGCTCCCTATGCGCCCACACGGGGGATGGTGATGAGCACTTCCACGCCGTTATCCGTGTTTGCTATGCCTATGGAGCCGTTAAAGCCTTTCTCGATATTACGTTTAGCGAGGTAAAGCCCGATGCCTGTCCCCTTCCCTTCATCTTTTGTGGTGAAGTAAGGTTCAAAGATGTGCTCAAGGGTTGTGCGGGAGATAGGCTTGCCTGTATTCGATACCTTAAGCTGAAAATCATCCGCCTCGACATCTACTTCAATGACGATAGCCTTTTCGGCTATTCCTGATTCGAGTATTGCGTCTTTTGCGTTTATGATAACGCTGTAAATAACTTGGATATAGTCATCTCTATACCCGTGGATAATATCGTTACCTTTGTCGCAGTAATCCTGAATATTCTCCAGATCACTTATATGACAAGTCTTCGGACATCTGCACACAAGGCTGAGCTTTATACCGTGCGCCTCGAGCAGAGCTTTGATGTTTCTCACAACCTCTTTCAGCTCATAAACCAGCTTAAAATCGGTCTTTTCGGCACTTCTCTTATCTGTGAAAACGTCTATGGTGTCTGAAAGTGTATTTATCTTTACGAATACTTCACGAAATATCTTTTCATATTCTTCATTATTAAGATCGCCCGATTTGTGCATCTCGCTGATGAGCTGAAATGCGAGTCCGATCTCGTTCAGAGGCTGTCTCCATCTGTGTGCGATGGAGCTGAGTATCTCTTTCTTTGAGTCTTCTCTGGACTGCTGTATGATGATGCCGTGCTGCACCTTCAGCTTTCCGAAAAGAGCTATAGGCATGCGGGACATAAGGTATGAAAACAGCACAGAGAGCAGAATAGTCAGCGGTGCAAGAAGCAGGACATTACGCCCTACAGACGGGGAAAATATCGCAAAAGGCTTCAACTCTATCCCGACAGTATTCCCGTCGCCCAGCAAAACACTGCAGAAAAGAGTATCAATAGGGAAAACCTTCTCCGGCTGAAAAACATTGTCCCAGTTCTCATATACGCCGTTATTGGTATAGATAAGATTATTATTATTATTAAGCAGATAGATAAAAAAAGAGCTTTCATTCTTTATCTCTTCCATGGCGCCCTGCATGAAATAGTTTATCACTACTGCGCCTTGTATCTCTCCGTTGATATAAACAGGAGCCCCCATCCTCAACATAGGCTTGTGAGGAATCTCTATCTCGCCATGTTCGATATTCAGATCAAGCTGAGACATATATATGCCGCCTTGCGGAGCCGCAATCGTCTCTGTGAAGTAATACCTGTGGAGCTTATCCTGAAGCTCGCCGTCAGCAACAACGAAAGGCTCGCTGCCGATATTCTGCCTGTCCAGACGTACCAGTTCCTTACCGTGCAGGCTGAGCAGGCGTATCTGGGCTATTGTGCTGTTTTGCCCCGCCAGCGCAACAAACATACTTTTAACACAGTCTTTTTCTATCTCTGAAGGATTCGTGAAGAAAGCGCGGATGATATCATTATCCCCAAGCGATCGCATCAGCCCCTTTCTGTCTGAGATGATGTTATTTATGCGCACTTCCAGAGTTTCAATGTATCTGTCAGCCTTTGCTTCCAAAGAAGACATCATAATGTCCCGCTCAGTGAAATAAACGAGAGCTATCACTAAAGCCCCGTAAAGAAGACCAATTGCGATAAATGTGAATGTAAGATTTCTGAAATAATGCTGAATCATCAGTCGAGCTTTTTCCAAAATCGACTCCGTACTTTTTATATATAATACATAATAGCATGAATTTAATCTTATCACATAGTACACTGGATAAATAAATAGTAAACAACCAGTTCTAGTCGTTACCGCAGTCTGAAAATAAAGCCGTTATTATTTATAAGTATTAACAATATATTTAATAAATATTACTTTCGTTTATCCGCTGTTGATGGTAGATTGGGCATTATACAATCAATTTATTATTCGGTACTACATTATGAAATTAAAAATATGTGTATTATTAATTGCGGCTTACATGGCAGTGCTCCCTTTCACATCTGATGCCAGAGAGAAAATGTCCCGTATCAGCCTCCACGGGGGCAACATCCCGAACGGGCAGACATACGTCACGGCGGAAACTCTCAGCGAACTGAAACAGACAGAATACCCCGCTGAGAATCCTTTTGATCACAAGACATATACATACACAGGCATACTGCTCAGAGACCTCGCAGAACATTACGCAGGTAAAGAGTGCAAAGCCATAACCTTCACAGCACAGGACAGCTACAGCGTCACCTTCGTAAAGGAAGAATGGACAAAGTGGGACATCATGCTGGCTCTGAAAACAAACGGGAACTACATGACACTCATAGAGTCAGGCCCGGCAAAGATCGTCATGCCCTATTCCAAATCCAAGATGATGAACGAAACCATATACACCCCTAAGTGGATATGGCTTATAAAGAAAATCGAGTTTAAGTGACGGCTATGTTATCAAAGATCAAGCTATACTACATACCCATTTCTGCGTTTGTTATATTCTCCGCATTTCTGGTGTATGCATATGTGACAATTGATAAATTCCTTTACGAAAACATACAGCACCAGCGAGGCAACAGACATATCATAAAGATCAACCTGCTGGTAAACAAAGGTATATCCGAGGCATTCTATGCTATGGATTCAGGCAGCGCAGACGACTTCATAAACGCTGCAGAGATGGTCGAAAGCGCCATAGGCTATATGAGCACAATACCGGAGCAGAATGTCGGTATCCCGCCTGAGGTCAGTTCCAGCATGATGACACTCATAAAAATGCTGGATGACATCTACGATACATATATCGAAAACGGGAGCACACCGCCTGTCTCAGAGCGTCAGAGCCTTATGAAGCTCAGCAGTGGTATATTCACAGGGCTGGCTTCTGCCGATATGTACTTTTATGATGTTATCAGCGCAGACTCACTCGTGATGAAAAAGCACGTGATACTCTCACTGCTGACAATATTCTCCCTGACATTCATAATAATGCTGATGTCCATACGCCTGCGTACAAACCTTAATAAACGTATAATGCTGACCGAAGAGCTGCAGGATGCTAAGAAAAACCTCGAGGAAAGGGTCGAAAGGCGAACACAGGAACTCAGCAGGATGAACCTGACCCTGACGGAGAAAGTCGAGGAAGAGATCCGCACAAGGCGTTTCCACGAGCAGGTCATAAACGAGCAGAAAAAACTGGCAGACATGGGGCAGATGATAAACGCCATCGCACACCAGTGGAGACAGCCGCTGAACGTGCTAGGGCTTCTCGGGCAGGAGCTTGTAGACCTTGTAGAGGAAGGACACGTAGACGATAAATTCATCGAAACATTCAAGAATACCCATTACAACATGGTGACGTTCCTCTCCACCACCATAGACGACTTCAGAGACTTTTATAAACCTGATAAGAACAAAGAGAACTTCAACATCTACTTCGAAATAAAGAACATTTTAAAGCTGATAGACATACAGTTCGCCAGCAGTAAGATACGCATAGAGACCGAATGCTCCTGTGCAAATAAACAGTGTAATATCAAAGACATGTCCATAAATAACGTCTGCCTGAACAAAAACACTATGGTAGACGGATACCCGGGCGAATTCAAGCAGGTGCTGATAAACATCTTCTACAACGCCAAAGACGCCATATCCGACTCTCTGCAAAAGGGAGATATCTCATTCGGACAGATAAAAGTGCGTGTAACATTTGAAAAAGAGAAAGCAACAGTCACGATATCCAACAACGGCGAGCCTATCTCCGAGGATGTCAGACCGCATATATTCGAACCCTACTACACCACAAAGGGCGAAGGCAAAGGCACAGGGCTTGGTCTTTACATGTCTAAGACGGTTATCGAAACACATATGAACGGTAATCTGTATCTGGATGATAACGAAGGGAAGACAGCTTTCGTTATAGAGCTGCCCGTCACTGCCTGAGAGTAGCCGTACTCCTGCGGGAAAGAGCCATTGTTTTCAGTATGATGTATATCCCCATTCCGTTCACGATGGAAAGGTCGCTGACTGATTCTTTTGTGATGGTGGCGTATATCGTAACGCCTATATCGATCTTTATGCTGACCGCACCGTCTTCCGTCTCGGCCATTTTCTGAACCACGCCTTTCATTATGTTTCTGGCACTGAGCCCTTCGGGTTTTCTAACGCTGAGGGTCACATCTTCTGAACGAACTGTCACACGCAGCTTTGTACCCGCTTTATACTGAGATGTCGGTATCATCAGCTTCTGCCCGTCCAGCCTTATGATGCCCGATGCTTCGGATGTGTCCACTGCCACGGCTTTTAAAACGGAAACCCTGCCTGTCAGACCGAGGATAGACATGTTATCCGGTTTGGAAACCACATCTTCAACGCTCCCCGAGTCTACGCAGTTGCCGTCTTTCATCAGCACTACATTATCTCCGAGAGCCAGAAGCTCGTCCAGACTGTGTGTCACATAGACCACCGGCATGCGGAACTTCTCCACCATGCGCCCGATGAAAGGTATCAGCTCATTCTTTCTGGCTGAATCAAGTGCCGAAAGAGGCTCGTCCATCAGCATGAAATCAGGAGATGAAAGGAGCGCCCTGCCTATGGCTACACGCTGTTTCTCACCGCCCGAGAGCTTATGCGGACGTCTGCTCAAAAGATCCTGAATACCTAGCAGTTCTGTTATCCGCTCAAACTGCTCATTGGATGATTCGCTCTTTTTGATACCATAGCGCAGGTTAGACTCCACCGTCATATGGGGGAAGAGCCTGCCGTCCTGAAAGATGTATCCTGCGTTTCGCTTCGGTGTCTGTATATTTACATTCTGATAGCTGTCGAAAAGGAGCCTGTCGCCCACGGCAATTCGCCCGGCATCAGGGTTCTGCAGACCCGCTATCATATTTATTATACTAGTCTTTCCGGAGCCTGATTTACCAAAAAGTGTGGTCACCATGCCGCTGTCGCACATGAACGAAGCGTCCAGAGTAAACCCTGGGTGCTTCTTTAGAGCTCTGAATTCAAGCATGCTCACCTCTCAGCCTTCTGGCGGCTCTTCTGCTGAAATACTCTGACGCTGCGATAGCGACAAGGGCCAGCAGTATGGATATTATACAAAGGCGCATGGCGGGATACTCTGTGCCGGGTGTCTGTGTGAGGTTAAACAGTGCAAGGGGGAGAGTGCTCGTCTCTCCGGGAATGTTTGATACAAATGTAATGGTAGCACCGAATTCACCCAGACTGCGTGCAAATGCGAGCACAGTGCCTGTTATAACGCCCGGTATAGAAAGCGGAAGAGTAATAGTGAGGAAAACTCTGATGCGCCCTGCTCCTAGTGTTCTGGATGCTTCCTCCAGACCTCTGTCCACCAGCTCGATAGAAAGGCGGACACTGCGCACCAAAAGCGGAAAAGACATAACGGCGGATGCGAGCACAGCGCCTCTCCAGGAGAATGCTATGCCCCCGCCGAATATACTTGTAAGGAGTTTCCCCCCGGGGCCGTTATCATTGAAAAATATCAGTAAGATATAGCCTGTGACAACCGGAGGGATAACGAGCGGAACATGTACCAGTCCGTCCAGAAGCAACTTCCCGGGGAAACTTTTCCTGGCAAGAAGATATGCGATCCCTATACCCGGGATAAGCCCTGATAAAACAGCCCAGAGAGATATTTTAAGGCTTAGATAAATTGCTTCAAGTTCGTAACCGGTTAATCCAAACATTTATTTTACTGCTTTAAATCCATATTTTTCAAAGATTTTAGCAGATTTTTCTGTTTTAAGGTAGTCGTAAAACTTCATTACGCTTTCAGAGCCTTTGCCTTTTACAACAGCGATAGGGTATCTGATAGCACCGTGGAGCTCTTCGTCGAAGAGACCTATGACCTTCACAAGGCTTGATCTGGCAGCATCGCTGGAATAAACCATGCCGAGAGGCACGGCATTGCGCTCTACAGTAGCGAGGGCAACACGCACATTCTGCATTCTGGCGAGTTTTTTATCCATTTTATCCCAGATGCCGAGTGCCTCCATTGTTTTCTGTGCATACATACCCGCAGGTACGTGCGCAGGGTCGCCTATTGCTATTCGTCCAGTTTCCGTCAGGAGCATTTTAGCTGTTTCATTATCCAGTGAAGTAGGCTCAATAGGTGATTTAACAGGTGCGATGAGCGCCAGCCTGTTCGCAAGCAGAGGTGCTACAGTATCTGTTTCGACTTTCCCCTTCTCTTCCAGCCATTTCATCCATTTAGCGTTTGCAGAGATGAATATTTCAGCAGGTGCACTGTTGTCTATCTGTTTCGCCAGTGTACCTGAAGAGGCGTAAGATCCTGTAACGTCTATGCCTGTCTCGGCCTTGAATCCGGCGATAATCTCATTCACAGCGTCTGTTGTGGAAGCGGCTGCGAATATAGTCAGCTTTTCTGCGTGGGCTGCGGCAAATGTGAGCATGCACACGAGTAATAATAATATTCTCATAAGGTCCTCCGTATTCGTTATAAAAGAATATATATAACGTGTTCAGAGCCATGTCAAGCGTTATGTATTTAAAGTAATAACGTAAGCCAAAATAAAAGCCGTCCGAAGACGGCCTTATTATTATAAATATTTTTGTCTTAATATCTTTTTATCTATCTTACCAACGCTGGTCTTGTCTATCGATTCGACAAATTTGACCTTAACCAGCATGCTTTCCCTGCTCATGATGCCTTTACGTATATATTCCTTCGCATGGGAGACCAGCTCTTTTTCGGTGGCTTCTTTCCCTTCCCTCAGCACTGTCAGGGCTATAGGTCTCTCGCCCCACCTGTCATCCGGAGCACCGATAACGGCG
Organism: Deferribacterales bacterium; assembly: GCA_050253075.1. Taxonomy (GTDB): domain Bacteria; phylum Chrysiogenota; class Deferribacteres; order Deferribacterales; family Geovibrionaceae; genus Denitrovibrio. Next base: position 25,598 of record JBFWJS010000009.1, read on the forward strand.
ACTTCCGCCACGGCAGGATGCTGGGCGATGATATCCTCCAGCTCAAGTGACGATACCCACTCTCCGCCTATTTTGATAACGTCTTTCGCCCTGTCGGTTATCTTCAGATATCCGTCGGGTGTCATAACGGCGACGTCGCCTGTGTGCAGGTATCCGCCCTTCCAGAGCAGTTCGGAGCTCTTCGCATCTTTGAAATACCCCTGTGTCAGCCACGGCGAACGGACAACAACCTCGCCCGCAGTTTCTCCGTCGTGTGGGAGGAAGTTCATATTGTCGTCGACTATCTGTATATCCACCATAGGCAATGGTCTGCCCGTATATGTGCGTATCTCTGCCTGTTCCTCGTCGGACAGCTCCATCATCTCTTCTGTCATGTGTGCGAGGCTGAGTACTGGGCATGTCTCGCTGAGTCCGTATCCGCCGAAGATGTCTGCACCTCTTTTCATATAAGCGAGGCAAAGAGATTTCGGCAGTGCCGCTCCGCCTATGACGACCTTCCAGCCGCTGAGGTCTACGCTGTCTATCATAGACGAGCCGAGGAGCATATGCAGTATGGTAGGTACGCAGTGGGAGAATGTCACCTTCTCCTCGTCTATCAGCTTCAGCAGGACATCGGGGATGTATTTACCCGGGTAAACCTGCTTCACCCCTGTGTATGTGGCGATGTATGGGAAGCCCCACGCATGAACATGAAACATAGGCGTGATAGGCATGTATACGTCCGACTGGGAGAATCTGCCGTGGGTGCTGATAGTACCCAGAGCGATGGACACAGCCATTGTATGCATCACAAGCTGTCTGTGGCTGAAATATACACCCTTTGGCATGCCTGTGGTTCCTGTTGTATAGAATGTCGTCGCCCTTGTATCTTCGTCAAATTCGGGAAAGTCGTATGTGTCAGGCTGAACAGCGAGCATGGCTTCGTATTCGCCTGAGAAATGTATGGACGAGGCGGGCATATCACCGCTCTTTTCCATCAGCATGCAGAAATGCTTAACAGTGCCCATACGTCCTTTAATTGTCTCCACCAGCGGGAGGAAATCCTCATGGACAAAAAGTACATCGTCCTCTGCGTGGTCTATAGTATATACTATCTGCTCGGGCGAGAGCCTGATGTTAACCGTGTGGAGCACAGCGCCTATCATAGGCACCGCAAAGTAAAGCTCGAGGTATCTGGTGCTGTCATAGTCCATAACGGCGACAGTATCGCCCATTTTAACCCCTAGCTCTGTCAGAGCATTCGCCAGCTTACACACCCTTTTATAAAGGTCCTGATAGCCGTATCTCATCTCGCCTTTGTATGTTATTTCGTTTTTGCTGTTTCTTATGATAGGCGTTTCGATGATGCTCTTTATCAGCAGAGAGCCGTAATGAGCAGAAGGGGTTCTTTGAATAAGTTTGTCCATCCATGTCTCCTGAATAAAATCATAGTAAGAATGTAAATGCTGTAAGCCGCATAATCAATCAAAACTTTCATCGGCAAAATATATCTATATTGTTACCTAAGCGTAAATATCATATAATATAATTTTACGGAGAATATAATGAAAAAATATATATTATCGTTTCTGCTTATTGCCGTTCTGGCTGTCTCAGCCGGAGCAGAGGTTATAAAACACATGAGGCAGACGGTCTATGTGCCTGCATATTCACACATTTATGTCGGGCCGAAGACCTCTCCTTTCGAGCTCGCCGTCACTCTCAGCATCAGGAACACAAACGCAACTGAGCCGATAACAGTGACAGTGGCAGACTATTATGATTCCGACGGGCAGCTCATGAAGAAATACGTCGACACACCCGTCAAAATTAAGCCTTTCGGCACTATCAGCTATAAGGTAGGCGAATATGACAAAACAGGCGGTTCGGGTGCCAACTTCGTAGTCAAGTGGTACGCTGAAAAACCTGTCCACGCACCTGTGGTCGAATCTGTGATGATAGGCACTCGTTCCTCTCAGGGGATATCCTTCACATCCAGAGGGGTAGTAATAGAGGATTAATACTGTCTTATTGACTTTACATTAAACAGAAATTAATATGTTGGTGCAGTGTAAGTTCTTGGGGTGAAACTGCATTGTGAACCGTTATGATTTGTTCTTTTACAGATTACTCGGAGGTGTACTGTGCCATACGGATGGTGTGAATACGATCCAGGCTGTTTCTATGACGAGCTCTTCTCTGCGAAGGGTACTCCAAGAAAACCTAGCCAGAAACTTTTTAACTACTTAAAAACTCTAGATTCTGAAGATATCTATAATCGAAAATGTACGGCGGAATCCGCTATCATCGAGCAGGGGATCACCTTCACCATCTATAGTGACGGCAAAAATATTGACCGTGCGTGGCCATTCGACATTATCCCCAGAATAATATCGGGAAAAGACTGGGCAGAAGCCGAAGAGGGGCTGAAACAGCGTCTTAAGGTTCTGAACATGTTCATAGACGACCTTTACAACGGTCAGAATATCCTGAATGACGGCATAGTGCCGAAAGATGTGATAATGACATCCCGTAATTTCCGCAGGGAATGCATGAGCATATCACCCGCACACGGCGCATGGGCAAACATCTGCGGAAGCGACATAGTGCGAGATTCCGACGGAACACTCTATGTGCTGGAGGACAACCTCCGTGTACCTTCAGGCGTTTCATACATGCTGGAAAACAGGAAGATCACCAAAAAGGTCTTCCCCGAGCTTTTCAAAGATATAAACATCATCCCCGTGGACAATTATCCCGCTATGCTCTTCGACATGCTGACATCCATAGCACCGAAGGAAGCGGGGGAAGAGCCTGAAATAGTGCTCCTCACACCGGGGATATTCAACTCCGCATACTTCGAACACTCCTACCTCGCCCAGCAGATGGGGATAGAGCTTGTCGAAGGGAGCGACCTCTACGTAGACAGTGAAAATTATGTATATATGAAGACCATCAAAGGTCTCACAAAAGTAGACGTGATATACCGCAGGATAGACGACGACTTCATCGACCCTGAAGTTTTCCGCAAAGACTCAATGCTCGGAGTGCCCGGGCTGATGCGTGCGTGGAAAGACGGCAAAGTAGCCATAGCCAACGCACCGGGGACAGGCGTCGCAGATGACAAGGTCGTTTATGCATACGTGCCCGACATGATAAGATACTACCTGAACGAAGAGCCGAAGATACCGAACGTGCCAACATACCTCTGCCGTGAGGCGGAGCAGATGGAATACGTTCTGGAGCATCTGGCGGAGCTGGTTGTCAAACCTGCGAATGAGTCAGGCGGGTACGGCATGCTTGTCGGCCCACATGCAGAGCAGGAAGACATCGAGAAATTCGCCGAGCTGATAAAGGAAAATCCAAGAAACTATATTGCACAGCCCACCCTCTCCCTCTCTGTGACGCCTACGCTGACACAGAACGGATTCAAAGGGAGACATGTTGACCTCCGCCCGTTCATACTTCAGGGGGAGGACACATTCGTCACCACAGGCGGACTTACAAGGGTCGCTCTCGTGGAGGGCTCTCTCGTGGTGAATTCATCACAGGGGGGCGGCAGTAAAGACACCTGGATAGTGGACGAGGAGGACTGATATGCTTTCAAGACTTGCAAACAGAGTATACTGGCTCTCCCGATACACAGAGAGAGCACTCAACAGCGCAAAGATAGCCAACTCATACGGAAACCTTATCCTAGACCTGCCCATAGGCACAGAGGTCGGCTGGCACACGCTGATAGCCATTAACGATGCAGACGCACTCTTCGACGAGCTCTACGGAGAACGCACCGAGGAGAACATCATGCAGTTCCTTCTTTTCGACGAGCGTTATGCAGGGTCGATATATTCATCCATCTGCTACGCAAGGGAAAATGCAAGAACCAGCAGAGATATCCTCCCCAGTGAAACATGGGAGATCATAAACGGTCTCTATCTGAATATGAAGAATGAAAAGTGCGAGAAGGTATCCCGAAGCAGAAGATACATCTTCCTCAACAGCGTGATGCACAACATTATGCGTATGGAAGGTATGCTGAACGGAGGTCTCAGCCGAAACAACACATACAGATTCATCATCCTCGGACGAAACCTTGAAAGGGCAGACACCACAACAAGGGTTCTGGATGTCGGGTCTCAGCTTCTCAGCGACGGAACAAGCTCTCTGCTGAAAAGCCACGAAGGTGTCATATGGATGAACATCCTGCGCTCTATGAACGCATATCAGATGTATCGTCAGGAAGTACGCAGAAAGGTCGTCGGGAAGGACGTCGTAAAATTTCTCCTGTTTAACGAGGAATTCCCCCGCTCCGTTACATTCTGCGTGGAACAGATAATGAAATATGCCTCAAAGCTGAACGAGCCTATGGACATCATAGCCATGGTGAACAGTCTGGAAAAAGAGATACACTCTGTCTCCACAGAGGATCTCACGGCCGAAGGCGTAAACAGGCACATGGATGAGCTTCAGAAGCTGCTTTCTGATCTGAACAACGTAATCGAAGAAAAATGGTTCTATAATAACAACGAGATATGAAAAGATATAGATGCTCATGCGGAGCCGAACTCTTTTTTGAAAATGATTCCTGCGTTGAATGCGGGAGAGACATCGGCTTCGACCCCGGAAATCTTACTATATTCCCGCTGAGTTACCACCCTGATACCGGTATGTACACGCAGAAAGGCGAAAAAACGGGGATAAACTACAAACTGTGCGAACACAACGGCAGAGACAAGCTCGGCTGTAACTGGCTGCTCAGAGCAGACGATCCGCACACCCAGTGTGCATCATGCAGACTGACACGAACCATACCCCTGCAGGATAACTATAAAAATCTGCGCAGGTGGCGCATACTCGAATCGTCAAAACGCAGAATGATATATAACCTGATGAATCAGGGGCTGACATTCGACGGCAGGGACACAGACCCAGAAAACGGGCTTGCGTTCGACTTTCTCGAAGATAAACGGTCTAACCCTAATGTTGAAGTGGAACACATACTCACAGGGCATAATCACGGCATAATAACCATAAATGCTGCCGAAGCAGACCCTGAGTTCCGTGTTAGCGTCCGTGAAAGCATGAATGAGCGCTATCGCACCATCCTCGGACATATGCGTCATGAGATAGGGCATTATTACTTTAACAGGCTGGTCATGACATCTGACTGGATAGAATACTTTATATATACATTCGGCAACCCCGATCTGAACTATCAGGAAGCTCTGGACAGATATTATAATAACGGCCCCCGATGGGACTGGGAGCATTATCACATCAGCGCATACGCCAGCATGCACCCTATGGAAGACTGGGCAGAGACATGGGCACACTATCTGCACATGTGCGATACGCTGGAGACAGCCGAGTCATTCGGCATATCAAAAGTAAATCTGCGCTCGGACGACTTTGACAGTATTATTAAGAAATGGATGGATCTGGCAGTTATAATGAACGCTCTGACACGCAGTGTCGGCAAGCCTGACGCATACCCCTTTGTGATCAGTAAGAATGTGGTCTATAAGCTGAATCTGGTGCACAGGGTCGTGAGGGGATCGTCTACAAAACCGTCTATACCTGAGCCTTTATCTTAGGCTTTTTCATACTGTAACGTATAGAAGTACCGACCTCGGCGACAAGTATCGCAGCCACGATAAGCGCAGCACCAAAATACTGTCTGAGTCCTAATACCTCTCCGCCTATGAAATAGCTGAAAAAAGCTGATGAGAGCGGTTCGAATGTGAACATGATCGCAGCCTTTGTGGGTGTGGTATGTTTCTGCATTGCAGTCTGCACAAAAAAGCACACGACAGTGGCGAAAACCGACAGGTATATCAGCGGATAGAGTATATCTGCCTCAAAGATAGGCGCAGCGGGCTGTGTCTCAAAAAAGAGCGCATATAACCCCGCCAAAACCGTGGAAGTAGCTATCTGTATAGCTGTCAGCACCACGACGTTATGCTTCTTTGAATACACATCCACCTGAAGTATGTAGAGGGCGATAAAAAAGGCATTTATAACGCCGAATCCCTGACCAAGAGAAAGATGCATCCCCGAATGGAACGTTATCATCATCATACCTACGGCAGAGAGCACGACGCCTATGATAGAAAAAAGATGCGGAACCTTCTTATAAAAAACTGCTGAAAGCACGGGCACGAAAAGAACATAAAGTCCTGTCAGTATCCCAACCTCTGTGGCTGTGGTCAGCTTAAGCGCCAAAACCTGGAAAAAGAACGTGAGAAAGAGATAAACGCCGAGTATTATGCCGTCTTTCAGCATCTTTCTGCTAAAGTGCCTGAAATATGGCAGAGCGATAGCCCCCATAAGCACCGCAGCGAAAAAAAACCTGAAAAACAGGTATGTGATAGGCTGAATGTTCTCCACGCCCTGCTTCATCACTATGAATGTGCTACCCCATATGAGAGCGATGGTGATGATGGATGCGTCGGCTGTATATTCGAGTAATTTACCTTTTAACAATTTCATTTCCTTGCTAATTTTTTAAAGCAGGAAATGACTGTATCGTAAACGGTCTAACTCTTCAAGCGGAATTTTTCCACCGCAAGCTGAAGCCCCGAAGCGAGTTCCTTCAGCATTTCAGACTGCTGTCTGTTGCTGGCGGCTATCTCCGCATTGTTTTTTGAAAATCCTGCTATCTGTGACGAATCTTCGGATATCTTTCGGCTGGATTCATTCTGCTGTGTTATCGCTGCAGATACGGACTCTATCTTTTCCGCCGCTTCCACCACACCGTGAATGATACCCTCAAGGCTCGCCTGAAGCTCCGATGCGAGGTCTTCACCCTCTTTCGCAAGCTGAGCGCCCGCCTGCATGTCCTGCACGGATCTGTTCACGTCTTTGCTGATGCCCGATGTCATCTCGTTTATCTCTGCGGTGGCTGTGACAGTTCTCTCTGCGAGCTTTCGCACCTCATCAGCCACAACGGCAAATCCACGCCCGTGTTCCCCTGCTCTGGCTGCTTCTATCGCTGCATTCAGTGCGAGCAGGTTTGTCTGGTCTGCGATGTCGGATATCACTTTCACTATCTCTATGATCTGCTTCGATGATTCGCCGAGATTATTGATGGTTCCGGATGTTCCGATCACGGTATCTGCAAGGTTCTTTATGCCGTTCACTGTGTTTTCGAGCACTTTATGACCTTCGGATGCAGAGGAACGTATCATGTTTATCTCACTGCTCAGTTCCTGAATATTCACGGAAACATCGTCGAAGGATGTCAGTATTTCCTGAATGGAGCGTTCCACATTCCCCGTACGCTCCGACTGAGCCTTTATCGCTTCCGAAAGCTGCGTACCAGATGAATACAGGCTCTCGGAATGCTGTTTAACATTCACCGCTGAGGACTTCACATTTGCCAGCGTGCTGTTTATATGGTCTGTCATGGACGTAAGGTATGTGCCTATCGTGCCGACCTCGTCATTATTGGTAAGCCTGCATTCCGTCGTGAGGTCTCCCGTGGAAACCTTTTCTATATATGTACCGAGGCTCTTGATAGGTCCTACGATCGTTCTGTTTATCAGCATGTTCACCAGCAGGGATGCGATGATTATCACCACCACACCCACCAGCACAGGGCGTAGGATGATATCCCTCTTCATACTGCCGATGAATTCGTTTATGTCTGCACCGCCCACGAGGATGGTGTTCATGGAGTCTATATGCGCGAATCCGACCAGCTTCTTTATACCGTTCCAGCGGTATTTCAGCGAGCCGTTCTTCTCGGTTATTATCGTATGGATAAAGTCTTCGTCTGCAAGGTTTTTACCTATCATGTCCTGCTGAGGGTGCATGATTATTGTCCCCTTTTCATCCACCAGATAGTAATATCCGGTCTTTGCTATCACTTTCGTCTTCACAAAGTTTTCGAAGGAGTCTTTGGCATATTTGTCGATGAAGTCAGAGCTGGCAGACACCTCTGTGTCGGGGATAGCAGCACATATGACGACCTTAAAGCGTTCGTTCGGCCTGCATGCCACAATGGCAGAGCCCTTGCGCTGAAATGGGATATTGAGTGTTATATTCTTCTCTTTCGCTATCTTATCTATCAGAGGCTGTGCTTCCTTCGCAAACTTCCTGTCGGGCATGACAGACATCATGCCGTCCTCATCCAGCGCAAAGGCAAAGCCTGATTTGCCCACTGTCTTTTTATCTATGATGTCCAGCACACGGAACTGTATGGCGAACTCGCCCTCGCCCGATATCATATAAGCAGATGCCACACGCTCGGACGTGTCGATGATGGACTCTATTTCATTATTCAGCAGCTTCTGAACATCGTTAGCGATATAAGTGTTCAGCTCCTTAGCCACCATATCAAAGCTCTTTAATTTGTCGTTCAGGGACTGCGCCTCAGAGGCGAGCATGTCTTCGACCTGTTTGGAAAAATGTGTCTCCGCCACCCGTATAGCAAAGAAAACCGTAACGCCCAGGCTGAGCACAATAAAGGAGATAAACAAAAGCAGAGCCTTTGTTTTGATAGTCATGTTTCCGATCATTTTTCACCACACTAATTCGTCTATTTACTACAATTTATGATAGTTTTACCCTGTCAGATAAATGTCAGGTTAATTATAAATAGTTATTATTAGTGATAAAAAAAGGGCGGCCTTTATAGCCGCCCTGTGTATCTTAACCGAAACGTCCGGTAATGTAATCTTCCGTCTTTTTCACCGTAGGATTAGTGAAAATTGTGCTGGTGTCGCCCACCTCTATCAGCTCTCCCATATAGAAGAAAGCCGTATAGTCCGAAACCCTCGCAGCCTGCTGCATGTTGTGGGTTACGATGATGACCGTGAGCCTCTCTTTCAGCTCGTATATCAGCTCTTCTATCTTTTGCGTTGCAATAGGGTCGAGAGCCGATGCGGGCTCATCCATGAGGAGAACTTCGGGCTCCATAGCGAGTGCACGTGCGATGCAGAGACGCTGCTGCTGACCGCCTGAGAGCGCTGTCGCCTGAGCTTTGAGCCTGTCCTTCACCTCTTCCCAGAGTCCTGCTTTCACCAGAGAACCCTCCACGAGGTCGTCCATCTCGCTCCCTTTGGAGACGAGTCCGTGTATGCGTGGAGCGTATGCTATGTTTTCATATATAGTTTTAGGGAATGGGTTCGGCTTTTGGAAAACCATCCCTACTCTTCTTCTCAGTTCAACGACGTCGAGCTTCGGATCGTGGATCTCCTGCTTATCAAGATATATTCCGCCTTCAACCCTGATGTCTTTTATAAGGTCGTTCATTCTGTTAAAACATCTCAGATAAGTAGACTTACCGCATCCTGACGGTCCGATGAGAGCAGTAACGTGCTTCTCCGGAAATGTCAGGTTGATGTCTTTGAGCGCATGAAAATTACCGTAGTAAAAGTTCAGCGATTCAGATTTCATTTTTAATGTCTTTTCCATTTATATCTCCACTCCGTCGCAGATGAGTAATCTTACCATTTTCTTTCAAATTTGTTTCTAATAAGCACTGCCGCTGCGTTCAACATAAGCAGAACCACAAGCAGACACATGATACCGAGGGCTGTTCTTTCCACATAAGCCCTGAGAGATGTTCCCGCCCATGTGAATATCTGAGCAGGGAGCACTGTCGCAGCCTCTGTCACACCGCCAGGCGCTTCGGGAATGTATGCGAGCATACCGATGATCAGAAGCGGCGCTGTCTCGCCCATTGCTCTGGCTATACCGATGATAAAGCCTGTGAGGATACCCGGGAGAGAAAGAGGAAGCACGTGGTGCCATACGACCTGCCATGCGGAAGCACCGACCCCCTGCGCACCCTGACGGATAAAGTCGGGGATACTGCTGAGAGCAACTCTGGTACTAATGATTATAACAGGCAACGTCATAAGCGAAAGTGTCAGACCGCCCGCTAGAGCCGATGATCTGGGCACTCCGAAAAAGTTTATAAATATCGCCAGACCAAGAAGACCGAAAAGGATCGACGGTATGGCTGCAAGGTTGTTAATGTTAACTTCGATAATACGTGTAAACCAGTTGTCGGGAGCGAATTCCTCGAGGTATACGGCTGTCATGATGCCTATCGGCACTGAGAATACCATAGTAAGTATCAGTACATATACAGTACCGATAACGGCTGAGAATATACCAGCCATCTCAGGGAGCTTTGAGTCTCCGTTCTTGAAAAAGCCTTTGTTGAAGGCCATCTTTATCTTGCCTTCAGCTTTCAGCTTATCGACAAATTCCTTCTGTCCGCCGTTCAGCTTATTCGGCTGACCTTTAAGATACTGGTCTACCTCTGCGTTTGCGAGGATCCATTTATTCTGAACAGTGTTCATCAGCTCAGGGTTAGCCTCTATCTCACGAGGGACAAGGCGTGTGAAACCGCGGCTCACGAGCCTCTGATATTCTTTCGGCACAGAGAGGTGAGAATACTGCTGTGTCTGTTCATTATATGTAACGTCGACCTGTATCTCTGCCTGCTCGAGTGCTGAGTAGCCCGTACGTGATATATCTACAAGGAAAAAGACAAGGAACGCTGTCGCGATTATTATCGCAAACATAGACGCGAAGTAGAAAAACTTCTCTTGTCTGTATCTCTTTTTTATCAGTTTAAGTCTTCTGTTTTCTCTATCCATCTTTACACCATTAATCGTACTGTTTACGGAACTTTCTGATGATTATACTGGAAACAATGTTCAGCACCAGCGTCACCACCAAAAGCACAAGCCCCAGACCGAAAGCCGAAAGAGTCTCGAGACTGTCGAATGACTGGTCCCCCGTGAGAGCGTCGACTATGCGGACGGTAACTGTTGTCATACCCTCGAGAGGGTTCCATGTGAGGTTAGGACGAAGTCCCGCAGCCATCACCACGATCATTGTCTCGCCTATCGCTCTGGAAAGAGCAAGGAGTATAGCTGAAACTATCCCCGGCAGAGCCGCAGGGAGTAGAACATGCTTCATTGTCTCGGAGCGTGTCGTACCGAGAGCGAGTGAACCTTCACGCATGTTCTGAGGGATAGCGTTTATCACGTCGTCTGAAAGCGAAGAAACAAACGGGATGATCATGATGCCCATAACCACTCCGGGCGCAAGTGCGTTTGTATAATCCGCCTGCACGCCTATTGCCTCTGCTGTTCTTACTATGAAAGGGCTGACAGTAATAGCCGCGAAGAAACCGTAAACAACTGTCGGGATACCTGCGAGTATCTCAAGGATAGGCTTTGCTGTCTTTCTGATATTTGGTGTTGCGTATTCGCTCATGTATATGGCAGAGAGCAGACCGACAGGAACCGCAACCGCCAGAGCGATGAATGTCACCATGAATGTACCGGCAAAGATAGGCACAGAGCCGAACTCTGGCTTTGCCACATCCTCGCCTGACCTGCCCGCACCCTCGAGGAATGCTGTGTCAGGGCTCCATTTGGTACCCGTGATAAAGTCGAAGAAGCTCACCTGTGAGAAGAACTTCATAGACTCAAAGAGGATAGATATAACGATACCTATCGTCGTAACTATTGAAACAAGCGATGCCGTTACAAGGAAAAGCTTGATTGTTTTCTCGATAAAATTTCTGGCTCTCAGGTCTGAATTGATATTCTTGAGAGCAAACCAAAGCCCGCCCGCAGCTATTAAAAGTATCGCCACGAGGTGCATTGTATAAGGAACCGCAAATACACGTGTGGAACCGAGAAGGCTGAAAAATAAAGATACCGCCATAGAAGGGAGTGCCATCCATATAACGGTATACCAGCCGTAATGGCTTGGTCTGGAGTGGTATCTTTGACCGGTTTTTGTCTCGCCTTCGTTAGCTTTTTTCCTTCCTAGATAAAATGCCATGTAGCATAAAGGAAGTACGCCGATCACAAAATATAAAAGAACTTTCAGCATTTATCACTCCAAATAATTATAGAGAAAAAGCCGACCCACCTCAAAGGAAGCAGGCCGGCATTACGTATATTATTAATTCTTAGTGCTCAAGGTCAGCTTTTGTAAGTGCCTGACGCTTTGTCCAGCGAGCTCTTACAGCGTTTCTTTCAGCATCCGGCAGTGGGATAAGACCGATAGATTTAAGAAGTCCGTTTGTACCGATCATCTGCTCAGAGAGGAACATGTCTACGTATTCAGCCATACCGGGAACTTTGTCAAGGTGAGAAACTTTTACGTAGAAGTAAAGTGAACGGGAAACAGGGTATTTACCGCTTGAGATGTTAACCGGCTCAGGTGTAACACCGTCAACGGAAGCGCCTTTGATTCTGTCTGCGTTCTCTTCAAGGAAAGAGTAGCCGAAGATACCGAAAGCGTCTTTATCTTTAGCGAGTTTCTGTACGATAAGGTTGTCGTTTTCACCGGCAGGTACGTAAATTCCGTCCTGACGGATTTTGCTGTAACCTTTTTTACCGTACTCATCCATTTTCTTTGTTACTTCATCCATTACAAGCTCTTCGAAAGCATCTCTTGTACCGGAAGATGTAGGAGGTCCGTATACGAGGATAGGCTTAGCAGGGAGAGCAGGGTTTACTTCGTTCCATTTTTTGTATGGGTTAGCAACGAGTTTACCGTTTACAGGAACCTCAGCAGCTACAGCGAGTGTAAGGTCTTTTCTTGTAAGGTTGATGTCTGGGTTAGCTTTGTTGAAAGCGATTGCGATACCGTCGAAACCGATAACAACTTCAACGATGTCTTTGTTGCCTACTGACATGTTCTTATCGAACTCAGATGTCTTCATTCTTCTTGAAGAGTTTGTGATGTCAGGAGTGTTGAGGTCTGTACCGGAAGCGAAAAGTTTGTGACCGCCGCCTGAACCTGTAGACTCAATAACCGGTACCGGGTTTCCTGTTGTAGCGCCGAATTCTTCAGCTACATAGGATGCGAATGGGTAAACTGTACTAGAACCAACGATTCTGATCTGGTCTCTAGCGTGTGCTGCTACTGTTGACATTGTAACGAAAGCAGCAACAAGAGCGAGTGTAAGGAACTTTTTCATTAAACATATCCTCCTAAAAAGGTTTTGATTTCTTGTCCGCTAGAAAAGGTTTACTCTAAACTTGTAAAATACTTGTCAACTCAATGTCAGAATTTAATAAAAGATGGGTTCTGTATAAAAAGATGCCTATTCATAATAGGTTACAACAGCATAAAGTATTGAAGAAATATGCTGTCGTAAGGCTGCGTATCATTTATTTGTTAAGGGATGCCGTCATATTCAGGTCTATTTTGTTTATGTGCTCTACTATCCAGTCCTTCATCGCTTCCATGATCTCTTTCATCGTGCGGTCGGTGCTGTTACCTTCCTTCAGGTCTTTCGCAGATGTTTCTATGAAGTGTATGAAATAGTTATGCTCTTCCTTATGAAAGTCGAATTCGCCGTATCCGTTTTCCATCATAAACTGCTCTTCATTCTGAAAATGTGTCTCGGTGTATCTGCGGAGATAGTCTAGCAGCTCTTTCAGCCTATCTACCCCGCCCTGTGAAGCCACACCGATCAGCTCCTCTGAAATGCCTATCAGCGCTGAATGCTCTTCGTCTATGAAAGTTATGTTGGTCTTCATAGCCTCCGGCAGTATCTTCTTTGTCATGTCATTACCTCTCTACTGACAGGTTAGTACATTTTACACACTAATAAAACACTAAACTTTTATGTTTTAATTACCGTATAGCGGCCAGTTTAAAATCTAAATCCAAAAAAGATATTGGGGATGCACAGCCTTAGAATGTGATAATTACCGATTGAGTTGAAAATAGTTTTTGTTACCATATATTAATAATCACATCATTTATGTACTGATTAAAAAGGATGTGACTTATGAAAAATATAATTATTACTGCCTTCGCTATGATGTTTCTGGCGGGATGCGCCACAACATATAACGTAAACGTGGCAGTCTTCGGCGGAAAATCAGACCTGAACAATAAAACATACGAAATGCGCCTCTCTAAAAAGACCAAAGGCGACCTCGAACACATGGGCTATGTGGAACAGCTGAGAAAGAGGCTGGCGTGTGAAGGATGGAGCGAGGTTTCATCCGGAGCTGCGTATATAATAGAGCCTGAATTCGGCACGACAGGCATAGAAGTCGAGGACGGCCCAAGCACAGGGTTTAACATCGGCTTAGGATTCTTCGGCGGCTCTGTAGGCTCTGGGCTGGGGCTCGGTGTCGGCAGCGCAAACCGTGTATCCACAAGGCCTGTACCATCGTTAGAGCTCAAACTGTTTGACAAGAGTGCTAATTCTGATACACCTGTATGGCAGGGTAAATTTGTAAACACCAACACGGGCAATAAACTTAATGAGGTTGCACCTGTCCTTGTTAAGTACGCTGTAGAAAATATAGGTAAAAGCACAGACGGCGACGAAGAATTCTCTTTCAGTGCCGACGAAAAAGAATTGAAAGCACTGTCTGAATGTAAATAGGAAGGTATATGGAGAGCTCAGACCCATCACTTAGGCTGTGTTTGCTGATAGCACTCGTAATGATGCTGACGGCAAATGCAGCTTTTGCAAAGGATTTTGAAAAGGAAGGGACATTCAGCCTTGTGGTGGAAAACGATATCTACCACAGCGACAAATACTACACCAACGGGGTGCAGGCAGCATGGCTGACCTCATCGGATAAGGTGCCCCTTTGGGCTATTAAGGCGGCTGACCTCTTCCCTCTTTTCCCCATCGGGTCTACTCTCAGAGGAAACTTTGCCGTAGGGCAAAACATGTATACCTCCAAAGATATACGGGATGAACACCCGCCTAAGGACGAACGCCCGTACGCAGGCTGGCTTTACGGCTCTGTGGGGCTGATAGCCGAGACAGGCAGACGCCTCGATCAGCTAGAGCTGACATTCGGCATGGTGGGCCCCGCATCTTTTGCGGAAGAAACTCAGAAGGCCGTCCACGAGGTTATCGGATCGCCCGAACCAAAGGGATGGGACTACCAGCTCAAGAATGAGCCGGGGCTTGTCCTCACCTATCAAAGGAGCTGGCGGAGCTATGTGGATACATCCTTCATAGGGCTGAACTTCGACGTAACGCCCAATGCAGGGTTCGCACTGGGTAACATATACACATATGCCAGCACGGGTGCAGTTATCAGGCTGGGCAAAAATCTGCCTATGGACTATGGTCCGCCCAGGATAGCACCGAGCCTCCCCGGGTCTAACTTCTTCATTCCGCAGGAAAAGCTGGGCTGGTATCTCTTCGCAGGTATGGAGGGGCGGTATGTGGTGAGGAACATCTTCCTCGACGGAAACACATTTGCCGAGAGCCGCAGTGTGGAAAAAGAGCCGATAGTAGGCGACTTTCAAATGGGCGTAGCCGTCACACAGGGACGCTGGCGACTCAGCTATATGAATATCGTCCGATCGAGAGAATATAAAGGACAGGACAACTTCAAACAGAGCTTCGGCGCTGTCAGTCTGTCCGTTCAGATGTAATAAAAAAAACGGGCGAAAGCCCAAGCCGTTTAATAAACGTGTTGTTTCGCACAATTTAAATAAATGAATCCTCAATTTTGATAATAAGATTGGGGATTCTTTATTTTAAGAAGATGTTTCCTTGTCATTCTGAGCCTGTTTACAGGCGTAAGAATCTCAGACTACTGCTTATAAGCTCTCTTAGTCACAGTGACTATAAAGCCTTGATTATCATGTGCTATGAGACTCTCACGTCGCTTCACTCCTCAGAGTGACGGTTACTTTTTCTTATTTGAAATATTTTTCGTAGCAACACATCTTTTAAACGGCTTAGCGAAATCCCTAGCCCCTTAAAAGAGATGTTGCAGAATCTCTAAAATAAACACAGCTACGTCATTCTGAGCGGAGCGAAGAATCTGATACCATTAGAGAATCCACGTGTTCAGATCCTTCGGCTAAAGCCTCAGTATGACGAAAAAATTTCACTGAAATATAAAAACCCCAATCTTATTATTAAAATTGGGGTTTTTCTTATTTTACTTCAAAATTTCAACACGGTGCTGAAACGCCTTGGGCGAAAGCCCCCTTATCTGTTAATGACCTGTTTTCAGCATTTCCCAGTATTTTTCGTAAAGGTTGATTGTCTCGCCTACATCAAGCTGAAATTCACCCTTATCAACGACTTCCTGCGGAGGATAGATCGTAGGGTTATTTCTTGTTTCTTCATCCTGAAGAGCTTTGGCAGCTTTGTTCGGGCTTGCATATCCGAACTCGTCGCTGATAATCTTCGCCACTTCGGGCTTCATGATGTAGTTGATAAATTTATGTGCGTTATCAGGGTTTTCAGAACCTTTAAGAATGCAAAGGTTATCAACCCAGAAGATAGCGCCCTCTTTCGGATAAACATATTTTATTGCAGGGTTTTCCTCAGCAGCGGCGAAAGCCTCGCCGTTGAAAGTAAGCCCGAGAACTACCTCTTCGTTAAGGAAAGATATCTTCGGAGAGTCTGAGTTGAAAACACGTACGCTTGGTATCATTGATTTCAGGAGCTCATAGGCCGCTGTTATCTCTTTTTCGTTTGTAGAGTTGCCTGAGTAGCCGAGCCTTGTCAGAGCAACGTGAAAAACCTCTCTGAGGTCGTCGTTAAGGAGTATCTTGCCTTTGTAAGCGGAATCCCAGAAGATGTCCCAGCTCTTAGCCTTGTTTATATCCACATAGTTAGTGTTCACCACTATAGATGTAGAGCCCCAGAGGTATGGAAGGCTGTATTTGTTACCTTCGTCGTATGGTTTGTCGAGCAGACCTTTATCCATATATTTCAGGTTAGGCAGTTTTGTCTGATCCAGCGGAAGGAGCATCCCCTCACGCTTCATCTTATTCACATAGTAGCTGGAAGGAAATACGACATCATAGCCTTTCCCCTGAAGCACTTTCACCTTTGCATACATAACTTCGTTGCTGTCATAGGTGGAGTAGATGACCTTTATGCCTGTCTCTTCCTCGAATCCCTGCAGAACACTGTCAGGAATATACTCAGACCAGTTATAGACATAGACAACCTGCTGTTTCGCCATTGCCGTAAAGGCAAGAAGCATCATAAGGGCAGTAAGCAGTAACTTTTTCATTTTCGCTCCTTAGCAATTATTTGTGATATCAGAACTATTATAAGCGATACGGTGAACATAACGGCACAAAGGGCGTTCACCTCAGGCTTAACCCCCAGACGAACCATAGAGTATATCCTCAAGGGGAGTATTTCAAATGTCGGACCTGTCACAAAAAAGCTGATGATGACATCATCCATGGACAGAGTGAAGCCTAGCAGCCACCCCGCCAGCACAGCAGGCATCATCATAGGCACGAGCACATGACGCACAGCCTGAAACTCTGTTGCGCCGAGGTCGCTCGCAGCGTTAAGTATGTTTGAGTCAAAGCCCTTCAGCCTCGACAGTACTGTTATTATAACAAATGGAATGTTGAATGTGATATGTGCGAGCAGAAGCGTGAGAAAGCCTGTCTCGAAATGCAGAAACATAAAAAGCACAAGCAGGCTTATGCCCATTACGATGTCGGGCGACATCATGACTATGTATATGAGAGACATAAGGGAACGCTTCCACTTAAAGTTATATCTGTATATGGCAAATGCCGCCATAGTGCCTATTATCGTCGCGAATGTGGCCGAGAGGGTCGCTACTATGAGTGTGTTCCCCGCCGCCGTCATTAGTGTGCTGTTCTCTATCAGCCCCTGATACCATTTAAAGGAAAAGCCCTTCCATGTCGTACCGTATTTAGACTCGTTGAAAGACCATACGATGAGCACCAGCAGAGGCGAATACAGAAAGAAATATACGAGTGACGAATATCCTGCCTTAAGGTATCTCATGCCAGCTCCCCCGTTCCGCCCATCTTTTTAGAGCTGCGGTAGTACACATACATCAGCATGAACATCAGCAGGGTGAGCATCATGCTCGCCGCCGCACCCAGAGGCCAGTTGCGTGTGTACAGGAACTGATTCTTTATGAAATTACCGATGAGCAGAGATTTTGCCCCGCCCAGCAGGTCTGATATGTAAAACAGGCTGAGTGTCGGCAGGAAAACAAGCATACACCCCGCCACTATCCCCGGCAGAGAGAGGGGAAGAGTAACGTGAAAGAATGCCTGAAACCTGTTTGCACCAAGGTCATTAGCGGCATCCAGAAGGTTATAGTCTATCTTCTCCAGCACCGCATACAGCGGGAGTATCATAAACGGCAGAAGCGAGTAAACCATGCCTATCATAACGGCTGTCTGGGTATACATAAGCTGTAAAGGAGCATCGATGATGCCCAGCCCTTTCAGCACATAGTTCAGCATGCCGTTGGTCTTCAGTATCACGACAATGGCGTATGTGCGTATCAGAGAGCTCGTCCAGAAAGGGATGATGATCAGCATCAGAAGTATATTTTTAAACCTGCCCTTATATCTGGCAAGGTTATATGCGAATGGATAGCCCACAAGGAGCGTCAGGATGGTTGTGTATATAGCGACTTTGAAAGAATCAAATATCACTTTGAGGAATACCGAGTTGAAAAGCTCCTTATAATTCCCCAGATTCAGATCGAAACGGTAAAAGTTCTTCTCATCATAGCCCATAAGGCTGATGCCTATGACCATAAGCGTAGGGATGAAAACGAGGAGTACAAGCCATGATGAGATAAGTGTTATTGAAAGGTTTTTAAACCAGTTGCGCTCATTCATCAGGGAGTACGACCTCCCATCCTTCGATCCATGTCAGGGCAACTTTCTCGCCGTGTTTATATTCAAACTCCGGGTCGTCTTCGTCGAAGAACTCGCTGGCAACTATCCTTGCGTCACCGTTCAGGGTGATTACGGAGTCTAGTGTTGCGCCTTTATATGTGGTCTCTTCCACCACACCGGTGAGAAAGTATTCATCGTCTGCGTCTTTTATGGTCTCTGTGCGGATGTCTTCGGGGCGAAGGAGTATTTTGACATGTGCACCTTCGGCAAATGTCTTCGGCGTGCTGATGGAGCATTCCTGCCCTTCTACCACGGCCTTATATCTCTGCCCTTCCAGCTTCTCTTTTATCACGCCGTGCAGGATGTTTATCTCACCCACAAACTTCGCTACAAAGAGATTCTTAGGCTCTTCATACACCTCTTTCGGTGTACCCACCTGCTGTATCACACCCTCATTCATCACTACCACCCTGTCAGACATAGAGAGAGCCTCTTCCTGATCATGGGTGACAAAGATGAATGTGATGCCGAGCATACGCTGTATGCGTTTCAGCTCCAGCTGCATCTGCTTGCGCAGTTTATAGTCCAGCGCACTGAGCGGCTCGTCCAGCAGGAGTAGCTTCGGCTTCTGCACTATTGCTCTCGCTATGGCGACCCTCTGCTGCTGTCCGCCTGACAGCTTCGAAGGCATCCTGTCGGCAAAATCTCTGAGCTTTACGGTTTCCAGAGCTTCTTCGACGAGGCTTTTTATTTCATTTTTTGGCATTTTCTTCATTTTTAAGCCAAAAGCGACATTATCATACACATTAAGGTGAGGAAAAAGTGCATAACTTTGAAAAACAGTGTTAACTTCGCGCTTATTCGGAGGCAGTTTCGAAACTTCCTTTCCGTCGAGATATACGCTTCCGCTGTCCTGATTTTCGAATCCGCCGATGATCTTGAGAAGTGTTGTTTTACCGCATCCAGAAGGGCCCAGCAGCGTAACGAACTCTCCGTCGAATATGTCGAGACACAGGTTATCCACAACACCGAGGTTGTCGAAAAACTTAGATATATTTTCCAGTCTGACCAATATTCTGCTTTCTGGCATTATTCACCTTAAATTTAATAAATTTAGCATTGAGTAACACTTATTATGCTAATAAGTCAACAACATTATGCCTATATAAGGTGCTCTTAAGGAAATTTTACATTTTCATCCTACTTTTTTCAGAGATATACGGATATATGAGACATAAAGAAAGAGATATATAAACTTCTTGATTTTACGAAACCACTTTGATATAAATTGATTCCCCATTAAACATATCTTTCGGGGTGTAGCGCAGCTTGGTAGCGTGTTCGCTTGGGGTGCGAGAGGTCGCTGGTTCAAATCCAGTCATCCCGATTTTAAATTCCTTTAAAGCCAGTAGTTTACCTGCTGGCTTTTTCATTTGTCACATATTTGTCACAGAATCTGACTATATTTTATGAATATTAGCTCAACATAGTTGAATTGTTTTTCAAAAGATTATATATCGGAAAGCTCATGAATAACTCTTTTGCATCATGGTCTAGCTTACTAAGATATTTATTTGCTTCTTCAAATTCATCAAGCAGAATACAGATACCAGCACTGATATCATTAGCAACTCCTTCAGAGTTGTATATGTTATAAAGGATGGCTTTCTCTTTAATTGAAAGTCTCTTTAAGCGTTTTAAACATTGAAAGTAATTTAGCAGGTAAATGTTTCCATTGATGTTATTATCATATAGATATTTACTAATTGATAATGCTGCATCTAATAGTTGATTGTTCTCTCCCATTGTTTCATCATAAGCTAGTAACATCTCCAAGACCATTTGATTTGTAGATTCAAAAAAAGCTTGAGAGTGTTTGATATCCTTTATATCTCGATCTATATAACTATAATCAATGTTTGAGACCTCAATAAAATCATCCTTTTTCATAATGATAAATTGAGTCGTTTGAAATTTATCTCCTTGTGCATCATCAATAACAACATGTACCTTACTATCAAAGAAATTATATAACATATAATCTCCATCAGTGTTTTTTGTTGTTAATAACATTAATGTGAGATTATTTATTTTAATTTTTATTACAGGCGCTAACTTCAAAGTTGTATTTATAGGCTCTTTGAGAACTAGGGTTTGAACTAATGATTTTGCATTTTTAAATTCATTTTCTTGGAGATTACCTGGATTTAATAAGTCGTAATTACTCCCAGCCAAATGTATTGCTTCCTGAAACTGGTGAAGTTGTTTTAGTTGTAGTTTGATATTATCAATAAATTCCTTACCAGAAGTTGTATTCTCCGTATTAAGCTCATATTCTTTCTCTTTACCAAAGCCTACAACCTTGGCTGTGGAGAAATCGACAATAAATTCTAGAGTTTTAATAGCTTCTTTTAAGCTGCGACTACTGGTCCAAGAAATTTCAGCTCTAGAGCCATTATCCCCAATACTCATGGTTATATTTTCACCAAAGGTGATGGTTGTATAATGGTCTTTTTGGGTAACATTAAATGAATTAAACCTTTTGATCCCATCTAAATAAATGGGCTCATTTTTTGTTAAACTTTCTAGTGTAATTTTTGCTTTCGCAATAGGTACGGTATATCCATCTGCGATATCCTTATACAAATAAATTGGATTATTTTTGATGTATTCAATCGGATTGCGGTTAGTTGCGAAAAAAGTTTGAATAGCTTCTAGTTTGCCATCTTCAGTTAATTTCCCAAAATTATGAATTATATTTGGATCAGTATATGCCATTTGTTTTTTCTTATGTTCCAAAAAATTATTGAAAATTTCTATTATTTCACTTTCTTCATTTGGGAGTTTTATAAGTTTTATTGATTTATTTTTCTGAGATTTTTTTGTTTTGCTTAATAAAAGTTTAATGTCAAAAGGTAATAAAGCAGAATAGAAAATAACATGACCTTTGGTTTCTTTATCAATATGGACAACAAAAAAAATTGTCCCCGCTTTACTTAAGAATGCTTTTAGATGTGATATTTTGACATTGTAGGATATTTCATCATCGCTGGTATGCTTGTCTACTGATTTACCTTTAACCTGTACATCTATACAGCCCTGGTAGTCATCCACTGAATTATATTCTGTATCAAGGGAATATACTATAATATATCCATCCCAAATGGGTTCTTTATCGTTTTCAGGAATGAAAGTTTTGATGCAGCTAATGTAACCTAATCTAGTTTTAAGATAATTGACTGCTAACGATTCAGTATTCATGCGATATTAGCTCCGAGATATGAGATGTAAGCTTGTGTATAGGTTCTCTGTTGGTTAATATAACGGTTTTCTGTAGTAATTTAAAGAATATTATTGAGCTGAAGTCTTATTAATACCAAGACGTTTCCTTTCACCAGATGCTTTTACAATCCTATTCCCGTATGTCTTCAGGATCATTTCAAGGGTGGCGTGCCCGAGCATATTCTTAAGCCAGTTGAGGTCTTCTTTAAGGTCGAGCATAAGGCAGGCGAATGAGTGTCTTGTCTGGTAGATGTTCCGGTACTTTATCTGAAGAGCCTTTAAACATGGTTCGTAATACGTTTTTGAAATATTCTGAATCTGGCAAAACGGTTCATTAAGATATGTCAGGAACATAAAATCTGACTTCATAAATGTATATTGTTTATGCCGTGCAAGATACGGGTCTAAGTCTTCGATAATATCTATCGTCCTGCTGTCAGAGGTCTTGGTGGATTCCTTTAGGCGACCTTTCGACATTGTTCGCTGCACGGTTATGGTGTGTTTGTTGAAATCAATATCTGACCACTTGAGAGCCATGATCTCGCCTGTCCGCATCCCGCTGAAAAAGGCTACAGCAAAGAAGCATGTCATCTCAGGATGGTGAGCGTCCATCCATCTCAATATTTTAATCATCTCATCATAGTCAAATGGGTCTATCTGCTTAGACTGCACTTTTGGCTTGCTGATATAGTTTACAGGGTTCTTGGTTATAAGGTCATCAGCTACAGCTTGCTTAAATATACTGGATAACATGCCCATCATATTCGAGATGGACTTTGGCTTCAGATCGTTATCTCTAATGAACCCCTGCACAGTGCTGGCTTTGATATTCTTTATTGGGGTGTTTCCAAAGTATTCTGCAAATCTGTTTATGAATCCCCAGTACGTCCTTTGAGTGGCGTAAGCTAGCGATTTCTCTTTTAAGAAATACCACTGCTTGGCGTAGGTGGTGAACCCTATGTCTTCGGACAAATCTGCTAAGGTTAGTGATTTCATGGCAGAGGACTTTGGAAAATACTGCGAATAAATAAAAGTGCCTTCACTGATCTTTCGCTCGATTTCTTGAACAAGAGCAGATGCAGACTTACAACTGCGACATTTGCAATCCTGCTTTCCTTTCTCGCAATAATACTGTGATGGCTCGAAACGTCTGATGTTTCGATACATAAAGATTAGCTCAATTTTATTTTTCTTTCCGCGCTTACGAATACTTCCCATTATTTTCCTATAGGTAAATTAATCTTTGAGTGCATTTGGTGCAAGGAGAATCTTGATACTTGGATAATAAAACCGCACAACACGGTCTTTAATAAAATAATGTTGGTCATAAATCAGGAATTTAGACTTTATCCACCGATCAATTGTGTCTTCAGAAACTTCTAACTCTTCGGAAAGTTTCTTTTTGCTCATGAAGTCCGGCTTTGACGGCAATATGAATTCATTAATTACAATTTTTCTTTCACTCATTGCTTCACCTCTTGAGATGACGCTAGCTTAAAAAAATGTGATTAAGTGTTGTTTTTGCAATTTCTGGAAACTTTTTTGTATTACTACAAGAATGTTATGAGCCACTATTAGCCACTAGGTGGCTTGAAAATTATCTTGACCCTGTTTCTAAAAACCAGTCGTTTGAAACCCTTATTCTGTGCAGACAGGGTGTCTATGTGAAGTATTTTTGCCCTTACCCTGTCTGACTATTTAATTTCATTTAAATGCGAACCCTGTCTGAGTATTTTTTTGTTCAGACAGGGTGGCAGTAGTTAACCTATCAAACTATTTGTTTAGAATATTTTTACACTTTCTACAGACTGCAATTATTATGCTATATGTGCCTATAAGTGGCTAATATTGCTGAGCATTGCAATTTTTACCTGTGTGCGATTTTAGTTTTTCTGAACACGTTTACCTTCTTTGTGGTAGTACTTTTGATTTTAAGTGTGTCTGAACCCTTCTGAAGGATATTGATACCTTACGTTATTGATCAACTTTATATTTTGCATTTTTTCCAACTGGGACTATATTATTTACCATGAGGTGAACGATATGCCTATATTTGGTTTATACTTATTAATATTCTTGCTTTTAGCTATGTTGACAATCGGTACTTATGTTGAGCATAGAATTGATCGAAAATATGATGAAAAAAACCGCCGCTAAATCTCTCCAGCGGCGGCTATTGATTATTTCTTTAGAAGATATATCAGCCTGTTATCTTTGATAAAGTATATGTACTTCATCCTGTAATTTTCATTTTTTCGACCGACAATCACCACACCGCTGTAAACGTCAGTAAGGTGTAGTGAGCCTGTCTGATCAACAGTTTTTAAAAAATTATCCACTCTGGAAGTCAACGTCCCAGGTAAATTAGCTGGGAGTGAGGAGTCGCCGAGTTTTTTGACGGAATCACCGCACCTGAAGTAATTTTCAATTTTGTCAAAAGCATTTGTATCTGTATTCATTGTAACAGCAGCTATCTGGTCACACTGCCCTGCCCTATATATCCAGTGTACTTCTGTAACATAATTCATGTCATTTATACTCATAACCGGATTATTTTCAGAAACTGCTAATACGTATTTTTGTTTATAAAGGTCCGCGGCTCCTATCTGTGCCTGAAGCTTACTTGCTAGCATCTCATTAAGAGACATATTTGAATTATCAATTGCCTGTGGCACACTGTCTGAGAGCTGGGTTGTATTCAAAACACTCTCTTTTGCATATATTGCATATTTATTGCCGTCTAAATCCTGAAATCTAACAAAAAATGGCTGGGTCTTTGATTTACACTGAAATGTAGCGTCAGTCGGTATCAGTGAATAGACTATATCAGACTTATTATATCCTTTTATCGGCGCGGCGAAACCACCGCTACCAGCGCACAGAGCATTCAGATCATACAGGATGCCTAAGTCAGTCTCTATATCAGTAACCTTACTGAATTTCTTAAAATACTCCTGATACATCGCACCGTCTGGCTGAATCCTTACATGTGTTGCTGCCTTGCCGCCTATCAATGCAAACTTAGAATCAAGAAAATCCTTCAATGAAACATTTGTATGGTATTTCGCCATCATCTTGGCCTGATTTTCGGAGAGCACTGGTCTGCCAGAGTATGAGCTTTCAAGCATAATCATTATTTTCGGAGAACCGACTCCGCCCATGCTTGCTTGTGAAGTGCTGTTTGTGACGATGGAACTGATAGAAAAATCTATGCTGCCGCCTGAGCATTCCCAGTCTCTTGTTGTGTTGTCAACAGGAGCTTCTTTGACTGTCTGCTGACCAGTGAATGAATCTATCACCGTTTGCTTTGCTATCTGCTTACCATCGCATATATCTCGTAAGGCCATATTGACTCTCGGAAACCAGTATTCGTCAGTCAGGATGGCCGTTTTAGACTCTGACAGATTGATATATTCCACTGGATGGCTGGCATATAGGAAATTGACTTTGCCTATACGGGCAATCTTCTCTCTTAGGGTGTTATTGCCTGTTTCTCGCTTTATCTCTGCCTTAGCCGGGACATTTAACTGAACCGCCGCGCCGCCGCAACCAGCGACCACGACCACCACGAGCATGCAAATGAATAATGATTTAATACGCATATAAACCTCCGAATAATAATCTCTAAATTACCAGCAGTGTTTAATTACCTCAAGGAAAATATTTACCTATAGGAAAATGATGAAACAGAGCGACTATCGGATAATTAGAAAACGCGAGGTTGCAAAATGGAAGATTATCAGGAGTTTCTCAAACGTGTTTCAGGTAATGTGAAGCGTATGCGCATGGAGCACGGCAAAACCACAGAAGAGATCGCAATAGAAGCTCTTGGCCACAGTTCCACAGCCTTCGTGAACCAGGCCGAAAATCTTAAAAACGGAAAACACTTCAACTTGAAGCACTTGTACCTGCTGGCTAAGTATTATGGGTGCAGTGTTGAATCGTTTTTATCCAAGTAGATTACACACCTTCACGATATAGATATGTTTACAATTTTCGTTATCTAATTTAAAATAATAAAAAACTAACGATAACTAGGAATTATAAGTGATTATA
>JBFWJS010000010.1:0-17945 GCA_050253075.1 Deferribacterales bacterium
TGATTAATAATTAATCATGGGAAAATTCACCCATCACTTTCTGCAGGTCTTCCCAGCAAGGCCTTTTCATATTAGGGTTTCGGAGAAGATAAGCGGGGTGATATGTAGGCATAACTTTCACACCGTTCAGATCTACGAACTCACCTCGTATCTTTGTGATGCCCAGCTTTGTTTTCAGCAGGTTCTGTGCTGCCACACTGCCGAGGCAGACTATCACTTTAGGCTTGATGAGCTCTATCTGTTTGTAAAGGTACGGTATGCATGTATTTGATTCGTCTTCGAAAGGGTTTCTGTTTTCTGGCGGTCTGCACTTTACGATGTTTGCGATATAGACTGTTTTTCTGGTGTGTCCCATTGCCTCTATCATCTTAGTGAGGAGCTGTCCTGCACGTCCGACAAAAGGCTCGCCCTGCTTGTCCTCGTCTGCGCCGGGACCTTCACCGACAAACATAAGGTCGGCATTCGGATCGCCCACTCCGAAGACAACGTTAGTGCGTGTCTCGTGCAATCTGCACTTCTGGCATTTGCTAACTTGAGCATAAAGGGCTTCGAAAGGGTTCACGTCGGGGGTCTGCTCACACTCTTCGGCGAGCACGTCCTCCACTCCGTATATCTCTTTTATGGGATTTTTATCAAACAGATCCATTCTTCTTCCTGAAAATCTCCAGTGCTTTTTCAAGGATGATGGCAGCCACATCGGACTTGTCTATCTTCCCTGATTCGAGTGTCGTTCCATCGGCGAAAAACATAGAGACCTCATTCTGGTCTGTTTCGAATCCGATGTCTGACCTTGATATATCATTAGCGACTATGAAGTCGAGCTTTTTCGCCTCGAGCTTTTTCAGTGCGTTTTCACGCACGTCGTTGCTCTCTGCTGCGAATCCTGCGAAAACCTGCCCCGCCTGCTTATCGCCTGCGATGGTTTTAAGTATATCGGGATTCTTCTCCAGCCTGATGTTCATGTCGTCTGCTGTCTTTTTAATCTTCAGCTCGCTGTAGTCCGCAGGTTTATAATCCGCCACGGCAGCAGCCATTATCAGTATGTCCGTATCTGCGAGGTTCGCCTGTACGGCTCCGAGCATCTCTTCCGCCGTCTGCACATTCACTGCGTCCAGCCCGCTGAGGCTCGCTGTCACAGGCCCTGCGACCACTTTCACCTTTGCGCCAATCTCGACAGCCTTTCTGGCTATCGCTGTGCCCATCTTTCCGCTGGAGCGGTTTGATATGTATCTCACAGGGTCGATAGGCTCGACAGTAGGTCCCGCAGTTACCAGAACCCTGACACCGCTGAGCGGCTTATCGGCGAAGAGGTATTCGAATATCTCCTCGGGTTCTGCCATCCTGCCTTTACCCTCTGCCTTGCACGCCATCTCGCCCACACCTGGGTCTATTATCCTGTTGCCCAGCTTTTCGAGCTTTTGCAGGTTTTCCTGTGTGGTGGCATCGGCATACATATCGACATTCATCGAAGGTGAAAATATGATAGGTTTCTTATAAACCAGAGCTGTGGATGTGAGCAGATTATCGGCTATGCCGTGGGCTATCTTTGCGATTATATTAGCTGTCGCAGGTGCGATGACAAACTCATCCGCCCACCCCGCAAGGTCGATATGCTCTATCATGTCGGGGTCTATACCGGGGTCAAATTCGCCCGTGTATGCCCTGTTTCTGGTGATGGTCTCAAATGTAAGGGGAGTAATAAATTTGCAGGCGTTATCGGTCATGATGACACGAACATCATGACCGGCCTTCATCAGCAGTCTGCAAAGAGTGATGGTCTTGTAGCAGGCAATACCGCCGGCCACACCGATCAGAAATTTACTCATCAACCTTTTCGTTTACATCTTCTTCTGTCTCGATCTTTTTGAACTCAACCTGATTTCTGATGAGCTCGTCGAGAGCAGTAGTTGTCACTTTGCTGTGTTCGTCGTTCTGTCTAGGGAGTGTTCCCTCTTTAGGATTGTTGAGCTCTCTTGCTCTCAGTCCTGCAATGTGAACGAGTTTAAAACGGCTGTTCAGACCTTCTTTTTTGATTACTTTTTCAATATCAAGAAGCGGCACTTAATCTACCTCCATAATGTCTTCTATAGATTCTATAGTATCGGCCTTCAGATGCTCGGCTATATATATAGCCTCGAGCTCTGCCGTAGCCTTGTTTATCTCACTGTTTACAATGACATAGTCATATTCGTGTACGTGGCGGACCTCTTCTCTGGCGTTGTCCAGCCTGATCTTCATGATCTCTTCGCTCTCCGTACGTCTATTTATAAGCCTTTTTCTCAAATCTTCCATAGACGGTGCAGTTATAAATATATAAATGCCGTAGTCCAGCTTTTCTCTGAGCTGGCGTGCGCCCTTCGGATCGATATCCAGCAGTACGTCGCTCCCTGTGCCGAGTATCTCCTCGACCTTTATGCGGGATGTCCCGTAATAGTTCCCGTGAACCTGAGCCCACTCGAGGAACTCGTCTCTCTCTATCATACTCTTAAAGGTGTCTACGTCTACGAAGTAATAGTCTTCGGTGTCGGTCTCGTCGTGGCGGGGTTTCCTTGTGGTGTAAGACACGGAGTAGCCTATGGTGTCGAACCTGCCCAGAAGCCTGTTGCATAAAGTGGTCTTGCCCGCACCGCTCGGAGCGCTAACGACAAACAGCTTACCTTTAGTAAATCTCATACCAGATTCTGCACCTGTTCTCTGATCTTTTCAATCTCACTTTTGGCTTCGACCACATTGTTTATGATGGATGTCTTGCCGCTTTTAGACCCGATAGTGTTGAACTCTCTGTTCAGCTCCTGACACATGAAATCGAGCTTCTTCCCTGCGGAATCCTCTTCGCCCAGAATCTTTCTGAACTGCTCAACGTGTGAGTCTATGCGGGTGATCTCTTCCTGAATGTCGGCCTTTTCACCCATGATGGCTGCTTCCTGAACTATGCGTTCGTTGTCTGCCACGCCCATCTCATTTATGCGTTTTGTAAAACGCTCTTTCCAGTGTTCAAATACACCGGCTCTGTTTTCGTCTATCTCTGATGCAATGTTTTTAAGGATTGTCAGCCTGTCGAGCATATCCTGAGCGAGGTTTGCTCCTTCCTGTATGCGCATGGCGTCGAGGCTGAGCGCGCACTCTTTAACAGTTTCGAGGACAAATTCGCCGAGCTTCTCGCCGACGTCGTCTGTCTCTTCGGATTCGAGTATGTCGTTAAAGTTAAGCACATGCTCGAGCTTCACTTCGCCTTCGATGCCGAATTTGTTTTTAAGATCGGCAAAGACAGACATGTAGCTGGCGACAGCCTCTTCCCTCAGGACAGGCTTATACTGCTGTTTTTTCAGCTTAAGGTCGATGTTTATGTCTACCTTTCCGCGGATGAGTATGTCTTTAACTGTGTTTTTAAGGTTTATCTCTATGAAGTTGAATAGGCGGGGCATCCTGACATTACAGTCGAAATACCTGCTGTTCACAGATTTCATCTCTACTTTGAGGTCGCAGAGATCATTGCCCGTAACGATCTTACCGTATCCGGTCATGCTTTTGGCGGTCATTTTTACCATCCGAATTTAATTCCCCTCGGCTGTAAACAATGCCCATGCACGGTAACACAGCAGACAGGGTTTAAAATGATACCGAATATGCTATGTAAGGTCAATATGTTTCAGTTGATATTAATACTTTATCTGCCTATGTATATATGAGCAGGTTATAGAATTTTTCAATAATTGTTATTTCTTCTTCAATTTTTTTGATAATGTGTTATTTATAGACCGTTTAAAATACTAATCATAATACTAATAGATTTACCAGGAGCCGAAATCATGAGCCAACTTAACACAGAAGCCTACATGAAGGACTGGACAGAGAGAGAAGACATCGCTTCCTCTATGATCCCCATCATCACAAAGCTTTACAAAGAGCGCGGAGTGGTTATGCGCCTTTTCAGCCAGTCACTCTTCCGCAAAGACCCAGTAAACATCGTCAAAGCACACAGATATTCCAGACTTATCATCGACCACGAGATATCAGTACGCGACACATCGCCTATACTCGAAGCCGTCGCAGAGATGGACCTTAAACCATGTACTATCGACATAGGCAGACTGTATGCTAAATACGCTAAGACAGATAGATCTGAGCCGGTAGGCGTTTTTGTTCATAAAGAGCTCGCAAACATCGTTGCCACCGAAGAAGACCAGAGAGAGGACAGAGATGTTGTCCTTTACGGTTTCGGACGTATCGGACGCCTCATGGCGAGAATCCTCGTTAACCGTTCCGGCGCTGCGAAAGGCCTCCGCCTCAGAGCAGTAGTGGCGAGGACAACAGCTAAAAAAGACCTCGCAAAGCGTGCCAGCCTCCTCCGCAGAGACTCAGTACACGGTCAGTTCGACGGTACTATCATCGTTCTCGAGGAAGAAGACGCTATGATAGTGAACGGCAACTATATCAAATTCATATTTGCCGATGCACCTGATCAGATAGACTACACACAGTACGGCATAGACAGAGCCGTCGTCATAGACAACACAGGTAAATGGAGAGACAGAGACGGACTCGGACTCCACCTGAAGTCTAAAGGCGTGGACAAGGTCATCCTCACTGCACCGGGCAAAGGCGACCTGCCGAACATCGTATACGGCATCAACCAGCACATGCTGGATAAGGAAGAGCGCATCATCACAGCCGCAAGCTGTACAACAAATGCTATCGTTCCTGCGCTGAAATACATAAACGACAAATACGGCATCAAAAACGGACACGTTGAAACATGCCACTCTTATACAAACGACCAGAACCTCATCGACAACTATCACAAGAGCGACAGACGCGGAAGAAGCGCACCTCTTAACATGGTTATCACTGAGACAGGCGCAGCAAAAGCCGTTGCCAAAGCTCTCCCTGAGCTCGCAGGCAAGCTGACAGGAAACGCTATACGTGTCCCCACACCAAACGTTTCACTCGCCATACTGAACCTGACTCTGGAGAAAGAGACTACAAAAGATGAGCTGAACACATACCTCAGAGACATCTCTCTCGACTCTGTAAACTCCGACCAGCTCGGATACGTGAACTCTCCTGAAGTTGTTTCATCAGACTTCGTGGGTAACAAGTTCACAGGTATAGTCGACGGTCTCGCCACTATCGTAGACGGCGACAGAGCCATAGTTTACGTCTGGTACGACAACGAATACGGATACAGCCGTCAGGTTAACCGTATCGCAGAATATGTTTGCGGTCTCCGCCTTAAGACATATCCTGAAAGAACTATATAACTGTGTCAAAAAGGCTCGTCCGTGAGCTTTTTGACTAAGGCATCTACTGAACAAGTACAGCAGATACCTCCGCAAGCGAAGCACATCCATGTGCTTTTAACTGTGTCAAAAAAGCTCGTCCATGAGCTTTTTGACTAAGGCATCTACTGAACAAGTACAGCAGATACCTCCGCAAGCGAAGCACATCCATGTGCTTTTAACTGTGTCAAAAACGCTCGTCCATGAGCGTTAAATTTTGAAACAATAAGAACCAAGAGCCGGCAGAAATGTCGGCTCTTATTTTGTCATTAAGATAAGTTAACGTTTAGATAATTTTAACATTATAATAGACAGGTAGCTATTCTCACTATTCTGCCAAGAATCCTCGAATAAGCCATAATACTGCCACATAAGCCATTTTGAAGAGACTTGCAAGTCAAGGGCGATTTATATTAAGCGTTTCCAATACGTGACGATATGTAGATAACATGGATTCTGCATATTTTGAGAGGTGCGTAATGTTCATATCAGGAGTCAACAACACACATACTTTTTTCAGCCACAGCAGTGTTAAGAATGAAACTGTCGATTTGTCTCTTGATTTATCTGACAGATACACACCCTCAGTCGAAACTGAAAATGCATCCACATACACCTATGTAGGGAGCGGAAATAATATTTTTACAGATTTTCAGGATCAGAACGACCTTTCCAGACTTATAAAAGATGTAGCACAGGATACACTTGATAACTTTTTAGTAGAAATCGAAGAAGCACTTGAAAACCCCGGCAGCCGAGATAACCAAGTTGCAACGGGCGGAAAAGGAAACGATAAAATTTCAACATACTGGGGCAACTTCCAATATGCAAGCGGTGGAGACGGAGACGATGAGGTCTCAACATCTTGGGGCGATTTCCAGTTTGCCGACGGCGGAAACGGAAATGACACCGTTTCAACTTTCTGGGGAGATTTTCAGTTCGCCAACGGCGGAAACGGGGACGACACAGTATCAACCTACTGGGGAGACTATCAATTCGCCAACGGCGGTAATGGTAACGACATAGTGTCAACAGGATGGGGAGATTATCAGTTCGCAAGCGGCGGAAACGGTGACGACGTGGTCTCTTCTTTTTGGGGCGATTATCAATTTGCAAGCGGCGGAAACGGAAACGACGTAGTCTCAACATACTGGGGAGACTATCAATACGCCGACGGCGGTGCGGGCAATGATGTTGTCAGCACATATTGGGGCGATCATCAGTTCGCAATGGGCAAAAGCGGAAATGACATTGTCTCCACCGGATGGGGAGACAACCAATACTCCAGCGGCGGAGACGGCAACGACATAGTATCCTCATACTGGGGGGATAACCAGTTCGCAGACGGCGGTGACGGCAACGATATCGTCAGAGCCGATTGGGGAGAGAACCTGTATGCCACAGGCAGAAGAGGAAACGACATAGTCTCTACAAGCAGAGGGGACAACCAATTTGCTGACGGAGACATCGGTGATGATAAAGTAAGTACCTATTGGGGTGATAATCAATTCGCCATGGGCGGAGAAGGCAATGATATAGTCTCATCATACTGGGGTGACAACCAACACGCCGACGGCGGCGATGGAAATGACGTTATCTCCACCGGCAGAGGAGATTATCAGTTTGCCAACGGCGGAAACGGCAACGACTATATAACCGTAAGCTCCGGAAATAACGTCAGAGCACTCGGCGGAAACGGTAACGATGTCATAGTGGCTAAAAGTGTTTCAAATGTAACTCTGGACGGTGGAGCAGGGAATGACTTCATCCAGGGCTACGGAAACATCATAGGCGGCAAAGGCAACGATGTAATAAACATCACAGGCTCTACATACTCCGAGCAATACGGGTACAACACAAGCGTTTTAACTTACAAACGCGGAGACGGACACGACCTGATAGCTACAAACGGCAAAAGCGTCGTTATCGATATGAAAAACATATCCAGCGAAGACGTTGAAATAGATAAGTATATCAATGAAAAAACAGGACTTTCTGAAATAAGCGTCACAATGAAGGACGGCAGCGGAAGCCTTATAATTTCTCCGGAAAAGCCTACTACTAAACCTGAACCTATAACAGGGCCTGAAGCAAACTCTGAAACAGATAATGAATATGCCCTCGTAGTAGTTGTTGATGCGAACAAAAACAATAATGACAATATAAGCATTGATGACGGCAGGAGCAAAGCAAGCTCTTACCTTCAATTCAGTGACAAAGATATCTCATTCTAAAAAAATAAAACCCCGATAGAGTATATCGGGGTTTTTCTTTGCTTACTTTTTCTTATTATTCCTGTCCGGGTGTATTATCACAATGTTCGTAGGCGTTTCCAGCATTCTGATTATGTGCCTTGTGCCTGCGGGTATCTCTATCAGCTCGAGACCTTTATGCAACTTGCGCTCTTCGCCCAGCTGAAGGTCGATAGTCCCCTCCAGAAGCAGTAGAAGCTCGTCGTACTCGTGAGCCTCGTCAGGGGAAACGCATCCGTCCTGTCCGAAGACAGTCTCAACTTCGAAATCGCTCGCTGCGCCTAAAAAAAGGCGGTTGATATCCGGGATCGGCGGGTTGTTATTACTCATATTGTTACTCCTTTCTTAAATAAAAATTGTCTGGCTATATTTATAGCGAACATGCCCGCTGCCGTTATCGCAGAGGCAGTAAAAAGTGTCTCAAAAGTATTATTTATCCCCGAGCCAAAGGTAAGGGATGAAGCATATTCCGTGATGACGGGGCTGGAAAACTGCCCTGCAAAGATGAAGAATGCCGCTATGGACGTACCCACTGTTTTGCTGTCTGCGCTGCCGTATGACGTGACGCCGTTCATGATATACGGCACCATGCATCCGATACTTAGCCCGCACATGGACATAGCAGTAAGTGTCGAGGCAAGACTCCCCTGAAATGCCAGCAGGTAAAACCCCGTGGTAAAACACAAAACGCCTGCGAAAGGGAGCCATATACGGAGCAGTTTGTTCACCCTGCCGAAGAATATTCCCATAACAAAAGATGAAGCTGTCATACAGGACATTGCCACACCTGCGGCAGCAGACCGCCCCAGCTCATTTTGAGTGATATACAGAGATATATTTACAGGGACAGCATAAAAAGCCGTAAATACGAAGAACATAGCAAAGCCCCATAAAACATAGACGAAATAATCTTTAGGCGAAATACCGCCTGAGCCTGCGCCCTTCACGGGCTTCTTCTCAGGGATGAACACAAAAGCAAGCACGAGCACTATGACGCCGAGCAGATATATGCTGAATGATGCCCGCCAGTGATAAAGCGCTAATATGCCTGAAAGCGTCGTGGCAATTATCCCGCCCAGATTAGATGCAGCACCGGAATATCCCATCGTGCGCACCTTCTCCTCGCCTGTGTATTCCTCGGCTATGATGCCCGCCGAAAGAGGCATAAGGAACCCGACGCCCAAACCGAGGATGAACCGCATGGTCAAAAGGGAGCTGATGCTGTCCGCCATTCCTCCCCCTGCTCCGCCTGCGATATACAGCACCAGTCCTATGTACAGCATCGTCTTGCGTGATATCACCCTGCTGAGATAGCCCGTCATAAGAGACATAGGCATAATAGCCAGTGCGGGGGTTGTAAGCACCAGCTTGCCCAGCGTGTCGGAGGAATCGGGGAATGCCGCAAGAATATCCGCAACAGCAGGAGCAACAGCCGCTCCGGACATAACTGTCAGAAGTGAAATTGACAGTATCGTCAGCTTAATCATCATTTTTCCCTGCCATACGCATAAGGTTCGTTCTTAATCTCTCAGTCTTTGTGTAGTACTCGTCCATCTCTTCATCTGAAAAGCCCTCGAAGAGCCTTTTAGTGAGGGATGCGAGTATCTGCATCAGTTCGTCCCGCACGGCTCTGCCGTTCTCGGTGACGTATATGATATTTCTTCTTTTATTTTTGCTGTCCTGCACACGGACGACATACCCTGCCTTTTCAAGGGCGGTCAGTGCTCTGGCTGCGGAGCTTTTGTCGAAATGCAGTTTTTCAGCAAGCTCCTCCTGATGCACTCCGTCCTGTGAGAAAAGCTGTGCTATGAATGGAACCGTGGCGTTTGAAAGTTTCAGGTGCGCCACCTCTTTATCTACAAACCTGTTCATGGTTCTGGATATCTCGGAGATCTCTTTTCCTATCGATGTCTTTTTCATAAATAACCTCATCGTTGCGTATGCAACAAATATAATTCACTATTGTTGCGAGCGCAACAGTTAAATTATAATTTACAATTTGCAATCCCCTCTTGAAATATTCTCAAAAACCCGTAAAATCCTTTTCGTTTGAGCTACAATATTGTATTGTATGTCGTAACTTTAATATCCCCTCAAAACGGGGCGAGGTTTAGTGAATGAATAAAGCATATCTTGTACTCTCTGACGGAACGGTTTTCGAAGGTCAGAGCTTCGGCGCAGAAGGAACTAAAACGGGAGAGGTTGTCTTCAACACCTCTATGTCAGGTTATCAGGAGATACTGACAGACCCTTCATATTACGGTCAGATGGTGGCTATGACCTACCCTCTCATCGGTAACTATGGCATAAACAGCGAAGACTTCGAGTCTGAGAACGTATGGCTCTCCGCCTTCATCGTGAAGGAATACAGCCAGATATACAGCAACTACCGCGCTGATAAATCCCTCGGCGATTTCCTGAAAGAACAGGGCGTCATCGGCATCGAGGGGATAGACACAAGAATGCTTGTAAGACATATACGTGAGCAGGGCTCCATGAACGCCGTACTCACCACAGAGATAGACGACATAGAAAAGCTGAAAAAGATGGCAGCAGAGATGCCTAGCATCGAAGGTCAGGACTATGTTCAGCATGTCACATGCAAAGAGCCTTATGTCTGGACACAAAAGACATGGACACTCGAAGACGGCTACACCGACTGTACAGACCCTAAAAGGCACATCGTCGCCGTAGACTTCGGTATAAAGAAAAACATCCTGCGCTACTTCGCAGACCACGGCTGTAAGGTCACTGTCGTACCGGCAAAAACACCTTTCAGCGAAATAGAAGCACTCAATCCCGACGGAGTTTTCCTCTCTAACGGCCCCGGGGATCCGGAGCCTGTGGTATACGGCATTGAGACAGCTAAAAAGGTTCTCGAGAAATACCCTACATTCGGCATTTGCCTCGGAAACCAGATACTCGGACTCGCCCTCGGCGGTAAGACGTACAAGCTGAAATTCGGCCACCACGGCGGAAACCAGCCTGTGAAAGACCTCGAGACAGGCAAGGTGGAGATAACTCCTCAGAACCACTGCTTCGCCGTAGACGTAGACAGCCTCGGCGACAGAGTAGAGGTCACCCACGTGAACCTGAATGACAACACTGTCGAAGGACTGCGCCATAAGGATTATCCCCTTTTCGCAGTACAGTATCACCCTGAGAACGGCCCCGGGCCGCAGGATGCTACATACCTCTTCGAGCGTTTCATCGAAATGGTAGATAATAACAAGTAAAAATGTTTCGTATAATAGGCATAGCCGTCATTTTGGCGGCTTTTCTTTTAACCTCAGCTCTCGGACTATGGATTCTCCAGTGTGAAAAGTTTCTGGACAACACACTGGTCACAGTCGAGCTGGAGGTTGAGCCGAATACATCTTTCAACTGGCTGTATGGCAGACTATTCGAACATCTGGATACACCGCCCCTCTTCCGCCTTTACCTTATAAAGAAAGTGAAGCTGGACAGAAACATGAAGTACGGATATTACCGTGCGGGCGACATACCCGTGCGCCGTCTTCTGGACGCCGTGATGAAGGGTCGCCAGTCCACCATGAAGGTAACTATCCCCGAAGGGTACAATATGTACGACGTATCCAACAGGATATCAGAGCGCATTGTCGACAGTGCCGGAGAGTTCCTTAAAGCCGTGAAAGATAAAACATTTATAAAGAACCTGACAGGAAAGGATTATGTAAGCCTTGAAGGATTCCTTTACCCCGACACATACTTCTTCCCGCCTAATTCCGAGCCTCAGCATGTGGCATCGGCAATGTATCAGATGTTTATGAAGCAGCTCCCCGAGGACTTCGACGAAAAGGCACGTAAGCTCGGGCTGACATCATATGAGGCCGTCATAATGGCTTCCATTATACAGAAAGAAACATACGACCCGTCGGAAGCTCCGCTGATATCATCGGTATTTCACAACAGGCTGAAATTTCCCATGAGGCTTCAGGCAGACCCGACCATCATATACGGTCTTTACCCCGACTTTGACGGAAACATACGCAAAACCGACCTGCGCGACAGGAGCAACCCTTATAACACCTATAAGATAGACGGGCTCCCGCCGACACCTATATGCAACCCTTCGAAGATAGCTCTGGAAGCAGCGGTGAACCCTGCGGACACCAGATACCTGTACTTTGTAGCGGATAAAGAGCGCAGACACATCTTCTCCACCAACTACCGTGACCACACAAACGAGGTCAACAGAAACCAAAAGCGTTAGGCATCTGATTCCTCTTTATTAAAACGTATTTACACATTATTATACTCATATGGCTAAGCACATCAATGTACGTGTCCACAACAAAAAGACACTGGAACTAAAACTGGAATACATCCCCAAAGGTCAGCCGGATAAATCCGACTATGTGATAGACCTTTATCTCTCTCTGCCTGAAAACATGGGGATAAACGAAAGCTCGTATGAGAAGAAATACTTTTATAACGACCTCTTCCGCTCCATCAGGCTGAAATCGCCCGACTATATGCTTAACCACTATTACGAACGCCTGAAGCACTTCGATGAGGCTTGCTCCGAGGGGATCCACGACTGGCAGTGCGTTTATGCATTTAAAAAGTTCATCACCGGGTACCGCTCCATGCTGAGAAACAGTGCAGCAGCCCTCGGCAAGACCAGCATACAGGCGGACATCGACTTCCTTCTGGAAAATGTGCATAAGAACAGGAACATCTTCCGCAAACTGCACAGGGAATTCAGAGATGAGAACGAGATGTTTGCCCTCGCAGACGAATTCACCAGCATAGTGACAAACATGTACCTTGTGCGCCTTTACGAACGCACAGGGGAAAATAAAGCCCTCATGGACACCATAAAAG
Organism: Deferribacterales bacterium; assembly: GCA_050253075.1. Lineage (GTDB taxonomy): Bacteria > Chrysiogenota > Deferribacteres > Deferribacterales > Geovibrionaceae > Denitrovibrio. The sequence goes on from JBFWJS010000010.1 coordinate 12,380, forward strand.
GCGAGATCAAATACCGCAAGAAGCACTTCCCCGAATCTGTCCCCGGGAACGACGAACGGAACAGCATGCTGATCGACAGATACGACTATCTGAAAGGCTACTTCTATAACGTGCTATCCCTGCGGGCAAAGCGTAAGGTGGGCGACAAAGCTATGAAAAGCATACTCTACGCCACCGCAGCGGGCATATCGATGATAGTCGCCACCGTGATAGCCTTCTGGGCACAGCTAAAATACGGCAATTTCACCCTCCCCTTTTTCGTCGCCCTCGTGGTGGGCTACATGTTCAAAGACAGGATAAAAGACGGCTTCAAATCTCTGCTGGAAAAGATCGCCGCACCCGTCATATACGACTATGTGACACTGATATACGAAAGCAGGGGCAAGCACGCAATGGGTAAGACATGGGAACGAGCGGAATTCGTAAACAACAGTCATGTACCCGCAGAACTGAGCAGTAAGACAAACAGAAAGGTCATCCACTTTAACAAGAAGGTACACATAGAAAACGCAAAGATAAAAGAGCTCCTTGACCCCGAGATACACGGCATCACGGACCTTATGAGGCTGAACATAAAAAGATTCACTTCGGGACTTGAAGAACCACTCCCTCTAATGTACTCTGTGCGTGAGGGCGAGCTGGAAAAAACTCTGGCGGAAAAGACTTATAAGGTCGAACTCTTCCTCAGAGTATCAGCCAGCGGAGACGCAGAAGAGCTCAAAGGCGAGCTGACCCTCACATGTAAAGGAATAAAAAATTTCAGGATATTATAAATGAAAGTAGCAGCGATAGACATAGGCTCAAACGCCGTCAGACTTCTCATTGCAGAGGTCGAAGGCAGAAAGATAACAGAAATATACTACAGAAAAAGATACATAACAAAGCTGGGCGAACACATCAAAAGCCAGCAGAGACTCAGTGAAGGCTCCATCGAACGCACAATGGAAGCACTCAGAGACTTTGTGCTCACCATCAACGAGCATAAGGTGCAGCGTGTGCACGCCGTCGCAACAAGTGCCGTGCGTGAGGCGGACAACCCGGAGGATCTTACAAGCAAAGCCTCTGAACTGGGACTCCGTATAGAGATCATCGACGGAGATACCGAAGCCGGGCTCATCTATGACGGAGTAACATCGGGCATAGACATCGAAGGGAAAAAGGTGCTGATGTTCGACATAGGCGGGGGCTCCACAGAGTTTATCTACAGCGACCCGGAGCGTGGTAAATCGGGGATAAGCGTGCCTATGGGCGTGGTGAAAATGGCCGAGATGTACGACTTTAAAAAGGTCGTGAACATGGAGCATATGGACAGGATGCGCATACCGCTCTTCAGCACGCTGGATCAGGTTCTGCGCACACTCGACTGTAAGCCCGAGGTGCTGATAGGCTCCGCAGGCACACCGACAACCCTCGCAGCCATAGACATGAACATGGCCGAATACGATCAGGAAAAAGTTAACGGATACATCATATCCATCGAAAAGATAAAAGAGCACTTCGACATGCTCTGCTCGCTGACATCCGAAGAAAGGCTTAACGTCGTCGGTATGGAAAAAGGGCGAGAGGAAGTTATCATCCCGGGTGTACTCATCACGGGCGAGCTGATGAATATGACAGGCATATACGACCTGCAGGTATCAGACTACGGACTCAGAGAGGGGCTGGCAATTGCAATCGCAAATATATAGTTACCTCATAACACCCATCGTAACAGGTATTGTCGGCTATTCCACAAACTGGCTGGCGATCAAAATGCTTTTCCGCCCGCATAAGAAGAGTCTGCTCTCTTTCGGCTGGCAGGGCGTAATACCTAAAAACAGAGCAAAACTGGCGCAGGAAATAGGCGTCCTTGTAGGGGATAAGCTGCTCCGTCAGGACGACATACAGTCTGCATTCTTTTCCGAAAATATGCAGAAAAAGCTGGAAAGAGCCGTCGAAACAGAGCTGAAGAGCTTCCTCGAAAAGGACTTCGGCACTCTCGAATCCATCCTCGAAAAGACAGGGATGAAAGCAGGCGTCGTGATATCCGCACTGCTCGAGTCCATCAACTCCGAAGGGATGCTGGACAACCTGTTCAAAGAGATAAGCACAAAGGTGACAGACGGCATATACGGCATGAAGGTGGGCGAGCTGGAAGAGTTCTCCGAGGAGATAAACTCCGCCGTGAAATCCATCATGGAGACAGGGCGCATACAGAACGAAGCCGTAAACAGCATATCTTCATCCATAAACAACTTTGTGATGTCGGGCAAGAGCCTAGGCGATATCATCCCCGACAGTATCACTTCAAAGACGGGACAGCTCTCGTCATTCATAACCAACAAGATACTCGAAGCGATGGACAATGCCCTCGCAGACCCGCACACCAGAAAAAAGGTCAGCGCAAAGCTGGTGGATATAAAGAATAACCACTTCTCCGACGGAGCGGTGGACCAGCTTAAACTTGGCTTTCTCAATATGTTCATGAGCGAAGACACCATAGGCGAGATGGTGGACAAATACCTGCCGAAACTGGTTTCATCCATCAAAGAGAGCGACGAGGTCAAAGAAAAGATATCCAACTCTATAAGAGACTATATAAACGGGATCATCAACAAGCCGATATTTCAGCATGCGGATGCCCTCGGGCTGGAGGCTGTTTTCCAGCTTCGCAGTTCCATCGTGACCGCCGCAAAAGGAACTCTCGATTCTCCCGACTTTTCGAAAAAAGTCACAGGGATGATAAACGATATGATAAAGCAGAATTCAGAGAAGACCCTCGGCGAGCTTCTGGACGGCATCGGCATGAAGGACAGCATCGAAAGGAAGATATCAGGCGGAATGACTGTCTCTGTCAAAGACATCTCAGCCTATCTTTTAAAAGTGTCGAAGGGACTGCAGGTTAAGAACATATACTCAGTGATACCGAAAAAGCTCTTTTACGGCATAAAGATGGCTCTCTTAAGCGAGATAAATAAGATAGTCGAAAAGAATACGCCGAAGATGCTCGAAGCTATCAACTTCCCTAAGATAACCGAAGACAGAATAAATTCCCTCGACCTTTACGAGGTGGAGAACCTGCTATTTTCTTTTATGAAAGACAGCTTCCGATGGATAAATATCCTCGGTTTTATTCTTGGTTTTCTATTTGGGGCTGTTCAGAGTCTGACCCTATACCTATTAGGTTAGACGGATCTCTGTGCTTCTTCAGCTCTATCACGAACTTTGTGCCCGGGTTGAGATTTTCAAAGTATAAGAGCCCCTTCATGTTCTGCTCTATGATGATCTTGGACATGTAGAGACCGACACCTGTGCCTCTCCCCTCTTCCTTTGTGGTGAAGTAAGGCTCAAAGATGCGCTCTGCGACATCATCCGGGATACCGTCGCCGTTGTCACACACGAATATCTTTACGGATGTTTCGAGCTCTTCCACGCCGACCTCGATGATCATCTCTTCTGATTTATCCTTACGGCTGTCTTCCACTGCGTCACGGGCGTTCTGCACAAGGTTCAGCAAAACCTGCTTAAACTCGTTCGGGAAGCCTTTTATGAAGGTGCATTTATCGTTTCTGCATTTGAATTCCTCTGCATTTTCGAAAGGAATCTTTGTCCCGTGGCAGTTCAGCAGAAGCTTTATGTTGTTCCGCACGAGCTGTACGCCAAGGAGAGTGACTGCGCTGAGGGTTTCGCTGCACACCTCAAAGACACGCTCGTCCTTATCAGGGCGGAAGAAGTTTTTGAAATCATCGATGGTCTTAGACATAAAGTTTATCTGCTTCATAGACAGCCCGACGAGCTCCTGCAGATATTTTTCGTCCAGCTCACCGTGTTTAAAGGAATCTTCGAAGTCCTGAATGTATATTGCGATGGTGTTCAGAGGCTGACGCCACTGGTGTGCGATGGCACTCATCATCTGCCCCATAGCCGCCATCTTTGACTGCTGCATCATGAGACGTTCGTTCTGGCGTCTGCGGTGCACTTCCTGCTCCACTTTGTTTTCCAGATATTCCTGCCTGCGGTTGAGCAGCTCGCTCGCCTTTCTTCTGGATGTTACGTCCATGATAACGAGCTGGATGTATGTCTGACCCGAAATCTCGAGACGGCTTGCGGATATCTCCGCATTGAATACGTCGCCCCATGATTTTACGAAATCGAGGTCGAAAGACCACTTTTTGGTCTTTGTCATTTTATTGATTATCTCTTTTACTTTATGCACATAGTCGTTTGTCACCAGCATCTCAAGGAACATCTGGTGCAGCTCCTCACGCTCGTATCCGAACTGGGTGACCATCTCGCCGTTCACGTCTACAATGCTTCCGTCCTCGCCTATAATGGCGATCGGGTTGTATGAGGTGTTGAAAAGTGTGCTGTATTTCTCCTGACTCTCTTTCAGCTCCAGCTGAACCTTCTCACGCTCTTCTATCTCTTTCTGAAGTTCGTGGTTTTTAAGGGTCAGTTCCTTAGTCTTACGCCTTATTTCCGAGCGCATGAGGAAGATTATGAGGATTATCACCAGCCCGGGGATCAGCAGTATGGCAAGGAGCATCTTCGCTGTTTTGAAATATCCGGGTTTCTGCGTACCGCCTATCCATTTCAGATAAGAGTTATAGTATGCAGAGTTTTCCTGATGCTTCATCTCTTTTATGTAAGGGTCCAGTTTTGCTATTATCTTGAACGACTTGGCATTATTCATAGGAAATGCGAAACGCACCTCAACAGGGTGTATGAGTATCGTGCTCTTTTCGACATTATATTTTGATGAGTTTGACATGCCGAAGAACCTGTTAACCAGACCGGCATCTGCATATCCGTGATTCAGCGCCTCAAGAACCTCGCCATAGTTGTCTGCGACATAGTATTTCACGTCCAGATTGAAGGCTCCGGCAAGGTACTTCATGCCGTATTTACCCGTGTAGTATATGTCGTCACGCAGGACGGCTATGGTCAGCCCGTTCAGGTCGAGTATGGAATTCGCCCTTACGCCGTCGCGCAGGTATACCTGCCCCCAGTTGCTCACCACATTTTCGCTGTTGTACTGGACAATCTCTGTCCGCTCAAGGGTGAAGCCCACGGGGAATGTCATATCTATTTCGGCACTTTGAACTTTATCAAATATCTCAGACCATGTTCCGAATACGTATTCGATCTCCCAGTCCTCTTTTTCGGCGATCTGCTCTAAGACTTCAGCCCCAAAGCCCGCAGCAGTCCCCTTTTCCGAACGGAACATCAGCGGATAGTTCTGATATACTCCTACTTTGACGTGTAGTGGTTCAGCAGAGACAAATGGCACCGTTGTTATAAAAAGAACGATAAGGAATAAATTTATAATTTTTCTCATTCTCATCACTTATTTGATTTTAGATTAATCTTATCAAAAACGAATGTAATTAACAATAAAATCGGCAAAAATGTGCAAATAGTATATCTCATTGTCAGATGTCTTCTTATTGACAACAGGGGATTAAAAAACTAATATTACACTTCATTTTTCGAGACAACGCCGAAGTGGTGGAATTGGTAGACACGAGGGACTCAAAATCCCTTTTCCTTTGGAAGTGCGGGTTCGATTCCCGCCTTCGGCACTCTT
>JBFWJS010000011.1:0-6937 GCA_050253075.1 Deferribacterales bacterium
GTTTCTGACTTTTAGGTATTTTTTGATAGCCCTCAATGCTTCTTTGTTGCATAACGGGATGAGCCTCTCTTTGTCGCCTTTGCCTATTATTCTGATCGTTCCTGAGGAGATATCAACATTCTCATAGAGAAGATCGCTTATCTCGCCGACCCTTAATCCTGTGGCAAACATAAGCTCAAAAAGTGCAGTGTTTCTCAGCAATAAAAAATCGCTGCATGCATGTGTTCCAGTTTCGATATAGCCGAACAGTTTTTTTAACTCTGCCATCGGTATTGTCTTGGGCAGACGGTTCCCTTCGTTTATCTTGATGCGGATCTTTCTGAAAGGGGTAATCTCAATTAGCTCTTCATATTCCAGCCAGTTAAAAAGAGCCTTAACAGAGGCAATCTTTCTTCTCTGGGACTTCGGTTTATATTTTTCTATAACTCTTCTTATATAGAGCCTGAGCTGCTCACGTTCGATATCTGAGAGCTTATTCAGCTCACTTTTATTACAGAACACAAGAAACTGTTTCAGGTCGTTTTTATAGGCAGAGATAGTCTTTTCAGACAGCTGCTTTTCAACTTTGCAGCAGAGCAGGTATTGTGAGATAGCATCACCCAGTTTCATTACACCCTCCGAATAAAATAAACTGAATGTACTACTTTGGATACTGTAAATATATTAACTAGTTGCGTATTTTATTTCATGTTATTATTTGTCATGAGGTGAATCTATGCCTTCAATTATACAATTTATTCATCCAGGTAGAGAGGTCTGCCCTTATCGTAAGGAATTATTTGTTGGCTGGAATCAGAATAACTGGAAAAACTGCTCTAGTCATGGGCGCAAATTCATAAAGCATAAAGGCGTCCAAATTGTGAATAACAAGACTGATAAGGGATACCTTTGTTTTTGGGCTGAATGGGAGCCTCAGTCAGAAGTTGTTAATTCATATTCAAAGCATAAACCAGGACACCCAAAATATTTGCAAAATATTTTTTACGATACGTCGCAAATGGGTTCAGTTCCGCATAATACTGACCCATATATCTTTGGAGATTGTTTTGTACATTCTAACTGCAAGTTGGAGAGGTATTCTTCTCTGAGGGAAATCGAGTCCGGGAGTTTAATTTTGTACGGCTCTTGCCTAAATAAGAGGTTTGTTTTGGATACTCTTATTGTTGTGGATAAAGTTCTTGATCAGCAAAAGGCAGCAGATAAAGATGAAGTACTGAAATACGTACCGCAATCATTTATAGATGTCACTCATAAGCTGCTTTATAAAAAGAGAGCTGCATGTGGTACAAGGGCTGGTGGCTGTACCAGAAGCAAAAAGAAGTTGGAAAATGACCATTTGCGTTTAATAATCGGGAAGGTTTTTTCGGATCCAGATAAACCATTCAGTTTCGTCCCGTGCAAAAGCTATGATGATTGTATTAATTCAGGTTTCCCAAGACCAAACATAGTGCTTGATGAGCATATCACCCAACATCTATGCCGTGGAGCAAGAGTTACTAAAAATTTAAGTAGTGAACATATTAGTGATATTTTTACTATGATCAAGAAACAGATAACAAATAAAGGCTTAAATCTGGGGGTTCGTTTCGCCGATGTAGAGAATAAGGGAGCCTAGGCACACACAGCATGCCTGACCACTCTAAGACAACTCTAGCGGCTGTGTCACAGTTGTCCTTGGTAAAAGCAATATAACACATTGAATAACTTTTAGGAGCATTACTTGTAGAAAGAATTGAATATCTTGTTTTGAATCTGTTTATTCAAATGATATTCCATAACGATAACTCTAAGCAATTACTGTGTATCAATACATATGACTTGATATTGTTATATAAGTTAGCTTAAGAAATGAATATTTGTAGAGAGGTTAGTTAGTTCAAATATGGTATAATGAGGCGGATGATAATTTTGAATTGTTTGACAAAGAATTAAATGAATCAAATTAACTTTGGCTGATTGACAGCGTTATGCACGTTTATTAAAATAACATAACGTCTTGTATGAGAGAGTAATATGAAATTGATTTATGAATATGTGGAAAATCTAAGTAAACAGTACAGCCTTGGAAACTCAACAGAGCATAGTTACAGAGGGTATTTGCAGATTCTATTCAAATCAATGTTTCCTGATATAAGTGTAACTAACGAACCTAGACGGGTTGCTTGTGGTGCTCCGGACTATATTATCAGCAAAGGCAAAATAGACATTGGCTACATCGAAGCAAAAGATATAGGGAAAGACCTCAAAGATAAATCCTATAAAGAGCAGTTCGACAGATATAAATCATCTCTCCCCAACCTTATTTTTACAGACTATATGGATTTCCATTTCTATCTTGAAGGAGAATTCGTAACCAGTATAAAAATTGCAGAGACTGATAAGAATAAAGTCATACCGATACCAGAGAATTTCCAGACATTTCAGAATCTGATTGCTGATTTTGTCACTTATGTTGGCATAACTGTCAAATCCGCAGATAAGCTGTCAAAGATAATGGCTGGAAAAGCTCGTATGATGGCAGACGTTATAGGTAAATCTCTCACTTCAGATGTAGAGGCGGGTGTAGACAGTGCTATTAAAGATCAGTTTACAGCCTTTAAACAGATCCTAATAGAAGATATTACTGAGAAAGAGTTTGCAGATGTATATGCTCAGACAATAGCTTATGGAATGTTTGCTGCTCGTCTTCATGATGAAAGCTTAGAGGATTTCAGCAGACAGGAAGCGGCAGAGCTTATTCCAAAATCTAATCCTTTTCTCAGGAAGCTTTTCCAATACATTGCTGCTTATGATCTTGATGATCGTTTGGTATGGATAGTGGATTCGCTGGCGGATGTATTCAGAGCAACAGATATCAACGCTATCTTAGCTAATTTTGGCAGGATGACACAGCGCAGAGACCCAATAATTCATTTTTATGAGACATTCCTCGCTGAGTATGACCCTAAGCTTCGAAAGAGCAGAGGGGTTTGGTATACGCCGGAGCCTGTTGTCCAGTTTATCGTAAGGGCTGTTGACGACATCCTGAAAGATGAGTTCGGACTGAAAGACGGTTTGGCAGACACATCTAAAGTTGAAAGAAAGATATTATACCAAGATGGACGAGGCAAGAAAGAAACCCACACATTTCACAAGGTTCAGATTCTAGACCCTGCTACAGGTACTGGAACTTTCCTGGCAGAAGTTATAAAAAATATTTACAGCAAATTTAAAGGGATGCAGGGCATATGGAGCAGTTATGTTGAAAAAGATCTTATCCCCCGAATAAACGGTTTTGAGTTATTGATGGCATCATACTCTATGGCTCATCTAAAGCTGGAACTGCTTCTTAAAGAAACAGGTTATAAGTCAGACAAAGATCAGCGTCTGCGTGTATACCTGACTAACTCTTTGGAAGAGCATCACCCCATGACAGGAACTATTTTTACAAGCTGGCTTTCTAATGAGGCTAATGAAGCTAACTATGTTAAGCGAGATACTCCTATCATGGTGGCAATTGGTAATCCACCATACAGCGGACATTCTGCTAATAAGGGCGAATGGATGGATAGGCTGATGCTGGACTATAAAAAAGAGCCATCAGGCGGCAAACTCCAAGAGAAGAATTCAAAATGGCTGAACGATGACTATGTGAAATTCATTAGGTATGGTCAATATTATATAGAAGAGAATGGAGAGGGGATACTTGCATATATCAACAATCATAGCTGGATAGACAATCCAACCTTCAGAGGAATGCGATATAACCTACTTAAGACTTTCGATAAAATATATGTAATCGACCTGCATGGTAATTCAAAAAAGAAAGAGACATGTCCTGACGGTTCGAAAGATGAAAACGTGTTCGACATACAGCAAGGTGTCTCTATAAATATTTTCATTAAAACAGGAAAGAAAGATAAGAAAGAACTCGCAGAAGTTTATCATAAAGATATCTATGGAAGCAGAGCTTATAAATATCGAGAGCTTAGTGATAAAGAACTGACAGAAGTGAAATTCCATAAAATTGAACTAGTGAAGCCAAATTATGTTTTTAAGTGTGTAGATCAGGAAACAAGAAGAGACTATTATAAACACTTAGATTTAACGAAATTATTTCAAGTTTACAATACTGGGGTTATAAGTAAAAGAGATAGTCTCTCTATTGATGAATCAAAAGATAAACTTTGGGAAAGAGTACAGTTCTTTGTTGAAAATGACGAGAAAGTTGTACGCAAACAACTTACGTTACCTCCTGATGTTAGGGACTGGCAATTTGAGTGGGCTAGAAAGGACTTATTAGAAAGTGGACCAAATATTAATAATATTAAACAAATTAATTATAGACCATTCGATAATAGGTATATCTATTATACTGGACGCTCTAGAGGTTTCGTAGGTTGGCCAGTACCTATAATATCAAAACATTTGATAAAAAGAGATAATTTAGGGTTAGTTGTTCCAAAGCAAACAAAAGAGAATGTTGGAGGTTTTATTACGAATTGCATTACAGCACACAAAGCATTTAGTGCATATGACGTGAACACGATTTTCCCCCTTTACCTATACCCTGATGAAGGATGGGAAGACAGTATTGAAAAGCCTGAGCGTACCCCTAATCTTGATTCGAAGATTGTTAGTAGATTAGCGAAGAACCTTAATTTGGAATTTACTAACGAAGAAGAAGACAGAGAAGGAACTTTTGCACCGATAGATATCTTGGATTATATCTATGCAGTACTTCACTCTCCATCTTATCGAGAGAAATACAAAGAATTTCTTAAGATTGATTTCCCTAGAGTGCCATATCCGGCTAATCAAAAAAATTTCTGGCAGCTTGTTAAGCTAGGTGGAGAACTACGCAGTATACACTTACTCGAATCTCCAAAGGTCTCAGAATATATAACTGAATACCCTGAAGACGGAGACAACGTCATTACTACTAAAATTGGCAAAGCTGATTTCAAGATAATAGACAAAGAGAAACAACTCGGTCGTATTATGATAAACGATACGCAGTATTTTGATAAAATACCTGTTGTAGCGTGGGAGTTTTACATAGGTGGCTATCAGCCGGCTCAGAAATGGCTCAAAGACCGCAAAGAGCGAGAGCTCTCTTATGAAGATATCTCCCATTATCAGAAGATAATCGTAGCTCTTACAGAGACTGAGAGAGTTATGAAAGAAATAGATAATATCTCTGTTGAATAGATTGGAGTTGTTATGCAAGATTTCATTTGTTGGGTTAATGAAAATTTAAGTACTTTATTAGCATTTGGAGCTTTTGTTTTTGGTATCGTTCAATATATGCGTGCTCAAAAATGGAAAAAGGCAGAATTTGCAGCGAAAGAGATAGAAAAGTTTCAGAATGACCCTGATATCAAGTTTGCTCGGCTACTTTTAGATAGCGATGGACGTTCGTTAAGAGTTCCCGAGAGTCTAAAGAATGAGGACGATACTGAGGAGTTCCTCATCCATACCTGGGAAAAGATGGAAAAAGCATTAGACGCTGGGTGGTGGCCTGATGATAGGGAGGGCTATAGTACAGAGGATATGCTTTACAGGGATGCTTTTGATAGGTTATTTTCATTTTTCTGCACTATTTACTATCACCTAGATAGGAATCTGATCGTTTTAGAAGATGTTGGTATCCTAGAGTATTGGCTGGAGCGTATTAATTCTCCTAAGCATTATGGACATAAACCAATATTTAATGAATTTATCACCACATATTTTGAATGTGTTTTTGGCTTGATGCAGAAATTTGGGATAGATCCTAAAGAGGTTAAAACAAAAGATGATAGAGAATAAAGCCGAAGAAAAAATCGAAGAAAATGCTGAAGAAAAGCCAAATAATTGTGCTTTCATGTTGCAGAACTTTTGTATTAAACGGGACATGTCACTTAAAGACTTAGTAGGCCTAGTTATTACTTTTTCATTCATGGTTAGTATTGTCTGGCACACATTGTTTTTTAAAGATATACATACGGTACCTTCTTCAACCGATGGAGTTGCTGTTTGGATTCTACTTGGTGTCTCTGTTTTCGGTTTTTATATAATATTTATTATAATGTCTCTCTTTTTTCTACCTACTTCGATCATCTCTGGATTAAAGCTGCATGAAAATAATATTATTCACTATTCTAGTATTTTACTGTTAAGGCTTGCCCCATATTTTTTCCTTTTTTCAGTAGTTTCTCCAACGAGTGTATCTAAAATTACAACAACCTTTATCTTTTATTCAACGGTAGTATTAGTGGTTTTTCTGCTAAATAAAAGGATGTTTAAGAAGATTCCTGAGATTATTTTATTTTTGTTTTTCTCATTTTTTGCAAATGCTTCTGCTATTTATATTTTCTCAAGTAGTATCAAAACGGAAAAACCAAAAAGTTTTATCCTAATGAGTATACTAGCCATCATATTTGTTTTGCAAATAATGTATGAATTATTAAAAAAGAAAAAAGAAGGCGATGTAATTATCCTGCCAGTTGTCATGTTTATATTCACATCTTTTATATTTATTTCTGTGATTCCTCGTTTTCAGGAAGGATATAATTTCCCTAAGATCATATTGGTTGCACCTTATAGTGTATTCAACATAGGGTATTACTCAGCAGATATTATTGTTAGTAAAGATTCATATAATATGATCAAAGCGATTAGCAAAGTGAAAGAAATTAAGAATGATACGAATACATACAAAATAGAAAATGCTTTCATCCTCTTCTCGCTTGGTACGGAGTATATAATTAGTGTTTGTAAGGAGAAAGTTGACGAGACAAAGATTGGTGATAAATATAAATATCGTCAATATGTTGTGAAGGCATCAAAAGATAAGAATATTATGCCGAGCAGTTATACATACGAATTTAAGGATTGGGAAGTAAATCAAAAAGGCATAAAAATCAATATGTGTTGTCAGAATTAATCAATAGATAATCAGGAGGCAGGAATGACT
>JBFWJS010000012.1:0-5500 GCA_050253075.1 Deferribacterales bacterium
CACGTGGGGCTGACGGGGGGAATGGATCGCGAACGTGTACGGCAGCGACCCGGCGACGTCCGCGACCTGGGCGCGGGAGTCGAGGAACGACCTGGCCAGATCGAGCTGCTGCTCTTTGGTCAACTCCTTTGGGAGCGCGAACTCAAGCTCGTAATAGAGCTTACCGTTCGCGGCCTCGTGCTTGTCCGCCGCCTCCCAGAAGTCCGTGTGCCCCTGCCGTGCCCACGACGGCATGTTCCTGGATTCGGCGTGGACCAGGTCCCGACGCCATGCGTATTCGCTCTGCCGCGTGATGTACGCGGCCTTGCTTCTCGCATTGGCTCCATTTCGCCGGGAGCCGACTTTGGCGGTCAGGTGATAAATTGCCATTTCTTCTCCGGCGGCTTGCCGCCGTGGTTTTTCAGCCTCGCAGAGCGCACGCGAAAGTCCAAAGGACTTTTGCTGTAAGTGCGCCCTGCGGGGCTCTTTTTTTCCTGAACCCCCTAGAGCAGATCAGGAATTGACAATCAAAATTTTCCATGCCAGCCCATCATATACCGATCTGAACAGGGGGTGTCAACCATGACCACTACGTCGAGCCTGGAGCGTCTTGAAGCCAAGAAACGCGAACTTGAGGCGAAAATCGCCACCGCCAAGGCAAAGCTGTCGAAAAAATCCCGGGCAGAGGACACGCGCCGGAAAATCCTTGTTGGCGCCGCGATCATCGCCGCGAACAACACCGAGGATCCACGCATGCCCGACGCGCTTCTCGCCTCGCTCCTGGGCGAGTACATCACAGCAGCCCGTGACCGGTCCTTCCTTGGCCTCCCTCCCCTGCCTCCCTCCCCGCCAGAGGCCAACTAAATTAGGCCCCTTCGGGGGGCTTTTTTGCCCCTGGGGGGTCTCCCGGCCTGGGGCCGGGGTGGGCGGAGCCTGGAGCGATGCACCGCGCCCTGGGCGGTGGACCGAGCAGGAAAGGCATGGGGGGCACCCCGCAGCTTCGCGGCGGGGCGACCCTCTTGGGGCCTGCGCTGTCGTCCAACACGAATGTGCCGGGGCCTTTTAACGACATCCCCCGCGACCGGCGGGGGCGGTATCCTCCGCCCCTAGAGGTCGAGGAACCGCCCCGAGGGGGCGGACACTTAGTGATTGGGACGGGCAAGGTCGTTTTCAATCAGCATACGAACGTAGCGTGTGTACGGGACCCCTTTGGCCGCGGCCTTGGCTTTTACAGCCTCCAGCAGACCCACGGGGATGCGCATATTCAACGCGCCCTTCTTGGGCTCAATTTCAAACTGCATCGGCTTGAACCCGGAAAGGTCGTACTGCGACAGATCGGACTCCTCGACAAACTTTTCGGCTTCCGCATCGGTCCGCAGCGACGGCATCTGCTTAGACTTGGCCTTCATAGTGCTCGACCTCCTTTTTGTGCATGTAGCGGGCGCTAATCGGCCGCAGCATCGTCCCCCCGTCGAGCTCTCTCAGCATGAAGACGAGGAAGACATATCGCCCGGCCTGGGTTTTCCCGATGGCCCGCATACGCGGTTCGTCGGGACAAGGATCTGGCATAACGGCGGGCTGTCCCAACAACACCTCTTCGATCTCTTCCTGGGACACGCCATGCTTGCCGCATTTTGGCCAGTTGCCATCGTCCCAATCGAATCCTGTAATTTCCATAAGCACCGTGTAGTCATTTGTGTAGACAACGGCAAGTCAGCGCGGGTGCCTTTCTGCCTTTGGAGCGCAGCGACACCCTCAATGCCTGTCTTTTTGCCTTTAGCAAGCGATGTTTCGCTCTATGCCGAAGACACGTACAAAGCACGGATGGAGCCGCGCCGCGTTAGCGGCATCCGATGCGGCACCGAGCGGCGAAGCCGTGCCCGATGCCCTCAAGAAAAAAGAGGGGTTTCCCCCTCCTTTTTTCCTTTCTGCCCTTTAAGACCTTTAAGCCCTTTAGGCGGCCCCGCAGCTCACGGCTGGCAAAGGCTAGCGGGCGAGGCCATGGGTCATAAGACGTATTTCCATGGGTCATAAGACGTATTTCCATGGGTCATAAGACGTATTTCCATGGGTCATAAGACGTATGCCAGTTCCAATATGCTGAAATTACTTAACTTTTTTCGGCACTTTTTTCTTGGCTGGCAAGGCCCCATCTGTACGGTCAAGAATTACAATATCTTGCGATACAAATTTGCTCTTGGTCGTCAGCACCCCGTTTCTTTGCAAAGCAGCCATGGCAAGTTTTATCGTGCGCCGCAGTTCCGTCATCGGCTGGTCCCGGTCCATATTAAGCGCGTCGGCGAGCGTCAGGAAGTGGCCTTCGAAGCAACGGCCCGAGCGGTGGGACATCACGAACCTGTAAAGGGCCTTGGCCACGGGCGAGGTCAGCTTTGCGCGAACTGCCATACTCATGAGCGAAATTTTCGCGGAGCAGTAGGCCTCATAGAAAAACGGGTTCACCGTGACGGCGAGCTCCTTCGCCTCATCGTCCCATGAGACGTTCGAAAGGATATTCGACATGTCAGTCTTGCGCGGAGCACGCTTTTTCCCAGTCTTCGTTTTGCCGCCACTGGCGGCCATTTTTATGGCCGCAGTGGTCATCAGCTCGCAGGACTCGACCAGCCTTTTCCGGTGCGTCCCGGACGGCTGCTTGTGCCCCATCAGGAGAAGGATCGGCCGCGCAGGGCCACGGTATGTAAAAGTCTGTTTCCCCTTGTCGCCCTCAATGCTCCGATACTTCGACACAGCATCAAGCATCGCCAGGACCGCCCATAGCGCATCCTCTTCATACGTGGTCAGGACGGGACCAGAGTACAACAACTCGCCCCACCCCGCCGCCGTTATCACGTAGTTCCGCAGGAACTTCCGCTCCAAGCCATCCCCGGTTGCCAGCTCGTTCCTGTTCTTCGGGAAGAAAGGACTCGTCCTGGTTAGCACTGTCGGGAATCCGAACCAGCCAAGCATGCTACCTTGCTCCGCAGGTGCAGCCGCGATGGTGGCCCGCATCTCTTCTGCCGAGGCCTTGGCCTCCTCCGAAATGGGAAGGCCCCGCCGCTTCGAAATCCACGCCGACAGCGCCCGTTGCGCGTGCAGCTTCCCCTCCTCCGCCCCGGCGAGCATCGACGGGATCTGGTTCTCCAGCTCCTGGCGCTCCTCGTCAGTCAGGTCTTGCACACCAAGCGGGGTGTCCGTAGTTGTTTTTTCAGCCATGTGCGACCCCTCCGTCGGGCCATGTGGTTAGGCGCTAGAGGGGGATTAGTGGTCCCCCCTGGCGCTGTTCTACTTCTTGGGCTTGCCGCCGGACGGTAGCTCATCGAGCTTGTGGGGGGCAAGCAGAGGCTTCTGTGCGGCTTCCAGGGCCGTGCGCAGCTTCGACAGCTCATCCTTGTGAGCGGCCCGCTCTGCGGCCATCTCGGCGCGGATCTGCGCCACCTCCTCCTTGTGTGCCTTGCGCTCGGCGGCCACAGCCTGCTCCAGGGACTCGATGCGCTGCCTGGCGGCCACCAAGTCGCCCTGGATCGCGGCCCTAGCCTCGGCAGCGGCCTCCACTTTGGCCCCTGCCGTAGCCAGGGCCTTTTCGGCGGCGGACAGCTCGGCCCGGAGCTGGGCGACGCCATCGCGGTGCGCCTGCCGCTCTGTCACCAGCTCCTCACCCTGGGCCTTGGCCAACGCGTCGGCCCGGGTCAGCGCCTCGGTCTGGGCCTTGAGGTCCGCCGTCTGCGCCGCCACCTGGGCGGCCAGCCGTTTGGCTTCGGCCTGGGACGCTGCCAGGGCCTCGGCCTGGACCTTCAGGTCCGCCCGTGCAGCCTTCAAGGACTCCTTGAGACCATCACGATCCTGGGCCAGATCCGCTCTGGCTGCCTTCTCGGCCACCAGCTCGGCCTGGGTGCCACGCAGCTCCACGGCGGCTGCTTGCCTGGCCCCCTGGGTCTCGGTCAGCTCGACCTTCAAGGCCTTGATCTCGACGGCCTGCTCCTCGATCCAGCGGTCCTTGGCCTCTGCTGTGAGCTGGACCTTGGCCAGTTCCAGACGCGCCTCCTCGGCGCTCCGACGCTCCCGGTCAACGGCTTCCACCAGGCGCTGAATCTCGGTAGCGTGCGCCGCTGCCGTGGCGGACGCCTGGTCCCGCTCGGTGGTCAACGTGGCCACCTCGGCCACCCGCTCGGCCACGGCCTGCTCCAGGGTCTGGTTTTCTGTCGCCAGGTCCACGGCTGTGGCCTTGGCCACCACCAGGTCGCCCTCTACCTCCGCCCGCGCCCGCGAGGCCGCCCGCTCTATTTCCTGGGCGATGGACAGGACCAACTCCCCTGGCAGCTCAGGGGCCGCTGCCTGCGCCTGGGGCCTGGCGTCGAGCCAAGCGTTCAGAAATTTGTGGACCGTGGAAAGCGAGCCGCTGCCAAGGGCATCGCGCACGCCGCGCATAGTTGGCCGCTGGCCATCCGCGATCATCTGGTCCGCCACTTGGGCCACCTGCTCGTATGTAATCCCTGCCATGTTATCCCCCCTGTATCGTAGTGTAACGTGTAACGCGAACGAACGCCGTAACGCCTTTGTTACTCGTTACAGTTACACTTGTCAATCTGTTTTTTACAGTTACAGCTCTGGCCCGTTCCACTCCTGGGACTGTTCGGCCTCAGCATCGAGACCACGCAGGAGGCATAAAAAAAGGGGCCTCTCGGCCCCTTACATGCGGAATTTGGCACTCGGCCCTTGTTCTTGCTCCCAGTCCTGCCTTTCGTCTGCTTCTTCCAACAACCGCTGCTCCCTTGCCGCTTGTAGCTGCAAGCGCAGCTCCTCCTGCATGAGCAGCATCAACTCTTCGTCATGCCCATACTCGTCTTGCAGGAAGTCGCACCCCTGCTCCTCAGCGTTCCGCATCTCGGCTTCGCTTTCGCTGCTGTAGCAGCGCACAATCTCCGCCACCTCTTGTTTCTGTGCCTCGGTCAACATTTTCTTCTCCTGCTTTTTCTTGCCGCCCTGCATCGGCATCTTGGGTTCCAGCTCCAAGCGCTCCTTCTCCTCAGCGATCTCTTGCTTGACCTCGCGCAGCTCCTGCATCGCTCCGTTGGCCTCTTGGACCTCACGCCAGCGGTCTCCGCGATCGGTCTGTATCCCTCTCTGCTCCATAGCCCACGCTTTTGGCCCTATATGGGGCTGTGGAAGGCGATCAGTGACGCCTTGGGCCTCTAGGGTCCGATGATCGACTCGGACGCCGTAGCCGGCTTTCTGGAGCGCCTGGTTACATGCGTCGGCCCAGGCCGCCCTGGTTTCGTGCAGCCACGCCTTCGGCTGCATGGCCCGGGTCTTCCGAGCACCGCCACCATGAGCGCGCTTGAACCACGTGTCCGGAGCGCGGTCCTGGCCGTCAAACGCACGTTCGTTAAAGACAGCGTGCACGTGGGGCTGACGGGGGGAATGGATCGCGAACGTGTACGGCAGCGACCCGGCGACGTCCGCGACCTGGGCGCGGGAGTCGAGGAACGACCTGGCCAGATCGAGCTGCTGCTCTTTGGTCAACTCC
>JBFWJS010000013.1:0-2941 GCA_050253075.1 Deferribacterales bacterium
CCAACCTATCAAACCGGTAGTCTTCCGGACACCTTACTTGCTTTTGCAATGGGGTATCTCATCTTGAGGCCGGCTTCCCGCTTAGATGCCTTCAGCGGTTATCCGATCCGAACATGGCTACCCGGCGTATGCTCCTGGCGGAACAACCGGTTCACTAGCGGTCCGTCCATCCCGGTCCTCTCGTACTAGGGACAGATCCTCTCAAATACCCTGCGCCCACAGTGGATAGGGACCGAACTGTCTCACGACGTTCTGAACCCAGCTCACGTACCGCTTTAATGGGCGAACAGACCAACCCTTGGGACCTGCTTCAGCCCCAGGATGCGATGAGCCGACATCGAGGTGCCAAACGCCGCCGTCGATAGGAACTCTCGGGCGGCATCAGCCTGTTATCCCCGGGGTAGCTTTTATCCGATGAGCGATGGCCTTTCCACTCAGGACCACCGGATCACTAGGACCAACTTTCGTTTCTGCTCGACCTGTCAGTCTCACAGTTAAGCCACCTTATACCCTTACGCTCAATAGGCGATTTCCATTCGCCCTGAGGTGACCTTCGCGCGCCTCCGTTACTCTTTGGGAGGCGACCGCCCCAGTCAAACTGCCCGCCTGACAATGTCCCGCTCTGCGATTCAGCAGAAGCGGTTAGAATCCCAGCACACCAAGGGTGGTATTCCAAGGGCGACTCCAAATGCGCTGGCGCACATCCTTCACTGTCTCCCACCTATCCTATACAGAGTGTACCGAAATCCAATATCAAGTTACAGTAAAGCTCCACGGGGTCTTTCCGTCCTACTGCGGGTAACTGGCGTCTTTACCAGTACCACAATTTCACCGGGCCCCCTGTTGAGACAGCGCTCAGATCGTTACACCTTTCGTGCAGGTCGGAACTTACCCGACAAGGAATTTCGCTACCTTAGGACCGTTATAGTTACGGCCGCCGTTTACTGGGGCTTCAGTTCAAAGCTTCGCCTTGCGGCTAACCTCTCCCTTTAACCTTCCAGCACCGGGCAGGTGTCAGACCCTATACTTCGGCTTGCGCCTTCAGCAGAGTCCTGTGTTTTAGTTAAACAGTCGCCTGAGCCTGGTTTCTGCGAACCAAAGATGCTTCTTACGTATAGTATTAACATCTCCAGCCACTCCTTCTCCCGAAGTTACGGAGTCAACTTGCAGAGTTCCTTAACAAGGGTTATCCCGTTCACCTTAGCCTTCTAAGCCAACCCACCTGTGTCGGTTTTCAGTACGGGTTCGAACTCTCTCCCTAGAAGCTTTTCTCGGCAGCTGAGCATTTGTGCCTTCTCGTGATTATTCACTACCCCATCAGATCTCGGCCTTAACGGTGCGGGGGATTTGCCTCCCACACCAGCCTACTTCCTTAGACCGGGATTTCCATCACCCGGCGCACATAGCTTTCTGCGTCACTCCATCAGTCAAACGATCGTCCGAAGGACAGGATTGTCTACCTGTTGTCCATCGACTACGCCTTTCGGCCTCGCCTTAGGTCCCGCCTAACCCTGGGTGGATGAGCCTTCCCCAGGAATCCTTGGGTTTTCGGTGAGTGTGTTTCTCGCACACTTTTCGCTACTCATGCCGTCATTCTCACTTCCATAAAGTCCACAGAACCTTACAGTTCTGCTTCGTCCCGTATGGAACGCTCCCCTACCAGTTAATGGATATTTCCATTAAATCCGAAGCTTCGGCGCTGTGCTTAGCCCCCCACATTTTTGGCGCAGGGACGCTCGACCAGTGAGCTGTTACGCACTCTTTCAAGGGTGGCTGCTTCTGAGCCAACCTCCTGGCTGTCTTTGCTTCCCCACATCCTTGTAACACTTAGCACAGGCTTTGGGACCTTAGCTGTCGGGCTGGGCTGTTTCCCTTTCGACCACGAATCTTCGCACCCGTAGTCTCACTCCCGTTCGAATATTATGGGTATTCGGAGTTTGATTGAGCTCGGTAGGTCCATCGACCCCCTTACTCATTCAGTGCTCTACCCCCCATAAATCCATAAAACGAGGCTGCACCTCAATGCATTTCGGGGAGAACCAGCTATCACCATACTCGATTAGCTTTTCACTCCTATCCACACCTCATCCAGGACTTTTTCAACAGTCTGTGGTTCGGTCCTCCAACCGGTGTTACCCGGTCTTCAACCTGGACATGGATAGATCGTATGGCTTCGGGTCTATAGCATGCGACTTGCGCCCTGTTCAGACTCGGTTTCCCTACGGATCCAAACCTCGTAGTTCTTATCCTCGCCACATACCATAACTCGACGGCTCATTTTCCAAGAGGCACGCCGTCACATGTAAACATGCTCCGACTGCTTGTAAGCACGCGGTTTCAGGTCTATTTCACTCCCCGCCAGGGGTGCTTTTCACCTTTCCCTCTCGGTACTGCTTCTCTATCGGTCGCCAGATGTATTTAGCCTTGGACCGTGGTCGGCCCGGATTCATACGGAATTTCACGTGCTCCGCACTACTTGGGTGTCCATCAAAGGAGGTGCTTTCATTTCGCTTACGGGGCTTTCACCCTCTGCGGCTCGCTTTCCCAACACGATTCAGCTATAAAAACACTTTGTAACTCCTCCGGAGTTCTGCAACACTCCGCTCATGGATCCCACAACACCGAGTACACAACGCCTGCAGGCTTGGCATGCATTCGGTTTAGGCTTTACCCCTTTCGCTCACCACTACTTGGGGCATCTCTTACGATTTCTCTTCCTCCGGTTACTGAGATGTTTCACTTCACCGGGTTGCCGCCCTCGTAAAGGGCGCATGGATTGCTCCATGCAGGTTTCCCCATTCAGATATCCGCGGATCAAAGGATGCTTGCTCCTCCCCGCGGCTTTTCGCAGCTGGCTGCGTCTTTCTTCGGCATCTGGCGCCAAGGCATTCCCCGCGTGCCCTTTGTACCTTAACCTCATAAATCCTTTATTGACCTTTTT
>JBFWJS010000014.1:0-2929 GCA_050253075.1 Deferribacterales bacterium
CGACACTTCTTGGGGTTGTATGGTTAAGTGACTAAGCGTACATGGTGGATGCCTTGGCAGTCAGAGGCGATGAAGGACGTACTAACCTGCGATAAGCCGTGAGCAGTCGGTAAGAGACATTACGACTCACGGATTTCCGAATGGGGAAACCCACTTAGCATAAGCTAGGTATCGCTACGTGAATACATAGCGTAGCGAGGCGAACCGGGAGAACTGAAACATCTAAGTACCCCGAGGAAAAGAAATCAACCGAGATTCCCTCAGTAGCGGCGAGCGAACGGGGATTAGCCCTTAAGCATCTTGGAAGTTAGTGGAACGGTCCTGGAAAGGCCGGCGATACAGGGTGATAGCCCCGTACACGAAAACAACCTTGATGTGAAATCGAGTAGGGCGGGACACGTGACATCCTGTCTGAATATGGGGGGACCATCCTCCAAGGCTAAATACTCCTGACTGACCGATAGTGAACCAGTACCGTGAGGGAAAGGCGAAAAGAACCCCTGTGAGGGGAGTGAAATAGAACCTGAAACCGTGTACGTACAAGCAGTGGGAGCCCTTCGGGGTGACTGCGTACCTTTTGTATAATGGGTCAGCGACTTACATTTTGTAGCGAGGTTAACCGTATAGGGGAGCCGTAGGGAAACCGAGTCTTAACTGGGCGTCTAGTTGCAAGGTGTAGACCCGAAACCGGGTGATCTAGCCATGGGCAGGTTGAAGGTTGAGTAACATCAACTGGAGGACCGAACCCACTAACGTTGCAAAGTTAGGGGATGACCTGTGGCTGGGGGTGAAAGGCCAATCAAACTCGGAGATAGCTGGTTCTCCCCGAAAGCTATTTAGGTAGCGCCTCGGACGAATACTACTGGGGGTAGAGCACTGTTTGGGCTAGGGGGTCATCCCGACTTACCAACCCCATGCAAACTCCGAATACCAGTAAGTAATATCCGGGAGACACACGGCGGGTGCTAACGTCCGTCGTGAAGAGGGAAACAACCCAGACCGCCGGCTAAGGTCCCAAAGTTCTGGTTAAGTGGGAAACGATGTGGGAAGGCTCAGACAGCTAGGATGTTGGCTTAGAAGCAGCCATCATTTAAAGAAAGCGTAATAGCTCACTAGTCGAGTCGGCCTGCGCGGAAGATGTAACGGGGCTCAAACCAGGCACCGAAGCCGCGGATTCACGCTAAGCGTGAGTGGTAGGGGAGCGTTCTGTAAGTCTGCGAAGGTGTATCGAGAGGTATGCTGGAGATATCAGAAGTGCGAATGCTGACGTAAGTAACGATAAAGGGGGTGAAAAGCCTCCTCGCCGGAAGACCAAGGGTTCCTGTCCAACGTTAATCGGGGCAGGGTGAGTCGACCCCTAAGGTGAGGCCGAAAGGCGTAATCGATGGGAAGCAGGTTAATATTCCTGCACGACTTGTAATTGCGATGGGGGGACGGAGAAGGCTAGGTGGGCCAGGCGACGGTTGTCCTGGTGAAAGTGCGTAGGTGGTGTTTCTAGGCAAATCCGGAGACACAACACTGAGACACGAGACGAACGCACTACGGTGCGGAAGCCATTGATGCCCTGCTTCCAGGAAAAGCCTCTAAGCTTCAGATTGCAAGTCATCGTACCCCAAACCGACACAGGTGGTCGGGTAGAGAATACCAAGGCGCTTGAGAGAACTCGGGTGAAGGAACTAGGCAAAATAGAACCGTAACTTCGGGAGAAGGTTCGCTCTTGATGGTGAAGTCCCTTGCGGATGGAGCTGTCGGGAGTCGCAGTGACCAGATGGCTGGGACTGTTTATCAAAAACACAGCACTCTGCAAACACGAAAGTGGACGTATAGGGTGTGACACCTGCCCGGTGCCGGAAGGTTAATTGATGGGGTTAGCGCAAGCGAAGCTCTTGATCGAAGCCCCGGTAAACGGCGGCCGTAACTATAACGGTCCTAAGGTAGCGAAATTCCTTGTCGGGTAAGTTCCGACCTGCACGAATGGTGTAACCATGGCCATGCTGTCTCCACCCGAGACTCAGTGAAATCGAATTCGCCGTGAAGATGCGGTGTACCCGCGGCTAGACGGAAAGACCCCGTGAACCTTTACTACAGCTTGGCACTGAACATTGAACCTACATGTGTAGGATAGGTGGGAGGCTTTGAAGGCGTGACGCCAGTTGCGCTGGAGCCGTCCTTGAAATACCACCCTTGTATGTTTGATGTTCTAACGCAGGGCCCTGAATCGGGCTCGCGGACAGTGCCTGGTGGGTAGTTTGACTGGGGCGGTCTCCTCCCAAAGAGTAACGGAGGAGCACGAAGGTTGGCTAATCCTGGTCGGACATCAGGAGGTTAGTGCAATGGCATAAGCCAGCTTAACTGCGAGACGGACAGGTCGAGCAGGTACGAAAGTAGGTCATAGTGATCCGGTGGTTCTGAATGGAAGGGCCATCGCTCAACGGATAAAAGGTACTCCGGGGATAACAGGCTGATACCGCCCAAGAGTTCATATCGACGGCGGTGTTTGGCACCTCGATGTCGGCTCATCACATCCTGGGGCTGAAGTCGGTCCCAAGGGTATGGCTGTTCGCCATTTAAAGTGGTACGCGAGCTGGGTTCAGAACGTCGTGAGACAGTTCGGTCCCTATCTGCCGTGGGCGTTGGATGATTGAAGGGAGTTGCTCCTAGTACGAGAGGACCGGAGTGAACGAACCTCTGGTGTTCGGGTTGTCACGCCAGTGGCACTGCCCGGTAGCTAAGTTCGGAATCGATAACCGCTGAAAGCATCTAAGCGGGAAGCGAGCCCTGAGATGAGTCATCCCTGACCCCTTGAGGGTCCTAAAGGGCCGTTGGAGACCACAACGTTGATAGGTGGGGTGTGTAAGCGTAGCGATACGTTGAGCTAACCCATACTAATTACCCGTGAGGCTTAACCATACAACACCCAAGAAGTGTT
>JBFWJS010000015.1:0-2923 GCA_050253075.1 Deferribacterales bacterium
GCTTGCAAGGGCTTAATGCTATCTTGTATGCCCTGCACCCTCTCTTGAGCCTTAGAAACGCTCTCAAGGGCTGTCTGAGCCTTTAGCTCGGCAATCTCAAGATGTTTCTTTTTGCCACCTTGCAAACCTCGCTCAAGTCCATAGTTTTTTCCTACCTGTTCTTGAAAGGCTGTTTGCTGTTCAATAAGGCTTTGTCGAGTGAGTAACGACTTTGCCGACAACCGCCCATCAGCAGTGACCGGCACAAAATTAAAGTGCATATGAGGAGTTCGCTCATCAAGGTGTACCGTTGCTGAAACAATATTTTCTTTGCCATATCGTTCGGAAAGAAAATTATAGCTATCTTTAAAAAACTGCTCTTGTTGTTCTTTGCTCAAGCCTTTGAAAAAATCGTGGTCAGAGGTAACAAGGACTTGAGCCATTACAACCGCATCTTTGCGAACAGCTTTCGGCAAATTCAATTCACTTATTCTTTCTTTTACCGCCTGGTTAAAGTTGCGGTTTTGGTCAGGGTGCAAATCATAGTTTTGACTGGTACGCTCCCAGTCAATGTCTTTGTTCGTGTGGCTTATGCCTTCCTTTTCTCGGCGGTCGTGTATCTCAATCCCCTTAACACTCCCACCGCTCATCTTTTGCACCCTCACAATTCCATAACTCATAGCTTGCACCTCCATACTTTCCGCTAATTCGCCACCCTTTAGGGTGGTGTCTCTTTAGGTAAAGTATAACATAGGATACTTTACTTCGTAAAGTCCTATGCTCTCCGAGGGGGTTAGGGGCTTTGCCCCACGCTCTGCGGAGCGTTCCCCCCAGGGCAAAAAAAGAGAGTGCTACTCATTGGCAGCACTCTCTTTTTTATTCTATAACTTCGCCTTGCTCATTTACCCGAACAACCTTGATAGGCTGTTCTTGCTTATGTCTGCGTGAGCGTAAATAGGCATTAAAAAACATTGTATTGCTACTTGCAATATCGAAATAAGTTCTATCCAAGTTATCTTGAACGTAATCCATAAACTCTTGATATTCTGACATAGATTGTTCTCTAATAAGTTTTTGCAGTTTAAATTTAATCTCACTAACTTCACTTTTAGATAATTCTATAAAGTCAGCAATATTAAATCCACCGCCAGTAATTATATCTTTTTCATCATATTGATATTTATCAGCATTGTCTTTATGCGTTAAATATCTATAATACCCTCGAACTTGTTCCAATGCTTGTGGTATTGGAGAGTTAAAACTATCAGTTAAATTCTTGACATTGTTATATGTAGTCGGACTTCCATAAATCACAATAATGTGATAATGTGGCTTTTTTGTTTTTCCACTGCCGTCCTCAAGCTTGTCCTTATCATGTAACGGACTTATCGCATATTGCAACCCTGAAAGTTGTAATCGTTGTTGCCAATCATCAGGCACAGACCCATAGCCATCTGAGCCATCATAATTTGAATTTAACATTGCTAATTGTTCCTTTGTAGGATAAACAAAGAACGCCCAATTCCGTTTTTTAACACTTGTTTTTTTCTCACTCATAAGCTATAATATTAGCAATAAAATATGTCAAAAAGGCTGTACCTATCTTTTGTCGGAGGGGTACAGCTTTTTTATTTTTGCTCATTGCTATCTCCTTTCTTTTGCATTTTCTCATAATCTTTGTGAATTTCAATCTCTTGTTTTTCTAAAGTCCAATCACGATTTGGGTATGTTTCTCCAGTATTTCGAATTAAATTTGCTGTTTCAAAAAGTAACGTTTTAAGAGTTTGAGCCTTTGATAATTTTACCCCAGTTCTTTTGCTATAATAATCTTGAATAAACGTCAAATCTTCATGTCGTTCATCTTCAAGTGGAACATTAATATTTTTCATTTTGTACCTCTTTTCTGTATTTTTATAAGTATTATACTACAAAATAACTTAGTAATCAAGTTTTTTATTATTTTTTAAAAATGCCTATAAACCCAGTAAACAAGCCACTTTACAAAATCTCGTCACACGTCACACGTCACCCATAGGGGGGTGTCGTAGTACCCCCCCCTTTTTTTTTTGCCCCTTTTTCAGTCCTCGAAAGAAAGGAATTTCGCTCCTGCGGGAGCGACCGAAAGGGTGCCAGATTGCACCCTTTGGAAACCCAATCCCCTCGGGAACTTGATTAAGTCCGTCGGCAGTGATTGTATAGCACAGCAAAAAAGTATAGTCAAGGGTGCTACGCACCTGCTCCGCAGGCTTTGCCCTTGACTATACTTTTTCGTTGTGCTTTTTAAAAATCACCGACGGAACTTAAAACAAGTCCAGAGGTCGTGCTGTCGGCACGAGCCGACACTATCGTTCCATACCCCAATCGTGAGATTTGCTTTTTTCGGGTGTATTCCACTGTTTGATAAAGCGGTCTGCAACTTCATCAGGAAGTTTGCCAAGAACCTTGTTGACCTTATCCATTACCTTATCCGCTTCTTTTTCTGCTGACAGCACTTTGCTTTGCAATGTGCTGTTTTCTCTTTTCAAGTCATAAACTTTACGCTCCAGCACGCTGACTTTCTGCTCAAGCTGTGCGAGATGATCCGCAGACGAAGTCTTGCGGAACTCCGCCACAGCTTTTTCAAATTCAGCAGTAGCCCTTTGCAAATAACCTTTTTCATTTGCTGAGATATGTTTTTGCTCCCATTTCTCTTTTGGAACTGTCACAGTTTCCTTGCCAAATAAGCTTTTTTTCACTTTTGCATAGTCGGGTAAAGACATTGATATCTGACTTGCCTTATCACATTCCCTCACATAAGCCTTTTTAGCCTCATATTCGGCTTGCAAGGGCTTAATGCTATCTTGTATGCCCTGCACCCTCTCTTGAGCCTTAGAAACGCTCTCAAGGGCTGTCTGAGCCTTTAGCTCGGCAATCTCAAGATGTTTCTTTTTGCCACCTTGCAAAC
>JBFWJS010000016.1:0-2617 GCA_050253075.1 Deferribacterales bacterium
TGATAATATCACTTCAAATGTGCCACCTATATCACTCACAAATGTGCCAGGTGTATCACTCTTAAATGTGCCACCCGTATCACTCACAAATGTGCCGGAAAAATAACCACACAGCGCTGTAATCATATTAACCATTCATGATATCTTTATCCTAAAAGAGATTAAAGATACCATGGCAAACATTAAGATTACAATGCTAGAATTACGAAAAATGGTTCAGTACTTTGACCTGAATCTGTCTCAACGGAGTATAAGTACAAAAATGCGTATAAGCCGGACTTCGGTTTCAGTGTATAAAAGGCGTGCTGATTCATCGGGTAAAAGCTACAAAGAACTTTTATTACTGGATGATTTGGAGCTATGCGCTATTCTTCAGAAGGAGGAATACAAACCGACTACCGACGAGCGTTTTAGTGAATTGGAACCCTTATTGCCGTTCTATATGAAAGAGATGGAACGGAAGCACATGACCTATGAGCTACTTTGGACTGAGTACAGAAAAGTGCATTCTCGAGGTTATGGCTACACACGCTTTAAGGCTCTTTTAAAAACATACCAAAAAGCACATACCTACTCGTATCACAACACCTATTCGCCTGGCTTTGAATGTCAGGCTGATTTTGCAGGAGACAATCTTTACATTACAGACAAGAAAACAGGCATAAAAACAGCTGTGGTTGTGTTGTGCTGTATACTTCCCTGCAGCTCGCTGTCGTTTGTTATGGCTTTGCTGAACGCTACCCAGGAACATTTTTATTATGGACTATCCAAATGTATGGAATACTTCCGTGGAACAACAGAATCGGTTAAAAGTGACAATATGCGTCAGTGGGTGAAGCGGTCAGATCTACATGAACCAACGTTTAACGAGGCTGCGCTGCAATGGGGACTACACTATGACACAGAACTGACAGCCACACGCCCTGTTCATCCTAAAGACAAAGCGCCGGTAGAAGGGCTGGTCAACAAAGCCTACCAATACATCTATGCCCGGATGCGCAATGATGTTTTTTACAGTCTGGAAGCCTTGAACAGTCGTATTTTTGAACTGCTGGATGAGTTTAACAGCCGAAAAATGCAAGGTTGCGCCTACAGCCGTATGGAACGTTTTGAGGAGATAGAACTTCCCTTCATGAAACCCCTTCCTGCAGAACTTTACGCCTTTAAGTACAGCAAAGATTTTACCATAAGCGGAACTTATCATGTTCAGATTGGCAAGGAAGGACACTTTTACAGTATCCCTTACGAGTATGTTCATCAAAAGGCAAGAGCCGTATATGATTACCAGACAGTAGAAATATATGTGAACCATAAACGGATCGCACTTCATAAGAGATCGTTTTCACAGGGCGGATACACAACCGAGTTCACCCACATGCCTCCCCGTCATCAGGCCTATCAGCGGAGCAAGGAGTATAATGCGGATTACTTTATCCGGCAAGGAAAATATATCGGTGAACATACGACCCATGTCCTGGAGGTAATCCTTGAATCAAAGCCGTTCATACAACAGTCCTATAAATCATGTCAGGGCATCCTCTCTTTGTCCAGAAAGTTTTCTCCGGACAGACTTGAAGCGGCCTGCAAGCGGACAGGTAACACTTCTGCCGTCAATTATCAGATGATAAAGAGCATCCTTGAAAGGAACCTGGATAAGGAAGATATACCACAAGAAACTGAAACATCCTATATCCCGCATAATGAGAATGTACGAGGAGCAGCCGCTTACGAATAAACAGACAATTACATATCAACCATTTAAAATCATTTAAATTATGAACAATCAAGAGACAATAGATCACCTGGAGGGTCTGAAACTCAAAGGTATGGCACAGACCTTCAAGGCCTCACTGAACCTACCGGTACAGGAACGTCCAACGGCGGAACAACTTGTAGGCAAGATGGCAGAAGCCGAATTATTTTATCGCAACCAGAGAAGAACAGAAATGTATCTCAAAACCAGTAAACTTCGCTACAATGCAGTTATGGAAGAGGTTATATGCTCTGCAGAAAGGAATTTTACAAAAGATCAGCTGCTGGCTTTGTCTGACTGCAGTTTCATAAATAAAGCCGAAAATCTGCTGATAGAGGGTAAAACCGGTTGCGGAAAAAGCTATCTGGCTTGTGCCCTTGGCAGGCAAGCATGTTATCTGGGCTATCGGGTTGAATACTTTAGCATGAATAAGTTTGTCGAGAAAATAGCTTTATCAAAGATTGACGGTACGCTGTTGAAAGTAATCAATCACATTGAGAAAAATGACCTGATCATTTTTGATGATTTTGGATTACAACCGTTGGATAACAACTCTCGACTGGCTCTTTTACAGATATTTGAAGATTGCTATGAACGAAAGGCTGTAATAATAACATCACAACTTCCAATTAAAAAATGGTATGACTACATTGGTGAACCTACTCTTGCAGATGCTATCATGGATCGATTAACAAGTAATGCCAATCGAATAGAATTAAAAGGTGAATCAATGAGACGTAAAAAATAAAATAAATAATTACTTTAGCAATCTAATTACAGCCTGTGAAAAGTGGCACATTTAAGAGTGATATATCCGGCACATTTGTGAGTGATACAAGTGGCACATTTGGTGTGATATATTCA
>JBFWJS010000017.1:0-2503 GCA_050253075.1 Deferribacterales bacterium
GAAGAGCTCAAGCAAACAACAGGCTTTTGCATCTTAACAGAGTATGAAATACCAAATAAACCAACAAACCGAACGACGAATCAAGGAGATGGCTGTCTGCGACCGGCCAAGGGAGCGGCTGATCCAGTCTTGAACGGATTCTAATCTCCCTCCATTCATTAACTTGCCTTTCCACGAATACTCAACGCTGAACAAATCAAGGATGAGCCTCTGAACCTACGCAGAGAAAGCAAGTGGCGATATGTGCATGTCTTAAATTCTTAGCATTCAGAGCCAATTGCAAAATGGGTTTTCAGGAACCCCATAATGCATAAACATGCAAAATCGTTACTCACACGCCCCCATCTGCTGCTGGCCCATGTGCCTGACAGGAATCTGCCTGGATTTTGTTGTTAAGTGCTTGTTGGGTATAGGAAAAGGAACCCTTTTCTGCTAAGATTACGTTAACATACTTCATCGTCAGAAAAGGAGTTCCTTTCTATGTCATATTCTACACGAAACACCCCATTCCTTCAATCCCTGCTCTTCTCCCATGAAGACCTGGGCTCCTGCCTGTTCCGGGAACCCTCAGAGAGGGAGCTTGGGTTCCTGCAATACTATCAGGGGGTGCAGTCCCTGCTCACTTGCGATGAATTGCACAGGTTGCAGAGAAACCACCGCAGGGGAAGGCTCGGCTACGACCTGCTGCCGATACTGGGCATCATGCTGCTCAAGCTTCACCACCAGGTACGGACGGTGAAGGGGACACTGGCCCTCCTGCGTGAGAACGGGAACCTGAAGGACATGCTTGGAATCACCAGGGTACCCAGTGAGGCGAGTGTGAGCAGGCTTTCCAGGGAAGTAGAGAGGATCGTCGACCCCTCGCTCCTCCATGAGCGGGTGGTACAGGCGTATGCATCATCAATGGACAGGCTGGCAATCGGGCACCTGAGCATAGACAGCACCACCATCGGGGCACGGGAGAAGCCCATCAAGACCAGGGCACCGGAAGCCAAGGCCAACAAGAAGCGAGGACGCAAGGCGAGGGGATTGCTGGCAAAGGCTGGAAATGCGCTGTTCCCTTACCGCAAAACAGAATTCCAAGGGGAAGAAACAGTGGTTCATCGGCTATAAGGCCCACCTTGCTACTGATGATTACGGGGTGCCCGTGAGCTTCGCGGTGACCGGTGCCTCGGTCCATGACAGCAAGGTTGCGGTCCCCCTCATGAAAAAGGCAAGGAAAATCACTGATTTCTTGTATGTACTGCTCGACAAGGGGTACATCAGCCCTGTGATCAACGATTATGTCGACATGATAGGAAGGAAGGCGATCATCGACCGCAGGGCCTACAAGGGGGTGGTCGCCGACCCCCTGGACCCCGCTTCCCAGAGGCGGTATGCTGCCAGGACCACCGTGGAGAGGACCAACAGCGAGCTCAAGGACGGGTTCCTTCCCGACACCATCTACAAACGGGGAGCCCACGCCCGGTATGAGATCGCTCTGGCCATTCTCCTCACCACCATGAAGAAGGTGCGGAATGTGCTGATATTGTATGAGCAATGCAAGGCACACAGGGTATCCTAGCCACAGCCAAGTTGGACGGAAAACATCCCTCCCATGAAGAAGGGATGCCTTGGTGCGTCTATCGAGTCGCCTTGGGGGTGATTGTCCCCGTCATCCTGGGGGGAAGACCCCCTTGGATTACCGGCAAACCACCTGACATGCATGGATATACACAAATCTATGTATATTTATACATATTGTTCGGCATTTTGAAATTTGCTCTAAAATGAAAATAATGAAATGTACTGTCTTAATCCCTTTTAGCAGGTCATATCGTTCAGACGTAAGGATTAAAAGTAATACATTCAACGGCAGCAATAGCTGCGTCTTAATCCCTTTTAGCAGGTCATATCGTTCAGACGGTGTAAGGATAATGAGTAATAGCTGCAACGGCAGCAAGTCTTAATCCCTTTTAGCAGGTCATATCGTTCAGACGCAAATGCCGAACATGCGTTTCACCTGTATGTAGGGGTCTTAATCCCTTTTAGCAGGTCCATATCGTTCAGACACGAGGACTGGGAGCTGGATAGCACAGAAGCTATTCTCGTCTTAATCCCTTTTAGCAGGTCATATCGTTCAGACGGCAGCATGGAATTTCATTCAGCGCATACAACCTATTTGTCTTAATCCCTTTTAGCAGGTCATATCGTTCAGACAATGGATACAATCGGGACTTTGCCTGATGTTGTTACTTGTCTTAATCCCTTTTAGCAGGTCATATCGTTCAGACCATTCAGCGCATACAACCTATTTGCTAGCACAATCCGAAATAGTCTTAATCCCTTTTAGCAGGTCATATCGTTCAGACAAAGGCGATTGCGTGGAATATACTATTTTTTACAATCCGTCTTAATCCCTTTTAGCAGGTCATATCGTTCAGACGTCATTTAGGCAAGAGAGAAGTCAAGCCGGATAACTTGACTGTCTTAATCCCTTTTAGCAGGTCATATCGTTCAGACA